>NZ_MCWD02000008.1:0-2562 GCF_002874195.2 Vibrio sp. 10N.286.45.E10 | reverse complement strand
CACTGACCTGACGGACTTGGTGGGTGTGTTGAGTTTGGCGTTAACGCCAGACGGTGTCTCTGTGGGTGCGTTGGTCAGCTTAACGGCGGCGGACATGAATGAGATAGCCAACGCCTCGGCGGTGACGGTGGCTTACCAGTGGCAAGCGGGCAGTGTGGGCAGTTGGTCTAATGTGGCTGGCACTGGCACTGGCACTGGCAACGGCGCATCTTATGTGGCGCAAGTCGGTGATGTGGGCGAGCGTTTACACCTAGTGCTGACGCTAGCCGACGCTGGAACCAATGAGTCCATCGACTTAACCAGTCAATACAGCGGCGTGGTGCAAGCCAATGACATGGGGCTTGAAACCTTCACCTTACTCCTTGAGTTTGACGGTAGCCTGCTGTCATTGGCGTCTGCGTCTGCTGAGCGTTTGACGACCTTCATGAGTGATGAAAGCCTCGTTAATCCAACCTATGCCTGGCTGCGCATGCCGGCCTCCGGTGGCGGCTTTGAGGTGGGCGCCGAAGTGGGCACCGACGCGGGGGGGTATACCTTCAACGCAGCGGTTGACGTTGGCTTTAGGCACGGTTTGCGTGTGACGTTAGAAGACAGTAATGGTCAGACCGTGACGCTATTTTCCAACATCACCCCTGTGTGGGATGGCAATACTGCCCCTGGTGATGGCAGTGACTTGGCGACCGAGCTTGAGCGCTTGCGTTATATGGATGTGCTGACGCTGCAAGGCGGTTCAATCCCTGCGCTTAATGGTGATGTATTACAAGCGGTACTGACAGGCAGTGTGCCGGAAAGGGACGTGCGTCCTCCCAATATTAGCTACCAGTGGACGCGTAATGCTTCGTCCATGAGTGCGACCACGCAAGACTACACTGTGGACGTGAGTGGTGGGGATGGTAACACCACCCTGCAAGCCACGTTGAGCTGGACAGATGCTCTGAACGTCTCTGGTACGCTGGTTTCGAATACGCGCTTGGTCGGCTCGAATGCCTCCATTGCCCCTTTACCTGTGAACATTACCCCGATGACCAGTCCATTAAACCCTGGAGAGGTGCTCAGCGCCGTTCATCGCCCTTTGTTACCGGGCGAGCAGGTAGACTATGAGTGGTTTTTATTGGATGCGCAAGGGGATTGGAACCGCGCTAACTCTTTGAATGTGGTGACCAAAGATATCACCGTTGACAATAGTCATGGCGCTTCCCGCTTGGGAGTGGTGGTGACGTTGACGGAGTCAACGGATACTTACACGTCGAAGGCGGTCACAAGTGATGTAGTTGTCATTCCGACCGGCGGCAGCGATGTCTTGAGTCTGCGTGATGTCAACATTACGCCAATCACGCTCTACTCAGACAGTGTGCTGAGCTACGCGTTCAACCTCACTCGAAATGGGGTAGCGGAAACGCCCACCAGTGGACTCGCCGCGGATTGGTATACCATTTCTGACCTCAATCAGCTGCAGGATGCCGGTAGCTGGAGCCCAATCAACCCAGTGAGCGGCGTTTATCAATTGAACAGCGCTCACAGTGGTCAGTATGTGGTGCTAGAGTTGACCTACACTGAGGGTGCTCAAACCGAGTCAGCAATCGTATGGAGTCTCACTCCAGTGCAAAGCATTACGACCCCTGGGGAATTCGCGGTTTGGTACAGCCTTATCACCTTGGAGCCCGGATGACCCAGCAACGCCTGCCTTCGGTCGCTGGGACTTAGCCAAAGCGCCAATGAGCTCTGAGACAGAAGGTCCTACGTCTGGGGCTTATACGCTTTCCCCATATGCTTTCTACAGCAATCAGGCACCATCGGTTTCTTTTCAAGATTTAACCATGTTATGGCTCAATTCCCGAATACCACTTCCGTGACCGCTGAGGTGACGCAGACATCAACTAATAACAGCCGCCCCTTAAGCGCCAGTTTTCCGTTTCGTGCTGACGAGGTGTATGAATTGCTGACGGTGGAGAAGCCAGTCTTGCGACACAATACGCCATTACACCCTAATGATGACATAGGGTTACAAAACGAAACACAAGTGCTCAGTGATGTGCAAGATGTCCTCACTCGAACCAATAACGTTGATGTGCGCTATGTGTGGCAGAGAACCAGTAATGATGGACTAAATTGGACAGAGGTGAGCAGTGAATCCTATTATGCTGACCTGCCCGCGGGGCTCAGCTCTGATGAGCGATACCGCTTGATGTTGTGGGGTAAAAACACCAACACGAATGTAGAGACGGACCTGTCCAGTGAGATGAGTACGGTCGTCTTGGCAAGCACTGCTGTCAATTATGACATTGTGTTTGACCCACTGGCGACCCCGAGAGAGGGCATCCCATTACAAGTGGTCAGTGTCCTCCAAAGCAGTGGTCCTGACATCAGCTTTGATGCTCGAGTGGTGACTTGGAGGCTGATAGCTCCTGATGGTTCGCAGGGCAACACCCCGCAGGTCGCTGACACGGTCACTCCGACCGCGTTGGATGTTGGCAGTTACTATGAAGTGACGGTGGCTTATGAGCGAAGTGGCAGTGTCTTGGTGAGTGACACCTTCTTCAGCGCGCCAGTGATTGCCGCGCT
>NZ_MCWD02000007.1:0-2574 GCF_002874195.2 Vibrio sp. 10N.286.45.E10 | reverse complement strand
TCAACGCGATCTTCTTCCACATCTTTGGTGGCGTAGGCCATGTCTAGCGAGAAAGCTGACCCCACAATGTTGCTTAGCTTCAAACGAAACGCATTGCCAGTTTCATCGATTTTTGTCTTCGTGCGAGCTGATGTGGTGTTGTACGGATCAGCCCAAGTTTCTGACCGCATGTACTTCGTTCAGTTACCGGAGAATTTGGGTGTTTAACCGTTCGTCTTTCCACCCTGTTTTCGCATTTATCGTGAAACGCTTTCGCGTTTTTCGTGCGCCATACTAAATTCATCAAAGTATTGGATGAATGGCTCTCTAGTTAATTTGGTTTTACTATCGTAAATTGCTAGCTGCTTGTTCGTTGGAACGCAGATAAAACAAGGCTTCGCGTGTGCGAGGTCTTGTTAGACTCGTTCAACACAACACTATTCAAAGTGATCAAGAATTTTTGTATTCGCAATAGTTAAGCTTTTTTGAAAGCGACTCTAGGCTAAGTTTTGCCCAATGTGGCTTTAAACGGCGAATTATGTAAAGCAGTAGTGAGGATGTCGCGCTCTTCTGCTGAAAGCAAATTAGCATGCCTGAATAAGACGTAATCTAATGCGACGTGCAGGTACAATGTTGAGAAGTCAGGTCCAAGCAAATCATCATTGTTATTCAACTGCCCGATAAGTGCTTTAACGCTTCTTTTAATACCTTCCTTTCCCCAATCGTTAGCTCGTTTTGCTCAGCTTCGAAGCGGCTCAGTGCAGCACACCGAAAGGCCACTTCCATCAACGTTTTACTCACTCCCAATAACGACATACGTTGAGTGTCGCTAGCCTTGGTCACTGTTAGTTTTTCTGTTGGGTATGCTTGCATGAGGAACTCTACAGATCGTTAAACTCTCGGTCAGTGCAACCTCATCACTGGTTTCTGTGAACCGGAATGGTACTAATGGATTAACTGCGACCAATGTGCAGGGTGTTTGCCACGGGTCGACCCATTCAAGAACCATTAAGACATCACACAAATAGGCCGTTGCCAGTACTGCTCTGGAGAATGGAGATGTGTCGTTTAAATACAGTTTCATGAGCGATTCCTTTGCTAAGAACTTATTTGAGCAGTGTTTAATGTCTGCTGTTTGGTTGATGTAAATGCGATGCAGAGTATCGACAGAATCAGTGCACTCGCGCTGATCATAAATAAGAGGTTATAACTGGTGAGTTGAGGGGCGTAGTGAGCCATAACGAAGCCGACTATTCCTTGCGATATAGCAAAAGCCATTGTCATTGCTCCCCAAGATTTCGTATGGAGCTGAGTCCTGACGATTTCTAAGGTGTAGGTTGATACCAGTGTTACGGTGCCAGGCGTAAACATACCGACCAACAAAGATGAAGCAAAAAGTGCTGTTTCACTGGTGCTTAATAGTGGAAGAGCAACCCCAGCAGCTTTACAAATAAACGCCGCTAATAGTGCTTTTTTAAGTCCAAATTTATCCCCTAATATACCAGTTACTATTGGCCCAATCGCTGCTCCTATTCCAAACACAGCCCAATAAAAACCACCGCTCGCAAAACTCATTTTTAGCTCTCGAACAATATAGTCGACCCAAAAAAGAGTATGAGGTAAATAACCAATGGCGCTAAAGGTGTAGGCTAAAAGTACGCAGCTAATACTAATGCGCTTATTCTTAGATAAGGCATCAAACGTCGATGGGCTTTTATCACAATGGTTTGGTTTAGCTTCAAGAGCCCATGTTTTCCACGTCAGGACAGTTGCGAGAAAAGCGATCGCTCCCATACCTAACCATGCACTTTCAACACTTTGGTAGATAAGCAAAGGTATGATTGTTCCTGAAATCATGGCGCCGAGGCCAATGCCTGAAAATACGACGCCACTGATTCTTGCTTTCATCTCTTGAGGGTGAAGGCTGGTGATCCTGGAGTGGTGCGAGTACCATGAGTACGGCACCTGATATACCCTGTGGTTTCACAAGCGTTAAAAACCATTCAAAGGGCGCAGATTTTAAGGCACAACCCAAGATAGCTAAAGCTACTTAACAACAAAGAGGCACGTATGAGTGTGCCTGTTGAATAATATCTTTGTAAAAAGCTCGATGCAGGAGCTCCGAATATATAGCCAATCAGTGTTGCTGCGCCGGTATCCAGACATCTTCGCTTGAGAACCACCCACTTTGAATGAGCACAGGCATTAGTGCTATGTAGGCAAAGCGACCAATCCCGTTCCCAACTAATGTTGCTGCGAGCCCAGCAGAAGGTGTTGCGGTTTAAGAGTTTTACGTGCTGCATATCTCGTACTGTTGGTTTGCATATGTAACATTACGCTAACATTTAAACTTGAACTATCTAAGCTGAGTTTTGCTCTAATGTTTAAGGTTTGATGACAACACATTTTTTGTAAGTGTCAGATTGGTCATTTACATCTCTAATCTCTAGCTGGTATAGGTAAAGCTAATGGGAGGGGGAGTATCTGAATATCGATCGTTACAACTATAGCCATATGTTCAATGGCAAAGAATGCTCTCCCCTCGAACGTTAATCTAAAGAGATCTTGAGAGGCTTTGATGCTGAATCCGTTCAA
>NZ_MCWD02000006.1:0-5450 GCF_002874195.2 Vibrio sp. 10N.286.45.E10 | reverse complement strand
GTTGTGTTGCCACCCCGCGTCGAACAAGGCTTTCGCTCCCTGTGCGCCTTCACCCCCGGTTTCAAACCCTATGTCGTCGTACCAGCTCGTGTCATACGATCCTATCAGGCCGTAATGATCTGTACTGGGCGGCTCGAAGCCTCGGTCCTGACATGCTGTATATACATCTCCGTAGGAGTAGGCTGTCCCATCTGCTTTTCGTGGCAACTGGACGTACACTCTTCCTGACTTCCCTACAATTTGTGGAGGCATCCCTGTAAAGAATTGTGGGGTGGTGATCGTCTGCCCGTACACGCTGTAACTTCGACGTCGTAGGTTATGTTTTCTTGTGGGACCTTCTCATTGTCGTCGGAGTTGTCGTACTTAATAGTCTGGCACAGGTTAGGGAGTGCTCTGATCCTTCTGTTGGGGTGTAGGCGTCTGTTGTTAATTCTTTACTTCCGTTTGCTGTAAAGACTGCAGGTCCCTTAATTTTTAGCGTTACCTCGTTCGGGGTGTCTCTCTCATCATGCACTACAACGGTTACAGAGTTTGGGTGGTGGGGGTCGAGTGCATAATTCCCTGATTCTCCATAAACAAATTCTAATCGACCATTCGAGAAGGTCATATCCAGTGATTGGGTGTCTTGGGACCCATCCGGGAGAATATATGTTGCATCCACTATGTATGGGTATTCTTCCTCTCCTTGTACGTCAGTCGATTTCACCGATACGGTTTGCTTTCCATCACTATTCGTTGATTCACTCGATAATGTGAAAGTCAAGTGATCTAAATTTTGGTAATCAATCTTTTGTCCAGCCACTGGAGCCCCGGTGGCGTCTTTCAAAGATGACTCAAAAACGTTCACTCCACTCATTGGTTGGTTATCCGTTACCGCGGTAAGTTGCAGGTCCGCCGTGTTAGGGTTACCCGTAAACTGTAGCTGCACAGATCGTGGTGTGACCGTGCTGCCTTCTAAGTTGGTTGTAAAAGGTGACCTGCTCAGATATCGCATCCACTACGTTAAAGCTTGCGTGTCCGTTTGCGTCGGTTTTAAGGAAGTACTTACCAGGTTCGCACTTCCTGTAACTTCGGCCTCCACTGTTATGCCTTCCAGAGGTTCACCATTGAAAGTAGCCTGAACTGCGACACTTGCTTGATCTTCTCCATCACCAATCGCTACCAATTTGGAATTGGCACTGTCTATACGGTAGCCACCTTCACCTACACATGTGACATATTGCCCCCCTGCATTTGGGGTTTCGCTTGTTTGGCCTGACTGTAAGCTAACAATGGACGTAGAATCACTGTCAAGCGCCCAATAATCAATCTCGACTGGCCACCCATCGTACACGGCAGGCCCAATACCTCCAATATTGGCTAATGCCGCTAGCTCTTTGGCGGTTGGAAGCCTTCCACTTGCTTCCCACAAGTCTTTTGGTTGTTGGAAGTTAAATGTCGCTACATTTGCATTGTTAGCACCTACGTCAATGTGAGTACTGGTGTAAGTCACGCCTTGGGCGTCCGCTTCATCATGTAACCAGCGGTGCGAAGTAATATTTCATCTCTAAGGGAAGATTTCCCCAATTCGGGGGCGGTTTCTAAGTCATATACTTCTATCCGTAACATGCCTGAGGCATAACCACCGTAATGGTCAGAAACTCCATATGATACAAAGTGTTCACCTACTTTTGTTGTTTCAAACCTTGGCGCGAGGTTATTCATGTCTTCAGTATCTAAAGGGAATGAAACCGCAGCGTTCAAAAAATCCAACATGAATCAATTAAAGAGTGAATCCCGCCGTCTTCGTCAGAAACATAAGTCGATAAATCGATAATCACCTCTTCGTTAGCCAAGGCTCTTGATCCATTTTGGATCATTCGAATAGTCGATGTTCGGTGCGATAGGGGCGCTGTTCGCAGACGTTGATACAGAAATCGCAATATTTCTAAATTTATTAAATCACTGCCATTACTGTAAGAGTAAATAATTTTTGCAAAGCCAGAGTCTTCCTGTGGGTGTGTGAGTAATAGTTTTGATTAGTATCATCTGCCGTTGCCTCACCTTCACCAATGAGCGTGACGTCTTGATCCATCGTGTAACTGTCAGGTACTTCCGTTACAAAGTTAGGATCGTTTTTCAGATCAATAACCAGAGTTTCACCCACAAGTGTCGTTTCTGGCATAGGCGTAAAGAGCGCTACTTCATTATCAACACTTTTCTGCGCGACCGAAATGGCATACGCAGACGCTCTCTGGTCAGGGGCGGCTGAGTTTGTTGCATCGTATTTATATACGCAAACACCGACAAAGTCATCGAAGCTTACCGAATAACCTGTAGAATCGACTGAGATATCTTGACATGACTCGAGATCGGTTAATGGGCTAACAGAGCTGACAATGTTATTCCCTTTCTGAGAGGACGAGTGTATTTTCCCCTCAAGTAACACATGAGAAAGAGGACATATTTCGTGATAAATTGACCGTATTTTCAGCACTTAAAGTCGACGTCCCCTCAC
This sequence comes from Vibrio sp. 10N.286.45.E10, assembly GCF_002874195.2. Taxonomy (NCBI): domain Bacteria; kingdom Pseudomonadati; phylum Pseudomonadota; class Gammaproteobacteria; order Vibrionales; family Vibrionaceae; genus Vibrio; species Vibrio sp. 10N.286.45.E10. Next base: position 2,953 of record NZ_MCWD02000006.1, on the reverse strand, counting down.
TTGGGGAGGAAGCTGCCCACTATTTCCAGGAGACGTGCTACCGTCATCAGATGCTCCATTACAACCGGTTACTAGCGCAATCATAAGTGCCACTATCGATTTTCTAGCTTTGTATCTTGAATTAATGAACATTAGCAATTCACTCTCATTAATTTTTGCATAATAATTATCCTTGTGTTTTTATATATCAATTATGATGTTGTCATAAAAGACTAGCCGACTAGACTAGTAATAAATTTTACAAACGTATTATTAACTACCTAAAATGTACTAATTTATATCTTTATAAGTTCCATATGATTCCTTCAGCAAAGAAAACGCGAATGGATTCGTTATTGCTCTCATAAAATCCATCTTGAGTAAATAAACATTGCCAATAGCATTATCTTCTTTATTAGCTGATAATAGCTTCCCCCCAAAGCTCTCAATTAATTTTAGAAAACCCATGCCTCTTGCAATTACATAAAAATCTTCAATTTTCTCATGATGATAACAAATATGGTTTAGAAGCAGCCCTACTAATATTTTGTAATGCTCTCTATTAGAGTAATAGCCAATATTAAAAACGACTGATTCTTTATCGAAGTCAATATTTACGTTATGGCCAAATATCGCTTTCAAATAATTAATATCATGACTAATCGATAGATGTGATATGACTTTGTCTCTACTACGCAATGAACAGAAAGTCACATTATTTTCATCTAGTCGATTTAAAACTGGAAGGGCGCGGTTATAAGACAAAGTAGATTCATAAAACCCTGGTAATAAACACTGCAGCTTAGACCAGTTAACTTTCTCGATAGAGGGTTTCAATCTTGAGTCGGATGCTTCTTTATAAGTCAGTATGCTGTGATACGAAGACTCAACATTATTGAAAAGTGATTCGTAAACTTTGAGCTGTGAACGGGAAACAGCAGGTGCAATAATGTGTTCTAGATTAGGGTAAAAGCTGGAGTCGAAACAACGTACTACTAACAGTTGCTTTTCGAGAGTGGGAATTGTTCGTCCGTTTACCCAACGACTGAGCGAAAACTGGATCCAACTTGTCGAACGATGAACTAAACAATTGCAACTTAGCGATGATGGATTTAGAACTAAAGTCGTTATCGTTTAGCTTGGTTTTTAGATATGATGAAAATGGCATAGGTCAAAGTCACGAGGTCAAATGATTCCCCTAATTCTGCGACTTGACGCATAGAAGTTACAGTGAATTCCTATAATTCACACAAATGCCATCCTAAATCACACACAAACTTAAGTATAAAAAAATATAAATTTAGGTTTTATGGTGGATGAAAAAAATAGCCGGGAATGACGTAGGGAAAAGAATCCAACATAGGTCCCCCCGCATGAGAGAAGGAAAATCGGGGTAAGTCTTCCCCCTTGTAATAGTTAACAATGTAGCTCCTAGTCAATGCGATTCTTGCGTAATAATCAATTCTATCGCTTGACAAGCGTTTGGTCGTCTGGATAGTCCTATTCATAGAATGAGAATCATCTATCCTCATATCAATGTATTCCCTTGCCTCACCCAACTTCCCATAAACTCCTGTGTAACCGACTCTTTCAATCCATTCTTGTAATCGGTCTCTGCAGTAATAGATGCCGTAAACTTTCCATCGGAGAAATACAATAGTGTAAACTTAGCTTTAACCAAGTGGAATTTGGCGTTTTCTTTGGTCCCTATGTCTACATTTTGACTCAGTATCACCTCATCAATTTCCCATAAAGGCCCCGTAATATCATATTTAGAGTAATATACTATAAAACTTAACATTGCTGCGATTATATCTAGAGTTAGAATTATATTTATAATAAACCGCATTTATAATGTTCCTTATTAAAAACCTTGGATAGAATTAACCTAAACGTTATCTGCCTTTTATTAGGCTCTTCATAGAATGCAGTCAAAGATAAGAAGTCTTCCGTTGTTGAGTAAATAGCAACAGTGTATCAGCATCAAAGAGGTTCAATTCTGATATACACTTGCTAAATATCGGCAGTAGTTTTTTATCAACAGGGTGGTGTTTTGATTGAACTACGTTCAAACTGGAGTCAACTAAGTCAATACCAACAACTTTAGAAAAAGGTGAGTCTTCAGGGCTTTTAATATAATATGAAAAAAAATTAATTAAAAACGCGAGCATAACAATACTTAGCAAAACCAAAACAACTACTGGTGCTCGTTCTTTTCTATTACCCCCTTTACTGATGAGCTCGACGTTAGCGTCGAATAAATAGCCCTTTTGGGAATCGTCTTTATCACATCAACTTGAGGTGCCACTATCTTAAGACTTCTTCTCAATTTAGACACAGCCTGCCTAACACTTGTGACATCAACCTCTACCTGCCTTTGTTTTCTCCAAACTTCTTCAAGAAGCTGCTCTACTGACAGATACGTTCCACTGACGATCAATTCCATAAGAATGTCACTAGAGTTATCTCAATATCATATTTACTGATAGTTTATTTTTTTTTTTAAAAATCATACCTATATATGCACTTACCATGGGGATCAAAAGCAATACAATCCGCTATTAAATAAATCAAACTCACTCCATTAAACTCCAACTGATAATTGAACGCAAAAAACGAAAGAAGAACGCGACAAATCTCCTTTTGAACTCATTCAGCGAACGAGTCATTATACAAAAATGCAACAAAGATGTTTAATATGTCAGAAGTTACCATCACTAAAATCTTTGGGGTTATGAACATATCTCGAAACGAGATCTAGAGTGTTTCAACAAAAAAGGGCATCATATTGGTGCCTATGCTTTATGAGCTACTGTTTTGGGCCAAACATATAATGTTGTTTAAGTAGCGACTGGGGTGAAATGATGAGAAAGTCTCGCTACTGGACTCTGTCACTTCTACGTCTTCTTTCGCTCCTTCGTCTTCAATGTCCCAGCCTCTATGTTCCGCCGACTCTACCTTCACCATCCTGACT
>NZ_MCWD02000005.1:0-6786 GCF_002874195.2 Vibrio sp. 10N.286.45.E10 | reverse complement strand
TCATTATAAATTTGAACTTTTCCTAATTTAAGGGATCAGATCTGGTAACTATTATCCATTTAGAGTCTTTTCCATGTCTGATTCGTTTCTAGAGCATTTCGAAAACATCGTTGACCCTCGCATTGAACGATGTAAAAAACACCAACTCTTAGATATTCTTTTACTTGCTATTAGTGCGGTGATTTCTGGCGCGGAGGGCTGGGAGGACATCGAAGATTTCGGCCATAATCGTTTAGATTGGCTTCGTAAATACCGTCCATTCCTCAATGGCATCCCTCGTCACGATACAATTGCAAGAGTTATCACCAAACTCAGAGCAGATGAGATTGAGCAAGCGTTTCAGTCGTGGATGAAGACGCTAGTTCAAACGACAGGCACTGATATCATTGCCGTAGATGGCAAAACAGCACGCCACTCTTTCGATACTCGCGGAAGAAAAAATCCGCTTCATTCGGTGAGTGCGTGGAGTTGCTCCAACCAACTTGTTTTAGGTCAGGCCGCCGTTGACGATAAAAGCAATGAAATAACCGCTATTCCTAAATTGTTAACCTTACTTGATATAGAGAACCGCATCATCACACTCGATGCGATGGGTTGTCAGCGCAAGATTGCCAAACAAATAGTTCAAAGCAAAGCGGACTATGTCTTGGCCCTAAAAGGGAATCACTCAACGATGCAGGCAGAGCTAGAAGCTTGGTGGCATAAGGCGTGTCGAGAGCAATTCACCGAGAAGAACTATGCTCAACACACGGATGTAGACGCAGGACATGGTCGAATCGAGACGCGACACTGTGAGCACCTTGTGGTTGATAAAGAATGGCTGACTAAACAATATCATTGGGAGGGACTTAGAAGCATTATTAAAATCACTTCTGAGGTCGAGCACTCCATAACATGCAAGGTTAGCAAAGAGACTCGTTGGTATATCAGTTCACTGGAATTAGATGCAGAACAAGCACTTAAAGCTGTCCGTGGTCATTGGCAAGTAGAGAGTATGCACTGGATGTTAGACATGACCTTCAGAGAAGATGAATGCCGAATTAGAAAAGGAAATGGTGCGTTGGCTTTTAATGCGTTAAGGAAAATAGCCCTCAACTTGTTTAAGTTTGATACAACCCAAAAGATGAGTATGGCTCGAAAGAAAAAGAATGCAGCACTGAATGATGAATACCGCTCAGTGCTTTTAGAGTCTGCGGTTAAAATGCGCTAGCCTTACCTAATCTATCGGTTTCGTCTCACTTATTATTGAAAAATAAAAAAATAAACCTATACTGAAAATATAATTTAGAGGTCGGGTTAACGCGATGAAAAATATCATATCCACTTTTATTATTTACTTTTTTTCTAGCTCATGCCTGGCTTCTACATTTATAGAGATAAAATTTGGCGGATGGTCTCACCACTTCAACACTAAAGATGAATTTAATGAAGTTCATGAAGGAATTGGGCTCGAAGTTTATAGTCTAGATACTAACAATAATCAAGTCGGAGTAGGATATTGGAGAATGAAGGATTCATTAAATGTAAGTAGTGACTACTTTGGTTTGAATTATAGATATAAGATAAGGATAAATAATAATATTGAAATATTGCCATCTGTAGGTTTGAGTTATTTTGAAAAGGGTAAAAAAGAAAATGGTTCAATAACAAAGCACAGTGGTTCATCATTAATCCCATCACTATCATTTAATTTTTATGAAAAGTATGGATTAGATTTATTCTATGTTCCTGAAGGCTCCCTTTCGTACTCTGATACTATCTTTTTCAGGTTATCGTATAGGATCATTTTTTTATGAAAATCATACTTTCTATAATTTTACTTTTTGTATGCACTACAGGGTGTACTAATCACACACACCAGTACTATATAGTGACGGAAATTGCTAAAAATAGGGCTAACATGATTAAATTGCATACACCAAAGCCTATACGATGGGGAACAATAACTGATGCGTACAATGACAATAATACTATTGTTGTTATCATTGATTCATCAGAGGAAGATTATATTAACATCCTGAATTCAAGGAAGGAAATAATAAGAAGAATATGCTCAGACCAGGATGTTGTAAACATTACAGAAAGAGGGATTTCGTACAGATTCATAGTAAATCATAGTAGAAAAAAATCCATGTTTTCCTTAAGGAAATGTTAAATTATAGTTCGTAAATAATTTATTTTATACCTGTATACGCACTATATTTAGATAAGTAACTTTTACTCAAAGAGGGGGAGGAGATGTACAAAAGTGGAAAACAAAGTGGATAGTAGTATATCTAAAGAATATCAAAAAGCTTTACTCACGACAGAGCAAGTTAAAAATACTATTGAGGTAAACGCAGCATCTGCTTATTTACTGAGTCTGCGCTCCCATCTGAGTCGGCAAAAAATGGGATACTTCCTAAATAATGTAGCTAGAATGACGGGGAACCAGAACATTTTATATTGTGATTGGGGAACGATGAGACGCCATCACATACAGGGAATTATTGACTTACTGATTGATGCGGGAAGAGCGCCAGATACAATTAATACCTACCTTGCTGGATTAAAGGGAGTTGCTTTTGAAGCATGGACAATGAAGCAAATTGATATGGAAACTTACCAACATATCAAACAAATAAAGAATGTTCGGGGCCAGAGGGTGCCAAAAGGAAGATCATTAGATAGTATTGAGGTAAGACAACTTTTTAAGAGCTGTGATGAGGACCCTAGATGTAAAGGAGTGAGAGATGGTGCCATTTTTGGCATTCTTTTAGGATGTGGTTTACGTAGAGGTGAAATTGTAAGTCTCGACTTATCAAATGTTTATTGGCAAGAACAAGCTATAAAGGTCACGGGTAAGGGGAACAAAGAACCCGTTTAGCCTTTATGCCTGATGGAACGCTAAAAAGATTGAATTTATGGGTTCAGGATGTCCGTGGTCAACAACCAGGTCCCCTTTTTTCAAGAATTCGGCGTCATGATGATGTTCAAGATACGCGGATGACTGATCAGGCGATCCACGAAATACTTAGGACCAGACGAATGGAAGCAGGCTTAGAGCATTGCTCTCCGCACGACTTGCGCCGCACATATGCAAGCACTTCGTTAGAGAATGGTGTGGATATCATGACGTTAAAGGATATGATGGGTCATGCTAGTATTACCACAACTCAACGATATATCCATATAAAAAACGAAAAAATGTATGACGCAAGCAAGCGATTAGTTATTTAGTAAGACTAGATCATCAGATGAGTAGTATTTCAAGCCAATTTCCTCAATGCAGCGCTGAGTAGCAAATGCGACCTGTTTTTTAGATTCCGCGCTAATTGGGGTATTGCGCACATTTCCCTGAAAAGTTCATTTTTCATTTTATGGCTGAATTAGGCCACTGAAGTAATACTGTCTATCTCCGCGTCTGATGATAGTGGGTGGACGCTTTCGAGCATACTTTCCAGATTCAGCATGTCTTCTCTTTCTTCGAAGACATAGTGCCCCGTCAATTGGATATGCCCCCAAGCAACTGGAGAAATATTCGATAGTAACTCGATTGCATCGTCATTTTTTTGCTTCTCGAAGCGCTCTACAAGGCTAGATAACAATGCTGAATTGTAGTAAATGATGCAGTTGGCTATCAGGCGGGCACAATCATTCCATTGCTCAATCTGGAAATCACTTCCACCACGCAACTGATCCCCGTTAAGGTTACCAATTGCACTACGAAGTTGATGGTAGGCTTCACCCCTGTTCAGTGCTCGCTGAACAAACTGCCTCAAATCTTTTCTGGTCAACATAGTCCAGCATGTAAAGGCACTTAATCAATCGGTCATACACTCGCAGCGCGGCGAGCGTCCGGCTACCACGTTTGCTGTTTGACAGCTTGCGGATGATGACGTGTTGTTCAGTTGATTTTCTGCTCAGAGAGCAGATGATAGGTTGGATTCGATCCCAGTCATCTTTAATGAGTTTTACTCGAATGGGCTTTTTAAGCTTGATATCAAGATCACCATCTATGTTTACCTCAAACAGGTTTTCAAAAGCATGCTTGAACTTGGCGTATCGGGGTGAAAACTGCTAACCGAAAATATCCAGAACCAGCGAAGTTCACATTATTGGTACCGTGATTGTCGGTGGCCAGAGACTTGGGCTGGATGTCACCGCTGTTGTTGTAAAGCAGGTCGAATGCGTAGTGCCCTTCGTATTCATTGGCCGATATTACCGTCGTATTCAAAGGTACATGATTTGACACCAACGTCATGGCTGAAACCCCTTTTCCTTTACGGAAATATTTTGCTGAGGTATCTGGTTTTGAATATATTAATTTGGCACGTATGCTTCTGCCCATCAATACTGCCAAACGGGGCGGATTCATTGATGGTGATCTGCTCCAGTTAGACTGGACACCGCATTAAGCGACATATTGTTTTTCAAAGTTAACTGGACTTAGATACCCAAGGGCACTGTGCCTTCTTGTTCGATTATAATCAACTTCGATATATTCAAAAAGTGCTTGGCGCATCTCTTCTCGCGTCATTATCGGCTCGTATTGAACGGCTTCTACTTTCATTGAGTGGAAAAGCTTTCAACACAGGCGTTATCCCAGCAATTTCCCTTCCTACTCATACTTTGTTTTAGATTATGGGCTGAGATTAAGTCTCTGTAATCTTTTGAACAATATTGGCTACCTCTATCACTATGGATAATTACCCCTTCGGGCATGCCTCTACGGAACAATGCCATTGATAGCGCATCACAGACCAGAGTCGCGGTCATTCTGGTGCTCATTGACCAACCAACTACTTGCCGTGAGTACAAATCGATAACAATCCTGCCAAATACATCCAACCTTCGCTTGTCGCTAGATAGGTAATATCTCCAGCCCATTTTTGGTTTGGTGCTGTCGCATTAAAATCTTGCTCTAGCAAGTTCGGGGCAACAGGAAGCCTATGCTTGCTGTCTGTCGTACATTTAAACTTACGGGCTGCCTTCGCGACTAAGCTCTGGCGCTTCATGCTCGTGGCAATGGTTTTTTACATCGTGCTTATTACCATTTGCCTCAAGTTCTTTTTGAATACGCCTTGCACCGTCGCGTTCCTTTTTATCATCAAAGACTTCTCGAACTTTGCTGTCAAGCTGCTTTCGGTGCTCGTTGCGTTGAGTGACTTTATGGCGATTATCAATCCAATAATAAAACCCACTTCGAGAAACCCCAAACACCTTAGCCATACGGACAATCCTATATTGCATAAGGTGTTCGAGCATAAACTCATAGCAATCTACTTTAGATTTTTTTTTCGCGAAGTAGGTGGCGGCCTTTTTTACGATATCTAGCTCTTCAGCTTGCTCAGCCAATAACCGTTTGAGTTTGGCATTTTCAGTGGCGAGTTCCCTTTCTCTATCGCTGATTTTCGCATCTTTTTTGACGGCTTTACGCCATCCATAAATTTGAGATTCATACAACGATAGCTGTCGTGCCGCAGCAGCGACACCGACTTTCTCATGCCAACCTAAGTGCTTCGGATTTAAATTCAGGAGCATGTTTGAGATTCGTGTTTTCTTAGTTGTCATTGTTCACCTCGTTAGTGATTGTACTCACTTTTAACTCAGTGTCCAAAACTTCTGGTGCAGATCATTGCTCTGCGAGACAACAATATAGACTTGGCTTTATATGAATATATACGCTCTTTGTCCTTCCCTGAAAAAGAGTTTCACGATAAAACCTTGTTCACTATTGGCCAAATACATTCGTCTCGCGGTAACTATGCGTTGGCCGAGAAAGCTTACCTAGCAGCGCTAGATTTTAATCCTGCCCACACCGGGAAGTATTGGAGCAGTTAGGTGTTTAGTATACCAAGCAACGCCGTACCGATGAAGGTCGAAGCTATTTCTTTAAAGCGATTAATTCAGACCAGGTTCGTTTAAAAAGCAGCGAAACTATCCAAAATTACCAAGCGTTGAGTCAAAGTGAAGTGGCCAGTTTGAAGGTAGACAGCATGTCCCCAGCATTGGCTTATATGGGGATTGGTGTATTGGAAGATGTTGACGGAAAGCTATCAAGATCGCACAAGAGTACTTTAAAAAGTCACTGACGATAGATAAAAGCTCAGTCAAAGCTTTGTTGAATATGGGCTACTCCCACTACATGTATGGTAACTATAAGGAAGCGTATCAATACACGCGTTCAGCCTTAGAGTTAGAACCGAATAATGAAAAAGCTCGGAACAATCTATCACTTATTTATTTAGCCTCTGGGGATATTAAAAAGGCAACCAACGTGTTCATGAGGAACATGGATGCCCCGGAAGCGTTGAATAATGTTGGCTACTTCCTCATCTTACAAGGAAAACCTGATCAGGCGGTTCCATATCTACAGCAAGCTATCGATAAAAAATCATCTTACTACAAAGTAGCAAATGAAAACTTAAACAGAGCACTAGCGGAAGTGAGAGAGATGGAACAATAGTGAATTGATTTTGGCTTAATGAAAAGGATATTCATATTGCCTAAAAGTGAGGATTTTAACAAAGACATCATAGCTATTTCTGTAATTTGGCTCGTATGTGCCATTTTTATATTTATTTATAAGTGGGAGAGCATTTCAATACTCAACCTGAATGACAATGACGATTATATGCGTTTTGTTCAGTTTCAGGAGTGGATGAGGAATGGTCATTGGTACCTAGAGCCAATGAGTAACTTTAATGCCGATGACGGTATTATTATTCGTTGGTCTCGATTTCGTGATCTAATGCTCTCTTCAGTCGCTATTTCATTGATGTTTATGGTTGATGATAGCCTTGC
>NZ_MCWD02000004.1:0-141160 GCF_002874195.2 Vibrio sp. 10N.286.45.E10 | reverse complement strand
AGGGGCTTGGTGAACACTTACGATTTAGTTCCATCGATTTAAGCATCAAAGCCCTTTTTGAGCTAATCTATATGTTGAATGTATAGCTATATATTAAAAAATAATACTAAATTTGGGATTGCATATGAAAAAGATATACAATGTACTTATTCTCTTATCTACCTTTCTAACCCCATTTACTATCAGCGCAGGTGAAACACAGGCCTCGCTTGGCTTAGGGGTTTCAGACTATAGATTTAGTAATCATAATGGTGTTAATCAATTTGACGATAACGCATTTGGGGGAGTACTCCATTTAACTCATTATCCTTATTCTCGGGATGCCTTTAATGGAGAGTTATTTATGGGAGGAGGAGTGGGGTACATCAATTACGGTACTTATGATGGAAAAGTATCAACCCAGGGACCTGAGGCCGATATTGCGAAAAGGTTTAGTGTACCAGGGAAGGGACCATTTCTTTTTCTTTCTTCAAACTATCAAACAGAAGCCTGGTTTAGTAAGTTAAATATAGGGCTAATGGATTGGTCTAATAGCATCGAAGTAAATGGTATTCTTTTCAAAGAACATGGTACATCAGTAGTTTATGAAGTTGAAGTTGGTTATCGTGCGTCAGAAAATGTAGGCTTGTCGATAGGTTTAAACACAACAAGCGATAACAGTAACCATGCAACGTTATTTTTATGGAAAATAACATACAACTTTCCTAATTAGGCCAACCACATGGGTATCTAGCTAAGGCTAGCGCATTTTAACCGCAGACTCTAAAAGCACTGAGCGGTATTCATCATTCAGTGCTGCATTCTTTTTCTTTCGAGCCATACTCATCTTTTGGGTTGTATCAAACTTAAACAAGTTGAGGGCTATTTTCCTTAACGCATTAAAAGCCAACGCACCATTTCCTTTTCTAATTCGGCATTCATCTTCTCTGAAGGTCATGTCTAACATCCAGTGCATACTCTCTACTTGCCAATGACCACGGACAGCTTTAAGTGCTTGTTCTGCATCTAATTCCAGTGAACTGATATACCAACGAGTCTCTTTGCTAACCTTGCATGTTATGGAGTGCTCGACCTCAGAAGTGATTTTAATAATGCTTCTAAGTCCCTCCCAATGATATTGTTTAGTCAGCCATTCTTTATCAACCACAAGGTGCTCACAGTGTCGCGTCTCGATTCGACCATGTCCTGCGTCTACATCCGTGTGTTGAGCATAGTTCTTCTCGGTGAATTGCTCTCGACACGCCTTATGCCACCAAGCTTCTAGCTCTGCCTGCATCGTTGAGTGATTCCCTTTTAGGGCCAAGACATAGTCCGCTTTGCTTTGAACTATTTGTTTGGCAATCTTGCGCTGACAACCCATCGCATCGAGTGTGATGATGCAGTTCTCTATATCAAGTAAGGTTAACAATTTAGGAATAGCGGTTATTTCATTGCTTTTATCGTCAACGGCGGCCTGACCTAAAACAAGTTGGTTGGAGCAACTCCACGCACTCACCGAATGAAGCGGATTTTTTCTTCCGCGAGTATCGAAAGAGTGGCGTGCTGTTTTGCCATCTACGGCAATGATATCAGTGCCTGTCGTTTGAACTAGCGTCTTCATCCACGACTGAAACGCTTGCTCAATCTCATCTGCTCTGAGTTTGGTGATAACTCTTGCAATTGTATCGTGACGAGGGATGCCATTGAGGAATGGACGGTATTTACGAAGCCAATCTAAACGATTATGGCCGAAATCTTCGATGTCCTCCCAGCCCTCCGCGCCAGAAATCACCGCACTAATAGCAAGTAAAAGAATATCTAAGAGTTGGTGTTTTTTACATCGTTCAATGCGAGGGTCAACGATGTTTTCGAAATGCTCTAGAAACGAATCAGACATGGAAAAGACTCTAAATGGATAATAGTTACCAGATCTGATCCCTTAAATTAGGAAAAGTTCAAATTTATAATGATCTTGCCTTAGGTATCTAGCGGAGTTGTTGGCTAAATTAGTTGAATATTTTCTCAATCCTGCGATCTGATCCCATGTGATCGAAGCATTGTGGTGTTGTAGGTAAATTGGAAAAGAAGACAACGAGCTGGAATAAGTATATTGAAGCCTTGTGCGAACGAGGCTCCTTGAACTTTTGGATTAACGACCTAGGTGTTGAAGCGTAGTACTTCCAAGCCACCATGGCAAACATGGTAGAGGGTTTCAACCTCCTGATACTAAGGCAAGATCATTATAAATTTGAACTTTTCCTAATTTAAGGGATCAGATCTGGTAACTATTATCCATTTAGAGCCTTTTCCATGTCTGATTCGTTTCTAGAGCATTTCGAAAACATCGCTGACCCTCGCATTGAACGATGTAAAAAACACCAACTCTTAGATATTCTTTTACTTGCTATTAGTGCGGTGATTTCTGGCGCGGAGGGCTGGGAGGACATCGAAGATTTCGGCCATAATCGTTTAGATTGGCTTCGTAAATACCGTCCATTCCTCAATGGCATCCCTCGTCACGATACAATTACAAGAGTTATCACCAAACTCAGAGCAGATGAGATTGAGCAAGCGTTTCAGTCGTGGATGAAGACGCTAGTTCAAACGACAGGCACTGATATCATTGCCGTAGATGGCAAAACAGCACGCCACTCTTTCGATACTCGCGGAAGAAAAAATCCGCTTCATTCGGTGAGTGCGTGGAGTTGCTCCAACCAACTTGTTTTAGGTCAGGCCGCCGTTGACGATAAAAGCAATGAAATAACCGCTATTCCTAAATTGTTAACCTTACTTGATATAGAGAACTGCATCATCACACTCGATGCGATGGGTTGTCAGCGCAAGATTGCCAAACAAATAGTTCAAAGCAAAGCGGACTATGTCTTGGCCCTAAAAGGGAATCACTCAACGATGCAGGCAGAGCTAGAAGCTTGGTGGCATAAGGCGTGTCGAGAGCAATTCACCGAGAAGAACTATGCTCAACACACGGATGTAGACGCAGGACATGGTCGAATCGAGACGCGACACTGTGAGCACCTTGTGGTTGATAAAGAATGGCTGACTAAACAATATCAGTGGGAGGGACTTAGAAGCATTATTAAAATCACTTCTGAGGTCGAGCACTCCATAACATGCAAGGTTAGCAAAGAGACTCGTTGGTATATCAGTTCACTGGAATTAGATGCAGAACAAGCACTTAAAGCTGTCCGTGGTCATTGGCAAGTAGAGAGTATGCACTGGATGTTAGACATGACCTTCAGAGAAGATGAATGCCGAATTAGAAAAGGAAATGGTGCGTTGGCTTTTAATGCGTTAAGGAAAATAGCCCTCAACTTGTTTAAGTTTGATACAACCCAAAAGATGAGTATGGCTCGAAAGAAAAAGAATGCAGCACTGAATGATGAATACCGCTCAGTGCTTTTAGAGTCTGCGGTTAAAATGCGCTAGCCTTAGGGTATAGGTGTGTTTTTAACTGAAATCGAATTAGGAAACAAAGCCGCAGATAAGTGAAGTGTCATAAGACTCAAAATGACTGTATTTCTGAGGGTTTAGCACCATTAGATCACATTAGTTAATAAAGTGCGTGCCGCCCTGACTATGATCTGCTCCAGTTAGACTGGACACCGCATTAAGCGACATATTGTTTTTCAAAGTTAACTGGACTTAGATACCCAAGGGCACTGTGCCTTCTTGTTCGATTATAATCAACTTCGATATATTCAAAAAGTGCTTGGCGCATCTCTTCTCGCGTCATTATCGGCTCGTATTGAACGGCTTCTACTTTCATTGAGTGGAAAAAGCTTTCAACACAGGCGTTATCCCAGCAATTTCCCTTCCTACTCATACTTTGTTTTAGATTATGGGCTGAGATTAAGTCTCTGTAATCTTTTGAACAATATTGGCTACCTCTATCACTATGGATAATTACCCCTTCGGGCATGCCTCTACGGAACAATGCCATTGATAGCGCATCACAGACCAGAGTCGCGGTCATTCTGGTGCTCATTGACCAACCAACTACTTGCCGTGAGTACAAGTCGATAACAACCGCCAAATACATCCAACCTTCGCTTGTCGCTAGATAGGTAATATCTCCAGCCCATTTTTGGTTTGGTGCTGTCGCATTAAAATCTTGCTCTAGCAAGTTCGGGGCAACAGGAAGCCTATGCTTGCTGTCTGTCGTACATTTAAACTTACGGGCTGCCTTCGCGACTAAGCTCTGGCGCTTCATGCTCGTGGCAATGGTTTTTACATCGTGCTTATTACCATTTGCCTCAAGTTCTTTTTGAATACGCCTTGCACCGTCGCGTTCCTTTTTATCATCAAAGACTTCTCGAACTTTGCTGTCAAGCTGCTTTCGGTGCTCGTTGCGTTGAGTGACTTTATGGCGATTATCAATCCAATAATAAAACCCACTTCGAGAAACCCCAAACACCTTAGCCATACGGACAATCCTATATTGCATAAGGTGTTCGAGCATAAACTCATAGCAATCTACTTTAGATTTTTCGCGAAGTAGGTGGCGGCCTTTTTTACGATATCTAGCTCTTCAGCTTGCTCAGCCAATAACCGTTTGAGTTTGGCATTTTCAGTGGCGAGTTCCCTTTCTCTATCGCTGATTTTCGCATCTTTTTTGACGGCTTTACGCCATCCATAAATTTGAGATTCATACAACGATAGCTGTCGTGCCGCAGCAGCGACACCGACTTTCTCTGCCAACTTAAGTGCTTCGGATTTAAATTCAGGAGCATGTTTGATTCGTGTTTTCTTAGTTGTCATTGTTCACCTCGTTAGTGATTGTACTCACTTAACTCAGTGTCCAAAACTTCTGGTGCAGATCACTATTCTATTAATCACCTTAGCTCATGTGGGGAAAGGGAAAATGAGCATAGTAGTCTATACTCGTTTATTAGAGTTAGGGCTATTTACAGGGTGCGTAATGAAAGGAAAAATGAAAGATGAAGACAAACTATTTAAGCAAGCTATAAGCTATGGTTTAAGACTTGCAGAGATGCAGGGATATTATATATCTGACAAAGGAACCTCTCAAAAGAGCGTGTCCAGAGCAGTATATTTATTTCTAGTTAAAGTTCGACTGCTTACCCCACTTCCAGTGGATAAGGCGGATGGGCCTAGGATTAAACGCAGGCTAGCCGTTTGGATGAAGAGCGTACTCAGGGATGCATAAAGCCCCTAAGGCTTAGGATTTAGAGTGTGGCTATTGATTTTAGCTCAGAGAAGGTGATAGTCGGTTCTCCTTAACCTATCTGATGCAGCACGCTTCTCCACGGCGCACTTTAGTGTGTCGACTTCATTTTATTAAGTCTAACAAGCGACAAAGATCTCGTTATTTACGGGTATTTTATTAACCCTTGTCCCCATAAGTTTGACAAATTAAAGAGACCTAATATTGTTAAAGATATAGTTTAAAAGCTATCAATTTGTGATCTTTGACGTCGGGGTTATATGTAATGAATAAAGTCATTCGTCCACTATTGAGCTATTTCTTGGTTCTTGCCTCAGCTGCATTGAGCATCGTTGATACACGGCTCGCAGTAGCCGCGGACTCCAACCAAAGGGCGGTTTACATCTTTGATAGCGCAGTTGAGGACATAGAGCACCTCTCTCAAACGATAACCCAACCGACCTACATTCTTTCATCCACTGAGCCAGTGATAGCACAATTGGTCGACATTGCAAAAGCGCATCCTAGTGCCCAGCAGTGGCATATCGTTTCCCATGGTCGCACGGGTGAGCTACAACTGGGTAGTGAGCGCTGGGACATGAACTGGCTTGAGCAGGCTTCGTTAAGTCCATTTCGAGCCTTATTGCCTAAAGGCAGTCAATGGCATCTGTATGCCTGTGACTTAGCCCAAGGTGCGCAAGGTAAAGCGTTTGTGAATGGGTTGGCTGATACGCTTGATGTCTCCATTGCCGCTTCAACCAACAAAACTGGGGTCATTGAAGGGGCGGATATAACGCTAGAATATCAATTACTATTCAATTCACGTGTAGCTTTGGAGGCGACAGAGCTCAATTTTTCAGGATATGCTCACACACTCAGTCTCCAACAATTAAAAAACTATGCTAACGATAGCAGCAACCTAATGCGTCCAGATGATTCGGTTTACACCGCTGCTAGCATTATGGGCGCGCGTGCGGTGAACTTGGATGATTACGCACAAGAGTTAGTCAATCAAAACGCCTCGCTTGATTTTGACATCACCGCTGACATTCAAGCCCTAGTGGATGCCATCAATGCCCTTGATGATTACGCCGATGGCACCACAAGCACAGCGCCAAGTCTTGCTACCTATCACACCGCAGGTTTTGATGAACTCAAAGATGAAAACCTCTCGGTGATAAATACCGCCCTAGTCAACAAAACCTTAACTACGCTTGCCGATGTTCAAACGGCTGTCTCAGCCTTATATAAATTAGTAAATTATGCCTTCGGTAACACCAATATAGCGCCAACCATCGATGATTATACCAACGCAGGTGTGACCTCGGTGAGCAGTAATATACTTGATTACCTCAATAGTCATATGGACCAAGAGAAACGTGAAGGCTTCACCCATTATCTTAAAGCCTCGAATGTGGATCCAAATGATCACTATGGTTGGTCAATGGCGATATCCGACGATGGCTCAACAGTGGCAGTACTTGGGCGATATGCGCCGACTACTAGCTCAGCCACTGATGATGGGGGGGCAATATATATCTACCGCCGCGAAGGCGGCACATGGCAAGAAGTGAAGATTTTACGCACCAATCAAACCACTAACCATTCCAGTAATGTGGCCATGAGTGGTGATGGGAAACGTGTGGTGAGGATTGGTCCTACCACGGCGTATGTGTTTGATGTCCCCATGGTGGCCGGGCAGCCTGATTGGGACGGCAGTTGGACGATGACGTCAGTCGATCATGGTATAACCGACAACTCTAATTACGGTTCGATAAGTGCCGATGGTAATGTCTTGGTTATTGGTGATGATGTCTATAGCAGCAACGGGGGTCGTGTTCTTATTTACCAATTTACTAACGGAAGTTGGAGTGATGAGCCTCAGATTGAGGGCGATAGAGGAAGTTATTTTGGTGCGAGTAACGCCGTGTCCAGCAATGGTGACGTGATTGCGGTGGGGGCGATGGCACAGAGCGATACCGGTTATGTGTATGTGTATCGTTATAACGGCACTAACTGGGCGTTTGAACAACGCTTCCGTCACTTCAATTGGGGCACCGATGATTATTTTGGTGTTGGCGTTAGCATCAATGCGGCTGGCGATCGCATTGCGGTCGGTGCGAGGCTAGAAGATGGGCCAACCAATAGTATTACGAACCAAGGTGCGGCTTTTGTTTTTGATTACAATGGTAGCAGTTGGAATCAAACCCAGGTGCTGCGTGCCAGTGACGCAGCAGGGGGTCACGGTTTTGGTTTTCAAACTCAACTGAGTGCCGATGGGCTCAAATTAGTGGTGTCCACACAAAATGCGGAGGCGGCGTACAGTTATGACTTAGCGAATGCCGACACTACGCAGTGGCAAGCCAGTGAAAAGATTTTCAGCTCCCCATCGAGTAACACCGATGAATTTGGTACTTATGGCATCGCTTTTAATGGGACAGATATTGTGGTCGGGGCTCCTTATGATGATCATAACTACAATGGCATTCTCACCAACAGCGATAATAATCAGGTGTTTGACGATAATGATACCAGTTCGACGGGTTCCGCCTTTGATAATACCGATATCAGCGTGCTCAATTCAGGCGGCGTTTATGTGATTGCCCCTGAGTCGTATGCGTTATCGAGCCTGGATAGTTTGCAAGCGCGTGTTGACGGTTCAAACGCCATTTTAGCCTGGGCGGCAGGGGGTACAACACAACCAACTGAGCAAGATTATATTGATGCGGTAATCACTGATGTTACTGACGAGAACCTAAATGATATAAATATTCAACTGCAAACGCTTGAACATTCGGACATGTTTGACATCCAGCCGATGGTGGATGCCATTAATAAAATCCTTGCTTATAGCGCCTCCTCGGCGGCAAGCCCCACTGACGCACCGACTGACGATGATTATCAATTGGCAGGTGTACCGCTGTTTGCTCCTACAGCGGCGGACTTAAACGCCGAAATATGGAACAAAAGCTATACTATCCAAGAAATATTAGCGATATACCCTATTCCTCAGCCACGGTTAGATGTGGATACCCCCTTACACGTTAATGACACTATTGGTTGGCTTAACCAGCAGCAGGT
Organism: Vibrio sp. 10N.286.45.E10; assembly: GCF_002874195.2. NCBI lineage: Bacteria > Pseudomonadati > Pseudomonadota > Gammaproteobacteria > Vibrionales > Vibrionaceae > Vibrio > Vibrio sp. 10N.286.45.E10. The sequence goes on along the minus strand of NZ_MCWD02000004.1, from coordinate 132,915 downwards.
AGAAGATGCGTTCAATCTTTACCAGAATTCTAACTCGGGAGATACGTTGTCTTATCTCTGGCAGTTTAAGTCATCAACAGACACTAGTTGGACTGATGTGTCAGTTCTTCAAGATATTTCTGCTTATAGTGATCTTGCTTCCTTAGTGGTTGGTTTAGAATATCGTCTATTGTTAAAGGTCACGCGTACTTACGCAGATTATACAAATTTTTCCGATGCGACATCATTAGTAATTGGGGGACTCACAACTGACACTGACATTGATATGAGTTGGGATGTGCTTAATCCCCCACAAGAGGGGGTGCCATACACAGTTGTCAGTCGCTTAGAGCCGGTTACTAATTACAAAGACAGAGTGCTGACTTGGTATTCACTCGATTCGGGAACTCTTGTTCAGCTTCAGCAGGGTGAAAGGTATACGCCAGATTCATCAAGGGTAGATAACCCCTTGGTGGTAAATGTTGCCTACTATGCTGCCAACGGGGACGTTATCTTAGCGCGCGACATTTTGACGCCCGACGTCATCGCCGCGCCAATCAGCACTGACCTGACGGACTTGGCGGGTGTGTTGAGTTTGGCGTTAACGCCAGACGGTGTCTCTGTGGGTGCGTTGGTCAGCTTAACGGCGGCGGACATGAATGAGATAGCCAACGCCTCGGCGGTGACGGTGGCTTACCAGTGGCAAGCGGGCAGTGTGGGCAGTTGGTCTAATGTGGCTGGCACTGGCACTGGCACTGGCAACGGCGCATCTTATGTGGCGCAAGTCGGTGATGTGGGCGAGCGTTTACACCTAGTGCTGACGCTAGCCGACGCTGGAACCAATGAGTCCATCGACTTAACCAGTCAATACAGCGGCGTGGTGCAAGCCAATGACATGGGGCTTGAAACCTTCACCTTACTCCTTGAGTTTGACGGTAGCCTGCTGTCGTTGACGTCTGCGTCTGCTGAGCGTTTGACGACCTTCATGAGTGATGAAAGCCTCGTTAATCCAACCTATGCCTGGCTGCGCATGCCGGCCTCCGGTGGCGGCTTTGAGGTGGGCGCCGAAGTGGGCACCGACGCGGGGGGGTATACCTTCAACGCAGCGGTTGACGTTGGCTTTAGGCACGGTTTGCGTGTGACGTTAGAAGACAGTAATGGTCAGACCGTGACGCTATTTTCCAACATCACCCCTGTGTGGGATGGCAATACTGCCCCTGGTGATGGCAGTGACTTGGCGACCGAGCTTGAGCGCTTGCGTTATATGGATGTGCTGACGCTGCAAGGCGGTTCAATCCCTGCGCTTAATGGTGATGTATTACAAGCGGTACTGACAGGCAGTGTGCCGGAAAGGGACGTGCGTCCTCCCAATATTAGCTACCAGTGGACGCGTAATGCTTCGTCCATGAGTGCGACCACGCAAGACTACACTGTGGACGTGAGTGGTGGGGATGGTAACACCACCCTGCAAGCCACGTTGAGCTGGACAGATGCTCTGAACGTCTCTGGTACGCTGGTTTCGAATACGCGCTTGGTCGGCTCGAATGCCTCCATTGCCCCTTTACCTGTGAACATTACCCCGATGACCAGTCCATTAAACCCTGGAGAGGTGCTCAGCGCCGTTCATCGCCCTTTGTTACCGGGCGAGCAGGTAGACTATGAGTGGTTTTTATTGGATGCGCAAGGGGATTGGAACCGCGCTAACTCTTTGAATGTGGTGACCAAAGATATCACCGTTGACAATAGTCATGGCGCTTCCCGCTTGGGAGTGGTGGTGACGTTGACGGAGTCAACGGATACTTACACGTCGAAGGCGGTCACAAGTGATGTAGTTGTCATTCCGACCGGCGGCAGCGATGTCTTGAGTCTGCGTGATGTCAACATTACGCCAATCACGCTCTACTCAGACAGTGTGCTGAGCTACACGTTCAACCTCACTCGAAATGGGGTAGCGGAAACGCCCACCAGTGGACTCGCCGCGGATTGGTATACCATTTCTGACCTCAATCAGCTGCAGGATGCGGTAAGCTGGAGCCCAATCAACCCAGTGAGCGGCGTTTATCAATTGAACAGCGCTCACAGTGGTCAGTATGTGGTGCTAGAGTTGACCTACACTGAGGGTGCTCAAACCGAGTCAGCAATCGTATGGAGTCTCACTCCAGTGCAAAGCATTACGACCCCTGGGGAATTCGCGGTTTGGTACAGCCTTATCACCTTGAGCCCGGATGACCCAGCAACGCCTGCCTCGGTCGCTGACTTAGCCAAAGCGCCAATGAGCTCTGAGACAGAAGGTCCTACGTCTGGGGCTTATACGCTTTCCCCATATGCTTTCTACAGCAATCAGGCACCATCGGTTTCTTTTCAAGATTTAACCATGTTAGCGGCTCAATTCCCGAATACCACTTCCGTGACCGCTGAGGTGACGCAGACATCAACTAATAACAGCCGCCCCTTAAGCGCCAGTTTTCCGTTTCGTGCTGACGAGGTGTATGAATTGCTGACGGTGGAGAAGCCAGTCTTGCGACACAATACGCCATTACACCCTAATGATGACATAGGGTTACAAAACGAAACACAAGTGCTCAGTGATGTGCAAGATGTCCTCACTCGAACCAATAACGTTGATGTGCGCTATGTGTGGCAGAGAACCAGTAATGATGGACTAAATTGGACAGAGGTGAGCAGTGAATCCTATTATGCTGACCTGCCCGCGGGGCTCAGCTCTGATGAGCGATACCGCTTGATGTTGTGGGGTAAAAACACCAACACGAATGTAGAGACGGACCTGTCCAGTGAGATGAGTACGGTCGTCTTGGCAAGCACTGCTGTCAATTATGACATTGTGTTTGACCCACTGGCGACCCCGAGAGAGGGCATCCCATTACAAGTGGTCAGTGTCCTCCAAAGCAGTGGTCCTGACATCAGCTTTGATGCTCGAGTGGTGACTTGGAGGCTGATAGCTCCTGATGGTTCGCAGGGCAACACCCCGCAGGTCGCTGACACGGTCACTCCGACCGCGTTGGATGTTGGCAGTTACTATGAAGTGACGGTGGCTTATGAGCGAAGTGGCAGTGTCTTGGTGAGTGACACCTTCTTCAGCGCGCCAGTGATTGCCGCGCTAACCAGCACTGACCTGACGGACTTGGTGGGTGTGTTGAGTTTGGCGTTAACGCCAGACGGTGTCTCTGTGGGTGCGTTGGTCAGCTTAACGGCGGCGGACATGAATGAGATAGCCAACGCCTCGGCGGTGACGGTGGCTTACCAGTGGCAAGCGGGCAGTGTGGGCAGTTGGTCTAATGTGACTGGCACTGGCACTGGCAACGGCGCATCTTATGTGGCGCAAGTCGGTGATGTGGGCGAGCGTTTACACCTAGTGCTGACGCTAGCCGACGCTGGAACCAATGAGTCCATCGACTTAACCAGTCAATACAGCGGCGTGGTGCAAGCCAATGACATGGGGCTTGAAACCTTCACCTTACTCCTTGAGTTTGACGGTAGCCTGCTGTCATTGGCGTCTGCGTCTGCTGAGCGTTTGACGACCTTCATGAGTGATGAAAGCCTCGTTAATCCAACCTATGCCTGGCTGCGCATGCCGGCCTCCGGTGGCGGCTTTGAGGTGGGCGCCGAAGTGGGCACCGACGCGGGGGGGTATACCTTCAACGCAGCGGTTGACGTTGGCTTTAGGCACGGTTTGCGTGTGACGTTAGAAGACAGTAATGGTCAGACCGTGACGCTATTTTCCAACATCACCCCTGTGTGGGATGGCAATACTGCCCCTGGTGATGGCAGTGACTTGGCGACCGAGCTTGAGCGCTTGCGTTATATGGATGTGCTGACGCTGCAAGGCGGTTCAATCCCTGCGCTTAATGGTGATGTATTACAAGCGGTACTGACAGGCAGTGTGCCGGAAAGGGACGTGCGTCCTCCCAATATTAGCTACCAGTGGACGCGTAATGCTTCGTCCATGAGTGCGACCACGCAAGACTACACTGTGGACGTGAGTGGTGGGGATGGTAACACCACCCTGCAAGCCACGTTGAGCTGGACAGATGCTCTGAACGTCTCTGGTACGCTGGTTTCGAATACGCGCTTGGTCGGCTCGAATGCCTCCATTGCCCCTTTACCTGTGAACATTACCCCGATGACCAGTCCATTAAACCCTGGAGAGGTGCTCAGCGCCGTTCATCGCCCTTTGTTACCGGGCGAGCAGGTAGACTATGAGTGGTTTTTATTGGATGCGCAAGGGGATTGGAACCGCGCTAACTCTTTGAATGTGGTGACCAAAGATATCACCGTTGACAATAGTCATGGCGCTTCCCGCTTGGGAGTGGTGGTGACGTTGACGGAGTCAACGGATACTTACACGTCGAAGGCGGTCACAAGTGATGTAGTTGTCATTCCGACCGGCGGCAGCGATGTCTTGAGTCTGCGTGATGTCAACATTACGCCAATCACGCTCTACTCAGACAGTGTGCTGAGCTACACGTTCAACCTCACTCGAAATGGGGTAGCGGAAACGCCCACCAGTGGACTCGCCGCGGATTGGTATACCATTTCTGACCTCAATCAGCTGCAGGATGCGGTAAGCTGGAGCCCAATCAACCCAGTGAGCGGCGTTTATCAATTGAACAGCGCTCACAGTGGTCAGTATGTGGTGCTAGAGTTGACCTACACTGAGGGTGCTCAAACCGAGTCAGCAATCGTATGGAGTCTCACTCCAGTGCAAAGCATTACGACCCCTGGGGAATTCGCGGTTTGGTACAGCCTTATCACCTTGAGCCCGGATGACCCAGCAACGCCTGCCTCGGTCGCTGACTTAGCCAAAGCGCCAATGAGCTCTGAGACAGAAGGTCCTACGTCTGGGGCTTATACGCTTTCCCCATATGCTTTCTACAGCAATCAGGCACCATCGGTTTCTTTTCAAGATTTAACCATGTTAGCGGCTCAATTCCCGAATACCACTTCCGTGACCGCTGAGGTGACGCAGACATCAACTAATAACAGCCGCCCCTTAAGCGCCAGTTTTCCGTTTCGTGCTGACGAGGTGTATGAATTGCTGACGGTGGAGAAGCCAGTCTTGCGACACAATACGCCATTACACCCTAATGATGACATAGGGTTACAAAACGAAACACAAGTGCTCAGTGATGTGCAAGATGTCCTCACTCGAACCAATAACGTTGATGTGCGCTATGTGTGGCAGAGAACCAGTAATGATGGACTAAATTGGACAGAGGTGAGCAGTGAATCCTATTATGCTGACCTGCCCGCGGGGCTCAGCTCTGATGAGCGATACCGCTTGATGTTGTGGGGTAAAAACACCAACACGAATGTAGAGACGGACCTGTCCAGTGAGATGAGTACGGTCGTCTTGGCAAGCACTGCTGTCAATTATGACATTGTGTTTGACCCACTGGCGACCCCGAGAGAGGGCATCCCATTACAAGTGGTCAGTGTCCTCCAAAGCAGTGGTCCTGACATCAGCTTTGATGCTCGAGTGGTGACTTGGAGGCTGATAGCTCCTGATGGTTCGCAGGGCAACACCCCGCAGGTCGCTGACACGGTCACTCCGACCGCGTTGGATGTTGGCAGTTACTATGAAGTGACGGTGGCTTATGAGCGAAGTGGCAGTGTCTTGGTGAGTGACACCTTCTTCAGCGCGCCAGTGATTGCCGCGCTAACCAGCACTGACCTGACGGACTTGGTGGGTGTGTTGAGTTTGGCGTTAACGCCAGACGGTGTCTCTGTGGGTGCGTTGGTCAGCTTAACGGCGGCGGACATGAATGAGATAGCCAACGCCTCGGCGGTGACGGTGGCTTACCAGTGGCAAGCGGGCAGTGTGGGCAGTTGGTCTAATGTGACTGGCACTGGCACTGGCAACGGCGCATCTTATGTGGCGCAAGTCGGTGATGTGGGCGAGCGTTTACACCTAGTGCTGACGCTAGCCGACGCTGGAACCAATGAGTCCATCGACTTAACCAGTCAATACAGCGGCGTGGTGCAAGCCAATGACATGGGGCTTGAAACCTTCACCTTACTCCTTGAGTTTGACGGTAGCCTGCTGTCATTGGCGTCTGCGTCTGCTGAGCGTTTGACGACCTTCATGAGTGATGAAAGCCTCGTTAATCCAACCTATGCCTGGCTGCGCATGCCGGCCTCCGGTGGCGGCTTTGAGGTGGGCGCCGAAGTGGGCACCGACGCGGGGGGGTATACCTTCAACGCAGCGGTTGACGTTGGCTTTAGGCACGGTTTGCGTGTGACGTTAGAAGACAGTAATGGTCAGACCGTGACGCTATTTTCCAACATCACCCCTGTGTGGGATGGCAATACTGCCCCTGGTGATGGCAGTGACTTGGCGACCGAGCTTGAGCGCTTGCGTTATATGGATGTGCTGACGCTGCAAGGCGGTTCAATCCCTGCGCTTAATGGTGATGTATTACAAGCGGTACTGACAGGCAGTGTGCCGGAAAGGGACGTGCGTCCTCCCAATATTAGCTACCAGTGGACGCGTAATGCTTCGTCCATGAGTGCGACCACGCAAGACTACACTGTGGACGTGAGTGGTGGGGATGGTAACACCACCCTGCAAGCCACGTTGAGCTGGACAGATGATCTGGGCAACGACACGGTGCCGTCTGATACGCGCTTGGTGAGCAGCAACACGACGACCATGCCTTGGTCGGTGACGCTCAATCCGATGGTCACGCCATTGCCGGTTGGGCAATCGTTGAGCGCGGTACATCGAGACTTAGATCTGAATGAAAATGAAGAGGTGAGGTATCAATGGTACCGCTTATCCAGCGCCTTCGATTGGGACAATGCACTATCGATTAATGGTGCGGTGTCACCGGACTACCTGGTGTCGAGTGCCGATGTTGGCTTTTGGCTGGGTGTAAAGGCCACCCTAACGTCGAACGGCGGGCAGTTTACGGCCCGAGCGGTGAGTAGCACCGCGGTGACCGAGTCAACGCAGGATGACGACTTGTCCTTGACGGCCCGCATTACGCCAACGGGGCTTTACCGTGATAGTGACTTAGGTTACGAAGTCACTCTGATACGCAACGGTGGGCTAGAAACGCAAACGGCGTTATTGAGTAACCCTGATGTGAGGCTGACGGCTCAATGGTATGCGATAGACGACCTCAGTGCGTTGAGCCTGCCATCGTCGGGCTGGACCGCCATTGCCGATACCAGCAACCTATTAAGTTACGTGGGTCAGTATGTGGTGTTGGTGTTGAGCTATGACGATACGGTTGACGCACTGACGGTGACCGTCGCCAGTGATGCTCCGGTGCAGAGCATGGAGACGCCGACAGAGTTTGTGGCTTGGTATAGCGTGATTGGTTTGTCGAATTTAACGGCCAATGATGAGGCGACGTTTGCGTCGACACCGAGCTTAATGGCGGCGAACAACAGTGAGACGCAGGGACCTGACGCGGCGACGTACTCGGTCACGTATCGTTATTACAGCCAACAAGCCCCTTCGGTTGCTTTTATGGATTTGATGAGTTTAGCCAGTCAACATCCGGCCACAGTGAGTATCACGGTAGAGGCGACGCAGGACTCGAACAACACGAACGCTTCTCGCACCTTAACGGAGAACTTTGCGTTTGTGGGCGATGATTCCAATCGAATTTTCTCGGTGAGTCAACCGGTGCTGCGATACGAGACGCCTTTGCTCTCAAATGACAGTATAGGGTTACAAAATCAGACAGAAATACAGTCTGAAATACAAGCGATAACGGAACAATACGCGGTCATCGTTACGTACCAATGGGAGATGAGCAGCGACGGCAGTAGCTGGGTTACTTTTGGTCCTGAGACAGCGGCGTATGCCGACATATCTGGGCTTACAGAATTACGCCAATACCGTTTGGTGTTGCTGAGCCAAACCCTAAGTAACCGCTTGGCGAATCCTCCTCGGGTTGAGAGTAACGCTTCGGCAACCGTGATAGATTGGAGAGATATTGATGGCGATGGTATAGTTAATGAATGGGATACCGATATGGACGGCGACGGTGTACCTAACGGCCTTGATATTATCCCTGATATATATGATGAAGAGGATAGTTCGAACTTAGGCGGGATAATCGACAGGTCCTATACGATAGAAATTGATGCTGAGCAAAGTTACACTATCAGCGCAAATGAAATCGTACAATTTGTTCCTATCACATTAGCTGATGGTGGTTCAATCACGGCGGCATCAGCGTACTTGGGGCGCTTAGAAGTTGTGGACAATACTCTGGTTTACGAGGCGCCACACGATTTACCACAGCAGCTATACATTGAATATACAGCCACCGCCGCCGATGGGACGAGAGAGAAGAAACAGCTTCTTATTATTAACGAGGAGGCCTTTTCTGGTAATAAGCCGCGATTTGTTGATGTGGCGCCAGTGGATATTCAAGCGACGGGTCTCTTTACTACGGTTGAAGGTATTAGCCCTGAAGCCACTGATGTTTTAGGTAACCGACTCCCTGTTTCTTTAGAAAGTCAGCAGAAAAAACTGCGCCCTGGCAGTCACGTTGTGTACTGGAAGGCGCAAGATGATTCACGTAATGCGACTCAGTTGTCTGCTCAGTTGATACGTGTTCACCCTCAGGTTAACTTTGGTCAAGGTCGTTTACTTCATGAAGGCAGTGAGGCGACAATCAGTGTACAACTTAATGGTTTATCGCCTGTTTACCCAATAAGCATCCCCGTTATTATCGATGGGACTTTAAGTACAGCGGACGACTCTGACCACTCATTATCGGCAACACAAAATGTGGTCATAGGGTCTGGACGTGAAGGTACCTTGACGTTTGACGTGCTTGACGATGGAGAGAGTGAAGGGGTTGAAACACTCGTCTTAACCTTTGGTGATGACGTTAATCGTGGGGCAAGCGAAATAAAGTCATTCGATATTCATGAAGGGGCAATAACGCCGAGGATTAAAGCCAAAGTAGTGGACAGTGACGGTAACAGCGTCAGCTTAGTGGCGAGTGAGTTTGAGACTGAGCTAGAGCTTGACGTTGAGATTTTACATGGTTCCATGCCTCTAACATTTTACTGGTCTCATCGTAACCCACAAGGCGAGTTGGTTTCATTAGGCTCTACGGAGAATAATGATAGACTTTCATTGCCTTGGCTGACAGCGAGTGGTCGTCATCGATTCTATGTTGAAGCACTCCCACAGGCAGGGGGGGATGCCGTCTTTAGCAGTGTCGATATCCGAGTGATGGAAACCATTACTCTTAGCTTAGATTTAGATAGCGATAATGATGGGGTCCCTGATTTAGCGGAAGGCTTAATGGACAGTGATGGAGACTTGATACCGGATTATTTGGATGCGACGACCGACAGTTGTGAATTACAAGTTATCGATAATGAGCGAGCAGTGAATGGCGGGTTCGTACTGCAATCATCGCCAGGCAGTTGCATTATTTTGGGCGACTTATCGGAGCAAGCCAACAGCTATAGTCCTTATATTAAAGGTGAGACTACGAGCAGTTATATTCCAATTGATGAAGACTATTCAAGTCAATTTAACGAAAACGAAATCAGTAACTTTGTCGTTACCGATGTTCAGGAGGAGAGCGTATCGCTTGTATTGCCATTAATGAGCCCTTATCGTGAGGGCGGCGTATTCCGTAAATACACGCCAGCGTTAGGGTGGTTTGATTTTGATAGTTTAGAAGAAGGCAGTTCACTGCGTTATGCGTTAGGAGAGTTAGGTTTCTGCCCGCCTCCGGGCTCTATTCAATATCAAGAATCCCCTTTAATTGGTGCTAACTGCCTTGAAGTGACGCTGAGAGATGGGGGGCTGCATGATAGTGATGGCGTACGTAATGGCGTAGTTGATGATCCGGCATACATGGTTTATGAAGATCACGAGTATGAATTCTCACCGATCGTTATCACCCACTATTACGACCCTCGATTAAGATTGGTTGAGCATGAAGTGGCGTTTGACGTGTGTGATTATATTGACGTCACGCCTTGTGATATCCATATAACGAGCTTTAGCTCGAACCTTGCCCTCGATAGTCTAATCGAGGGTGCCGAGGTCTTTGTCTATGTTCCAAGCGGAGAGAAGACCGTCGCTGGGCATACGCAGATTGAACTCGATGGTGTCGCTTACCGAATAGACACCACGATCCACCTTATCGCTCACCAAGAAGGTTCGCCACCCTCGGTTGAAAACAAACGAGTAAGTGGTGGTGCGCTTGGATTATGGTGGTTATGTTTTAGTATGCTGTTGTTGTGGCGAGCACAGAAAAGAGGAGCACTCACACGACGATAAAGAAAGTGAGTGCTTGACAGCCATAATAGGATTTTATGCCATGGATACCGATACCTACGGTTTACGCCGGAGGTATCGGTATCGGATTGGTGAATGATCCCAATTGCGGACTTACCTATATACTCAAGTCATTCTCGCTGAACCTAGCATCTCGAGGTTACTTGGGTATATACCGAATCAACTTGAAGATGCAGGCTTGAGAACCTGAAAATTATCATTAATTCGAGATGTCAAAGTAACTGCGTTCTCTGGAAGAGTCACAGCAAAAATTTGGTCTATTGCAGCTTTGAAATCCCGTTTCCTTTTGAAGTAAACGTTGTTCCTCGATTTCTCATTCATAACTTTCCATAGCCGCTCTATTGGGTTGAGGTTTGGGCTGTAAGGTGGAAGATAATGCAGTTCAATATTCAGGTCAAACGCCGCATCTTTGACTAAGTCACTTCGGTGATACCCCGCACCGTCCAAGATAATATGAAGCTTATGGGCTAAGGGATAACTCTTTCTTAATTCACAGAAAAAACGAACAATCGATTCACTGTTAATGCTCTCATAGTCGTGAACAATGGTTGCACCAATATCCGAAAGGTTCAGTGCCCCAATAATGTTTAATCGACTGCGATTGCCCGTTGTTTCAATCACTTTATCTTGACCAGTTCGTATCCAGCCATGAGATACTTTTGTTGATAGTGTTGGGTGAACGGCATCAATAAAGACTATCGACTCATCCTTGCCACAGCTTGTCTTTAGCGCTTCATAAGCCTCTATGAATGCTTGTTGTTTTGCTTCATCAAACTTATGTGGAACGCCTTTCGGTTGCTTGTAGCTAAAGCCATTGTGGTGAAGCCATTTGTTCATACCAGAAACCGTGTAATCAAGTCCAAATGTGTCTTTAACGTAGGCGACAATTTGATGGGTGTGGGAATAGGTTTTCTCAGTCAAATGCTCGATTAGGTGCATGGTTTGAGTGGCAGAAAGCTTGCTTTGACTTCCGCCATTTTCAGGCTTCAGTTTTTCAGACAGAACGTAGTCGCTGAGATGGCGTGCAACAGTCGATTCATAGATACGAAGAGCTTGAGCAATCATGGTCTGACTCCAACCTTCAGAAGTAAGTAAAACTGCTTTAATGCGATCACGCACTCGACCATCACGAGTCAAATCGTGTGTTTGTTCGAGTTGTAGTTTCTGTTGAGGAGTCAGTGTAATTTTTATGATGCGTAGCATGATCCTGATTCTATTGAAAATCAAGCAACTTCAATGATCACGGGTATAGTTCGGGTAATGAGCGTATGCTACTGAGTAGCAATGCCTTCCAAGCTTTACGTGATAGTCCATATGAACGCGCACCTTTTTTACGTACAGTCTAGTCACCAATATCATTTCCTCTTATTTTAGAAGGCAATCCTTCCATAAAACCTTTCACTTTTTACTCTACTTTGGAAAAGGTATATTTTCATAAGTAGAGTGTTACGTGTTCAGTTCTCAGCTATACTTGTAGTCTCCCGAAGGGTTAGTTTCCTTGTGCATTTAAGATCTCACGCACTCTAGAGCTTTGTTACTCTCAGCAATGAACTCTCCTCTCTCCCTACTTGGTGATTTAACATTACAAGTGCACTCAGCCTAATCTATTAAGGCAAGATCATTATAAATTTGAACTTTTCCTAATTTAAGGGATCAGATCTGGTAACTATTATCCATTTAGAGTCTTTTCCATGTCTGATTCGTTTCTAGAGCATTTCGAAAACATCGTTGACCCTCGCATTGAACGATGTAAAAAACACCAACTCTTAGATATTCTTTTACTTGCTATTAGTGCGGTGATTTCTGGCGCGGAGGGCTGGGAGGACATCGAAGATTTCGGCCATAATCGTTTAGATTGGCTTCGTAAATACCGTCCATTCCTCAATGGCATCCCTCGTCACGATACAATTGCAAGAGTTATCACCAAACTCAGAGCAGATGAGATTGAGCAAGCGTTTCAGTCGTGGATGAAGACGCTAGTTCAAACGACAGGCACTGATATCATTGCCGTAGATGGCAAAACAGCACGCCACTCTTTCGATACTCGCGGAAGAAAAAATCCGCTTCATTCGGTGAGTGCGTGGAGTTGCTCCAACCAACTTGTTTTAGGTCAGGCCGCCGTTGACGATAAAAGCAATGAAATAACCGCTATTCCTAAATTGTTAACCTTACTTGATATAGAGAACTGCATCATCACACTCGATGCGATGGGTTGTCAGCGCAAGATTGCCAAACAAATAGTTCAAAGCAAAGCGGACTATGTCTTGGCCCTAAAAGGGAATCACTCAACGATGCAGGCAGAGCTAGAAGCTTGGTGGCATAAGGCGTGTCGAGAGCAATTCACCGAGAAGAACTATGCTCAACACACGGATGTAGACGCAGGACATGGTCGAATCGAGACGCGACACTGTGAGCACCTTGTGGTTGATAAAGAATGGCTGACTAAACAATATCATTGGGAGGGACTTAGAAGCATTATTAAAATCACTTCTGAGGTCGAGCACTCCATAACATGCAAGGTTAGCAAAGAGACTCGTTGGTATATCAGTTCACTGGAATTAGATGCAGAACAAGCACTTAAAGCTGTCCGTGGTCATTGGCAAGTAGAGAGTATGCACTGGATGTTAGACATGACCTTCAGAGAAGATGAATGCCGAATTAGAAAAGGAAATGGTGCGTTGGCTTTTAATGCGTTAAGGAAAATAGCCCTCAACTTGTTTAAGTTTGATACAACCCAAAAGATGAGTATGGCTCGAAAGAAAAAGAATGCAGCACTGAATGATGAATACCGCTCAGTGCTTTTAGAGTCTGCGGTTAAAATGCGCTAGCCTTACCTAATCTATCGGTTTCGTCTCACTTATTATTGAAAAATAAAAAAATAAACCTATACTGAAAATATAATTTAGAGGTCGGGTTAACGCGATGAAAAATATCATATCCACTTTTATTATTTACTTTTTTTCTAGCTCATGCCTGGCTTCTACATTTATAGAGATAAAATTTGGCGGATGGTCTCACCACTTCAACACTAAAGATGAATTTAATGAAGTTCATGAAGGAATTGGGCTCGAAGTTTATAGTCTAGATACTAACAATAATCAAGTCGGAGTAGGATATTGGAGAATGAAGGATTCATTAAATGTAAGTAGTGACTACTTTGGTTTGAATTATAGATATAAGATAAGGATAAATAATAATATTGAAATATTGCCATCTGTAGGTTTGAGTTATTTTGAAAAGGGTAAAAAAGAAAATGGTTCAATAACAAAGCACAGTGGTTCATCATTAATCCCATCACTATCATTTAATTTTTATGAAAAGTATGGATTAGATTTATTCTATGTTCCTGAAGGCTCCCTTTCGTACTCTGATACTATCTTTTTCAGGTTATCGTATAGGATCATTTTTTTATGAAAATCATACTTTCTATAATTTTACTTTTTGCATGCACTACAGGGTGTACTAATCACACACACCAGTACTATATAGTGACGGAAATTGCTAAAAATAGGGCTAACATGATTAAATTGCATACACCAAAGCCTATACGATGGGGAACAATAACTGATGCGTACAATGACAATAATACTATTGTTGTTATCATTGATTCATCAGAGGAAGATTATATTAACATCCTGAATTCAAGGAAGGAAATAATAAGAAGAATATGCTCAGACCAGGATGTTGTAAACATTACAGAAAGAGGGATTTCGTACAGATTCATAGTAAATCATAGTAGAAAAAAATCCATGTTTTCCTTAAGGAAATGTTAAATTATAGTTCGTAAATAATTTATTTTATACCTGTATACGCACTATATTTAGATAAGTAACTTTTACTCAAAGAGGGGGAGGAGATGTACAAAAGTGGAAAACAAAGTGGATAGTAGTATATCTAAAGAATATCAAAAAGCTTTACTCACGACAGAGCAAGTTAAAAATACTATTGAGGTAAACGCAGCATCTGCTTATTTACTGAGTCTGCGCTCCCATCTGAGTCGGCAAAAAATGGGATACTTCCTAAATAATGTAGCTAGAATGACGGGGAACCAGAACATTTTATATTGTGATTGGGGAACGATGAGACGCCATCACATACAGGGAATTATTGACTTACTGATTGATGCGGGAAGAGCGCCAGATACAATTAATACCTACCTTGCTGGATTAAAGGGAGTTGCTTTTGAAGCATGGACAATGAAGCAAATTGATATGGAAACTTACCAACATATCAAACAAATAAAGAATGTTCGGGGCCAGAGGGTGCCAAAAGGAAGATCATTAGATAGTATTGAGGTAAGACAACTTTTTAAGAGCTGTGATGAGGACCCTAGATGTAAAGGAGTGAGAGATGGTGCCATTTTTGGCATTCTTTTAGGATGTGGTTTACGTAGAGGTGAAATTGTAAGTCTCGACTTATCAAATGTTTATTGGCAAGAACAAGCTATAAAGGTCATGGGTAAGGGGAACAAAGAACGTTTAGCCTTTATGCCTGATGGAACGCTAAAAAGATTGAATTTATGGGTTCAGGATGTCCGTGGTCAACAACCAGGTCCCCTTTTTTCAAGAATTCGGCGTCATGATGATGTTCAAGATACGCGGATGACTGATCAGGCGATCTACGAAATACTTAGGACCAGACGAATGGAAGCAGGCTTAGAGCATTGCTCTCCGCACGACTTGCGCCGCACATATGCAAGCACTTTGTTAGAGAATGGTGTGGATATCATGACGTTAAAGGATATGATGGGTCATGCTAGTATTACCACAACTCAACGATATATCCATATAAAAAACGAAAAAATGTATGACGCAAGCAAGCGATTAGTTATTTAGTAAGACTAGATCATCAGATGAGTAGTATTTCAAGCCAATTTCCTCAATGCAGCGCTGAGTAGCAAATGCGACCTGTTTTTTAGATTCCGCGCTAATTGGGGTATTGCGCACATTTCCCCGAAAAGTTCATTTTTCATTTTATGGCTGAATTAGGCCACTGAAGTAATACTGTCTATCTCCGCGTCTGATGATAGTGGGTGGACGCTTTCGAGCATACTTTCCAGATTCAGCATGTCTTCTCTTTCTTCGAAGACATAGTGCCCCGTCAATTGGATATGCCCCCAAGCAACTGGAGAAATATTCGATAGTAACTCGATTGCATCGTCATTTTTTTGCTTCTCGAAGCGCTCTACAAGGCTAGATAACAATGCTGAATTGTAGTAAATGATGCAGTTGGCTATCAGGCGGGCACAATCATTCCATTGCTCAATCTGGAAATCACTTCCACCACGCAACTGATCCCCGTTAAGGTTACCAATTGCACGGCGAAGTTGATGGTAGGCTTCACCCCTGTTCAGTGCCTGCTGAACAAACTGCCTCAAATCTTTTCTGTCAATATAGTCCAGCATGTAAAGGCACTTAATCAATCGGTCATATTCTCGCAGCGCGGCGAGCGTCCGGCTACCACGTTTGCTGTTTGACAGCTTGCGGATGATGACGTGTTGTTCCGTTGATTTTCTGCTCAGAGAGCAGATGATATGTTGGATTCGGTCCCAGTCATCTTTAATGAGTTTTACTCGAATGGGCTTTTTAAGCTTGATATCAAGATCACCATCTATGTTTACCTCAAACAGGTTTTCAAAAGCATGCTTGAACTTGGCGTATCGGGGTGAAAACTGGTAACCGAAAATATCCAGAACAGCGAAGTTCACATTATTGGTACCGTGATTGTCGGTGGCCAGAGACTTGGGCTGGATGTCACTGCTGTTGTTGTAAAGCAGGTCGAATGCGTAGTGCCCTTCGTATTCATTGGCCGATATTACCGTCGTATTCAAAGGTACATGATTTGACACCAACGTCATGGCCGAAACCCCTTTTCCTTTACGGAAATATTTTGCTGAGTACCTGGTTTTGAATATATTAATACGGCACGTATGCTTCTGCCCATCAATACTGCCAAACGGGGCGGATTCATTGATGGTGATCTGCTCCAGTTAGACTGGACACCGCATTAAGCGACATATTGTTTTTCAAAGTTAACTGGACTTAGATACCCAAGGGCACTGTGCCTTCTTGTTCGATTATAATCAACTTCGATATATTCAAAAAGTGCTTGGCGCATCTCTTCTCGCGTCATTATCGGCTCGTATTGAACGGCTTCTACTTTCATTGAGTGGAAAAAGCTTTCAACACAGGCGTTATCCCAGCAATTTCCCTTCCTACTCATACTTTGTTTTAGATTATGGGCTGAGATTAAGTCTCTGTAATCTTTTGAACAATATTGGCTACCTCTATCACTATGGATAATTACCCCTTCGGGCATGCCTCTACGGAACAATGCCATTGATAGCGCATCACAGACCAGAGTCGCGGTCATTCTGGTGCTCATTGACCAACCAACTACTTGCCGTGAGTACAAGTCGATAACAACCGCCAAATACATCCAACCTTCGCTTGTCGCTAGATAGGTAATATCTCCAGCCCATTTTTGGTTTGGTGCTGTCGCATTAAAATCTTGCTCTAGCAAGTTCGGGGCAACAGGAAGCCTATGCTTGCTGTCTGTCGTACATTTAAACTTACGGGCTGCCTTCGCGACTAAGCTCTGGCGCTTCATGCTCGTGGCAATGGTTTTTACATCGTGCTTATTACCATTTGCCTCAAGTTCTTTTTGAATACGCCTTGCACCGTCGCGTTCCTTTTTATCATCAAAGACTTCTCGAACTTTGCTGTCAAGCTGCTTTCGGTGCTCGTTGCGTTGAGTGACTTTATGGCGATTATCAATCCAATAATAAAACCCACTTCGAGAAACCCCAAACACCTTAGCCATACGGACAATCCTATATTGCATAAGGTGTTCGAGCATAAACTCATAGCAATCTACTTTAGATTTTTCGCGAAGTAGGTGGCGGCCTTTTTTACGATATCTAGCTCTTCAGCTTGCTCAGCCAATAACCGTTTGAGTTTGGCATTTTCAGTGGCGAGTTCCCTTTCTCTATCGCTGATTTTCGCATCTTTTTTGACGGCTTTACGCCATCCATAAATTTGAGATTCATACAACGATAGCTGTCGTGCCGCAGCAGCGACACCGACTTTCTCTGCCAACTTAAGTGCTTCGGATTTAAATTCAGGAGCATGTTTGATTCGTGTTTTCTTAGTTGTCATTGTTCACCTCGTTAGTGATTGTACTCACTTAACTCAGTGTCCAAAACTTCTGGTGCAGATCAAAACGCGGAGGTGGCTTTAATGTAAATCTAATCCATTATCCATGGAATTATACGACTGCTAATAGCGAGTTAAAATTAGGCTTAGGTGCTGGCTTTACTCATTTTGGTTCTTTTAGTGGGACTCTAATGACAGATAAGGCTCCTAGAGAATTGGTTAGTCAAATCATGGCTCCCGGTAGCGGGTTCTCACTCCTTGCAGCAGGGAAGTACCAATATGGGTTGTGGTCGACTACGCTGAGTATCGGACAACTCTATTGGTCTAATAACGTCCGCATAAATGATAACTCATATAACTCCAAAGATACCTCAACCATACTGGGAATAAATCTTGGATACGATATCCTTGAGAAAACAACCATTTCAACAGGGGTTAGCTTTTCTGAGTATAACAATAACAAGTCTATGTTATTTTTAGCACAGCTTACCTTCTCTCTATAATGTCATGTAGAGGGCTTAACACATTTGATAGTTTTACTGCTCTACATGCCAAAGAAAGGAATGTCCATCACATCAAAGTCTAGGGGACTGTTAATTTAGATTAGAAATCTATCTGGTATTGTATGAGTATTGATACCATACTTTTAATACCTTAATGTTATGTATGGAGTATAGATATGGCGGTACATTTAGTTCGAACTGAAGATAGCCTGATTGACTTATTGTCTTCTGAAGCATTAAGTCTGTATAAGCTTAAAGTTCATTGCACCTTTCCTCTAGACTCATCACAAAACTGGATTGTGGACCTAATAACGACTTCTGTAAGAATATGTGCTCTTCAAATAACTTTCAGTAATGGTTTTATTTTTCACAACAAAAATAATTTGTGTATCATGGAAAGAGTTCAATCCCATACGTATCATAATGGCCTGATTAAATAGTAAATCTATCCACGACAAGTAGGTCAATTCACAGGGTGAGATCGTGAACGTTTTTTAATCAAAATCATGACCAATTTGACGATCACATTTAGCTGTGATCATATACTCCCTTTTTAGGGAGAGCATCATGCACATTGACCACTTCAAAGAACATTTTCAAACGATTATCGACCAACGCCAAGGTGCAAAGGTCACATATTACCTGTTTGAAGTCCTTTTTGGCTCACTATGTGCGGTGATTGCTGGCGCCAAAGGTTGGTTTGATATTCGTGAATACATTCTCGGTCATCATGATTGGTTTAAGCGTAATGACTTGTTTTTGAATGGTATTCCTGCTGATGACACTATAGCTCGTATCATCAATTCACCACCTCTATTTCGGCCAACAGAATGTGTGGTAGGCATAGCTCACCGTTTTCATGAACAATTGCAAAACCATTTGCTGATCAAAGCCTTTTATACATTGAATACTTCAGCTATCACTTTGTCATTTCAAATAATGGCACTTGTCAATCTGCACTGTACTACTTGAAAATCCACCTACAACATTTTGAAAACCCCCTGTGTCAGGCTAGTTGTCACTGTTAAAAATTAACCAATCAAAGGGGCGGTAACAGGGAAGATGCGAATAAGTCCTACAATTTAGGTCTGGATCAAGCCTTTACTTTACGCGCTCAATTTTTAAACGATAAATTTCGATTTTAGGCCAACTTTGGGCCGTTTTAAACAGGGTTTTGGCCTTATTTCGGGCTATTCCCGGATTTTAGATAGATCTTTCCTGTCGCCGTAACATCTGATCTACTTTAAACACGTTTGCCAAAGTAAATAGCATGGCTAGCTGTGAGTCATTTTTCATCAGTCCCTTGTAACGTGCTTTGATGAAGCCAAACTGGCATTTGATAACGCGAAACGGGTGCTCTACCTTTGCTCGGATGCTGGCTTTTAAGTATTCGATGTTAATCATTGTCTTATTCTTGCGAGGGCGTTTTTTAATCACTCGGATTTTACCGGGACGCTCAGCAATCAGCCACTCCACATCCGTGCCTTTCAGTTCTTCCCGTTTCTGTGCGCCTTGATAACCGGCATCGCCGGAAACGAATTCCTCCTCACCGTGCAGCAAATTATGCAATTGGTTCAGGTCATGTTCGTTGGCGGCAGTGGTTACGAGCGTATGGGTGAGACCGCTCTTGGCATCCACGCCAATATGGGCTTTCATGCCGAAGTACCATTCATTGCCTTTCTTGGTCTGATGCATCTCTGGGTCACGCTCATTATTTTTATTCTTAGTGGAGCTCGGTGCTCTGATTATGGTGGCATCGACCAACGTTCCCTGCGTCATCATGACGCCACAGTCCGATAGCCATTGGTTGACGGTTTCGAATAATTTACGCGTGAGTTTGTACTTTTCTAACAAGTGCCTAAAGTTCATGATAGTGGTGCGGTCTGGGATCGTTTTATCCAGTGATAATCGTGCAAATTGACGCATTGAAGCTATTTCGTATAAGGCATCTTCGGTCGCTTCGTCACCAAGACAGTACCATTGCTGCATGCAATGGATGCGGAACATTGTCTCAAAGTAAGCGCATCATAAACCCCGCATTCTAATCGCCAAGCACTAATCATAAGATCAAGTCTCCAACCAAAAGGAAATTTTATAATGGCAAAACGACGCCCCAACCAAGAATGGCAAGCTCTCTTAGAACAATATGAAAACAGCAATATTACTCAACGCGTACCACGGACTGAGTTTATCGACATTCTTCGCCAAACGGCGCCAACTTCAAACCGCAATACGACCAACGCCAGCTGGATTTGTCAGAGCTGAAATCGTCGAAAAGACGACGAAATATCAAGCTCAGTTCGCAACGGCTAATATGACTCTTCTCATCAATGATGTTGAGCTGAGCATTCCACAAGGCACGCCAGCGGTCTATCTGGCGGAACTCATCGGCGCGCTGTCATGAAACACATACTCAGTGCTCCAGATGTTTACTTGTATCGTGACAGCGTTGACTTTAGAAAGTCCATCAACGGCCTCGCGGCGATTATCGAAAGTGACACCGATTTACCTCTAGGAAGTGGCGCACTGTTCCTGTTCACTAACAAGCAGCGCGATAAAATCAAAGTGTTGTACTGGGATAAAACAGGCTTCGCTCTCTGGTACAAGCGCCTTGAAAAAGCCAAGTATAAATGGCCTACAAAAGAGAAAGATGCGGTGTTTTTCCTGACTCAATTTGGGCTTGATAGACTGCTTTCTGGCTTCACAATTATCGGCCATAAAGGGGTAGTTTGCGGGAAAGTGCAGGGAACTACGTTAAGGTTTTTTATGATTTTTCATGTAGCTAAATAGTGTTCTTCTTGAAAAACCAAATAACTCACAGACCTCACGAGCCGATTTGTCAGAGTTTTGGTAAAGTATGCGAGCCTGCTCCAACTTATCTGGATCAATTCTAGGTCGACCACCGGATTTCCCTCTGGCTTTTGCTGCGGCCCTTCCTGCTTCTGCGCGCTCAGCCTTTATCTCTAGCTCCATTTGAGAAATAGCCCCCATTATGGAGAGGAACGCACGACCTGTGGCTGTTGAGGTATCTATATTCTCGCGGAGCGATTTTAGTTCAACTTTCCTGTCTTTTAGCTCATCGACAATCTCAAGCAAATGTGAGAGTGACCGCGACATCCGGCTTAGTTCCATTATAACCAGCATGTCCCCTGTACGGATGTAATTCATCATCTCTTGCCAACCAGGCCTATCTTTCTTTGTACCGTTTATTTTATCGGTAAAGATTTTTTCGCATCCAGCCAACTTTAATTGGTCAAGTTGTGCATCCAGATTTTGAGAGGCTGAGCTTACGCGGGCATATCCAATTAATTGTGTCATAGGTATAAGTGCAAAAAGAATAGATCATTTAGGTTTACGCACGTTGTTTATTGCTAAAGTTTTTGCGCGGCATTTTTGTATTATGCCACCCACTGACATTATATTGGAGTATCCGTGCAAGAAGTATACTTTTTGCACTCACTTTATTTGGAGGGTTCCCTTTGTCACATCGTACTATCCTGACTGAAAGGCAGCGTCAAGACTTGCTAGAACTGCCAAAGGATGAACCTACATTGCTGCAGTACTATATTTTAAGCGATGAAGACATTCAGCGTGTTAACGAAAAACGGAAAGCAGCCAATAAACTTGGCTATGCTTTACAGCTTTGTGCCTTTCGTTATCCAGGGAGGTTGTTGCAAAAGAAAGAGTTGATTCCGCAAGAAACGTTAATATTTATCGCTCAGCAGCTAGGTCTAGATCAGAATGAACTCATAGAATATGGTTTGAGAGCTGAGACCAAATATGAACATTCATCTTCTTTACAGCGCTCTTATGGATTTCGTACTTTCCAGGGCTCTGATGAAAAGTCATTTATCAAATGGCTTACAGAGACTGCAATAGAAACAAGAAGTAATGCTGAGCTAGCTGAACTGTTCGTGAAACAATGTCGTAAATATAAGGTAATTCTTCCTGGTATTACAGTGATTGAGAGATTGTGCGCCGATGCACGAGTCGCTGGAGAGCGTACTATCGTCGCTCAAATCACGGAGCGCCTTGATAGCAAAATGCAAAAAAGTCTGCATGGCTTACTCAAGGACACCGTTGACGGTCGACTTACCATCTATGGTTGGTTGAAACGGTTTGAGGCTGGTCACAATTCAGCCGATGTTAACCGTTTACTTGATAAGCTGGAATACTTGAAAAAGTTGAACATTCCGAAGTCTATTCTGCGAGGTATCCCACCACATCGCGTTATTTGGTTAAGGCAGCAGGGGGAGTCTTATTATTCAGATGGATTACGTGACATTAATGAATCCAGAAGGTTAGCTATATTAGCTACCTGTGCGATAGAGTGGCAGGCCATGATAACAGATGCGATCCTGACAACCCACGACCGAATTGTTGGAAAAACTTACAACGAGTGTAAGCGCTATCTGGACGACCAACTCACGCAGCAGAAGTCAGTTGCGAACAAGACCCTCAAATCCTTTGCTACGTTGGGAAAACAGCTTTTGAAGGGCCATGCAAAAAATCTCGCAGTGCCTGAAGTGATAACGGATGCAAACGAACTGCACTCTCTCATACTCACCGCAACAGAGCTATCGCAACGACTAAGTAATGACCCACTAGAATATGTCCTGCGTGGATACGGTAGATTTAGGCGCTATACACAACGTCTTCTTGAAGATATTGCCTTTGAAGGCAATGAGGTAACGAAGCCATTATTAGGCGCCATAACTTTATTGAAGAAGCTGAATCAAACTCATACTAGCATCCAAGCAAATGTCATTTTGCCGACTGAATTCGCTAATGCAAAATGGCGTAAACGCTTAGGTCAATCGCCCGAGCGAAAGCTTTGGGAAACGGCCGTTCTCTTTGCAATTCGTGATCACCTCCGCTCTCGTGATCTTTGGGTATCGGATTCTGGTACTTATCAAGATACTCGCCAACAACTACTTTCTCTTGAAATGGCTCAACATACGTTATCGCTACCTATTCCTCTTGATCCGCAAACATGGATTAAAAGCCGCCAAGACCTACTGGCACAACAAATCAAACAGGTAAACCAAATGATACGGCAAAGCAGTTTACCCAATAGTGGAATTGAGAAGGGAAAAATACGAGTTAATCGCCTTGATCGCCAGATACCAGAAGGTATGGATAAATTCTCAATAGAGCTATACAAACAACTACCAGACGTTTCGATTACAGAGATTTTACGTGAGGTCAACGAGGATATTGGGCTGACAGACAGTTTTACACACATCCATAGTGGTTCACCGTGTGCTGATGAAATTGGTTTGCTTAATGTCTTGCTAGCCGGCGGTATTAATATGGGGTTAAAGAAAATGGCTTCATGCAACTCATCCAGCATATCACCTTGGTCATTAATGCGGATCTCTAACTGGCATGTGACAAGTGAGACAATGACTGATGCTCTAGCCGTTGTCATCGAGAAGCATAAAGCTCTTCCTATGGCTAGCGCATGGGGAGATGGCACAAGTTCATCTTCAGATGGACAGTTTATGATAAGTAGCGGTTCTGGGCAGGCACTAAATGTTGTGAATGCTAAGTATGGCTTTATTCCTGGTATCAAAGCCTATACACATGTCTCTGATCAATATGGCCCCTTTGCCCTGAAAACCATCCCAGCAACGGCACATGAAGCGCCTTATATTCTTGATGGGCTTACGATGAATGATGCTGGGAAACGTATCAAAGAGCATTATGCAGACACTGGAGGATTTACCGATCATGTCTTTGCTATGTGTGCATTGCTTGGATACCAGTTCTCCCCTAGATTGCGTAACCTCTCATCTCTAACTCTTTATGGTATGGATGGAGTGACTGTACCCAAAGCAATGAAAGAACTTATCACTGCTAAAGCGAATATTACTCGAATTGAAAAACAATGGCCGGATATTATTCGTCTTATTGCCAGCGTTATGACGCATAAAGTGGTTCCGAGTGATATCTTGCGACAGCTCGCATCTTTCCCACGGCAAAACGAATTAGCCTTTGCCCTGAGAGAAATTGGACGGATTGAACGCACAATATTTATCCTAAAATGGATCAGTTCTATGCCTATGCAACGTCGGACTCAAATGGGTCTAAACAAAGGAGAGGCACATCACGCGTTAAAACGAGCGCTTAATTTCAATCGACGTGGAGAAATTACAGATCGCTTCTCTGAAAACCAACATCTACGTATGATGCACCTTAATTTGCTTGCAGCCATAATAATCTACTGGAACACCAAGCACTTAGGAGAGATCATTCAAAGCATGAAAGAGAAAGGTATTGAGATATCAGCAGAGAAACTGGCACATCTATCGCCTCTTGGCTGGGAGCATATTATCTTGACGGGCTTCTATGAGTGGTAAAACCCCTTAACGTAGTTCCCTGCACTTTCCCGCAAACTACCCCAACTAATCCGCACTTTGCTAAAAAGTGCGCGTCCTTCAAGCCTGGCACTGGCCATCATTGAAGCAGGTCGTATTAATAAGACGTTGTACCTATTGAACTATGTTGATGATGAAGATTATCGTCGTCGGATTTTAACCCAATTGAACCGGGGAGAAGGCCGTCATGCTGTGGCTCGTGCCATCTGTCATGGTCAACGAGGTGAAATCAGAAAACGGTATCGAGAAGGACAGGAAGACCAGCTTGGTGCCCTAGGTCTTGTCACTAATGCTCTCGTGCTCTGGAATACAATATATATGCAGGCTTCACTGGATCATCTGCGAGAACAAGATACTGAGATAAAAGAAGAAGATGAGGCTCGGTTGTCACCACTTGGTTACAAACACGTGAATATGCTTGGGCACTACTCATTTACGTTAGCAGATCAAGTGATGAAGGGGCAGCTAAGGCCACTGAAAAATCCTTCAGATTTTGATGATTGGCCTTAGCGTACGTTTTCGTTCCATTGGACTTCAAACCCCAACAAAGAACGTTTAGCCTTTATGCCTGATGGAACGCTAAAAAGATTGAATTTATGGGTTCAGGATGTCCGTGGTCAACAACCAGGTCCCCTTTTTTCAAGAATTCGGCGTCATGATGATGTTCAAGATACGCGGATGACTGATCAGGCGATCTACGAAATACTTAGGACCAGACGAATGGAAGCAGGCTTAGAGCATTGCTCTCCGCACGACTTGCGCCGCACATATGCAAGCACTTTGTTAGAGAATGGTGTGGATATCATGACGTTAAAGGATATGATGGGTCATGCTAGTATTACCACAACTCAACGATATATCCATATAAAAAACGAAAAAATGTATGACGCAAGCAAGCGATTAGTTATTTAGTAAGTTCTTATCATTCCGAGGAAAGAACTACCTTGACAACATGGTTTGTAAATCTAAACCTATTTATGTGAATAGAAGTTAGAGCAACCTTGTATTGAAACACCTACCACATTGGTAACGCCAATCATATTATTTGATTGTTTTTTTTGGACAAGTTATGCCCAACTAACTGGAATGTACAGGCTTGAACTGTCCTCAACCAATTTAGGAATAAACCGTTTCATATAACGTGCCAAGAAGCTTGAGCAGTCGAACCTAATGTACTTGGACACCCAAAACCGCGAAATTAGAGCGTATGGATACACACCTTAAGTAAAAAAGAGCAATTCATATTAGCTATCATAGACGCATAGCTGACATAAGTCCTCAGCTCACTGACCTTTTGGATTGATGAGGAAGCGATAGCCGAGTGGAAGCAAAACAAACAAGGTAAGCGTGGCAGACCTTGCCGATTCAGCGACTTAGCCATAACTACCGCACTAAACCTGTATAAGCCGCCGAGCTTTCATTTAAAGCCAAAACCAGAGGAGCGATACAACATCTGGCGTAAGCTGCATATCGCAGTAGATGCAAGCACCCATGAAATCGTCGCAGCAGAGCTGAGTTTATCTAACGTAACCGATGCGGAATACTCAAGCAAACACGCTGTAAAATCATTGAGATATCAGGTGATGGCGCTTATGGCACAAGGAATTGCCATGGTGCTATACTGTTCCACTTATCCCGCCACGAGAAGGGACGAGTAGGTTGTCAAAAACTCTACGGCTCCAACGACAACTAGAAAAAGCGCTATGGCTATCACAAGCGCTCACTATCAGAGACAGCAATGTACCGAGTAAAACAACTACTAGGTGGGGAAATGAAGCCAAAGAAACTGTAATGCTCAGGTTGGCGAGACTTACGCCATGATCAAAGCACTGAACAATCTTACAAGGCTTTGTATGAATGAAACTCAGTGCATTGTATAAAAGTTACTCAACTTTAGGAGGTTTGGTTCCTCGTCTGAATGACGCAACAAAGCCTTTTTTACTGTGACTCTTCCAGAGTTCGCAGGCTCTTTCGCTCCTCGAATTAATGATAATGGTCAGGTTCTCAAGCTTGCATCTTCAAGTTGATTCGGTATATAAGGTTCCAACAAGCCTTTTATTTTCTAAGTAATCTCGCTAGGATATTTTCCGCATCACAATATTTTTTTTCACCAATTAAAACATCGATGGAATCCATTTTCTCTGACACCTTTTGGAACTTCTCATTACTAGGGTCAAGCTTATAGATATAAATCATCATTTCTTTCACTTTTAAGTAGCAGATATCATCAGGATCAATGTGATTAATATGTGCCGAAACAATGGTTGGAAAACTTAGTAAAATAATAGTTAATATTTTGATTTTCATAAGTGCACCCACGATTAAAGTTACCTTAATTGTAGTCTAAATTTAACAGTGCAACACATTTCACATTCAAGCATACACATGGCAGATTCCGTTTGGCGATAGATCAGTATACGACTTGCCCTGTGCCGTAACCTGTAGTGTCTGGCTCGCCATTATCCAAGTAGCCATCGTTATCATCATCAGGGTCGAGACGGTCAAAGATGCCATCGCCATCGGTGTCTTGGTCAATACCCATGGATTTTTCATAAGCGGCGTTCAATTCGACTGCGGATAACGCATGGTTATAGGCTGCAAAACCATAGATGCCTTCATCGCCTTGTACCGAACCTTCCAAAATGCCAAGTGGCACACTGGTGTGATTGAGTAAAATGGCATGATTTAACTCACCAACCTGTACACCATTAACCCAGACTTCACTGCTACCGCTGCGTGTGACGTAAACAAGATGGGCTGGGCCGCCATAAGGTGAAGCCACTGACTGACCCGCAAGCGCCGTGATGGTGTAATCCCCTGCACCGTATTGGGTTGCCCCGAGTTTGTTCAAGTTTCTCCATTGCTCGAAACGCAAACTCCAACCACTGGCGCTATTACCCATAATCGCTAATGAATTATTCGGGTCAGTGACGAAGTTCACGACAAATTCGTAAGACACATCCCCTGCCAATGCGCTTAAATTGAGATAGTGCTGAGCATTTTGATTCACGAAGGTATCGACCACCACTTCAGGCGGATTATTGCCCGCCGCCACATGCGCACTCCAACCTGGTACATCCATACCACCGGCGCTTGATAGCGCCGTTTGCAAGGTTAACCAAATATCGGCAAACCCATCATTATTGGTATCAATCGAGAAGTCGATATCGCTGGCATCGTAAGGATCAAACCCTGCGGCTATTTCGATGTCATTGCTGACGCCATCGTTATCCGCATCGGGGTCAACACCATTTAAAATACCGTCACTGTCTACATCAGCAAGCGGACCATCATTGAGGTTGGTATCGGCATTATCACCGGAGCCATCACCATCAATATCCGCCCATTCTGATGCATCGAATGGGAAGCGGTCATTGATATCGTTCACACCGTCATTATCGTCATCGGGGTCCACCACATCATAGAGACCATCATTGTCTGAATCAAAATAGATGCTTAGCGCTTTACGGTGAAGGAACTGGATTTCTTCGACCGGTAATGCGCGATTGTAGGCGGCAAACGCGTAAATTCCGTCATCACCCTGTACATTGCCATCGTTAATACCAAAAGGTGTATTCGCATCATTGATTAAAATCGCGTTAGCGCTGATCTCGCCTACCTGCACACCATTAACCCATGCCTCTGTTTTACCATTTCGACCAATCACCACAAGGTGCACAGGGTCGCCATATGGGCTGGCAATCGATTCACCGTTGACGGGATCAAAAGTGTAGTCTGCGGTACCAAATTTGGTTGCCCCCATATTGCCACTTCCTTGCTCAAAACGGATCGCCCAATTGGTATTAATACCTTCGGCGTTATTTCTTAAACCCAAGAGTTCAAGACGCCCTGAGATATCTTGAGCAAAATGGACAATGAATTCATACGACACATCACCTGTTAAGCTACTTAAATCAAAATGTATTTGGCGCGGCGTATTGACGAATTCTGTGTGGGTGAATTCTGGCATATACGTTAATTGACTTAACCCTAATTGCCAATTGTCAACACTAATGGTTCCTTCGGCGGGTAAGTTAGTTTGCAGTAGTGCAAAAATGTCAGGAATGCCGTCATTATTGTCATCGATGCTGTAATCCACATCTGATGGATCAAGCGGATCATAACCATTCTGCGTTTCTTGTACGTCAGCCAGACCATCATTGTCGGTATCACTGTGCGGATCGTTATCGTCCACATCATAAATACCCAAGACGCCATCCATGTCTGCATCATATTCATTGGCATCCAACGGGTTCGTGCCCGCTAAAATTTCTTCTCCATTGGTCACGCCATCGTTATCGGTGTCACTCGACGCACCATCACTGGCATCATTGGGATTTAATCCAAATGACATTTCATCCGCATCACGAATGCCGTCACCATCACTGTCAATGTTACCGTCAGAGGCATCAAGTGGATTTAAGCCGGTATCGGTTTCATAGCCATCACTCAAGCCATCACCGTCATAATCTGAGTTACGATCGAGAGGCGCGCTGTCATCCATATCCGAGACACCATCGGCATCATCGTCATAGTCCATGTGATCAGGAATGCCATCAAAATCGGTGTCAATATCACCACCCAGCAGTGGAGAATGCGGATCATTAGCATTACTGCCTATTAGCTGTTCATAATAATCACCATAACCATCATTATCCGTGTCGATAGTCGGGTCGCCATTGAGGCTGATAGTAAAGCGCTGTAATTTCCCATCCGCACTGCTGTAACCATAAGCGGTACCATTCTCAACACGCAGTTCATCTGAGCGACCAAAAATGATGTCTTGGCGCATACGGGTGAGTGGTACAAGCACTTGCAACTCTTTATTTACCATCATGTAAGCGCTGTAGTCATAGCCTTCATAGTTATGAATTTCCATCAGGAGCAAGATGACATCATCGGCAAGTTTCAATGGCTTCACACGACTCACATTCTCTTGAATATCGGTAAAATCTGTTATCCATAACACATTGCGGTTGGTTACTTGGACATAGTGACTGTAATAACCATAGAAGCTCATCTCCTCATACTCACCAAAGCTTAAGTATTTATTTTCACTGATATTCTTACCCGTTGACACCACGGCGATATTACGTGACTTGTTGTGCGCTCGACCAGTTTCATGATTATTAAGGCCACGCTCACTGGCCATGAAACTAATGAAACGGTCGTCCATTTCAACCACACCACCTGGCTCAGAGTAGGTATAGGTATCATTCGACCATTTGTAATACGTCGTTGTTGGCGTGGAGATTTCGGTATATTCCTCAACTATATTGCCCAAACGATTCTCCGCGGTTGTGCCATGTTTCGCTTTTACACGGAGTATTTTTTGCGAATGTTTCTCAGTGTCGTTCCATTGGATGATATCAATGCCGCGAGGGACGGCATCACCCAGCACGGTTGAAATAAAGTTGCCTTGGCTATCCACCGTTAACATTCCACCTAATTGGTGACCAGCGATCTGGCCCCAGATTTTGGTAACGTCGAGGTTGTTCGCATCGAAAGTCACACCCCAACCACCTTGGTGGTTTATGCCATCGCTACTACGGATATAGGTACGCAGAAGATTCATACCGATACTATCACCAGACCAGGCTATTTTGGTTGGGTAGATACCCGCTTTCCAAATATCCAACGCATCGGGACCAGTAGCGCTGGTGTTGAGCATTTTTTCAACGACGGTTGTTTGACTCGTTAAATTATATCGAACCAAACGGGCTGTCGTTGGGGTGACTCTGTCGGGCGCGCCGCCTGTGGCGGCTAAGCCATACACAATATCACCATTGCCATTGCTTGCCGCTGATAATAAGGTCTCACTAGCGCTATTTGGCAAACTGATGGTGCGGCTGTGTGAACTATCGGCGTTAAATTCGCTGTAATACAGCGCCATCGTCGTTTGATCTTGCCACACTACGCCGTCTTTGGTGCCATTGCTCACGGCTGAGTACGCAACTTTTGGCATGTAGTTCGACGAATGGTGATTCAAGTGGAAGTTGTAGTGTTCGTATGGCACATACATATCTTCACTTCGTGTATGCGCTTCTGTCATGATGCGCACCACTGGCGAGGTGTATTCTGTACGTTCATGCGTTGCTGAGATAGTCGTGGTACCTAAACGTTCGCCCGTTGCTAGGTTATTCCAAACCATTGGTTCAGCATCATCTGGATCAGGAATGCCATCATGGTCGGTATCAAAACTGCTGGCATCACTCGGGTCAGAGCCGTCTTGGTATTCAACAAGGTTGGTAAAGCCATCACCATCTAAATCCCCTGTTTCATCACCCGTAACCAATGGGTTGAGCCCATGCATGGTTTCAAAACCATCGCCCATGCCGTCACCGTCAGAATCAGAAGTTACAGCGTAACCATTAATATCTTGGGCATCTGGCACGCCATCGTTATCCATATCGGTGTCGATACCGTCCTCGATGCCATCACCATCGAAATCGCTGTATGCTAAATCAAAATCGATGGTGAACGGATACATCGCCACTTCTTCACCGCCTGTCGCAACATAACGCAATTTCACCACACCGGAGTTATAACGCACACCAGTGGGTAAATCAGCAAAACTGGTGCTGTCCATCGCTAAATGGAAGTAACTCACAGTATCAAACTCTGGGCTGGCTTCTCCAGGGGTATTGGTGTGATGCATGGCGGTTTGAATGTCGTTGTAAACGCGATGACCAATTAAATCGACAGGATAGATATCGCCGTTTTCTGCCATCAAATCGACTTCAAAGCGGGTTTCTATTTCGACATCCGCCCACCAGTTCGGTAAGACAAGTTCAGTCGGTCCTGTAAGCCCTGTGTCCGCTAACATCGCAACGGTTTCATAACTGTTATTGGCGTTGTGGTTGATACGCTCAAAGCTCAATTGGGTATCTGGTGTTAAGTTCTCAACCGTGTAAACCTGCCCTGTGGTTGTCTCAATGGGGATCACTGAAACAGGCGTACCATCAGCATAAAGAAATTCCATTTCAGCGGTATGCTCACCCACGCTTAAGCCTGTGAGAATAACACTTGGATTAACTTGGGTTGCCCATGCGCCACCATCAATACGATAACGCCAACTGTGATAGTTAATCCGGGTAAAGAAAGATAAACGCGTCTCATCATTATTTATTTGTGTGAGACTAAAGCCACTGATAATTTGACCTAAAATATCCAGATCCGCAGGCACTGCCATCAGGGTCAATGGCGTGTTACGCCCGCTCATGTCTTCGTTGATTTGCAGCCAATCATTCGCAGGCAACGCATCCACTTGCAATGACATGATCTTATCGGCTTGCCATGTGTCGCCCGTCAGGGTTAATTCATAAATGTCATACGCCATGTCTTTAGGTAAGCGCAACATAGGGAAGATGCGTGGTACATTAAAAGAAGACGCTGGTTGCCCTGGGTTAATTTGATAAATAGGGATCGCCGTATTGAATTGATGGCTGATCATTTCTGACACAGCAAAGTTCGTGCTGGTATAAGCAGGTCCAAAACTGGTGCATCCATAACCATTCATATCATCAACGAAGGCAAGCGCAACATTTCCGACAACCTCAGTGGGGCTATAAGTTGCAGGGCAATCATCCGAAGCTTGACTGTACTCCCGTGACAGCTTATCGACATTACCAGACAACACACCCGACGTGAGCGTGATGCTAGTTTGCGCACTATCCAAAGTTCCATCACCATCCAAGTCAGTGTCCAGCGCATTGGTCGTATTATCGTTATCCGTGTCTTGTCCACCAAGATAGATAGGATGATTGGCATCATTCGGATCGGTAAATTGTGCAATCTCGACACTGTCCTCAATGCCATCTCCGTCGGTATCGACCGCATTGGCGAAATTCACATTGGTTAATAAGGTTTGCACCTCATCTGGCGTATTCCATAGGTTATTTGCCAGTGCATTTTGGTAATCCGTTAAGAGGCTAGAGATCAAATGTTGACTAGGCAATAAAGTTTGGATTTGTGTGATGGTAACACTGGAAGACGGCGTGTTTTGCAAATCAATAAAGGCGCTGGCTATACCATTCGTATCCGAAATAGTGCTTTCCAGTGCGGCAAGGCTGGTTACAGGATTATTGGTTAGCTCGCTACGATATAAGCTGAGTGTGCTCGCATCATTTGACAGTAAAGTAAGTCCGATAAACTCTGCGAATACATCGGCATCTGAAATCGTATTATCCGCCACACGGGTTGATAGGTTATCCAATGCCAATGGATTCACAATACTTATCACGGTTTGCGAAATCACTGGTGAGAAACGCACGCCATTTTTTACTACCGCCCAATCAAGACTATCGTTGGCGTTTCTGTCTACCGCCAAGTTAGTCATCAATGACAAGCTCGCATCTGTCCCTTGATAAGTGAGTGTCACAAAGCTGCTATCACCTGTGATGTTTTCTACCTGCAAATCGCCATCGGCATCGAGTGCCCAATCCACGCTTGGCGCAGTGCGTGGTACTAACACATCGACACTCACCACTTCTTGCCATTCGTTATCAGCAGCGGTAACCACAAAGCGAGCGATGCCATCTTGTGTGATTGTCATGCTAGTATTCACAAGACTTGTCACATCAGGCGTTAGATTTTCAATGGTCACTAGTTGGTTATCCGACGGAGTCACCGTGATAGTGTGCGCACCGTTTGTTAGATCACCAAGAACAGACGTTATTGACACAGGCGATGCTGTGGGTTGCATAGTAATGGTTTCGAATCGCGTAACTCCTTCTACATCCACACTGACATGAAGCTGTGCGCCACTGCTGTAAAGGCTAGTATCAAGTGTTCCACTGGTTACGTCAGTGAGACTATCCCCGTCCAACACACTCACACTGAGATTGCTGCCTGACGGCACATAGGTAGACAGCAAGTCAACGAGATCAAGCGAGCCGGTATTGGTTTGTAAAATTTCAGGGAAGTACGCCAAGGTTGGATCATTAGTAAAGGCAGTATCGACAGCTTGTTGCGCCGCGCTGTCTAAACCATAAGTCGGCACATTGAGCGCAAGATCTGTCATGCTATGACGACGCAACCATGTTTGGGTGTTCAGATACAAGGCTTTAGCGGTATTCACATCCAAGATGTTATCGGCCAAATCTGTCGCTAAATCTTGCGTCACATTGGCAAGTTTTTCACCACCGCCAAGTACCGACAAACCAATCAAGGCGGTGCGATATTGCTGCGCAATTCCAGTGCCAGTCGCATTCATCGCCGCTGGCGCAATCGCAAACACATCATCGGCATTAGCGGAATCTAAGAAGGTGCTGGCAATCAAGGCATTAGCGCCGTTAATTCCTGTCACGCTCAAATCCGTTGCCGCTACTTTGGCTGCAATATCCGTCAGTGGTGACACGGTCACGTTATCTCGGCGCGCAATCTCTGGTAATAGCGTGGTTAGCGTGCCGTTATTGATTGAAATCCCCGTTGCTTCATCAATATAGACACCGCCGCTGATTTCCATTATTACCGGAAGCGCAGTAGGTACAATGGTCATGCTGAACGCTCCGCTGGCATCGGTAGTGCCTGCCGTTTTGGTGAGATCAGTGCCTTTAGCACCTGTTTCAATTGCATAGACACGCACCATTGCACCGCTAATGTTGTTTGCCACCGCTTGCCCTGTGATCGCCCATTGTGGATCTTGCGCAAAGGCATCAGCGTCATTAACCAAGATTTGTAATTTCACCAGATCACTGACATCTTGAGCCTCGCTCTCTTCGATGAAATCTTGGTAGTAAGCCAGGTTATTGGTATCAAGCGTTAAGCCTGCAATACCTTGCAGCATGGCGATGGTCAGGGCATTAGCATTATTGTTTTCGGCATATTGGCTGATGCTATCGATTTGCGATTGACTGCTGTTAGCACTGGTGATCAGTGTTTGCAATTTGGTAGAGGTATCGACATTGCTGCCAAACTCATTCGATATCAAAGTTTGATAATAAAGCAAGTTATTGGCATCGATCCCGCTGAGGTTCATCACGCTATTGAGCTGAGTCACCGTCAAGGTGCTGGCATCATTACCATTCGCAAAGTCGACAATTGCCGCCAGCGCAGTAATCGATGCATTCACATCATCAATCAAGCCTTGAACCTCGGCAATAGAGCCAAAGTTACCAACAAGGGCAAGCTCAATGTTGTATTGCGTCATGTTAGCGCTCGTGATGTTGGTGAAACGACTACTATCAATCAAGAGGCTTTCGTCAATATTTTGGTTATTCGCCAACAAATCATTGATGTCACCGAGCACACCAGCAAGCACTTGCCCTGTACCGTAACCCGTTGTATCTGGGTCGCCATTGTCGAGATAACCATCGTTGTCATCGTCAGGATCTAAGCGGTCATAAATGCCATCGCTATCGCTATCGACATAAACATCGAGTGCATTTTGATGCGCTGATGTTATTTCATCTTGACTAAGCGCATGATTGTAGGCAGCAAAACCATAAATGCCTTCATCACCTTCGACCGTCCCTTCCATGATGCCAATCGGCACACTGCTGTGATTAATCAGTAAGGCTTGATTGGTGAGCTCACCCACTTGTATGCCATTGACCCAAATTTCCGTGATACCACTGCGGGTAATATAAATAACATGTGCAGGGTCGCCGTAAGGACTGCTAACAGATTGACCTGACAAGGCATCAAAGGTGTAATCCCCTGCGCCATAGCGGGTTACGCCTAATTTATTCGTATCACTCCACTGCTCTAAACGCAAGCTCCAACCGCTCGCACTGTTACCAAAGATGGCTAATGAGTTAGAACGGTCAACGGCGAAGTGGACAATAAATTCATAAGAAACTTCACCACCAAGCGTGCTTAAGTTAACCGTTTCTTGTGCTGATTGATTGATAAAGGTATTCACCACTACTTCAGGCGGTATATTTTGGGCGATAATATGCGCATTCCACGTATCAATATCCATTCCGCTAGTTGGCATCGCAGCTTGTATCGTGAACCAAATGTCCGCTTTACCGTCATAGTTATTGTCAATTGAGAAATCAATGTCAGCACTGTCATAAGGGTCAAAGCCCGCCGCGAGTTCGTATTCATTGTTGATACCATCGTTATCGGCATCGGGATCTTCACTGTTAATAATGCCATCGCGGTCGTAATCGCCCGTGGGTCCAAATGCCAGAGTAAGCTCATCATTCACATCAACGATCAGACTTTGTACATCAGACGGAGACATCCATGTATTGTCAGCCAGTGCGGTGCGATAATCATCAACAATGCTCTCATGCAAAACTTGCTCGGGCATCAAAGCTTGAAGTTGCACAAGCGTGATACTGGCGACATCAGTGTTTTGCAAATCAATGAATGCTGTGGCGGTTAAATTTTGCTCGGTGATAAGCGTTTGCAATGCGGTGATGCTACTCACTGAGTTACTGCTCAGTTCATTGCGATATAAACCAAGCGTAGTGGCATCGGTTGCAACATCCACCAAGCCCATGAACTCAGCCAACAAATCTGCATCAGTGATTGAGGTATCTGACACACGCGCCGTTAGGTTATTCATGGCAAGTGGATTGACCACATCCGCCACGTCAACATTTTGTACCATGGAGTAACGTACGCCGTATTTTTCCACCATCCAACTAATGCTATCGCTCGCATTCCTGTCTACTGGTAGAAGCATCATCATGGTCAAGCTCGAATCACTGCCTTGATAACTCAAGCTGACATGGTTGTTATCGCCATTGATGCTCGCCACTTGCAGATCACCATTGTTATCTAGCTGCCATGTAATGCTTGGTGCAGTGCGAGGAGAAAGCACTTCAAGGCTCACAATCTCTTGCCAAGCGTTATCCTCCGATGTAATCGCAAGACGAGCAACACCATCGGTGAGTACGCTGATGCTATCGTTAGCAAAGGTCGCCACATCAGGGGTTAAGCTTTCGATAGTGACACTTTGGCTATCGGAAGCTGTCACTGTAAAGCTATGTGAACCGTTATTGATGTCGCCAAGGGTTGAAGTAACAGAAACAGGTGGCGCGCTAGGTTGCAGGGTAATGGTTTCTAAACGCGCAACCCCGTCTACGTCCACGCTAACTTGAATCTGGGCACCACTGCTGTACAAGCTGGTATCGAAGGTCCCTGTGAGTGCCGTTAAGCTGTCACCCTCAAGGACGCTGACACTGACACTGCTGCCTGTTGGCACATAACCTGAGAGTAACGCAGTAAGATCAAGCGACCCTGTACTGGTTTGAAGCACTTCAGGGAAGTACGCCAAAGTTAGATCATTGGCAAAGGCGGTATCCACTGCTTGTTGTGCGGCGCTATCGAGGCCAAAGGTTGGTACATTAAGCGCCAGATCGGTCATGCCATGACGACGAAGCCAAGTTTGGGTATTGAGGTACAAGGCTTTAGCTGTATTGGCATTGAGTGAGTTGTCAGACAAATCTGTCGCAATATCTTGTGTCACATTGGCAAGAGCTTCACCACCGCCAAGTACCGACAAGCCAATCAAGGCAGTGCGATATTGCTGCGCAAGTCCTGTGCCTGTCGTATCCATCGCCGCAGGCGCAATCGCAAACACATCATCGGCATGAGTGGAATCTAAGAAGGTGCTGGCAATCAAGGCGTTCGCGCTGTTGATCCCTGCCACAGTCAGATCCGTTGCCGCGACTTTAGCTGCTATATCTGTGAGTGGTGATACTGTCACAGCATCGCGGCGAGCAATCTCTGGTAATACGCTGGTTAATGTGGTGTTCGTTATGGTATTGCCGGTGGCTTCATCTTGATAAGACCCGCCTGAGATTTCCATCATCACCGGAAGCGTAGTAGGCACAATCGCCATACTAAAGGCACCATTGGCATCGGTAGTGCCTTCTGTATGAGTAATATTGGCACCTTTCGCGCCTGATTCAATCGCATACACACGCACTGTTGCGCCGCTGATGTTGTTCGCCACCGCTTGCCCTGTCACTGCCCATTGTGGATCAAGTGCAAAGGCATCGGCATCATTAATGATAAGCTGTAAACTGGCTAAATCAATGATGTCCGCCGCCGCACTATCAGCGACAAACTCTTTATAGTAACTGAGGTTATTGCTGTCTACCGACAAGCCGGCAATGCTTTGTAACATAGCAATGGTCAAGGCATTGGCATTATCGTTCGCAGCGTATTGACTAATGACATCAATCTGCGCTTGGCTAGCATTGGCGCTATCAATCAGTGTTTGTAACTTGGCTGCGGTATCGACGTTATTGCCAACGTCTGCAGCAATCAAGGCTTTGTAGTACGCATGATTATTCGCAACAAGCGCGGTTAAGCCCATCACGCTGCTTAAATCCGCGAAGCTTAAGTTGTTGGCATCATTGGCATTCGCGTATCCGACAATCTCCATCAACACACTCACGGAGGTATTGACCGTATTAATCACATTTTGTAGTTGTGCTGATGAGGTCAAAGTGCCTAGGCGGGTAAATTCATCATTATATAAGGCCATGTTATCGCTGATAATGTGACTGAAGTAGCCACTCTCAACTAATAGCGCTTCATCAATAGTTTGGTTATTCGCCAATAACGCATTGATATCGACAAGCACACCAGCAACCGCTTGACCTGTACCATAGCCTGAGGTGTCTTGGTCGCCGTTATCAAGATAGCCATCGTTGTCATCGTCAGGGTCAATCACATCATAAATGCCATCGCCATCGCTATCGAAGTAAATACTCAGCGCTTTACGATGAGCAAGCTCGATCTCTTGGGCACTCAATGCGTAATTATGAGCTGCGAAACCATAGATACCATCATCACCACTAATAGTGCCACTGTTGATACCTAATGGCGTATTTGGATCATTAATTAATATACTATTGGCCGATATCCTACCAACTAGCTCACCGTTAACCCAGGCCTCGGTCGTACCATTTCTACCTACCACCACAAGATGAACAGGGTCGCCATACGGACTGGCAATGGTTTGGCCATAAAGAGGCGTGAATTGATAATCCATAACCCCAAATTGGGTCACACCCATATTGCCATCGCTTTGTTCAAAACGAATGCCCCAAGCAGTATTGATACCTTCGGTATTGTTTCTGTGGCCAAGTAATTCAAGGATTCCAGTATTGTCTTGTGCAAATTTAACGATGAACTCATAAGAAACTTGACCACTAAGGCCACTAAGATCGACTGAATGCTGACGTGGAATATTAATAAAGTCAGCGACCAGTGTTTGAGCAGGGGCCGCCATTTGCTCTATATGGCTAGACCACTGGCTAATGTTCATCTCACCCTGCGCAGGCAATGCCGCCTGTAAACTCTCCCAAATATCCGCTTCTCCGTCATTATTTGCATCAATTGAGAAATCAATATCAGACGGGTCTGTTGGATTAAAGTTAAGGCTGGTCTCGAGTATATCGCTGATACCATCGCCATCGGTATCTGAATGTGGATTGCCATCATTTAAGTCAACAAGTCCCAACACACCGTCACCATCAGCGTCATAAACGTTAGCATCCAACGGATCAGTGCCGACACTCACCTCTTGTCCATTGGTAAAGCCATCTAAATCAGAATCGATATTTTCCCCATCACTTGGATCATTAGGGTCAAGGCCGTATAAAAACTCATTAACATCCCAAATTCCGTCGTTGTCCGAGTCAGTGTTACGATCAAAGCTATCGAATGGATTAAGCCCCATGCTGGTTTCGTAACCATCCGTTAACCCATCACCATCATAGTCAGAATTTGGATCAGTCGGCGCACTGTCATCTCTATCCCAAATGCTATCAGCATCATCGTCATAGTCCATATGATCTGGGATGCTGTCACTGTCGGTGTCAATATCACCATTCGTAAGCGGTGAATTCGGATCGTTGGCGTCGCTACCTAAGAGTTGCTCGTAATAATCACCGTAGCCATCGTTATCGCTGTCAATCGTCGGATCACCATTGAGTCTGATGGTAAAGCGCTGTAATTTGCCATTAGCACTGCTGTAACCATAGGCTACACCATTTTCAACCAGAAGGTCATGCGAACGATTAAAGATGATATCTTCATGCATACGCGTTATCGGCACTAACACTTGTAAATCTTTATTGACCATCATGTAAGCACTGTGATCGTAGCCATCGTAAGTATGTATCTCCATTAACAGCAAAATAATGTTATCCGCTAATTTTAAGGCTTTCAGACGAGAAATATTTTGTTGAATACCCTTAAAATCAGTCAGCCAGACCAAATTTTGATGTTCTTGCTTAGCATAGCCTCCAGAGAATGTGTAATACTCTGCGCTTTCGTACTCACCAAAGGTTAAATATCTATTTTCACTTGTATTTTTACCGGTTGAGACCGCTACCAGATTACGTGCGAGGTTATGTCCTCTCGCTGTGAGGAGGTTATCAAGCCCCCTTTCGCTTGACATGAAACTGATGAAACGATCATCCATTTCCACCACGCCGCCCAGTTCTGAATAGATTTGAGTATCATTTGACCATTTATAGTATGTCGTCGTATCGGTTGAAATTTCCGTATATTCACCATAATTTCCGCCTCGAGGGTCTGTTCCATGCTCGGTTTTGAAACGCATAAGCACCTGTCCTGATCTTGAGGTGCGATTCCACTGCGTTAAATCAATACCGCGTGGATAATTATCACCAATAGTCAATGAGACAAAATTCCCTTGGCTGTCGATCATAGTGGAATTGTCAAATTGGTGCCCCCCAACCTGTCCCCAATGCTTCACAGCATCTAACGTATCCGCATCATAGACACTGAGCGTACCACCTTGGTGGTTAGCACCATCGGCCATACGGGTATAATAACGAACAATGTTTAACCCTATCATGTCACCCGACCATGAAATTCTGCTTGGATAAAGTTTGGAAGCAATTCCGTAGACATCAAGCTCTTCACGACTGGTATCCACAGTTTGATTAATCGTAACAGATTCAGTATCTAGGTTATAACGCACTAAGCGCACAGCAGAAGGCTCATCTTTGTCCGCAGATCCACCTATCGCCGCAATACCATACACAATATCGCCACTACCATTTCCCGCTGCAGACAAGAGGATTTCATTAAACGCGTTCGGTAATGTAATTGTTCGGTTGTGTGTACCATCACTATTGAATTCACTATAGTACAACGCCATTGATGTTCGATCTTGCCAGACGACCCCATCTTTCGAACCGTTTTTAATGGGTGAATAGGCAATAATGGGCATATAGTTTGCGTATAGATGATTTAATGGGTACGGGTAACCCTCGTAAGGAATATACATTTCTTGGCTATGGCTGTGCGCGTCAGTAACAATTTCTAGCATTGGAGAAGAGTAAACCGAACGTTCATGAGTACCCGTTACGGACGTTACTTCTAGGCGCTCGCCCGTTTCAACCTTGTTCCAGACTGTCGGTTCAGCATCGAGACTATCCACAATGCCATCATGGTCAGTATCAAAACTGAATGGATCCGTCGGATCCGAGCCATCTTGCGATTCAACAAGATTGGTAAATCCATCACCATCATTGTCGTCAGTGGCCGCGTCTGCAATGAGAGGGTCGAAACCATAGGTGGTTTCAAAACCATCGGTCATACCGTCGCCATCAGTGTCTGACAACACGCTATAACTGTTAACATCCACAGTGTCTCGTACACCATCGCCATCCAGATCAGGGTCTATACCGTCTTCTTTTCCATCACCGTCGAAGTCATTGTAATCCAGCGTAAAATCAATAAGTAATGGATAGATACCCAGCTCTTGCCCTGCTGACGTAACATAGCGTAATGTCATTACGCCACTGTTGTAATGCATGCCCGTCGGTAAGGCACTGAAGCTGGTTGAATCCAATGAAAAGTGGAAAGAATTGCTTGCACTGCCTTCCGCAATGGTAAAGCCTGGGTGTGACGCGGAGTTAATCGCTGTGGGATGCGTATTGTACTCACGGTAACCTATCATGGTGACAGAATACGGTGTGCCATTGTCATCTTTTAACTCTACTGTAAATTCAGTCTGTGTTTTATTGTGAGCAGAGCCCCAGTTATCCACAACAATGTCGTTAGGGCTTGTCAATCTGTCGCCGGCCAACATGACGACAGTTTGATAATTTGTTCCCGTAGAGTAATTGGCTTGTTCAAACGTGAGTGAGTCTTGGTGAGTTAAGGTTTCTATTGAATAAAACGCACTCGTCGCGGTCAGTGTACCAACGCTGGCCACTGGCAGCCCTTGAGCATCTAAGAGGTTCATATCGACAACATAGTTACCGAGTCCGGGTACATCAAATACTGTGCTAGTACCACTACCCATTACCCAGTCCCCACCATTGACACGGTAGCGCCAATTGAGATCACCAATCACTCGACTTTCAAAAGTTAAACGCATTTCAGAGTGGCTGTACTGCACTAATTCAAGATCAAATATCAAACGCTCATTCATATCAGTAGTAGCTGGCAGCGCCATTAAGGTTAATGCTTCTGTCTGCTGCGCGATATTTTGGTCAATCAACAACCAATTATTGGCAGGGAGTTCATCGACACTAAGAGACATAATCTTCGTTTGCTGCCAAGTGCCATTAATTAGTGTCAATTGATAGATGTCATAATCCGTCTCTTCTGGCAAATACAGCATCGGGTAAATCGCTGGATACTGTTGTATTGTTGCTGAATTTTGACTTGGTTCGATCCGATAAATCGGAATCATTTTATTCAATTGATAACTAATGAACTCCGTGACAGGGAAATTAGTGTTGGTGTACCAAGATGTGAAGTTTGTACATCCGTTATCAAATTGATTATCAATAATGGCGAGAGAAATATTGCCCAGCGCTTCAGTCGGATTATAGGTATCAGGACAACCCGCCATAGATTGACTGTATTCAGTCGATACAAAGTTGGTATTACCCGCTAAGACAGCAGAACTTAAGTTGACCATAACTTGTTCACTGTCTAACGTCCCGTTACCATCGAGATCGGGATCCATGGCGTTGGTTACGCCGTCATTATCTGCATCGAGTTGACCTAGGTAGATAGGACTGTTCGCATCATTCGGATCAGTAAATTGCCCAATTTCAATCCCATCCAAAATGCCATCGCCGTCACTATCAGCGCCATACTGGTTATTCACTTGAACCAACAAGGCTTGCACGTCTGCTTGGGAATTCCACACATTGTTAGTTAACGCTGTACGGTAGTCGTCCAATAACGTATTTTCCAAATATTGGTTTGGAAGCAAGGCGGTTAACTGCGCCATTGTGATAATAGTGCTATCAGCATTTTCAAGTTCAACATACGCTGTTGCAAAACTATTGATCTCGGCAATCTCACTCTCTAGTGCTGCCAACGTGGTAATCGCATCATTTAGCAATTCACGGCGATATAAGCTGACCACAGCAGGTGTGCTATCAAAACCACTGAGGCTAACAAAGTGCGCAAATACATCACTATCCGCAATATTGCTATCGGCGATACGCGAAGCTAAATCAGAAGTGGCGAGTTGGTTGACCAGATCACTCACGTTTAGGCTGTTCACGTCAGAGAAATGCACACCATTTTTGATAACTGACCACGTAATAGTGTCGTTAACGCTTCGGTCTACGGGTAAGGTGGAGAGTAAAATTAAGCTGCTATCCATACCTTGATAATGCAGGTTAACATTCGTGTTATCACCCGTGATGCTTGCTATTTGCAGATCGCCATTCGAGTCAAGCTGCCATAAGATATTTGGCGCTGTTCTTGGTGCTAACACATCCAATTCGACCACATGCTCCCATGTGTTATCAGCCGCGGTAATCGCAATGCGCGCCACGCCATCATTAGTGACGGTGAGTAGCTCATTGGTAACACTAAAGACCGTAGGTGTAAGAGAGGTTAACTGATAGGTTTGATTATCTGAGCTATTAACGCTCAGACTGTGCTTAC
Organism: Vibrio sp. 10N.286.45.E10; assembly: GCF_002874195.2. Taxonomy (NCBI): domain Bacteria; kingdom Pseudomonadati; phylum Pseudomonadota; class Gammaproteobacteria; order Vibrionales; family Vibrionaceae; genus Vibrio; species Vibrio sp. 10N.286.45.E10. Next base: position 89,729 of record NZ_MCWD02000004.1, on the reverse strand, counting down.
CATTATTTATATCACCGAGGCTGGCTGTGACAGTGATAGGGGTAGTCACTGGTTTAATCACAATATTTGCAATACGCGAAATACCGTCTACCTCAACACTCACTTGAAGCTGCGCTCCTGCGGTGTAAGCGGCAGTATCTAACATGCCACCGCTAACTGGCGTTAGGACATCCCCATTCAATACACTCACGTTCGCCGCCTCGCTGCTTGGTAGGTAAGCCGATAACAAAACATTGAGATCAATCGTGCCCATATTGGTTTGCAGCACTCGTGGGAAGTACGCCAAGTTACTGTCATTTGTTAGAATGTCATTCACTGCCTGTTGTGCGGCAGCATCCAATCCAAAGGTAGGTGCATTCAACGCGATACTCGTTAAGCCATGACGACGCAACCAGGTTTGCGAATTAAGATACAAGGCGTTCGCGGTGGCTGACGCCAAGCTGTTATCGGCCAAATCGGTGACAAAGTCAGTGACCATACTCGCTAGTGGCTTACCGCCGCCCAATACAGACAGCCCCACCAACGCAGCGCGATAACCCTGCTCTATGTCAGTACCACTTCCGTCCATTTGACTTGGCGCAACACGATATACATCCTCAGCGACCGTGCTACTGAGTAGCTGTTCAGAAACCAGCGCATTTGCGGCGTTGATACCTGTTACGGTTAGGTTTGTGGTGGCCAATTGCGCGGCCATTTCTGTGAACGGGGAGATAGTTACTTGAGCACGACGTGCAATCGAAGGCAATACAGCCGTTAAGGAACCATTACTGAGGGTGATTCCCGTGGCCTCATCGACATAACTGCCGCCTGTCACTTCCACCATAACAGGTAACTGGGTAGGCAAAATCGCAATGGTGTAGGTACCGCTCACGTCTGTGGTGCCGACTGTATGCGTTATATCGGTTGCTTTCGCGCCCGATTCGATTTCATACATACGCACAGTCGCCCCCGCGATATTGTTGGCGACGACTTGTCCTGTTACAACCCATTGTGGATCAAGTGCAAACGCATCAGCATCATTGATAAGGATTTGTAAACTCGCAATATCGCTGATATCAGCCGCATTGCTTTCTGCCACAAAGACTTTGTAATGACTCAAGTTATTGGTATTGACCGTCAAACCAGTAATCGCTTGCAGCATCGCTATCGTCATGGCGTTGGCGTTATTGCTTGCGGCATATTGACTGATCTCATCAACTTGGTTTTGTACGTTGTTTGCCGTTGTGATCACCGATTGCAATTTACTTATAGTATCGACGTTCGTACCAAGTTCACGCGCAATAAAGAAGCGATAATTTTCAATATTATCCGCCTGCACGTTCATCAGCCCCATCACGTCAAACAAAGCTTCAGTCGTTAATGCCGAGGCATCATTACTGTCGGCATAACCCACAATTTGTGCCATGACAGCAACAGAGGCATTGACGCTGTCTATCACATCTTGCACTTCCGCTGTCGAAGTGAAGCTGCCCGCACTTAAAAATTCAACATTGTAAGCCGCCATGTTGGCAACGATGACATTAGAAATATCTTCACTGTTCATCAAGATGGCTTCATCGATGTTTTGGTTGTTTGATAAACGTAAATTGATTTGAATGAGTGTATTTGCCACCACTTGACCTGTACCATAGCCGGTGGTGTCTGGCTCGCCATTATCAAGATAGCCATCGTTATCGTCATCTGGGTCAAGGCGATCAATGATGCCATCGCCATCGGTGTCTTGTTCAATGCCCATGGCTTTTTGATGGGCCGCGTTCAATTCGATAGCAGAAAGCGCGTGGTTATAGGCGGCGAAGCCGTATATGCCTTCATCACCTTGTACCGCGCCCTCCATAATGCCAAGCGGTACACTGGTGTGGCTAATTAATAACGCTTGGGTTAATTGCCCCACTTGCACGCCATTGACCCAAACTTCGGTAACGCCACCACGTGCGATGTAGACAACATGCACCAGATCGCCGTAAGGAGACGTAACCGACTGCCCAGGTACGGCGTCAAAAGTATAATCACCACCACCATATTTGGTTAAACCGAGTTTATTGGTGTTTTTCCACTGCTCAAAACGCAAGCTCCAACCACTGGTACTATTACCCAATATCGCTAATGAATTATTCGGATCGGTTGTGAACTTAAATACAAATTCGTAAGACACATCCCCAGCAAGGGCACTTAAATTGAGCATGTGTTGTGAGCTTTGGTTAACAAAAGTATCGACCACCACTTCAGGCGGATTATTGGCCGCTGAGACATGTGCTGACCAAGCAGGGACGCCAGCACTCGGTAACGCCGCTTGCAAGGTTAACCAGATATCAGCAAATCCATCATTATTGACATCAATTGAGAAATCGATATCGCTGGCATCATAAGGGTCAAAACCTGCTGCTATTTCGATGTCATTGCTGATGCCATCGTTATCCATATCAGGATCAACATTATTTAAGATACCATCACCGTCGGTGTCAGAAAGTGGTCCATCGTTGAGGTTGTTATCGGCATTATCGCCAATGCCATCACCATCCACATCTGACCATTCTGATGAATCGAGAGGGAAAGAATCGTTAACATCATCAAAACCATCGTTATCATCATCAGGATCGAACATGTCATAAACGCCATCAAGATCGGTATCCGTATAAATACTCATGGCTTTGCGGTGTAATAAGGCAATATCATCTTGGCTAAGCGCATGATTATAGGCTGCGAAGGCATAGATACCATCAGAACCAGATACTGTCCCTTCATTGATACCCAGTGGCGCGCTTGGGTCATTGATTAACAAGGCACCTGCATTGATCTCACCCACTTGAATGCCATTTACCCAGCCTTCGGTTTTACCATTTCGACCAATAATCACCACATGAGCTGGATCACCGTAAGGGCTAGCCACTGACTGACCATTAACGGAAGCGAAGGTATAATCGCCTGCCCCAAATTGGGTTGCGCCTAACGTGGCATTGAGTTGTTCGAAACGGATACTCCAATTGGTATTAATGCCTTCATCAAGGTTTCTAAATCCAAGCAGAGTGAGCTTGTTCGATTCATCTTGCGAGAAATGCACGATGAATTCATAGGATACATCACCATCTAAATCACTTAAATCAACGTTGACTTGGCGAGACTGATTAATAAATTCGGTATTGACCACTGCTGGCGCAATCGCCAATGACCGAAGTGCCATTTCCCATTGAGACACACTCATGTTGCCCTGCTCAGGCAGATTGGCTTGAAGTTGCACCCAAATATCAGGCAAACCGTCATTGTCGCTGTCGAGGGTTAAATCGACATCCGATGCATCTGTCGGATCAAACCCATATTGAGTTTCAATAATGTCAGCCAAGCCATCGCCATCAGTATCAGTATGAGGGTCAGTGTCATCAAGATCTGTAATACCCAGGACCCCATCCATATCCTCATCATAAGAATTTGCGTCATTTGGATCCGAACCCGCTCTGATTTCTTGACCATTACTAAAACCATCGTTGTCTGTGTCAGCATCTTTGCCGTCACTAGCATCATTCGGATTTAAACCATTATTCATTTCATCCGCATCGCGAATACCGTCACCATCACTATCAATCGAACCATCAGCGGCATCATAAGGGTCTAATCCGCTGAGAGTTTCATAACCGTCAGTTAAGCCATCTCCGTCCCAATCAGTATTAACATCGTAATCGTCACTGTCGTGTAGATTCCAAATGCCATCGTTGTCGATATCGTTATCTTTATGATCAACCACCCCATCGTTATCAAAATCGGCTGAACCATCCACTAGTGGACTAGTCACATCATTGGCATCCGAGTCGATTAACATCTCATGATAATCGGTGAACCCATCTCCATCAGTGTCGTTACGCACAGTCGGGTTAACTTCTATTTTGTAACGCTGTAGTCGACTAGTGCCATCGTCGTTATCAAACCCTACGTAACCATAAATAATATTGTTTTTAACGCGCATTTCATGGCTTTTACCAGTAGGGAAAACGCCTTCCATACGTGTAAATGGCATGATGATATTCAACTCTTTATCAAATATCATGTAGGCGTTGTATTTGTAGTCTAAACGGCCCCATATCTCCATTAATACAAAAATCATGTCGTTATGAATACGCACAGGCTTCACGCGCGACACATTATGCTCAGGGTCAGTAAAGTCAGTGAACCAAAGAGTATGTTTATTCTCTTGAGGGGTTTCTCTGCCGATCGCATCATAATAGAATTCGCTTTCATGCTCGCCATGGGACAAATACGTCAAGCCATTACTTGTATCTTTAGACACAGACGTTGCCATCAAGTTGTAGGCTTTGTTTTGCATGCCACCAATTTCAGCACTGTTGAGCCCTCTCTCACCAGCACTAAAGCTAATATACCTGTCATCCATGACCACAATGTCACCTTGTTGCATGTAAACATAGTTATCATTTGACCAGGTGTAGAAGGTTTCAAGCTCCGAAGAAATCGCTTCATACACTTCCTCCGGTTCACCCCACATGTTATTAGGCATGTTGGCATGTAGGGTTTTAATGCGATGCATCGGAATATTTATTTTTTCATTTTCATTGAACTTCACGATATCCAAACCGCGCGGTACGTTATCGCCTGTATTTAAAAATAAAAAATACCCATCAGGATCGTACGCGACGCTCGTACCAAATTGATGACCTCTTAATTGACCATAATTTTTAGTAACTTCTAATGTATTAACATCAATGATCATCCCTCTGCCGCCTTGATGATTAATACCATCATTGCCCTTTGGATAAGCCACAGTGGCATTCAGCGCAAGTATGTCTCCAGCCCAATGCATTTTACTCGGTATCATCCGATTGTTGTCAGATGTATGATAAGGGTTATCGGTCAACGCCCAACCATTGAATCCATCGGGTCCTCCATCCATGGCTTTGGTTTGTATCATTGTCTCCACATTAAGATCATAGTGAGTGATAAATACAGGAAATGGCGTCACTTTATCTGGATTACCCTTCGCATCAGCCACGATATAAATCACTTCGCCTGTTCCGTTGTCAGCAACCATGCTTAAGGTTAAGTTTGAAGGGTTTGGTAGCGATAAAGTGCGGCGAATTGTTCCATCAGAATTGAACTCGGTGTAGTAAATAACCGTCGTATCTTCTTCCTGCCAAACCACACCGTCATAAACACCATTGAACACCGGTGTGTAAGCGTTGTATGTCATAAAATGATACGCCGGGTTTGGATACGCGTTCACATTAGGATCGTGAAGGTTTCCACTGATTTGGTGCACATCGGTTTGAATTGTCAAAGCAGGACTTGAATAGTGATTCATGGTGTGGGCGGTGCTAATACTATTTGAGTATCGATTTTCACCGGTCGCCAGATTATTCCAAACGCTTGGTTCGGCATCCACACTGTCTACAATACCATCGTGGTCAGTATCATAACTGGACGCATCGCTTGGATCAGAACCATCCTGATATTCCACTAGGTTAGTAAAACTATCACCATCCAAATCGGCGATTTCATCATCATTATTGATTAACGGATCAAAACCATAAGTGGTTTCAAATCCATCGCCCATACCATCACCATCGGTATCGGAATCAACGGAGTACGCATTGGCATCAATGTCGTCATTGACACCATCTCCGTCGAGATCAAGGTCGATCCCATTTTCAATCCCATCACCATCTAAATCAGAGGTTGGCAAATTGAAGGCTATGCGCAATGTTTTTTGGTTAACCAACAAACCGGAAGAAGAAACAAGGTTGACCGATAAGAGACCAGAATCGTAGTTTTTGCCTGTTGGTAAGGCATACAAACTACTTGGATCAACCGACAACTCGAAGGTATTCACATCCGCCGCGGTTAAAATAAAATCGTTAAACGAGTTCGCATGGGTGTAGGCACCCGCCAATCCTTTGTAGGTACGACGACCCGTGATAACGATGTCATATTCGTTACCATCAAGGTCAAAGATTTTGGACAGCAAGGTAGATGACAGTGGATATTCAAGTTGAGTACTCGTTGTTGTGTATATATTCGTGCTACCTAGCACACCAGAGCTTGGTAGTAATACAATGGTCTCCCCCTGACCATAATTGATGATATTACGTTCTTCAATCGTCACCATGTTGTCATGCTGAAGAATATGCAGGTCGACTTGCTCAAACTCTACCGGATCCGTTACTGCGATCTGTTGAGCGTCAGCATCAAATAAGGCGATTTCGATTTGATGTAAACCCGAAGATAAATCTGTTAACGCAACCCTGCTACCAGTGCCATCTACCCAATCTCCACCATCTAAGCGGTACTGCCAAGTTTGATATGCCAAGAAGCTATTAAATCGGATCTCAGTAGCATTGCTGCTGGTTGCATCAGCATGCACACTGACCAAATCGGCGGCAAAAAGCGGCGTGTCATCAGGTACTACCACAAATTGTGTATCTTGAGTTTTTTGACCGAGGGAAATCGGCAATTGTACCCAGCGATCATTGGCAATAAATTCTGGATTAATCGTGGTGTAATGCTTTGCCAACCATTGCGTACCATCATGATTGACTAAATAAACGTGATAAGGTTTATCGTCAGCTAAGTAAATCATCGGCATGACAGTAAAGTATTTTTGATAATAACTACTGCCGGCAAGTTGATGCATACCAACGGTGTAAATAGATAACGCCGGATTCAGAGACGGTGAAATCGATTGGGTCACCGAGTATTGGCGATTGATTTTGCTTTCGTGATTACTCTTCCAAGCGCTACAGGTGTAATTAGTACCACCATAAACCGATAAAGCAAGATCTCCTAAACGCTCAGACGGTGTGAAAGTTTCGCTACAATCCGCCGTAGTACCGTCGATAGCATAACGCAATGGCACAATGTCATTGGTACCATTAAAGACATTGCTACCTACTTGTACCATCAACTGATTGACATCAAGTTGACCGTTGCCATCCATGTCGGTATCCAGCACGTTTATAGAGCCATCACCATCTAAATCACCCGCACCATCAAAAACAGGATGATTGGCATTCTGTGGATCAGAGCCTTGAGCGATTTCGATGCTATCTAAAATACTGTCACCATCCGAATCCATCACATTGTCATTATTCACGACTGCAATCAAAGCTTGCACTTCAGCTGGGGTATTCCACACATTACCTGCCAATGTCGCTTGGTATTCAGCGATCAAACTCGCTGCCAAATATTGCGTTGGCAACAAGGCTTGGATTTGTTCAATCGTGATATTCGCGTTTGGCGTGTTTTGTAAATCAACAAAAGCAGTGGCGGTGCTGTTCACGCTGTCAATGGTATTTTCAAGCGCTGTCAATGACGTTACCGCTTGATTGGCCAGTTCACTACGATACAAGCTCAAGACCGTTGCATCACTTGATAGGCCAGTTAGACCGATAAAGTGCGCAAACAAATCCGCATCTACGATGTTAGCGTCTGCCACGCGCGCCGCCAAATTCGCAACGGCTAATGGATTCACCACATCCACCACAGGCAGAGTCACTACATCAGAGAAGCGCACTCCGTCTTTGATCACTGACCAAGAAATGGTATCGCTGGCAGTGCGATCGACTGGCAAACTGGTCAGTATCGTTAAGCTAGAATCCACGCCTTGATAATTCAAGCTAACATGGTTGTTATCGCCATTAATGCTCGCCACTTGCAAATCGCCATTGCTATCAAGCTGCCAAGTGATACTTGGGGCGGTTCTTAGACTGAGCACATCAATACTCACCACCTCTTGCCATGCATTATCAGAAGCAGTAATCGCAAAACGGGCAACGCCGTCGTTAAGTACACTGACGCTTTCGTTGGCAAAGGTCGCTACATCAGGGGTTAAGCTTTCGATGGTGACACTTTGACTATCAGAAGCGGTCACCGTCAGAGTGTGAGAGCCATTATTGATGTCGCCAAGGGTTGAAGTAACAGAAACAGGTGTCGCGCTAGGTTGCAGGGTAATGGTTTCTAAACGCGCAACCCCGTCTACGTCCACGCTAACTTGAAGCTGGGTACCACTGCTGTACAAGCTGGTATCGAAGGTCCCTGTGAGTGCCGTTAAGCTGTCACCCTCAAGGACGCTGACACTGACACTGCTGCCTGTTGGCACATAACCTGAGAGTAACGCAGTAAGATCAAGCGACCCTGTACTGGTTTGAAGCACTTCAGGGAAGTACGCCAAAGTTAGATCATTGGCAAAGGCGGTATCCACTGCTTGTTGTGCGGCGCTATCGAGGGCAAAGGTTGGTACATTAAGCGCTAGATCGGTCATGCCATGACGACGAAGCCAAGTTTGGGTATTGAGGTACAAGGCTTTAGCTGTATTGGCATTGAGTGAGTTGTCAGACAAATCTGTCGCAATATCTTGTGTCACATTGGCAAGAGCTTCACCACCGCCAAGTACCGACAAGCCAATCAAGGCAGTGCGATATTGCTGCGCAAGTCCTGTACCTGTCGTATCCATCGCCGCAGGCGCAATCGCAAACACATCATCGGCATGGGTGGAATCTAAGAAGGTGCTGGCAATCAAGGCGTTCGCGCTGTTGATCCCTGCCACAGTCAGATCCGTTGCCGCGACTTTAGCTGCTATATCTGTGAGTGGTGACACAGTCACGGCTTCACGGCGAGCAATCTCTGGTAATACGCTGGTTAATGTGGTGTTCGTTATGGTATTGCCGGTGGCTTCATCTTGATAAGACCCGCCTGAGATTTCCATCATCACCGGAAGCGTAGTAGGCACAATCGCCATACTAAAGGCACCATTGGCATCGGTAGTGCCTTCTGTATGAGTAATATCGGCACCTTTAGCGCCTGATTCAATCGCATACACACGCACTGTTGCGCCACTGATGTTGTTCGCCACCGCTTGCCCTGTCACTGCCCATTGTGGATCGAGCGCAAAGGCATCGGCATCATTAATGATGAGCTGTAAACTGGCTAAATCAATGATGTCCGCCGCCGCACTATCAGCGACAAACTCTTTGTAGTAACTGAGGTTATTGCTGTCTACCGACAAGCCGGCAATGCTTTGTAACATAGCAATGGTCAAGGCATTGGCATTATCGTTCGCAGCGTATTGACTAATGACATCAATCTGCGCTTGGCTGGCATTGGCGCTATCAATCAGTGTTTGTAACTTGGCTGCGGTATCGACGTTATTGCCAACGTCTACAGCAATCAAGGCTTTGTAGTACGCATGATTATTCGCAACAAGCGCGGTTAAGCCCATCACGCTGCTTAAATCCGCGAAGCTTAAGTTGTTGGCATCATTGGCATTCGCGTATCCGACAATCTCCATCAACACACTCACGGAGGTATTGACCGTATTAATCACATTTTGTAGTTGTGCTGATGAGGTCAAAGTGCCTAGGCGGGTAAATTCCGCATTATACAAAGCCATATTCGCCGTCAAGATGCCAGTGAATTCTCCGCTATCAACGAGAACTGACTCACTCACCGTTTGATTACTGGCAATAAGCGTATTGATATCATCAATAATGTTGACAAGCGAGGCGACATGATCCAATGCCACACTGTCATTTTCCATGCCATCATTGCTGAGTAATTCAACAAAGGTTGTGGCATCAATACGGCTTGGTAGTGCAATGTAACGTTTAGTCGTCGTGTGGTCACTCACAGGATGGAAGAAGAAAGTCAATTCATTGGTGTTGACGTTTTCCACCTCAATAACGCTGGTCAAACCGTAATTGCTGTCGACCTCATACAAGGTATGTGCTTCATTGCTCGCTAATTGCAGATAGATATAGGTCTTATTGTCATAACTTGATGTCGCATCATTAGCAGGGCCTGAGATATCATACATCGGGTAAACACCTTCGCCCGCCACGTTGGCAAGGAAAACCGTCACATCAAAATCATGGTGGGACCAAGATGTTTCAGAATAACAGCCGTAATCGGTCGATTTAAAGTCGGCACCCACGGCAAGATACAAGGTGTGCGCGTATTCGCTATTATCCGGCCCGCTACAGCTACTCGCTGATTGACTACTTGGCCAGTTTGCGGCGACATCATTTGGACGAACAGTAATATCACCAGGCAAGGCAATAGTACCAACCTCAAGTACGCCATCGCGAACATAGGTACCCGAAGCAGGATCATCGAGATTTAAGACGGTATCACTTGAGCTGCCTGTGGAACCGCCATTATTTGTACTGCCAGCGCCTAGCGTGTTGTAAGTGCCTGATGTATCGACTGTGACGCCTGACATGTCTGTGCCTACTGGCACCATCACAAGGTAAACATCGGAAGTAATTTCATTAAACTTACGGTCAATAAAGACAAAACCATTTGGATTAAAGTCCGTACCTGCAATGTCCATAACTTTAGCATAGGTCCAACCATTGTTTACGCGTACGACTTGATACAAAGTATAATTAGCCGGCACAACTTTAATGAACAGCTTGGTTGGGTTAATAAAAAATGCAGAAGGAGGCGTTGTCGCAGGTGAAATACGGTAGTGTGGTAAGGGTCCCAATGCAGGGCTCACCGTAGTCGCTACATTGTAATCGGTATAAGCATAAGACGGAGCTTTGTAGCACATGTTATTATTGGTGCTATCCGGGTTAGCTTGAACTAGATAGATAGCTTCATGTTTATCATCTTCACTTGGCCCATCGTCACAAATATCGTTGATTACAGTACCGTCAATGCCGCTCAGTAATGAACTTGATAAGGCAGGAAGCGTCGTTTGAACATTATCTTCGGTTCCGTCACCATCCAAGTCGGTATCAATACCATTCACAGTCCCGTCGTTATCGGTATCCAAATTACCTCGATATACTGGGTCATTAGGGTCATTGGCAGCATAACCGCTATTTAGTTCAGTGATGTTATTGATGCCATCCCCATCCAGATCCTCCTGGCTGTCATCGATGCCCACATTTAAGCCAAAGATGGTTTCCCAGATGTCCACCATGGTGTCGTTGTCACTGTCGATGCTTAAATCGACATCATTCGCATCAAGCGGGTCTAGACCATTTTCTGTTTCGACAATATCGGCAATGGAATCACCGTCAGTATCAGATAATGGGTCGGTATCATCCACATCATAGATTCCGTGTACACCATCTAAATCGCCATCATAAGCATTGGCATCAAGTGGATCAGTGTTAGCAACAATTTCAGCTAAGTTGGTGAAGCCATCTCCGTCACTGTCAACGTTTGCACCATCACTGTTGTCGTTCGGGTTGAGGTTCCATGCCAATTCCAGAGCATCGCGTAGACCATCACTATCGCTATCGGTCATACCATCACTGTTATCATAAGGATTAAGACCGGCTTGTGTTTCATAACCATCAGGTAGGCCATCGCCATCGTAGTCCGTATTCGCATTGAGCGGATTACTGTCGTCCATATCCGAGACACCATCGGCATCATCGTCGTAGTCCATGTGATTTGGAATACCGTCACTGTCAGTGTCTAAATCACCATTAGCAAGCGGCGAATTAGGATCGTTGGCATCGCTACCAAGCAATTGTTCATAGTAATCACCATAGCCATCATTGTCGGTGTCGATAGTTGGATCACCATTGAGAGTAATGGTAAAACGCTGCAACATGCCATTCGCACTGCTGTAACCATAGGCGGTGCCACTTTCAACCCTTGGTTCATGCGAGCGACCGAATATGATGTCTTGACGCATACGAGTGAGTGGCACTAGCACTTGCAACTCTTTGTTGACCATCATGTAGGCACTGTAGTCATAACCATCGTAGGTGTGGAATTCCATCAAGAGTAAGATGACATTATCGGCAAGTTTCAAGGGTTTCAAGCGACTAATGTTGTCTTGAATATCGGTAAAGTCTGTTAGCCACACTACATTACGGTTGATCTCTTGACGATAAGCTCCCCCAAAATCGTAAAACGCCGTCGCTTCGTACTCGCCGAAGCTCAAGTATTCATTCTCACTGAGGTCTTTACCGGTTGCCACAACCGCGATATTACGAGATTTGTTGTGCGCTTGACCGGTTTCATCATTGCGAAGCCCGCGCTCACTATTCATGAAGCTTAGGAATCGATCGTCCATTTCAACCACACCAGCTAGCTCAGAATAAGTACGATTATCATTCGACCATTTATAGAAGGTCGTGGTCGGCGTCGATATTTCCGTATACTCATCAAACGTCATCCCCGCAGGATTGTTTGGCGAGCGACCATGCAAGGTTTTTATACGGAGTAAATTTTGAATATATCGCGTACTGTCATTCCATTGGAGGATATTAATGCCACGTGGATAAGCATCTCCAAGAACGGTAGAGATAAAGTTGCCTTGACCATCCACCATTAGCGTTCCACCAAATTGGTGTCCCGAAATTTGCCCCCATGATTTAACGAAATTAAGCGTGTTAGCATCATATACGTAAGCGCCGCCGCCTTGATGATTAAGGCCATCGCTCGGCGTCTGGGTATAAGTACGCAAGAGATTAAGACCAATACGGTCTCCCGACCAGGCTAACTTGCTTGGGTAATTACCTACTTTCCAAAAATTCAACGCCCCTTCACCGCTAGGACTAGTATTAAGCTCTTTTTCAACGATGGTTGTTTGGCTATTTAAATTATAACGGACCAAACGGGCTGTAGTTGGGGTGACTCTGTCTGAAGCGCCGCCAGTGGCTGCTAAACCATACACAATATCGCCACTACCATTACTTGTTGCTGCCAAGAGGTTCTCAGCCGATGCGTTCGGTAAAGTGATCGTCCGATTATGCGTGCCATCGATATTAAATTCGCTATAGTAGACCGCCATATTGGTTTGATCTTGCCAAACCACACCGTCTTTAGTGCCATTGCTCACCGCAGAGTACGCTACTTTCGGCATATAGTTGGACGAGTGGGAATTCAAACTAGCTGCATAATCTTCATAAGGTACATACATGTCTTCATTACGGCTATGTGCTTCTGTCATGATCCGAACTACTGGCGATGTGTATTCCGTACGTTCATGGCCTGTAGATACAGTGGTAACGCCCAAACGTTCACCGGTAGCTAGGTTGTTCCACACAGTTGGCTCTGCATCGTCTGGATCAAGAATGCCATCATGATCGGTATCAAAACTGGTATTATCAGTTGGATCGGAACCGTCTTGATATTCCACCAAGTTGATGAAACCATCACCATCCAAATCGCCACTTTCATCGCCAGCGATTAATGGGTCTAAACCATAGGTGGTTTCAAAGCCATCTCCCATGCCATCGCCATCGGTATCGGATATCACGCTGTAGCTGTTAACATCAACGGTATCTTGCACACCATCGCCATCCAGATCGAGGTCTATACCGTCCTCAATACCATCACCATCAAAATCATTGTACGGTAAGGTGAAATCAATACTGAATGGATAAATACTCAGCTCTTCTTGCGCTGAAGTAACATAACGCAATTTCACTACGCCACCATGATACTGGATCCCTGTTGGCAAGGCGCTGAAACTGCCGCTATCTAGCGAAATGTGGAAATAATTAACTGTATCAAAACTCGGCGATGGCTCACCTGGAATGGTGACATAGTGCATCGCTGTTTGAAGTTGATTGTAAATACGATGCCCTTTCAACATCACTGGATAAGCATTGCCCTCGGCATCTTTCACCTCTACCGTGAAACGGGTGTCGAGCTCGAAGGTTTCCCAAAAATTTGGGGTCACTGTTGCGCTAGGACCTGTTAAGCCCGAGCCTGGCAACATAGCAACGGCCTGGTATTCACTGCCCGTGTAATGGTTTACATAATCGAAGGATAAGGTGTTCTCTGGCGTGAGGTTTTCAACCGCATAAATTTCCGCTGTTGTGGTTTGCGAATCGATCGCCGTTATTGGATTGCTATCGGCATCAATGATTTCCATTTCTGCCGTGTGCTGACCAAGGTTTAATCCTGTTAAAACCACGCTTGGATCTATAGCTGTTATCCATTCACCGCCATCCAGACGGTAACGCCAAGCGTCAAAGTTGATCCGAGTAGAGAAGGATAAACGGGTGTCATCATTATTCAGTTGTACCAAGCTAAAGTTAGAAATCAGCTCACCGTAGAGATCCAAATCTTCTGGCACTGCCATGAGGTTCAACGCCGTGGTGCGCTCACTCACGTCTTGATTAATGAATAACCAGTTGTCATCAGGAATATCATCGGCCTCAATGGTTTGTAATTTAGTCGCGACCCAATCACTGCCATTTATGGTCACTTCATAAATGTCGTATTTCACAGCACGCGGCAAACGCAGCATTGGGTAAGTTTCATTTAAACGGAACCCCGTTGGTGCTAATTGATGTGGACCGATTTGATACAAGGGTATCGCGGTATTGAACTGATAGCTGATCCCTTCGTTGACAGTATATTGCGTAGCACTGTAACCGGTGTTGGCAAAACTACAGCCGTAGCCAGCATCATGGTAAACCAACGCAATATTACCCACCATTTCGCTTGGGGAAGCACTGGCAGGACAACCATCACTGCTGCTTGTAATGTAAGGAATAGGTAAAGCATCAACATTACCAGCAAGAACACCGGAATTGAGCGTGACATAGAGTTCGTTTTCATCCGCTGTGCCATTGCCATCCAAATCGGTATCTAAGCCATTCACTGTGCCATCGTTGTCAGTGTCTATTTGACCAAGGTAAATCGGATGATTGGCATCATTCGGGTCGCTAAATTGCGCCAATTCCACCCCGTCAAACAAGCCATCACCATCGCTATCAACGGCATTGGCATTATTGACAGCGATTAACAAGGCTTGTGCTTCATCTGGGGTATTCCACGTATTACTCGCTAAGCTGGCCTGATAATCCGTCAACAAACTGGCTGCAAGGTATTGACTCGGGAACAAGGTTTGCAGTTGCGTTAATGTAATGCTGGCATTGGCGGTATTTTGTAAATCAATAAAGGCTGTGGCGATGCTGTTCACACTGGCAATGGTATCTTCAAGCGCGGTCAATGACGTTACTGCTTGACTGACCAGTTCGCTACGGTACAAGTTTAAGACCGTTGCATCACTTGATACGCCAGTTAAACCGATAAAGTGGGCAAACAGATCCGCATCTGCGATGTTCGTGTCAGCCACTCGCGCCGCCAAATTCGCGACAGCTAATGGATTCACTACGTCCACCACATGTTGAGTGACAACATTTGAGAAGCGAACACCGTCTTTGATCACTGACCAAGAAATGGTATCGCTGGCAGTGCGATCGACTGGCAAACTGGTCAGCATGGTTAAGCTCGAATCCACGCCTTGATAATTCAAGCTGACATGGTTGTTCTCGCCATTGATGCTCGCTACTTGCAAATCACCATTGCTATCAAGCTGCCAAGTGATACTTGGGGCGGTTCTTGGACTGAGCACATCAAGAGCCACCACCTCTTGCCATGCATTATCAGAGGCGGTTATCGCAAAACGGGCAACACCATCGTTGAGTACGCTGACGCTGTCGTTGGCAAAGGTCGCCACATCAGGGGTTAAGCTTTCGATAGTGACGGTTTGGATATCGGAAGGTGTCACCGTAAAGCTATGCGAGCCGTTGTTGATGTCGCCAAGCGTTGAGGTAACAGAGACAGGTGTGATGCTAGGTTGCAGGGTAATGGTTTCTAAACGGGCAACACCGTCTACGTCCACGCTAACTTGAAGCTGGGCACCACTGCTGTACAAACTGGTGTCTAAAGTGCCGCTGCTGAGTTCGATTAAGTTACCCGCATCAACAACACTGACCGACAATGACGATCCCGTTGGTATATAAGCAGACAACAAGCCTGTCAAATCAAGCGTTCCTGTGCTGGTTTGCAGCATTTCAGGGAAGTACGCCAAGGTCGTGTCATTGGCAAGCACGGCATCCACCGCTTGTTGCGCTGCGCTATCTAAGCCAAAGGTTGGCACATTGAGCGCCAAATCTGTCATGCCATGACGGCGTAGCCAAGTTTGGGTATTGAGGTATAAGGCTTTGGCGGTATTAACCTCTAGCGTGTTGTCAGCCAAATCTGTCGCGAGATCATTCACCACATTGGCAACGGATTCACCACCACCAAGCACCGACAAACCAATCAAGGCTGTGCGATATTGCTGCGCAAGCCCTGTGCCTGTGGCATTCATCGACTCTGGCGCAACCGTAAACACATCATCGGCATTAGCAGAACCCAAGAAGGTGCTGGCAACCAAAGCGTTCGCCGCATTAATGCCGATCACGGTCAAATCACTGCCCGCGACTTTAGTGGCAATGTCGGTAAGTGGTGATATCGTCACGACTTCACGGCGAGCAATCTCTGGTAATACGCTGGTTAATGTGGTGTTGGTTAATGTATGACCCGTGGCTTCATCAATGTAAACACCGCCGGTAATTTCCATCATCACCGGAAGCGGCGTTGGCAAAATCGTCATGCTGAACGAACCGTTCGCATCGGTAGTGCCAGCCGTGTGAGTTATGTCAGTGCCTTTGGCACCCACTTCAATTGCAAACACACGCACTGTCGCGCCACTGATGTTATTCGCCACCGCTTGCCCTGTCACTGCCCATTGTGGATCAAGTGCAAAGGCATCAGCATCACTGATGACAAGCTGCAAACTGGCTAAATCCGTAATTGACGAAGCAGTACTATCGGCAACAAACTCTTTGTAGTAAGACAGGTTATTGCTGTCTACCGACAAGCCTGCAATGCCTTGCAGCATGGCAATGGTTAACGGTTCCGCGTAGTTGTTAGCCGCATATTGGCTAATGGCATCGATTTGAGATTGGCTCGCGTTCGCAGTGTTGATTAGAGTTTGTAACTTGGCGGCGGTATCTACGTTATCGCCAACATCTGAAGCAATCAAGGCTTTGTAGTACGCATGATTATTCGCACCAAGCGAAGTTAAGCCCATCACGCTGCTTAAATCCGCAAAACTTAGGTTGCTGGCATCATTAGTATTCGCGTACCCCACAATCTCCATCAACACACTCGCGGAGGTATTGACCGTATTAATCACATTTTGTAATTGTGGTAATGAGGTCAAAGTACCTAAGCGGGTAAATTCCGCATTATACAAGGCCATGTTACCTGTGATGATATTACTAAACCTGCCACTATCGACTAATAGCGCTTCATCAACAGTTTGGTTATTCGCCAACAAGGCATTGATGTCGTTCAGCACCGTAGCAACCGCTTGCCCCGTCCCATAGCCCGAGGTGTCTGGGTCGCCATTATCGAGATAACCATCGTTATCATCGTCAGGGTCAATCACATCATAAATACCGTCGCCATCCGTATCGGTGTAAATACTCAAGGCTTTACGATAACCTGCGGCGATTTCTTCGGCTGAAAGCGCGCGGTTATGGGCAGCAAAGCCATAGATGCCTTCAGCCCCTTGTACACTGCCTTCATTAATACCGAGCGGTGTGGCGGGATCATTGATAAGCATAGGTTGACCACTGATTTGCCCAACTTGAACACCATTCACCCAGACTTCGCTATTACTGCCTCGGGCAAGGAAGACAATGTGGATGGGATCACCGTAAGGGGAATTAATAGATTGCCCATTCACCGCCGTAAACGTATGGTCAGCCGAACCATATTTCGTCGCACCCATCTTGCCGTTAGTCGAATATTGCTCAAAACGTAAACTCCATTCGGTGTTGAGTCCAATACTATTATTTCTCAAACCCAGTATCGCCAAGGAATTAGAACGGTCCGTTTCAAAATGTACGATGAACTCGTAAGACACTTCTCCACTTAATGCGGTCAAATCAATGGATTGTTGACTTGGTTGATTAATAAAACTTGTTACGACCACTTCAGGCGTAGTTGCCATTTGACCTTGATATTGCGCCCAAGTCGTGGCATTCATGACCCCTTGCGCTGGTAACCCCTGTTGCAAGGTTGCCCACACGTCAGCAATGCTATCGCTGTTTTCATCAATAGAGAAATCAATATCGAGGGGATCGTTTGGATCAAAGCCCGCTTGTTTTTCAACGCTATCCGCAATGCCGTCTCCGTCATTGTCTGTCATGGGATCGGTGTCATCGCTATCAATGATACCGAGAACGCCATCCCCATCTCCGTCATAGGAATTGGCATCCAGTGGGTTGGTGCCAACAAGGATCTCTTGTCCATTAGTGAAGCCATCTAAATCAGTATCGGCGTCTTTGCCATCATTCGGATCATTCGGATTTAAACCAAGTAGCATTTCATCCGCATCACGAATGCCATCACTGTCACTGTCTACACCACCGTCACTAGCATCCATCGGATTAAGGCCGTTATCGGTTTCATAGCCATCACTCAAGCCATCACCGTCATAATCTGAGTTACGGTCAAGTGGCGCACTGTCATCCATATCCGAGATACCATCAGCATCATCGTCATAATCTATGTGATCAGGAATGCCGTCGCTGTCGGTGTCTACATCCCCATTCATTAACGGTGAATTCGGATCGTTGGCGTCGCTGCCTAAAAGTTGCTCGTAGTAATCGCCGTAGCCATCGTTATCGCTATCAATCGTCGGGTCACCATTGAGACTGATGGTAAAGCGCTGTAAATTGCCATCGATACTGCTGTAACCATAGGCGGTGCCATTCTCAACACGCAGTTCATCGGAGCGACCGAAGATCACGTCTTGGCGCATACGCGTCAGCGGCACAAGCACTTGCAAGTCTTTGTTGAGCATCATGTAAGCGCTGTAGTCATAACCCTCAAAGGTATGGATTTCCATCAAGAGCAAAATTACGTTATCCGCCAGTTTCAATGGTTTAACACGCGTGATATTTTCATTGATGTCGGTGAAATCCGTCAACCATACGACATAACGGTTTTCAAGCAAGGCATAGCCTCCGCCGAAACTGTAAAAATCACTGCTTTCATATTCGCCAAAGGTAAGGTACTCACCGTCGGCGACATCTTTCGCGGTTGCCACCACAGCGATGTTACGTGATTTATTGTGGGCTCTGCCGACTTCGGCATTGTTAAGGCCACGCTCACTCATCATAAAGCTGAGGAGACGATCGTCCATTTCTACTACGCCACCTAGCTCTGAGTAAGTCCGATTGTCGTTTGACCATTTATAATAGGTCGTCGTTGGCGTTGAGATCTCGGTGTATTCTTCGATGCCATTTTTCGCGGTTGTCCCATGCTCAGTTTTTAATCGAAGCAACTCTTGGGTATTTCGGCTTGCATCATTCCATTGCACCAAGTTGATACCCCGCGGGTAATTATCACCTAGGATCAAAGTATTAAAATTACCTTGACTGTCAACCATCAACGTAGAGCCAAATTGGTGGCCAGAGATCTGCCCCCAGGCTCTGGTAATTTCGAGATTGTTCGCATCATAAATGTACGCACCACCACTTTGGTGATTTAAGCCATCGCCACCACGAGTAAGGGTACGTAAAAGATTCATACCGATACGGTCACCTGACCACGCTAATTTGGATGGGAAGTTGCCTACTTTCCAAAAATTCAACGCCCCTGCACCGCTAGTACTAGTATTAAGCATTTTCTCAACAATGGTTGTTTGGCTATTTAAATTGTAACGGACCAAACGGGCTGTAGTCGGGCTGACTTTATCGGCCGAGCCACCAGTGGCAGCTAAACCATACACAATATCGCCACTGCCATTACTGGCCGCTGATAATAAGTTCTCATTAGCGCTATTTGGCAAACTGATGGTGCGGTTGTGTGTACCTTCGGCGTTAAATTCGCTGTAGTAGACCGCCAAATTGGTTTGATCTTGCCAAACCACACCGTCTTTAGTGCCATTGCTCACCGCAGAGTACGCTACTTTCGGCATATAGTTGGACGAGTGGGAATCCAAACTAGCGGCATAATCTTCATACGGCACATACATATCTTCGCTACGGCTATGTGCTTCTGTCATGATGCGAACTACTGGCGATGTGTATTCCGTACGTTCATGCGTTGCTGAAACGGTGGTGGTGCCTAAGCGTTCCCCTGTTGCAAGATTATTCCACACCGTTGGCTCTGCGTCATCTGGGTCAAGAATGCCATCATGATCGGTATCAAAGCTGCTGGCATCACTTGGGTCAGAGCCGTCTTGGTATTCCACTAAGTTGATGAAACCATCACCATCCAAATCGCCACTTTCATCGCCAGCGGTTAATGGGTCTAAACCATAAGTGGTTTCAAAGCCATCACCCATACCATCACCATCGGTATCGGATGTCACGCTGTAGCTGTCAACATCAAGTGTATCGGCGACACCATCGCCATCCAGATCGGGGTCAATACCATCCTCAATACCATCGCCATCAAAATCACTGTACGGCAAGGTGAAATCGATACTGAACGGATACATACCCAGCTCTTCTTGTGCTGAAGTGACATAACGTAATGTCGCTACGCCACCATTATAATGAGTTCCCGTCGGCAAGGCGCTTAAACTACCGCTATCGAGTGAAATGTAGAAATAATTGACTGTATCAAAGTCAGGCGATGCCTCACCAGGGATGGTGACATAGTGCATCGCTGTTTGAATTTGATTGTAAATACGATGCCCTGTTAACGTTACAGGATAAACATTACCCGCGGTATCTTTAAGGTCTACGGTGAACACCGTTTCAATTTCAGCCTCATCCCACCAATTTGGGGTCACTGTTTCGCTAGGACCTGTTAAGCCCGAGCCTGGCAACATAGCAACAGCCTGGTATTCACTGCCCGTGTAATGGTTTACGTAATCAAAGGATAAGCTGTTTTCTGGCGTAAGGTTCTCTACCGTGTAAATCTGCCCCGTTGTAGTTTGCGGATCAAGCGTCGCCACAGGGTTACCGTCACCATCAATGATTTCCATCTCGGCAGTGTGTTGACCAAGGCTTAAGCCCGATAAAATCACGCTTGGCTCTATAGCTGTCACCCATTCACCGCCATCTAGACGATAGCGCCAAGCATCAAAGTTGATGCGGGTAAAGAAAGATAAGCGGGTATCGTCATTATTTAGTTGCACCAAGCTAAAGTTAGAAATGAGCTCACCATAGAGATCTAAATCTTCTGGTAATGCCATGAGGTTCAGTGCTGTGGTACGCTCACTCACATCTTGATTAATGAATAGCCAGTTATCATCGGGAATATCCTCAGCCTCAATAGTTTGTAATTTGGTCGCGACCCAATCACTGTCATTTAACGTCACTTCATAAATGTCGTATTTCACATCGCGTGGCAAACGCAGCATTGGATAAACTTCATTCACGCGCCATGCAGTGGGTGCCACTTGAGAGGGGCCAATTTGATACAAAGGTATCGCGGTGTTGAACTGATAGCTGATCCCTTCGTTTACCGTATATTGGGTAGCACTGTAATTGGCACTATTAAAGCTACAAGCATTCAATCCATCATAATAAACAAGCGCAATATTGCCTACCGTTTGGGTTGGTGCAGCGCTGACAGGACAGTCATCAGTCTTATTTGTCGTGTAAGGAATAGGCAGGCCGTCAACATTACCATCAAGAACACCGGAATTGAGCGTAACGTAGAGTTCGTTTTCATCCGCTGTACCATTGCCATCCAAATCGGTATCTAGACCATTCACTGTGCCATCGTTGTCTGTATCGGTTTGACCAAGATAAATCGGATGATTGGCATCATTCGGGTCGGTAAATTGTGCTAGTTCAACCCCATCTAAAATACCGTCACCATCACTGTCAACGACATTGTCATTATTCACGATTGCAACCAACGCTTGCACTTCATCTGGGGTATTCCACACATTACCTGCTAATACCGCTTGGTATTCAGCGATCAAACTCGCTGCCAAATATTGCGTTGGCAACAAGGTTTGGATTTGTTCAATCGTGATATTCGCGTTTGGTGTGTTTTGTAAATCAACAAAGGCCGTGGCGGTGCTGTTCACGCTGGCAATGGTATTTTCAAGCGCTGTCAATGACGTTACCGCTTGATTGGCCAGTTCACTACGATACAAGCTCAAGACCGTTGCATCACTTGATACGCCAGTTAAACCAATAAAGTGGGTAAACAGATCCGCATCTGCGATGTTAGTGTCTGCAACGCGCGCGGCCAAATTCGCAACGGCTAATGGATTCACCACGTCCACCACATTTTGACTGGCGACATCAGAGAAGCGCACTCCGTCTTTGACCACTGACCACGAAATGGTATCGCTGGCAGTGCGATCAACGGGCAAACTGGTCAGCATGGTTAAGCTCGAATCCACGCCTTGATAATTCAAGCTGACATGGTTGTTATCGCCATTGATGCTCGCTACTTGCAAATCACCATTGCTATCAAGCTGCCAAGTGATACTTGGGGCGGTTCTTGGACTGAGCACATCAAGAGCCACCACCTCTTGCCATAAATTATCAGAGGCGGTTATCGCAAAACGGGCAACACCATCGTTGAGTACGCTGACGCTGTCGTTGGCAAAGATCGCTACATCAGGGGTTAAGCTTTCAATAGTGACGGTTTGGCTATCGGAAGGTGTCACCGTAAAGCTATGTGAACCGTTATTGATGTCGCCAAGGGTTGAGGTAACGGAAACAGGCGTTGCTTTGGGTTGGAGTGTAATGGTTTCTAAACGGGCTACCCCATCCACTTCTACGCTGATCTGGATTTGTGCACCGCTTGAATACAAGCTGGTATCGAGTGTGCCGCTGGTGAGTTCCGTTAAGCTATTACCATCAAGCACATTGACGCTGACATTACTGCCTGCTGGCACGTAACCTGAGAGTAAAGCGCTAAGATCAAGCGTACCGGTGCTGGTTTGTAAAACTTCAGGGAAGTACGCCAAGGTGGTATCGCTAGCCAGTGTGCTATCCACTGCTTGTTGCGCTGCGCTATCGAGGCCATAGGTAGGCACATTGAGCGCCAGATCGGTCATGCCATGACGACGAAGCCAAGTTTGGGTATTGAGGTACAAGGCTTTAGCTGTATTGGCATTAAGTGAGTTGTCAGACAAATCTGTCGTAATATCTTGTATCACATTAGCAAGAGCTTCACCACCGCCAAGTACCGACAAGCCAATCAAGGCAGTGCGATATTGCTGCGCAAGTCCTGTGCCTGTCGCATTCATAGTGGCAGGAGTAATCGCAAACACATCATCGGCATGAGTGGAATCTAAGAAGGTGCTGGCAATCAAGGCGTTCGCGCTGTTGATCCCTGCCACAGTCAGATCCGTTGCCGCGACTTTAGCTGCTATATCAGTCAGTGGTGACACCGTCACAGCATCGCGGCGACCAATCTCTGGTAATACCGTGGTTAGCGTGCCGCTATTGAGCGAAATACCCGTTGCTTCATCAATGTAGACACCGCCGGTGATTTCCATCATTACCGGAAGCGAAGTCGGCACAATCGCCATATCGAAGACACCGTTGGCATCGGTAGTGCCTGCCGTTTTAGTTAAATCAGTGCCTTTTGCGCCAGATTCAATCGCATACACACGTACGCTGGCACCACTGATGTTATTCGCCACCGCTTGCCCTGAAATACTCCATTGTGGATCGAGGGCATAAGCATCCGCCAGATCAATCACAGATTGAAGTTTAACGATGTCATTGAGTTCTGATTCAAGGCTGTCTTGAATGAATTCGCGATAATAAGTGAGGTTATTGCTATCAAAGCTCAAACCTGTGATAGCCGCTAACATGACATCGGTAAGGGCTGCCGCATCTGTACCCGCATAATCTGCAATACTGTCGACTCTGATTTGGTTGGCATTGGCATTGTCAGCCAAGGTTTGCATTTGTGTCAAGGTCGCTAATTCTGACGCTTGCGCATTCACAATATCGGTTTGATATTGCACCAGCGCCGCCGCATCAAGGTTGTTTAAGTTTGGTATGGCTTGTAAGTCACCAAAGCTAATAGTGCTCGCGTCACCTGCTTGATTCGCTGCAGCAATCATTGCAAGGCCATTAACCGTATCAATCACCACTTGGATCTGCGCTACCGACGAGAATGCACCTTGGGCAACAAAGGCTTGGCTGTATTGCGCTTCGTTTGCCGTTTCGATGTTTGCTAATTGACCACTACCCGTTAAGTAACTTAACGTTATCGTCGTATTCGCTGCCAGCATTTGATTCAGTTCAACCACCAAATTCGCGGTTACCGCGCCCGAACCATAGCCAGTTACATCGGGATCACCGTTATCCAGTACCCCATCGTTGTTGTCATCTGGATCAAAGAAATCATAGAGACCATCGCCATCAGTATCGGTAAATTCACCGTTGAGTGCATCCGTGTTTGATTGAATCAGCGTCCAGATATCAGCTTTACCATCGTTGTTATCATCAATGGTGAAATCAATATCATTTGGATTAAGTGGATTAAACCCGATAGCGAATTCAATGCTGTCTTGTAATCCGTCACCATCCGTATCAGTCAGCGGATCGTTATCATCAAGATCATGCAGCACAGACACGCCATCACCATCTGCATCATAATCAGCACCATTTAATGGGTCAGTGCCTGATTGGAATTCCTGCAAGTTAGTGAAACCATCGGTATCACTGTCTGCGGTGGCTCCATCGTTGACATCTGTTGGATCAAGCCCTAGTGCCAATTCGATGAAATCTAACAAACCATCACCATCGGAATCTGGGAAAACAGACAGTGCCATTTGATGATGTAAGGCAATTTCTTCTGGCGTTAACGCCTCGTTGTAGGCAGCAAAGGCATAAATCACATCATTATTGGTAAACGCATTACTGTCATTGTTACCTAATGTTGATGATGCGCCATTAATGAGGAAGGCATTTCCGCCCGTGCCCACATGTACCCCGTCAATATACAAGTTCGCGGTACTACCGGAAATGGTGTAAATCACGTGTACGATGCGCCCAAAGACGGTCGCCACAGACCCGCCATTAGTCGCGTTAAATTTATAGTCACCAACACCAAATTTGGTATAGCCATAAGTATTGCTATTACTCCAAACCTCAAAACGGAGCGCACCATTACCCGATTGTGCCAACATGCCACCCGATGCGAAGTTGTCAACGGGATAGTGCAACAAGAATTCATAACTCACTTCACCTGACAACGCGCTGAGATCGACGGTTGTACTCGCAGAGCTACGGACTTCAGTATTATGTGTTGCCACGGCTTCTACGCCCGTCGCGGTTTGTCCTAACCAAGCGTCAAGATTGAGTGTGCCACTGGCAGGTAAATCAAGGTTACGGTTTACATACTCGATGACCAACGCCAAATCAGTCTGTGTCTGCCAATTGGTTTTTGGCAACGCCACTTGATATTGTGCCAAGGCAAAATCGTAAAGTGGCGTATCAGGCGAAGCCATTGCTAAAGCTTCCAAGGTAATGTTTGACGCAATATTGGATTTAAGTTGAACAAACACATCCAAGAATTCGTTGGTAACGCTGATCAAGCTATTTAATTCATCAAGGGTATTAATGGTTTGAACTGCTAAGGTTTCACGGTATTTTGCCATAGAATTCGCGTCAGTTCTGACGTCAACTAAATACATGAATTCAGCAAATACATCTGCATCATCGATGGTCAGATTCGCCACGCGATTCGCTAAATTCGCGATCGCAATTTCGTTGTTGATTTCTGCAATAAACAGAGTTTTCGGCGCTGAGAACACCACGCCATCTTTTTCTACTTGCAAGGTAAAGGTTTCATTAAGCGAACGATCAAACACCAAGGCTGTGAAGTCAGACAAGCGTGTTGTATTGCCTTGGAAAGTCATCACAATACTTGACGCATCGCCATCAAGCGCCACTACTGCCAATTCACCGTTATTGTTTAAGCCCCAAGTAATACCAGATATTTCTGATTCACCGCGCACATTGAAACGCACGACTTTTTCCCAATCATTATCTTCATGGGCGATAAGTAAACGCGCGACGCCGCTTTCTAGCACGGTGATTGTATCGCTTTCAAGGCTTATCACATCAGGAGTGAAGTTGGTGACGGAGACAAGTGCATTCAAGGAATTAGCCGTCGTTAGTGCATTGACACCATCGGTGATGTCACCCAGCGTAGCAGTAACAACAACAGGTGAAGTTTGAGGAAGAAGGACAATATTTTCCAGATATTCAACACCTTCCAGATCAAAGGCCACTTCGACAAGAATGTCACTGCCATACAAACTGCTATCAAGCTGCCCATTCGTCAAATTAACCACGCTATCACCATCAAGAACACTGAAACTTGGTGTTAAAGACGTTGGCAAATTCGCACCCAGTAATGCAGTGAGATCGAGGGTACCTGTGCTGGTTTGCACTCTTTCAGGGAAATACCCCAAAGTTGGATTATTAGCCAATAAGGTATCCACTACTTGCTGTGCCGCAGCGTCTAGCCCAAAGCTTGGCACGTTCAAGGCGAGATCCGTCAGGCCGTGACGACGCAACCAACGTTGAGTATTGAAGTACATCATCTTGGCAGTAGCAGGTTCGAGCGAACCATCTGCCGCATCAAGTGCAATGGCTGAATTCACAACAAAAATTGATTGCCCGCTGCCAACTACGGAAAGCCCTGTTAACGCTGTGCGATAAGCTTCTTCTGCGCCTGTTTCTGTTGAATCCAACTCTGAAGGCATGACAGTGAAAATGGCGTTAGCATCGGTCGAGCCCAACATCCATTGTGCTAAGGCAGTGTTGGCGCTAATAATGGCCGACAAGCTGTAATCGGTTTGCACCATATGGGCGGCAATGTCCGTCACTGGCGACACAATCACGTGATCACGACGTTTTACTTTAGGTAGCACAGCACGAAGCAGCGTATTCGTGCGCGACAAACCGGTGGTATCATCTTGATATGTACCGCCAGTCACTTCAATTAAGACTGGATTTGAAGTCGCAGACATGACCAAACTAAAATTACCGTTTGCATCAAGGCTTACCGTGCCGCGAGTAATATCCGCCCCTTTCGCGCCGTTATTCAAGTCAAATACCTGAACCGATGCACCAGAAATATTTTTGAGAGAGACATACCCTGTGATACCAACAGTTGGATCAATCACATAAGCATCCGCTTCGGTGATCATGGCTTGTAAGCTGGTGAGATTGCCTACTTCAGTTGCATCGGAGGTACTGATGAACATGCGATAAGTTTCTAAGTTCGCATCCGTGATGCTTAACCCAAATACCCCTTGTAACGTAGCCAAGGTGAGGTTTAATGCATTTTGAGTTTCTGCCATTAGCACCAAAGCGTCAATTTGCGTTTGGCTTGCATTGGCATTGTTCACCAAGTTTTGTAGATCTGAAACCGACGCCAAGGTAGTTGAGACGTTCATGGCAATCAGGGATTGATAATAACCAAGATTATCTTCATTCAAATTGGCTAAATCAATCACCGCAGAAAGATCTTCGAAGCTGATGTTTTGCGCATCGTTATTATCTGCCGCCACACCAATGGCAGTGACCATGTCAATGCTGGCATTCACTGCATTAATGATTTGTTGCAAGTGAATATTGCCTTTAATGATTCCAGCTTTGGTGAACTCGCTGTTGTACTGAGTGATATATGACTCATTACGGACATCAATCAGGATGGATGAACTTGATAACAGGTCGTAGCTCACCGGAGTGTTGCTGGCAATCAGTACATTAATATCACCGCTAATACCACCAATCGCCACGCCAAGGCCGATACCCTGCTCGTCTAACGTACCGTCATCAAAATAGCCGTCATTGTCATCGTCGAGATCCAGCACGTTATAAATACCATCACCATCGGTATCTTCATAAATGCTGGTGCCTCTGCGGTAAGCAGCCTCTACTTCTGAGGCGGTTAGCGCACGGTTATGTGCAGCAAAGGCATAAATGCCCTCTCCTGCATTTACAATGCCTTCATTGATACCTAACGGCGTTTGTGGATCATTAATTAATAACGCATCGGTAAAACTGCCCACTTGTACGCCATTGACCCAAATCTCACTGCTGTCATTTCGCGCTATATAAACGACATGCACAGGATCGCCATAAGGACTATCAACAGACTGACCCTCGATGGCGGTGAAGGTGTAATCCCCTGCACCAAATTTAGTTAAACCTAGGGTGGCATTTCTTTGTTCAAAGCTTAAGGTCCAAACGGTATTGAGCCCAATACTATTATCTTTGCCGCCCAATAACACCACTTTCCATGAACGATCCACAGGTAAATCTAATAAGAACTCATAGGACACATCACCGCTGAGCGCACTCAAATCCAAAGACATTTGATTCGCTTCATTTACAAAATCGGTCACCACAACTTCAGCAGGTACAGTTAAGCCGCTTATATGCTGTATCCAAGCCGTCACACCTATTTCGCCTTGATCTGGCAAGGTTGCCTGTAACTGCGCCCAAATGTCAGCAGTGCCGTCATTGTTTTCATCAATAGAGTAATCAATATCTAACGAATTAAGTGGGTCAAAACCTGCATTGGTTTCAATGATGTCGGCAATTAAATCACCATCAGTATCACTGTAAGGGTTATTATCATCGACATCATCTGAACCAAAGACACCATCGCGGTCACGGTCATAAGAGCTACTGTCAAGTGGGTCAGATCCTGCTAAAGATTCTTCAAAATTGCTGATACCATCGTTATCAGAATCGACATCCGCTCCATCCGCGTCACTTTCAGGATTAAGGTTCCACGCAAGTTCATACGCATCGGTCAAGCCATCGCTGTCCGTGTCTAAATCACCATCATCTGGGGAGTAAGGGTGTTGTCCACGCACTAGTTCATAGCGATCGGGTAATCCATCACCATCAGAATCGGCTTCAACATAAAAACTCGATAGGTCGTAGTCTTGTTCGATGGAGTACACCAAACCTTTCGGTGTACGGTAGAAGAAAGTGATCGGGTCGCCCAATAAATTTGGCGTGAATTCGAGATAATCGGTCACTCGATATTCTTTACCATACATGCGGTAATACAAGTTATCGGTGCTGCCTTGAGTGAGTACAATGGTTCCACGCGCATTCTCTTCCGAGAATACAAGACCTAAATCTTGAATTTCATTCGCAACCACTTGGAACTTGAAGATTCTATTGGTCGCACCGCCAGTGATGTGCAATTCAGCCACGCCGTCTTGCAACACAGTCACACGCTGGTTAGCGCTATCATAGTTAATAATCGTTGGCGTATTGTTGCTCACGTCAAGCGCTGCGCCCTGAACCGTGCTCATTGCCACATCAATGGTGCCATCTGCATTGCGAGTAAAGTCAACCTCTACAGGTGGGTTAGGTACGCTGAACCCATCACAATCAACAGGTGAACTATCACCAAACGGATAACGTACACTTGGATTATCTATATCAATGTGCACCCATGGAATACCACCTATGCCATCCCATGGTATTGAAAGCCCCTCATGTGCGTAAAGCCCAGTTTCTTTTACGCCATGAATGCCGTTAACGGCAGATTGCGCCATCGCTAAATCTGACACAGGCATGTCATACATTTTGAAATAAGGCACCCAATCCAATCCAGTAATATAACTAAGTGCAACTAGCATAAAGTCGTTACCAGGAATCCGGCGTATATCACGATCATTTCCGTAGTCGGTGTTATACGCATTCGACCCTCTGAATGGGAATAGACTGAAGCCGAGATCATCTCTAAGTCCAGCCCAACGCACCTCATTTTCGGCATCGGTATATTGCCATATGCCGTTCATTGCCAACATGAATTGACGATCCCAAATCCGCAGCATAGTATGAAGGCCATGCTGGTCACGCAGCACCGTCCCATCACGTAAACGCATACCACGACCTTGATAGACAATTTGCTTGAAGAAGGATTCTGACACGGCACGTCCATACATGCCGAGCTGCTCGGTAAAGTTCAGTGAATCTTCACCGCTGTCCGTAATTTGGACGTTACAAGTACCATCAGTGTTTTGACGCAGTGACACCCTTTGGTTAGATCCGTTACGCATATCTGCAAGCGCTGAGATGATCCGCGACGAGGCTTCAAGTGACCCTGTCATCTTCCACATAGTAATGCGATCAATCTCCTGATTCCTTTTGTAATAGTTCTCTACTGCAATGTCGCGATAAAGGTCTATTTGGGTTTCGGTACTCATCCAATAATAGGTCGACCAATTATTGCGATCATTTGTCCCAAAGGCTTCAAGACGTTTACGCTGCTGCTGATGCCCTAACTCATGATTGTCAGACGCATTACCAAAAATAACACTTAGGGATGTGCCCTGATCTGACGGATTACCTGATACGCCTGATGCCGTATACATCGCTGGATAGTAATCATAGTTATAATGCTGAACAAATTGATGGCCATGCATGGTCGTATCTTTACATGAAGCTTCATCCACTAAATTGATACATGCTTGCATCACATCTGGCGATAAGACCTCTTCCATGGTTTCTGACTGTTCCACAGCCCAACCATTCATCCAGTAAACAAAGATATGGTCTTTGTACCAGCTTTCTAAGTGCTTCTCACGATCACCACCATATAGATCGACTCCATCGAGATAATCACTCAGCGTCGAATGCGCTTCATGACGGCCGTATTTAATATCCAAGTGTGGGATCTCGACTGTATCGAGTATGTCAAAAAAAGCTTCACGCTGCGCAAGATCGCTGGCGTCAAAGATCGCTGGATGATTGGCTGCACCTGTAACGGTAAATTGGCTATAGCGATTTATATTGCCGCCATCAATCGCCAAATAAATCGGCGCACCATATGGTGTGACAAAAGTAACAGATTCGTTATTAGCAAGGTCGAAAATTTCTTTCTGCTCAATGATCGGCGACCAATGCTCGTCAAGGATACGGTGCGTCCCCCTACGAGCATAATGCAAACGAATAGAAACGTTGCTGACTGTCGACTCCACCATGTCGTTACGAGTGATAGTGACAGGCACACCAGGCAGAGCATACCAGCCTGTCATTGTCCATTGTCGCTGGCCAGCGTAATAGCCGTAGTCTGAATCAAAGCCTAACGACCAATTTTTACTGTCAATACCCAAAGTACGCTGCTGATTCACCACCGTTTCAGGGTAATTGTAATGAAAGTTTTCTCCTTTAATGATGGTCTCGTTCGCTTGACCGAAATAACGACCTAAATCAGGTTGCGCCTTTTGTTCAGCCCACGAGTGAGAGACCATCAATTCAGCAAACAGCGCATTGATGTATTCCTTTGCAGTATCGGCATTGATTTCAATAGGATAATCAATTTCAAGGCGGTATTTTTGTGCTAATAACAGCAAAGATTGAGTCAAAGGATCAATGACATCAAAAGGGTTAGTTTTTGTGGAATCATATCCCCTTAACATCTCACTCAGTACGTTGATATCATCAAATAAATCAGCGTTCAATGCGGATGTCGTACAATTTAACAACGTTCCCTTCCCGCCCCCACTACCACAATTTTTCGCTGCCGCATAATTCCAATTTCCGGTTTGCAAACGTTCAAAAAGGTCTTTGGTATTCATCAACGGATTAGCACCTTGTGAACTCGCCAAGGTAACATTAGAAGCCACAGTATTTTGCCCAATACTAGTTGTGGTAACATTCATTAAGTTGCGCAGTTCCAAAGTGAAACTGGATGCCCCAAAGTGAGCATAGCGATCTTGATGCTCGAGAATGGTAGGGATCGCATTATCTTTGAGGTAATTGAAGGCATCACTCATGTCTGTAGCAGAATACTGGTCGGCATTTTCATCACCGACAATCACCAGATCAGGCGAATCGGCTTGTAAACAACCCAGCAAGGCAGGACCGCTACAACCATTGATCGTATATCGCCCTACATACTCTCGCTCAAGCCATGCAATCAGATTATCCCAGTGTGCTGAATAGTTATTATTTGGCATATTGGCGACTACAATCTTAATCTGCTTATCTGCAGATTCATCGCCCACCACCCAATCAAGCACATTATGCGTCAAGGTGTTCATGCCTGAATCATTCATTGCCCCTATAAACATCGAATTGGCAGGCACGGCATAACGCCAACTCCCCTGCTGTGCCACCAATAACATGTTTTTGCCTGCACCATCACCCGCGCTGGTCGAAGGCAATAATTCAAGCGATGAGCCAAGCCCAGATGAGAAGGTGCTAGCACTTATCCCTGTTGACCAATTAACACTGCCGACACCCTCCCAGAAGTACTGTTTAATCGAACTTTGCAAACTCGATGTGAGATCGATTGAAGCATTGATCACGTTTATCAATTCTTGTTCTGTAGCAAGGGTTTCGTCTTGGTTTTCTAATGCAGATAAAGCATTGGCATGATCAGTTTGAAGTGACGGTATCGCACTTTCCCAACCCCTGCTAATACGCGGTACCGTTGAAATAGTTTCAAACAAAATGGCACCACCAATCACGTCACCATCGATACCGTCTAACACTTCAAGATCAAAACGCGCTTCGCCATTGGCAAGTTCAATAATTATTGGATTGGTTTGGGCAACTTGCCATTCGCCTTCATTAATACGGAAACGCCATGTATCCACACCCGCTTCGGTGGTTGCGGTCAACAATACTTTACCTGCGTCGTAAACTTCAACTGAAATGCTATCTAAGTCATCTTGATTTGGCACACCATCACCATCACCATCCCCTGTTGGGCCATCGATGAGACTGAAATCTGAATTGTCCGCGATGCCATCACCATCAATATCCTCCCATTCCGTATTGTCTAACGGATAGCGGTCAACCCAGTCATTGAACCCATCGTTGTCATCATCAAGATCGACTCTGTTATATATACCATCGTTATCAGTATCGAAATAAATACCGAGCGTATCAATATAAGCAGATAGGATCTCATCTTGGCTGAGAGCTTGATTATGGGCAGCGAATGCATAGATACCATCACCAGTTTGCAATGAACCGCTGTGAATACCCAAAGGTGTTTGAGGATGATTAATCAAAATAGCGTTTTGCAGGATACTCCCCACATGGACACCATTAATCCACATCTCCGTTTGACCGCCACGACCGACAATCACCACATGCGCTAGGGCACCATAAGGACTGGCTATGGATTGGCCATTAACGGGGAAGAATACATAATCAGATGTGCCATATAGAGTCGCCCCCATATTATTAGCCTTTTGCTCGAAACGGATTTGCCAATGGGTGTTAAGCCCTTCAGCATTGTTTCTATTACCCAATAAACCGCCGATATTTGAGGTGTTTTGAGTAAACTGAACAATAAATTCATAAGACACTTCACCACTCAAGTTACTTAAATCGAGCGTTTTCTCAAACGGCTGTGTGATCAAATCAGTCACAACCAACTCTGGTAAAATGCTTAATTGCGCATGATTTGCTATCCACTTAGTGGTATTAAGTTGATTAGGTGTCGGTAGACTCGCTTGAATGCTAGCTAACACATCAGGGATGCCGTCACTGTTGTTATCAATCGATAAATCAGCATCCGTTGGATCGTTAGGATCAAGACCATAATCCACTTCGATGCGATCTGGCATGCCATCACCATCGTTATCGGTATATGGATTGTTATCATCCGAGTCATTGATCCCGAGTACCCCGTCATTATCTTCATCGAGTGCGTTTTGGGTATTGACTAATACGATAAGCGCTTCAACGTCTTCGAGTGTCGACCAGCTATTTGTTGCCAATGTCGCTTGATAATAACTTAGCAAGCTTTCAGGCAAATATTGATTAGGGAACAACGCCTCAAGCTGCGCTAGGGTCACCTCATCGGTAGCAGTATTTTGTAGCTCAACGAACTGGGTATCGGTGCTAGATTGGCTGCTGTTCACTTCAGCGATTAACGCATTCAATTGCGCGATGGTTGAGGCGGTAGTATTGCTCAACGCACTGCGATACTGGCTAAGAATAGCTACATCGCTTGAAACATCTGTTAACCCGATAAACTCCGCAAACAAGTCAGAATCGTTAATCGCACTATTGGCAACACGTGATGCAAGATTAGCTAACGCTAATGGATTCACTATTGACTCAATGGACGCCGTTTGAATGTTCGAGAACCTCACGCCATCTTTAACCACGGACCAACTGACACTCTCATTAGCATTTCTATCGACTGTTAACACCGACATTAATGTTAATGTGAAATCGTCCCCCTGATAAAAAACGTTCACATTACCGCTATCCGTCAAAACACTACTGGCTTGAAGATCAAAATTGGTATTCAATACCCAAGGGATATTGGGTACGCTGCGTGGTGTCAGCACCTTAAATGTCACCAGCTCATCATAGTGTTTAGCAATATCAACCAATCTAAAGGTCGCAGTACCATCTCGCAGCACGGTTATTTCACTCAACTGCGCTGGAGTTAAATAATTAAACTCTCCGGTTTGCACAACACGAGGGGAAAGATTAAACACTTGAATGTTCGCTGATTCAGCGCCGATATTTTCTAGTGACAGCGCATGTCGACCATTACTTTGTAGGTCACTGATTGAAAGTTGGTAATTCACACTGTTTTGAACATTGGTAAGCTTGGAATGCTCAACAAAGCGAATCGAAGGTCGTGTTTTGTCGACATAACGGGTTTCGAGCACATATTCAGAAATATTCGCTGGCATAGTAAAGGCCGTTGGCTCAGTGATCTGGCTGCGCACCCCATCTGAAATCAATACAAATGTGATATTGAAACGCGCAATATATTGACTATCAATCTGTGCCAATAAGTTACTCGTTCCTAAACCAACCTGAACTTGTTCAGGAACACCTTGAATAAAGTCATCGACCTCCATTTCTTGTTCAAGTTCCGCCACTTTCGTTGTCGTTAGATTGAACAACTTGCTGGCAGCGCTCGCTTGGCGACCACTTTTATCGAGGCGCTTCATCAGACGACGCGTATCGCGATACATCCGCTCTTTCAGCGCTTGTGATAATTGCCCATCCGTTTTGAGGGTATTCACTAAGTCAGTAATCGCTTGATTTGGCTTTCTGCCGCCAGCTTCAATCGAAAGCCCTGCCAATACTTCACGCATATTTCGAGCTTTTTCGAACGCTTCTAAACCATACTCGGCAATATATTGTTCAGCTTTTTCTGAGCTTGATAAATCCACTGGGCGCAGCTTATCCATCAGGTCGGGATCGTTTGTTCCTAAAAACTCTTGCGCGATTTGTTGACGCAACATAGCAATTTTCGCTTGAGAAAAATCCCCTTCCGCTAACTGCGCAACGGCTTCAGACAACGGCGTGATCACTAACGTCTCGCTATTCGACGCTTGATCCATAACGGCACGTAACGACTGATTCGTCATATCAACATTCAAACCAGTAGATTCATCGAGGTAATTACCATTTTTCGCCACTACCAATACACGAGAATCCGTTGGTTTTATCTGTGCGGTATAGTTACCATTAGCATCGGTAATAACATCAGCACCTCCGATATTAAGTTTATCAATGATCGAGCCATCATCGTTGATGCTGAAAAATTCAACCGTCGCGCCTGAAATTTCATTAGCAACTACAGAGCCTTCCATCGCAATGGAATCTTGCTGCGTATCAACTTCATCAATCACCACTTGCAGTGCAGCGACATCAATAATAGAAGCTTGTTCTGCAATCGCCGTTTGGTAGAAGTTGATATTATTTTCATCAAATATCAGACCTATGATGTCACTTAATGTCTCTATTGTTACGGCACTGGCATTGTTGTTAATCGCCGCCGCTTGTACAACTGCGAAGGCTGCAAGACTTGCATCAACACCATCAATGAGCAATTGGAGGGCCGCGATATCAATAATGTCGGTCGAATCGGCAATGGTAATTTGATAGCCATTGATATTAGCCGCGTCGAACGTCAAACCTAAAATATCACTCAAAACATCCGTAGTGATTCCACTACCATCATTGCTAATGACTGCGGATTGAACACTTGAGAAAGCCGTTACGCTCGCATCAACATTATTTATTAAGACTTGTAATTCGCCGACATCGGTAATCTCACTTTCATCTGCAATTGCCGCTTGGTAATCGGCCAAGTTAGCATCAGTAAATGTCAGCCCCTCAATGCTACTGAGCGTGCTCAGAGTCAGGCTGCTACCATCGTTGCCTGTTGCCGCCGCTTGCACCTCGGCAAAGGCCGGGAGACTCGCATCCACACTGTCAATCAAGGCTTGCAACGCCGCTACATCCGCAATGCTCGTTTCTGCTGCTATCGCACCTTGGTAATCGGTGATATTCGCACTATCCAAGGTCAGTCCACGGATGGCGCTTAAGGTATCAACCGTTAAACCCGACGCGTCATTGTTGCTCGCCGCCAATTGCACTTCTTCGAACGCCGTGATACTGGCATCCACGCTATCTATCACGCTTTGCAGTGCCCCTACATCGGCTATCGTGACTTCTGTGGCAATCGCCGCTTGGTAAGCCGCCACATTCGCTGGAGTAAAAGTCAAACCGATGATGGCATTAAGCGTGCTCTCTCCGATACCGCTCGCATCACTGCCCGCTGTCGCTTGCACCTCAGCAAAGGCGGCTACGCTGGCATCGACCTGATTTATTAACGTTTGCAATGCCGCCATATCAACAATCGTGGTTTCACCAGCAATCGCCACTTGGTAATCCGTCACGTTCGCTGGCGTGACAGTCAAGCCGATGATGGCGTTGAGGGTACTCTCGAAAATACCGCTGGTATCACTGCCCACTGCCGCTTGCACCTCAGCAAACGCCGCTACGCTGGCATCAACATTATCTATTAAGATTTGCAGGACATTCATATCAGCAATCGCTGTTTCTGCCGCAATCGCCGTTTGGTAATCGATTAGGTTCGCACTATCAAAGCTCAACCCGATGATGGCGCTAAGCGTGTTTTCATCGATAGTGTTGGCATCGTTACTTGTCGCTGCCAATTGCACCTCAGCCAACGCCACTACACTCGCATCAACACTGTCTATCAAGCTTTGCAACGCCGCCACATCCACGATGCTCGCTTCGGCTGCTATCACATTCTGGTAATCGGTGATGTTGGCGCTGTTGTAACTTAAACCACGAATGGCGATGAACATTGCCTCATCGATGCTCAATGCATTGCTGCTTGTGGCCGCTACTTGCACAGAAGCAAATGCGGCGATACTTGCATCTACACTGTCAATCAGCACTTGCAACGCCGCCACATCCGCGATGCTTGCCTCTGCCGCTATCACCGCTTGGTAGTCAGCCTCGTTCGCACCATTAAAGGTTAAACCAATAATATTCCCCAAGGTGATGGTGTTGAAACCGGTAACGTTACTGTCAGTCGCCGCCGTTTGAACCTCAGAAAACGCCAATAAGCTCGCATCCACACTGTTAATCAGCACTTGCAGCGCCGCCACATCGGCAATACTTGCCTCTGCCGCAATCGCCGTTTGGTAGTCTGTCTCGTTCGCACCATTAAAAGTTAAACCTAGGATATTCCCTAAGGTGGTGTTGCTAATACCGGTAACGTTACTGTCAGTCGCCGCCAACTGCACACTAGCAAAAGCATCGACGCTGTTATCAACACTGTCGATCACTGCTTGCAACGCCGCCACATCCGCGATGCTCGCCTCTGCCGCTATCGCCGTTTGGTAATCGGCCTCGTTCGCACCATCAAAGGTTAAACCAATAATATTCCCTAAGGTGGCGTTGCTAATACCGGTACCGTTACTGTCGGTCGCCGCCGTTTGAACCTCGGCAAACGCCAATAAGCTCGCATCCACACGGTCAATCAGCACTTGCAACGCCGCCACATCGACAATACTTGCCTCTGCCGCTATCACCGCTTGGTAATCGGCCTCGTTCGCACCATCAAAGGTTAAACCTAGGATATTCCCTAAGGTGGCGTTGCTAATACCGGTAACGTTACTGTCGGTCGCCGCCGTTTGAACCTCGGAAAACGCCAATAAGCTCGCATCCACACTGTTAATTAGCACTTGCAACGCCGCCACATCGACAATACTTGCCTCTGCCGCTATCACCGCTTGGTAATCGGCCTCGTTCGCACCATCAAAGGTTAAACCTAGGATATTCCCTAAGGTGGCGTTGCTAATACCGGTAAAGTTACTCTCGGTCGCCGCCGTTTGAACCTCGACAAACGCCAATAAGCTCGCATCCACACGGTCAATCAGCACTTGCAGCGCCGCCACATCCGCGATGCTCGTCTCTGCCGCTATCACCGCTTGGTAATCGGCCTCGTTCGCACCATCAAAAGTTAAACCCAGGATATTCCCCAAGATGGCATTGCTGATACCGTTAACGTTACTCTCGGTCGCCGCCAACTGCACACTGGCAAAAGCATCGACGCTGTTATCAACACTGTCGATCACAGCTTGCAACGCCGCCACATCCGCGATGCTCGCCTCTGCCGCTATCGCCGCTTGGTAATCGGCCTCGTTCGCACCATCAAAGGTTAAACCAATAATATTCCCTAAGGTGGCGTTGCTAATACCGGTAACGTTACTGTCGGTCGCCGCCGTTTGAACCTCGGCAAACGCCAATAAGCTCGCATCCACACGTTCAATCAGCACTTGCAGCGCCGCCACATCGACAATGCTCGCCTCTGCCGCTATCTCAGCTTGATAATCGGCCTCGTTCGCACCATCAAAGGTTAAACCAATAATATTCCCTAAGGTGGCGTTGCTAATACCGGTACCGTTACTGTCGGTCGCCGCCGTTTGAACCTCGGCAAACGCCAATAAGCTCGCATCCACACGATCAATCAGCACTTGCAGCGCCGCCACATCGACAATACTTACCTCAGCCGCTATCTCCGCTTGGTAAGCGGTCTCGTTCGCACCATCAAAAGTTAAACCAAGGATATTCCCTAAGGTGGTGTTGCTGATACCGTTAACGTCATTGTCGGCCGCCGCCGTTTGAACCTCGGCAAACGCCAATAAGCTCGCATCCACACGTTCAATCAGCACTTGCAGCGCCGCCACATCGGCAATACTTGCCTCTGCCGCTACAGCCGCTTGGTAAGCGGTCTCGTTCGCACCATCAAAGGTTAAACCCAGGATATTCCCTAGGGTGGTGGTGTTGAAACCGGTAACGTCACTGTCGGTCGCCGCCAACTGCACACTGGCAAAAGCATCGACGCTGTTATCAACACTGTCGATCACTGCTTGCAACGCCGCCACATCCGCGATGCTTACCTCAGCCGCTATCGCCGCTTGATAGTCAGCCTCGTTCGCACCATTAAAAGTTAAACCTAGGATATTCCCTAAGATGGCATTGCTGGTACCGTTAACGTCACTGTTAATCGCCGCCATCTGTATATCAGAGAACGAGCTAACACTATCATTGACGTTATCTATCGTATTTTGCAACTCACTGACCGTTGAAATAGCTCCCCCACTACCAATTTCTAATTTATATTCCTCCAAATTATGGACAATAAGGTTTTCTAGGTCGAGAATACTCTCTAGCGTAATCATATATATATCACTAGTATCGCTCGCCGCCGCTGCATTTTTTACTGTTACAAAACTCTCGTTACTTGTATTGATATCACTAATATATCTTTGAATCTCACTAATACTTCTAAAATCAGTTCTTCCAACAAGGCGAGATTGATACTCTAATAAGTTATCTGATTGAACATTAACTAATAAACCATCCAACTCCCAATCAGCTTGCGTTAATGTAGTTGCATTAGCGATTGCATCATTAATTATCGAAATCAATGCATCATCACCATTTTCTGCATTAATGTAGTTTTGTAACCCCAACCCATAATTAACATTTGTTATTGAGTTACTTACAAAACTAGATATATAGTTCGACAACAACTCTTTTTTTACATTTGATAACGTCACTAATGCGGCGAGATTTTCGTAAGTAATGGCATTCGCGTCTGTCGCCAACGCCGTATTTATCGCACTAATGGAGAGATTTTGCCCGGTTAATATTGCATTAACTTGATCTAAGCTTGTGAGTGTTAAACTACTGATATTTTTTATTTCAACACCACTGTTTGCGTTAAAATCAAAACCTTTGTAGTCAAGATAGGTCGCATCTGGCAGATAAGCTCTAGCTACATTAACCCTTCTATTATTAATATTTAAGGTATCTGTTACTTTGCTAACTGACGCAAGAACACCTACATCTGTGTGAATCGTTAAGCTTGTGTTATAGGCGACATGTTGCGATAACGGAATGATTGCATTGCCCATAACTGCACCATGGATGGTACAGTAATAACTGAAGTTGCTATTATCTACATTGGTCAATGTAACAGCAGTATAAGCACCATTTTGACCAGGCACACCCGTGCTAAACATCGAAAAGTTATTGCTATCTGAAATAAATCCAATAGGGTGATTTACATTACTGCTAGCTGATTGATCAAAATAATATGTTACATCCGGCGCCAATGATAAGGTTGGTTTTTCTTCACCATCTACAAGAAAAACATTTGCCCCTAAGTCACTATCAAAAACAACTTCTATCTTATGAACTTTTATGTCTTTTGGCGTTAAGTATAATGATTCATTGTTGCTCGTATCATGAAGTTTTAATTTACCTGCCTCTGAAAACAAATACTGCCCAGGTAAATTATATTCGCGCTCTAGCACACCTTCTAACATTCGGCTGAAGCCCAACCGAACAATATCATTTCTTAATGAGGTTACATCTGTACTATAACGTGAGAATGCATCTAAAGGTGTTTGTAATGCCGCTGGTTGTTGGTACGCATCAATCGTCGCGCTCAACAATGACTGATTTGAGTTAACCTCTTGAACTTTTGCGAACAGAGTCGCACTCGTTACAGGCAAATTAACAATAGAAGCCAAATAAATCTGATAGTGGGTCTCATTGGCTTCGATTATCGTGTTTTCAAGCGACAACACTTTTTCTAGAAGGCCTATCGATAAACTATTAAAACTTTCATTTTGTAGATATGTATTAATATCTGCCAACGATTGAATACTTTCATCTGTCCGATAAATTAAAGATTGTATAGAGTCTACGCTATCGATAGATAATTGTTCAGCAATAGTGGTTCGATACTCAATAAGATTCGCTTCTATAAATTGTAAATCACGGATAGCCGACAGGGTAATTAGTTCGATAGTAGACGCATCGCTACTCGTCGCCGCCGTTTGAACCTCGGCAAACGCCAATAAGCTCGCATCCACACGGTCAATCAGCACTTGCAGCGCCGCCACATCCGCGATCCTTACCTCAGCCGCTATCGCCGCTTGATAGTCAGCCTCGTTCGCACTATTAAAAGTTAAACCAAGGATATTCCCTAAGATGGCATTGCTGGTACCGTTAACGTCACTGTTCGTCGCCGCCAACTGCACACTAGCAAAAGCATCAACGCTGTTATCAACACTGTCGATCAGCACTTGCAACGCCGCCACATCCGCGATGCTCGCCTCTGCCGCTATCGCCGCTTGGTAAGCGGTCTCGTTCGCACCATCAAAGGTTAAACCCAGGATATTCCCTAAGGTGGTATTGCTGATACCGTTAACGTTACTGTTGGTCGCCGCCGTTTGAACCTCGGCAAACGCCAATAAGCTCGCATCCACACTGTTAATTAGCACTTGCAGCGCCGCCACATCCGCGATGCTCGCCTCTGCCGCTATCGCCGCTCGGTAAGCGGTCTCGTTAGCACCATCAAAGGTTAAACCCAGGATATTCCCTAAGGTGGTATTGCTGATACCGTTAACGTTACTGTTGGTCGCCGCCGTTTGAACCTCGGCAAACGCCAATAAGCTCGCATCCACACTGTTAATTAGCACTTGCAGCGCCGCCACATCCGCGATGCTCGCCTCTGCCGCTATCGCCGCTTGGTAGTCAGCCTCGTTCGCACCATCAAAGGTTAAACCTAAGATATTCCCTAAGGTGGTGTTGCTGATACCGGTAACGTCACTGTTCGTCGCCGCCAACTGCACACTAGCAAAGGCACTAACGCTGTTATCAACACGGTCAATCACCGCTTGCAACGCCGCCACATCGGCAATACTTGCCTCTGCCGCTATCGCCGCTTGGTAAGCGGTCTCGTTCGCACCATCAAAGGTTAAACCCAGGATATTCCCTAAGGTGGTATTGCTGATACCGGTAACGTTACTGTTGGTCGCCGCCGTTTGAACCTCGGCAAACGCCAATAAGCTCGCATCCACACTGTTAATTAGCACTTGCAGCGCCGCCACATCCGCGATGCTCGCCTCTGCCGCTATCGCCGCTCGGTAAGCGGTCTCGTTAGCACCATCAAAGGTTAAACCTAAGATATTCCCTAAGGTGGTATTGCTGATACCGTTAACGTTACTGTTGGTCGCCGCCGTTTGAACCTCGGCAAACGCCAATAAGCTCGCATCCACACTGTTAATTAGCACTTGCAGCGCCGCCACATCCGCGATGCTCGCCTCTGCCGCTATCGCCGCTTGGTAGTCAGCCTCGTTCGCTCCATCAAAAGTTAAACCTAAGATATTCCCTAAGATGGCATTGCTGGTACCGGTAACGTTACTGTTGGTCGCCGCCGTTTGAACCTCAGAAAACGCCAATAAGCTCGCATCCACACGGTCTATCACTGCTTGCAACGCCGCCACATCCGCGATGCTCGCCTCTGCCGCTATCGCCGCTTGGTAGTCAGCCTCGTTCGCTCCATCAAAAGTTAAACCTAAGATATTCCCTAAGATGGTATTGCTGATACCGTTAACGTTACTGTTGGTCGCCGCCGTTTGAACCTCGGCAAACGCCAATAAGCTCGCATCCACACTGTTAATTAGCACTTGCAGCGCCGCCACATCCGCGATGCTCGCCTCTGCCGCTATCGCCGCTTGGTAGTCAGCCTCGTTCGCACCATCAAAGGTTAAACCTAAGATATTCCCTAAGGTGGTGTTGCTGATACCGTTAACGTCACTGTTGATAGCCGCCGTTTGAACCTCAGAAAACGCCAATAAGCTCGCATCCACACGGTCAATCAGCACTTGCAGCGCCGCCACATCCGCGATGCTCGCCTCTGCCGCTATCGCCGCTTGGTAAGCGGCCTCGTTCGCACCATCAAAGGTTAAACCTAAGATATTCCCTAAGATGGCATTGCTGGTACCGTTAACGTCACTGTTGATAGCCGCCGTTTGAACCTCAGAAAACGCCAATAAGCTCGCATCCACACTGTTAATTAGCACTTGCAGCGCCGCCACATCGGCAATACTTGCCTCTGCCGCTATCGCCGCTTGGTAAGCGGTCTCGTTAGCACCATCAAAGGTTAAACCTAAGATATTCCCTAAGGTGGTATTGCTGATACCGTTAACGTTACTGTTGGTCGCCGCCGTTTGAACCTCGGCAAACGCCAATAAGCTCGCATCCACACTGTTAATTAGCACTTGCAGCGCCGCCACATCCGCGATGCTCGCCTCTGCCGCTATCGCCGCTTGGTAGTCAGCCTCGTTCGCTCCATCAAAAGTTAAACCTAAGATATTCCCTAAGATGGCATTGCTGGTACCGGTAACGTTACTGTTGGTCGCCGCCGTTTGAACCTCAGAAAACGCCAATAAGCTCGCATCCACACGGTCTATCACTGCTTGCAACGCCGCCACATCCGCGATGCTCGCCTCTGCCGCTATCGCCGCTTGGTAAGCGGTCTCGTTAGCACCATCAAAGGTTAAACCTAAGATATTCCCTAAGGTGGTATTGCTGATACCGTTAACGTTACTGTTGGTCGCCGCCGTTTGAACCTCGGCAAACGCTAATAAGCTCGCATCCACACTGTTAATTAGCACTTGCAGCGCCGCCACATCCGCGATGCTCGCCTCTGCCGCTATCGCCGCTTGGTAGTCAGCCTCGTTCGCTCCATCAAAAGTTAAACCTAAGATATTCCCTAAGATGGCATTGCTGGTACCGGTAACGTTACTGTTGGTCGCCGCCGTTTGAACCTCAGAAAACGCCAATAAGCTCGCATCCACACGGTCTATCACTGCTTGCAACGCCGCCACATCCGCGATGCTCGCCTCTGCCGCTATCGCCGCTTGGTAGTCAGCCTCGTTCGCTCCATCAAAAGTTAAACCTAAGATATTCCCTAAGATGGTATTGCTGGTACCGTTAACGTCACTGTTGGTCGCCGCCACCATCACCACTTCAAACGCCGTCTCACTGGCGTTGGTACGATCCACCAGGGTTTGCAGCACTATCATATTCCCCAGTGTCGCACTGGTGAGTTTGACAATTTCACCACGATACGCATTAAGGTTGTCGCCCTCAATGTTGGTTAATCCAATAACATTTTGTAATGCCGCGAGCGTGACCGTCTCTGCGGTTTCACTGTTTGCCGCCGCTGATATGATCTCCAGACTATCGACGCTGTTGTTCACATCGTTAATAAAGGTTTGGATGTCGACTGCACTAGTGAAAGCTGGATGGTTAGTCAGGTGGTGCTGATACGCCTCAAGATAACCACCCGCGCGGACACCCGTCAAAATGGCACCGGTTTGCCACGCTTCTTGCGTTAATGGGGTATTGTTTATGATCGCATTGTTCACAAGGGCGATGAGTGCATCGTCACCGTTGACACGATTAATGAGGCTTTGTAACTCAGCCCCATCGTTAATACTGACCAGGTTGTTATCAAGCATCGCTTGCTGGTAACCAGACAATGACGATGACTGCACATTGCTGATGGTCACTAAACGATTTAGATCCTCTGCTGTCATCTCGGTAACATCAGAAGCTAACGCGACATTGATGTTATCGATAACACCGATATGGGCCGACATCATCTGCATCACATGATCCAGGTTTTGTGCCGTAAGAAGCTCGATACTGCGATTGGTTTCGCTTGCCGGCTCTGCAAAGCCTCGGTCGGATAGATAATCGTAGGTTACTCCATCACGGTGTTGAGTAAAGGCCACCGGTTGACCATTCACGGTAACGCCCGACTGTGCATCAATCACCGCAGTGACGCCAAGCTCGGTCAATGCGGATGTGACCGCGAGCGTCAGCGCTGGATCACCTAAGTCAACCGAATTCCCCATTCCAGCACCATGCAAAGTGCAGAAGTAGCTCAAATCGGTATTTGCCGCGCCGATGGTCACTTCGGTGAAAGCACCTTGTGTACCCGGCGTGCCAGTCGATTGCATCGTAAAATCACCCGTCGTTGAGGTAAACGCGATTGGATGGTTGGCATTACTGGCATCCGATTGTTCAAAGTGATAAGTATTA
Organism: Vibrio sp. 10N.286.45.E10; assembly: GCF_002874195.2. Classification (NCBI taxonomy): domain Bacteria; kingdom Pseudomonadati; phylum Pseudomonadota; class Gammaproteobacteria; order Vibrionales; family Vibrionaceae; genus Vibrio; species Vibrio sp. 10N.286.45.E10. Next base: position 44,766 of record NZ_MCWD02000004.1, on the reverse strand, counting down.
CCTGCATCTAACGCTAAGACCGGACGCTCCTCGCCATTAATCACAAAGACATTGCGACCCGATGCCATGCTGTAGGTCACTGACACGGGGATTGGTTTGATGTCATCCTTAACCACATAGAACGGGGTATTATCCGCCGGATTGATCGCCACTAATTGCCCATCAATAGAATCAAAATACGTGGTATTGAATGTCGACCCTCGCTCGCTTAACCCCATCAATAAACGATTAAACGCCCCTTGATATTCGATGTCAGAGCGCGTCATTAACGTATTTAAATACGAGTGTACTGGAGCAATCGCATCGCCAATGTTCGCCACATTGGTGATCGCCAAACGAAGATTCGCCAAAGCGGCTTGATGAGTATTAGTCTCTTGTATGGTCGCGGCGAGAGCCTGAGCGGTAATAGGGAGTGAGTCTAGGTGAAGGTTAGCAAGCGAAATTTGATAAGCGGATTGAAGCGCAATGTCGTAACTGTCTTCTAATGCCAATATTTTCAATAACAGAACGCCATCAAGATCAAAGGCGCGATGTTGGCTTAAACGAAGATTGACTTCAGCCAGTGCCGTTTCGCTTTCATTCACCTTGGTTAAGAATGCGTTAATGTCACTTAACTCATCCACATCACTTGGGGTGGATTGCGTTAACGCATCTTGATAGGCCGCCAAATTGACCGACACCACTAATGTTGGCTCTAAACCTAAGAGGGCGTTGAAGGTCTCAATAGAGACGGCCTCCGCACTGCCTGTGGTCGTCGCATTATTGAGTGCGGCAAACGCATCCACATTCGCATTGACGTCATTAATGAGCGTCTGTGCTTCTTCAATTGATGACAGTGGTTGACGATTCAAGATCTCATCGTTGTAACCCACTAAGTAAGCCAATGCTTGAGTTGAGGTGAGCAATCCATCCGTTTGCCACTGCATTAATGAAATCGGCGACTGTGGCGTAATATTGTTCAATAGCGTTAAGAAATCTTGCTCTGAGTTCACCTGTGCCATAACAGTATTAAGCGCTGCGAGATCGTCAAGACGGCTTGCTTGTTCAATCGCATTGAGATAGTTAGCAAAATTCACTCGGGTGTAATTCTCTAGATGCAAAATGGCATCAAAATCTGCCACCGTCAGCGCACTAGTATCGCCCCCTAATGCCGTTCGAATGTTATCAAAAGCAACAACACTGGCATTCACTTCATTAACAAGACGTTGAAGCTCAAAGAGATCATTGATGGGTTGGCGACGCTGCGCTTCGCTGTTGTATTGGCTCAAATTAGGTTCGTCCATGACGTCGTTCAGCAGCATATCCGCTTGCCAATCCGATCGTTCTAATGGTGCATTGTCATTAATAGCATTCACAGCAGACAGTAAGGCTTGCTGCTGATTAACTAACCGCAGCAGCGCCTCTAACGTGGCCAAATCCGCTAAAGCGCTCTCTGCACTGATAGCTTCTATATAAGAGGTAAGATTGGCGGCATCAAAATGACTGAGATGCAAAATCGCTGCAAAATCTTCTTCTACCAACGGACTCGCATCCCCTCCGGCCAGATTGCGCACTTTATCCAATGCCGCCACGCTCGCGTTGACCTCTTCAATCATGGCTTGAAGAGCCGAGATATCAGTAAACGGTTGACGAAGCATCGCTTCACTGTTGTATCCATCAAGATATGAAGCGGTGGTTTGTACGTTGATAAGCTGCGCATCCGCTTGCCATTGGATGAGACTCATCGGTGCTTGCTCTGTCATACCATTGACCGACGCCAGCATATTTTGCGCTTGATTGGTCGCCAACAGTAACTCGCTTAGGGCATTCACATCGACGATCGACGAGGCATTGCTGATAGCCACTCGATAAGCGGCTTCGTAACCGGGTTCAAAATGTTCGAGATGCAAAATATCAGTGAAATCCGTCGCCGCAAGCTCGCTCGTATTGCCTCCTACCGCACTTTGAATGTTGTTAAAAGCCGTGACGCTGAGATTGACATCACTCACTAATTGTTGGATCTCCTCTAGACTGCCCAGCGGTTTGCGTTTCATGGCTTCGCGATTATAGGCGTCTAAGTAATCCCCTTCTCGAACGCTTTCGACCATCCCATTCGCCTGCCATTGCATCAAACTGAGTGGACTACCTTCGTCTATCTCATTGATGATAGCCAGTAGCCCTTGGGTGTCGTTGATGCTGAGTAAGATGCGATTTAACGCCGCCACATCTTTAATGGCTTCTTGACTCGCGATCGCTTGCAGATAAGCGGCAAAATTCTCTGCATCAAAGTTTTCAAGATGCAGCACGATTTCAAAATCATTTAACGTCAGATCGGTTGCATCACTTGTGATGGCCGCTTGATTCATCTTATCAAGTGCGCTAACGCTGTCATTGACTTCATCCACTAACACAACAATGGCCGCAAAATTTTCTAGCGGTTGGCGCTCGATGATTTCGCTGTTGTACGCATCGAGGTTCTCATTAACAAACTCAGAGATCAGTTGACCGTCAAACCAATCTGATAACATTAATGGAACTGCGGCTATCATGCCATTGGCGCTTGCTAACAACGCTTGCTCTTGATTCACTCTAAGCAGTAAACGGTCTAGCGCCGTGATGTCACCAAAATCACCATTGATTTGCAGCGCAGTTTGATAATGTGTCAACAATGCTTGATCAAAATGGGTTAAATGCAAAATGGCATCAAAATCCGCAACGTCAATCTCGCTGATGTTGCCAAGAGCATAGCCTTTCACTTTAGCAATGGCATCCAAGCTACTATTGACTGAAATAATGAGTGTCTGCAGTGATTCAATACTGGCAAGCGTCTCAGTTAATACAATTTCATTTTTGTAATCAGTCAATGCATTGCTATCAAAGGTGAGGTTGATGATGCTATTAAACGTCTCAGCCTCAATCAGTGCATCGTCTCCTGAAATAGACGCTTGTTGAACCACTTTAAACGCACTCATGCTTCGATCGGCCGTATCAACAAACGATTGCAGATCAGCAAACGAAACAAACGCATCACTATCATCAAGCAGTGAAGCGTAGTAATCGACGTTGCTCTCTTGGAAATTCAAATCCAAAACGCTCGCAAAGCTAGCCACCGACAAGGCCTGTTTTTCAAGTTGATTAAAGTCTTTCAAAGACGTGCGTTGAACAATCGAAAATAGATCAGACGACACTTTATTCGTTAGACGAATGCCATCACGATTGACGTAGTAAAAAGATAACGTGTCATCCAATGACAGCGGCCCTCGATCCACGACATCCAATTCCCCAAATTCTACATCATTGATTTCATAGAAAAGAGAAAAGTTGTCGTTGCTGCGGTAATCAGAAATAAGGAGTTCGCTATCAAAAGACCACTCGATATCTAGGATGTCATTACGATCTTCCATGACGTTAAAACTGAAGTTGGCGAATGTCACATCACTATCTGCCAGCGAACGTACAGCCAATACCGCAATACCATCTTGAAGCACTCTCAAGAAGGTCTGCTGGTTAATCTCAACAACTTCAATGGTACGTTTAGACATGTTGTTCAACACCGTCCCAACATCGTCGCCTGAAGTCTGGCTAATTTGCAGGGGAATAAGACCATTGCTGTTCACATTACCAATGCTGTAAGTAAACGCTTTAACGGTTTCAACAATGGTAAAATTGACATATTCGGTTTTTGACGTCCCCGTCTCTTTATCGGTTAATTCAACCATTAACGCCGCGTTTATGAGTGCATTAGTCGAAATTTGTACGGCGTTGGTCTCCTGTTGAGAGCCAATATTGTTGACAATAAAAAATTTGAAATCGAATATGTTACGAAGTTGCTCACTAATGAGCAGATCGAAAGCATTAATGTTGCCAGGTTTCACTTCAATCAGCTCCGGCAATTTTCTAGCATAGAAATCACTAGCGACTTTGGCTTTTACCTCTTCTTTAAACTCTTCGGTGACATTCAAAATGGTGCTATTTTCAAGTTCTACTTCAATGCCTTGACTGTCGAGGACCGCAATCGCCCCTTCAATCAAGTCTTCTTTAAAATCATTACTTAAATCACCATCGTTGACGATAATTTCTTCTTTAATTTCTGCTAACGCTTCAACTGGATTACCCCCTTTCGCAAGGCTAGACAGACCTGACAAGATCAAGTTGTAATTAAGCGTGGCGTTTTTCGCTTGTTTGTCCGCTGGGGTGTCATCTGATGGGGTGTCATCTTGCTCGACAATTGGAGAGGTTTTGGTGATCAAATCAGGGTCTGCGGTACCAAAGAAGATCTGGGCGATTTCGGTATTGACTTTTTTGGCGTTGCTTGAGGATAAGTCACCGTCCATTAACTGAGTTGAGAGTTCCGTTAGAGGGGTGATAACGGCAATATTCTTTTCAGCAGGTGAATCCTCGGTGACTTCAGCGATTTCGGTGACCGCTCGAAGCTCAGTATCGGTGAGGTCAATGGCAAGGCCGGTCGCCTCATCTTTGTATGAGCCACCTTTAGAAATGACCAGAACCTGTCCACTGTATTCGGGTATTTCAATGGTGTAAGACCCATCGCCGTTGGTAAACACTTCACTGAAGTTCAGAAGCTGCCCAACGTCTCCGTTGTCTTCGACGGCATAAACTTCCACTTGGGATCCGGAAACTTTGTTGGCAACAACTACACCATTAATGGTGTTTTTAACCATAAAATCAGGAGATTTATCGTCAACGGTAGCTAAGTTTGAGCTATCACAAGCGACCAAAACTAGAACGATAGTAACCAGCATGTTTGAAAAGCGATTCATGTCCATTTCTCCCTGATAGGGGCAAAATCTATTATCTACAATAATTTTAGTTATTATCTAGCCAGTTCATTATATAAAACTTGTATACTATTACATGTTAGTACAGATTAAGCATAATGCGAGTGTTTCTAGTAAGGGCGCGAATATACTTTGTTAATCTGATGTAAAAAGAACTTTTTCCCTGTAATCTTTATTCCATGCGGCTTGGTTCATCTTTCTTGGTACAGACAAGTTACCCTCTGATTTTCTAAATAGGTTCTGCACAAAGCGACGACAACAAGCCATATTCAACGCCGAATCCCCGGCGTAAATTCGCTGCTCGTCTTCTTTAAAAATAACGTCCAACGCCCAGTGCTGCTGATTCTCTATGTGCCAGTGCTTTCTTGTTGCCTTTGTGGCTAACTCTAAAGATAAATAGTCTGTGCAAATATAGTACGAAGTTTCATAACTCCCTTTCCCTTTGACACTCCTATCTCTTACCACTGCAACAATGCTTTTTACTAGACACCACTTCTCTCTTAAGGCTAGCGCATTTTAACCGCAGACTCTAAAAGCACTGAGCGGTATTCATCATTCAGTGCTGCATTCTTTTTCTTTCGAGCCATACTCATCTTTTGGGTTGTATCAAACTTAAACAAGTTGAGGGCTATTTTCCTTAACGCATTAAAAGCCAACGCACCATTTCCTTTTCTAATTCGGCATTCATCTTCTCTGAAGGTCATGTCTAACATCCAGTGCATACTCTCTACTTGCCAATGACCACGGACAGCTTTAAGTGCTTGTTCTGCATCTAATTCCAGTGAACTGATATACCAACGAGTCTCTTTGCTAACCTTGCATGTTATGGAGTGCTCGACCTCAGAAGTGATTTTAATAATGCTTCTAAGTCCCTCCCAATGATATTGTTTAGTCAGCCATTCTTTATCAACCACAAGGTGCTCACAGTGTCGCGTCTCGATTCGACCATGTCCTGCGTCTACATCCGTGTGTTGAGCATAGTTCTTCTCGGTGAATTGCTCTCGACACGCCTTATGCCACCAAGCTTCTAGCTCTGCCTGCATCGTTGAGTGATTCCCTTTTAGGGCCAAGACATAGTCCGCTTTGCTTTGAACTATTTGTTTGGCAATCTTGCGCTGACAACCCATCGCATCGAGTGTGATGATGCAGTTCTCTATATCAAGTAAGGTTAACAATTTAGGAATAGCGGTTATTTCATTGCTTTTATCGTCAACGGCGGCCTGACCTAAAACAAGTTGGTTGGAGCAACTCCACGCACTCACCGAATGAAGCGGATTTTTTCTTCCGCGAGTATCGAAAGAGTGGCGTGCTGTTTTGCCATCTACGGCAATGATATCAGTGCCTGTCGTTTGAACTAGCGTCTTCATCCACGACTGAAACGCTTGCTCAATCTCATCTGCTCTGAGTTTGGTGATAACTCTTGCAATTGTATCGTGACGAGGGATGCCATTGAGGAATGGACGGTATTTACGAAGCCAATCTAAACGATTATGGCCGAAATCTTCGATGTCCTCCCAGCCCTCCGCGCCAGAAATCACCGCACTAATAGCAAGTAAAAGAATATCTAAGAGTTGGTGTTTTTTACATCGTTCAATGCGAGGGTCAACGATGTTTTCGAAATGCTCTAGAAACGAATCAGACATGGAAAAGACTCTAAATGGATAATAGTTACCAGATCTGATCCCTTAAATTAGGAAAAGTTCAAATTTATAATGATCTTGCCTTAACTTCTCTCTGAGTTCTTCGCTAAAGGCTGCAGGAAGCACGTAAACCTCACGAACCTCTTTTCTACCATGCCCTTTATCTTCCGTAATGTAAGATTCCTGTTTATCTTCAGGCAAAGCCCAATAGTCTTGGAATTGCACATCAATTTCTGCTAATAAACTTGGTTGATTCAGTTTAACTTGTACTAGGATATCTCCACCTTTATCAACCACTTTATTCAGTGTTTCAACCTGACAATGCAGGGCATCAGCAGTTAATAAACATCCTTTGATATCTAAAGCGTCTAGCATGTTTCTTATTGCTAGCAGCTCCATACCTTTGCCGTCACAAGGTTGGTGTGTGGGAGTCAAACCCTCGTCTACATCAAATGCCGAAACCATATAGAGGGGGTGCTGTTGTTTGCTTGCTTTTGCCCCTTTTAGAACCTTCCCATCAACACTGATTATAGGCTGAGCATGCTTCTCTCTGTGCAAATTGACCCAGCCCACCATAGCTTCCAATAGCGTCTCTGGCACAACGGAGCTCATGATCGCAGCTATATTATGTCGAGTGGGAAGACCATTTTCGTAGGGGAAATACTCACGTAACCACTCGATATTTCCTTCACCGAAATCCTTAATCTCTGTCCATTTATTTTGACCACAAATCATGGCTGTTATGACCACGAAAGCGACTTCCATAACAGGATAAACTTGATTGATGTGCGAACGGGTATCTTTCACTTTTTTAAGTTACTCAATGATAATCATGTGCGAATTTCTCATGTTTTTTTACTTCATGATAAGATCGTGATTATCTAAAAAAGTTCCCTGTAAAATAAATCCTTTATTTTCAATGATTAAAGTTCGATCCCGCCCTTTAAGGAGTAAGGAGTAAGGAGTAAGGAGTAAGGAGTAAGGAGTAAGGAGTAAGGAGTAACAAATAAAGAGTTACTGATTTAAAAAGAAAAAGATAGTATTTCGGTAATTATTAAATATGTAATAAACCGTTTGACCTGTACAAAAAATTTTAAATTCATCTTCAAAATATGGAAGTTATCGGGAGGTAAACTATGCTAAAAACATTATGAAGAGAGGTGTATATGATTTACCATTTTAATAATTACACATTAAAAAACGTCTTATTTCTTATATTGCGCAGTTTGAAAACTAGAAATGAAATAAATTTACCACTGATAAAAAAAATTTTTTTAAGTGGGACCGTTTCATGTTTACTACTAATTCAAGGTTGTCTACATGTAAATAACGGTGATTTACATTTTGATGAAACCCCACCGGATATCAACTATCTACCAATACTGCTACCTTTTATCTTTGGTGGGAATGGTTCTGGTATTCCTATCACAGACTCCATAAGTTTAACGGCTGCACATGTAGCTAAGTATGACTATAGTAATGTTATCGCTTACCATCCAACTTGTGATGTTGCATTGATTGAAGAAAATAACCAGGATCGAAATAAGATGAGATTAGGAATGATACACTCAGGAGAAGCTCTGACTAACCATGGTTATGACATATCGGGAAAGGTAGTTAAAGGGGAAGGAGTATATATTATGGATGTCATAATTGAAACTTACCCCGAATGTAATTATAGCTTAAATACAGCTCCTCAAATATCTGGAATGTCCGGTGGGCCTGTCATAAACAGTTCTGGAGAATTAGTTGGTGTTATTCATGGTATAGGTTATGAACCTCCGATTCTACTTGAAAAAGGTGAAGCTGTTCATTTAGAGCGTTATTCTTATTTTGTCTCTATAAATTTTATAAGAGATTGGCTTGAAACTGAGCTTGAGGCCTTAGAAGAATAGAAGGTTCCTCGTGACGTTCTGAGGAAAGGCGCATTTATCCTTCAAAATGCAGCTGTCTATATCTTGATAATGGCGGCCCGATGCATATAGGCCTTTTATCAGCTGAAACCTCACTTTGCTGATACCAACGACGATATTTTCTCAAGTCAATTTGAATCGGCGACGGTGTCGCCTTAGCGGCCTACGGCCGAAAACAAAGAGACTCAACCTACTAGGGTGCTTTACATGGCTCGTTTATCCCATAGGTTATGCATCCGAATAAGCTCATCAAACAACTCTTTAATGCCAACGATACTTGGCTGAACTACCTCAATAAGTACCGAGAAACCCTCCGAACCGTCGTCATTGAAAACGTCACCAAGATGCTCGCTTGCAGTACCGCTGCTTTTGGCTCTAAAGAGTATCGATGCAGTCATGCTGACTGCACCCATCACAAATACATTCACCAGACCTGTAAATCTCGCTTTTGCAGCAGTTGTGGCATAAAAGCCACAGAGCAGTGGATACGAAAGCAACAACATGTCTTTCCTGAGTGTGAGTATCAACACGTAACGTTGACGCTACCACACACGTTGTGGCCAATCTTTCGGGATAATCGTTTTCTTCTCAATCATCTCTTTAGCTGTGCAGCCAAAATCTTTTTAGGATGGGCAAAGCAACTCGATATCGATATTGGCGTGTTCTGTGCACTTCATACCTACGGGAGAAATCTGAATTGGAATGTGCACATCCACTCATCTGTCACCCGCGGGGGCTTATGTAAGAGGGCAGGTCTATGGAAGCCCATTTTCTTTAAAGCTAAGACCACTGAGAAGTGTTGGCGTACCGCCATCACTCAACTTCTCAGCTCCAATTACTCAGAGTTAGACTTGAGTGGAGAGGACTGCCCTTTCATTCGTAATGAGCAAGATTGGTCCCGATTTTTAACCAGCCAATATTGCCGACGATGGAAACTGCACTTTGCTAAGAAAACGGTCAATGTGACCCCCACCATGACCTACATGGGTCGATACCTAAAGCGACCACCGATATCGGCGTCTAGGTTACAACATGATTTCCAAGGAGGATTAGTGACATTTGATTATCTTAATCATAGGAAGGGTCGAACGGAATCCATCATTTTGAGTCCAGAAGCTCTGATAGAGCGCATGATTGAGCATATTCCAGATAAGCACTTCAAAATGATTCGATACGTCGGTTTTCTATCAAACCGACGTCGTGGTGAGATGCTCCCTAAGGTCTACGATGCCTTGGGCATCACCCCTAAAGACTTACCTGAAATGCCCGGTTACGCAGCTATGCTGAAAGGGTATGTGAAGGTTGACCCGTTTGAGTGCATTCTTTGTGGTCACCGCTTAACGTTTCTTCTCTTTAGAGCCGGAGAGGCGCTGTCAGAGCTGGTCCATCATGCTCTGGTTCAATCCCAAATAAGGTCAATTTAGGCATTTCGCAGGATGAGTGTATCTGAAATAGCGAAAACAGCGTGAAAGTGTTCAATTAACACCCGAGTTTAGATTGTAGAGCAGACGTTAGGTCTGTCCGGGACTCATTCTGACGTGAGTTAGGTTGCGATTTTTCAGGTTAGGAAACATTGAGATTCCTTACCTTCGAGCGAAAAGCCTTGCCCTAAGGGTAACGCTCAAAGCAAAGCTTGCTTCAATGAAAGGCGACTTGTAGCGTTGATAGCTGCGATCAGCCTCTCATTGTGACATTCATAACTACTAGAAAACCTAACACGTTAAAAACAAAAAAGTGTCGTAACCATTTTGCTTTTAAAGGTAAATACACATTTCACATTTATAAATGTGAAATACTTTTACTACCATTGACTAGTTTCTCTATCGCCTCTAATACATCCTTTTCGAGGTCTCTAGGCAAGCCCTGTAGAGTAATATGGCTTCCTTTTTTCGTTCGTTTCACAAAAGCTTTCGTTTCTCCAGATTCAAAGACCGGTGTTACACTTTTTGTTTTCTTAGCACTGAGTTTTTTTGCCAGTTCATGCCATTTATCGACCACCATCTTAGACTGTTTATCTAATGACACTGTTTCGATATCAAGCGTTGCTTCTTTTAGATCTTCTATTGTTTCATTGAGCAAGTTTTTATTCAGCACAGCCTTTGTCGCTGAATTTAGCTTTAATACATATGCCTGCGGCAGTGTTTTAACAGGTAGTAACTCAAGCAAAGGCGTTGGACAGGAATAATATGCAATACTGAGACTTATATCTTGTTGGGTATACCCACGTTCCCTTTCCAATTCAGCTTGAGTCCAATTGTGTGTTTCCATCAGTTTAGTGTAGAGCTTACCTTTTTCATAATAGGAGAACCCTTTTTTCCTATCTGAAGTTTCAACTACCCATCTAATCGTTTCTAGATTTGGTTTGCAGTCAAAGATATCTACCGTTAAACCTACCTTACGATGCAATGCAGAAGCGAAGCGCCGAGAACCTTCCATAATAGAGTGCTTCCCGTTGTTATCGACATAAGCGATGATTGGCATTAGTTGAAGCCCCATACCTATTTCATCAATAATGTCAGCTAGTGCTTCTTCTGTACGTTCGGAGATATCTCTGACGTTATCACTATCAATGACGCAAAGCTCTTTTAACTGCTCATACGACATGTACGATGTAGCGACTGTATAAACTTCACCAGAAGGGGTAGTCAGTTTTCTTTCTGGTTTAGACAAAACAATGCCGGAATGCTCTTGGAGAAAATCACTAAATGATATGCCGGCTTTATCCAAACTATCAGATAACTTCGAGTAATTAAGTTCTACATCAATCTTTGCTTCAGATACACTATCCATATCCCCTGAAGGCATAGAAGGCACTTTGGTTGGCTTCGCTGCAATTTTACTGGCTAGGGCAGCTTGAATAGCCGCACGTCGTTTGTTCATTTATTTATTTTCCTTATCCCATATTTTTCTAACTTGAAGCATGATATCCATGAGTATCTGATCAGCATTCAGCTTCGCATTCTTGAACGTGCTTTTATGACCTGAATACATCGATTTAGATAAATCGTAAACCGTATTTCTATCTAACGAACATAATCTAACTGCTTCAGATTTTTTAAAGGTTGTAGAAAATAAGTATCCGTTGAAATGCTCATTGAGTTCCTCTCTTACTTCAAGTGAGGATGCACTATTTTCCTCATAATTGGTCAACAAGAACTTAATAAAATCGTAGCCTTGATGACCTTGTGCAATAAGGTTTTTATAAATTTTCGGTAGATAGCTTAGATACTGACACGTTGCATCTGTATCGTTTTGGTTTGCACCCAGAGGGACTATTACACTAGTAGCAGCATTGTAAGCATTAATTGAGGCGTAGCCCAAAGAAGGGGGGGTATCGATCAAAACGATATCCACGTCTTCACTGATTGCTTCTATGACCGCTTTCAAACGCGAATATGGTGAAGAAATTGAGTTAGAAAACACTCCTTCATGGAAAATAGCTTCGATATCCCTATCTCCCTGAGCAGCAGGTATAATTTTAAGGTTAGGGATTGTCGTGTCAGAAACTGACGATCGAATTAGAGCTCGATAACCTTCTGTTTGAGGGTCAATTTGAATCAGCTCACCGATTGTAGGTCGCTCTTCTCCGTCTAAGGAAGGTTGGTAGGAACTCAATGTACTTTGACCGTCCATATCAATGACTGCAATACGATAACCTTCGTGGTATTCCATCGCTATACCAGTAGCAATTGTGATACAACTCAGAGTTTTTCCCACGCCACCCTTTTGGTTCTGCACGACTAAGACTTGTGCTTTCTGGTTTTTCTTACGATTAAAAGGCTTTAATTTTTTTTTGAGGATGGTGCTTTCTGGTAAGGCATCACGAATTTTATAGATTTGATTAATATCGAGCATCCAATTAATTCCACTCGATACGTGAGCCTTAGGATCAAAACCAAGTTCAGCAGCATGTTTTTCAATAGTGCGATAATCACATTTCAAATATTCAACCGCATCTGGTCGGTCAAACGTTCTAGGAAGTTTTGGTCGAATATCTTCACGTTGAGCGAGTAGATTTGACGCTCCTTGCGCTATGGTTTCCAATTCTTTTAGTGTCTCAATCTGTCGGCTCATATTACCTACTCCATCTTAGTCAGCATCATCAATTGATTGTTACAATGACACATAAAAAAATCCATGTAAACAAAAACAAAGAATCTAATAAAATTTCTACATGATCGCATTTGAAACACATAAAAGTTACAATTAATCTTAACAAAGGAATACAATAAAAACAGATAAATCACTGATTAATATCAAAAAATCAAGCTTCACATTTATAAATGTATATTTTAAAAATAAAGCTTTTGGAGGAAAAATCCTTTGGGAGGTTAATCGTTTATAGTCGTTTTACACCAACTTTATAGAAAAGCTAAAAGAGACATTATGGATAGTTTACAAAGAGTGCGAAAATTGATGAATAAAAAGCACCAGATATCGGTACTTTATTAGAGTGTTATAGGTTACTTATAAAACGTCCCTGAGATTTTTATGTTCTTCAATTTCTTCTTGTTCTGGATTAGTCCCAGGCAGCGTAATTTTTAGGAATCTGTTTTATGCTTTGCGTTGATCGCGCTGGTTTGGATGCCTTCGTAATCTCTTGTTTACCCCGGATTTCATCTTTGTTCACATGATGGACGGGTACCAAACTGGCACCAGATTCACTGGCAAGTTTCTGAAAAGATTTTTAATTAAGCGATCGTGTTTTACCTCTAAGGCAAGATCATTATAAATTTGAACTTTTCCTAATTTAAGGGATCAGATCTGGTAACTATTATCCATTTAGAGTCTTTTCCATGTCTGATTCGTTTCTAGAGCATTTCGAAAACATCGTTGACCCTCGCATTGAACGATGTAAAAAACACCAACTCTTAGATATTCTTTTACTTGCTATTAGTGCGGTGATTTCTGGCGCGGAGGGCTGGGAGGACATCGAAGATTTCGGCCATAATCGTTTAGATTGGCTTCGTAAATACCGTCCATTCCTCAATGGCATCCCTCGTCACGATACAATTGCAAGAGTTATCACCAAACTCAGAGCAGATGAGATTGAGCAAGCGTTTCAGTCGTGGATGAAGACGCTAGTTCAAACGACAGGCACTGATATCATTGCCGTAGATGGCAAAACAGCACGCCACTCTTTCGATACTCGCGGAAGAAAAAATCCGCTTCATTCGGTGAGTGCGTGGAGTTGCTCCAACCAACTTGTTTTAGGTCAGGCCGCCGTTGACGATAAAAGCAATGAAATAACCGCTATTCCTAAATTGTTAACCTTACTTGATATAGAGAACTGCATCATCACACTCGATGCGATGGGTTGTCAGCGCAAGATTGCCAAACAAATAGTTCAAAGCAAAGCGGACTATGTCTTGGCCCTAAAAGGGAATCACTCAACGATGCAGGCAGAGCTAGAAGCTTGGTGGCATAAGGCGTGTCGAGAGCAATTCACCGAGAAGAACGATGCTCAACACACGGATGTAGACGCAGGACATGGTCGAATCGAGACGCGACACTGTGAGCACCTTGTGGTTGATAAAGAATGGCTGACTAAACAATATCAGTGGGAGGGACTTAGAAGCATTATTAAAATCACTTCTGAGGTCGAGCACTCCATAACAGGCAAGGTTAGCAAAGAGACTCGTTGGTATATCAGTTCACTGGAATTAGATGCAGAACAAGCACTTAAAGCTGTCCGTGGTCATTGGCAAGTAGAGAGTATGCACTGGATGTTAGACATGACCTTCAGAGAAGATGAATGCCGAGTTAGAAAAGGAAATGGCGCGTTGGCTTTTAATGCGTTAAGGAAAATAGCCCTCAACTTGTTTAAGTTTGATACAACCCAAAAGATGAGTATGGCTCGAAAGAAAAAGAATGCAGCACTGAATGATGAATACCGCTCAGTGCTTTTAGAGTCTGCGGTTAAAATGCGCTAGCCTTAACAAAAGAGACTGAGGAAAGAGAAAGAATTGATCAGGGGTTTTCTGGACCATCAAGGATGGACAATAGGAGAAGAGCCACTGACATACGAAAAGCTGAAAAACCTCGCAAAAGCAAAGACACGCTAAAAAGGGCTGTTATCTGATATAGCTTGTTTAGTCTCACTTTATGCTACCGGATTTCTTTCTTCTAAAGTAAGTAGCACGACTAATACCAGTTCAATCCAAGAAACAGCCGCTCTTCTGAAGAGCGATCTAATACTGAATAGAGAATAAAGCTGAGCCTCTGGCTATAATCAGACCATGTCGCTTCTTATCATGTGATTTTTGTTAGTATCATCATCAAATTACATCACACATGGAAGCGTCATGTCTTTTAGTTGGATCGCCTTTACTCTTCTCGCAGCCTTTAGCCAATCTTGGCGCAATGCCTTTCAAAGCAAACTCAGTGGCACCATGAGCGTGGCTGGCGTGACGTTGGCGCGTTTTATTTGGGCTGGCCCAATAGCCCTTATTTACCTCTACACCCTCTATCAATGGCAGCCTGTAGCTATCTCCGACTTTTCGGGTGAATTTGTTTTCTATATTGTTGCTGCCGCCATTATGCAGATCCTCGCGACCGGCTTAATGGTGATGCTGTTCAAGCTAGAAAACTATGCGATAGGCGCTGGGTTAGCCAAGTGTGAAGCTCCTGTTTCTGCGGTGCTCTCCGTGTTGTTTTTTGGCTCCGCATTAACAGTGACAGGTTGGGTCGGCGTACTTATTGGTACTTTAGGCGTGCTAATCATGAGTAGCGCTTCTGGCTGGCGAAGCTTGTCCCCGAAAGTGTTCTTGTTAGGTATGGCGTGTAGCACCGCCTTTGCTTTAACGTCTCTTTGGGTACGTGAAGCTAGCTTGAGCATTGGCTTACCCTTCCCTCACAGCGCAGCGTGGGTGCTGTTCCTAGTTATTTCCCTTCAAACAGTGATTATCTGTACGTACCTCTTTTTCAGAGAACGCGACACGTTACACCAGATATTCAAGAAGTCGAGATTGGTGGTGATGACAAGCTTAGCCAGTGTGATTGGTTCTCTTGGCTGGTTTAGTGCGATGTCACTTCAAGCCGTGCCTTATGTGAAAACGTTGGGGCAAGTTGAGGTGGTCTTTATGGTGTTGATATCTTACTTCTGGTTGGGGCAAAGCATCGCGCGCAAAGACATTGTTGCGCTCATATTACTCTCGATCGCAGCAGTATTAGTGATGTGGCAATGAGTAAGTTTCTCAATGCTTGGGCGTTGGAAAATAATACCCGAACAGAACATTCATCCACAGTATAAATCTTACCGTGGCATAAAATGATAAGAACGACCGCCACATAATTTTTATAGTGCTTGTATCAGCTATTAATCATAACCCAATAGGATACAGCCCAATTAAAACGCTCGCTCAAATCGCACTAGCAACGATCTTTTTTACAACCTCAATGATGGTATTCGCTGAACCCGCGACGATAAACCAATCCCAATCAAAAACGGCAACCACAACTGTGAAACATGAAGCAATGACTGTAACGTTAACTGATAAACATTTGTAAGCGCCAGTTACTCGGCGTATTGATGAGGAGAACCGAAGCCGTTAGGCTTTGGTTAGATTCCAAGGTAGAAGCGCTTCTATGTCTTCCAACGTCTCTGCGTATGGTAGCTTACTGAGAAGGGTGTGAAGATAGGAGTAAGGTTCAAGACCGTTTAATTTCGCCGTTTCAATCAAACTATAGCAAGTCGCACTTGCTTGAGCTCCTGATGGCGTATCAGCAAAGAGCCAAGCTCTTCGACCCACTGCGAATGGGCGGATTGCATTTTCTGCCATGATATTACTGATGCGTAGCTCACCGTTATCACAGTAAGCCACCAGTTTTGACCATTGATTTAACATATAACTGACCGCTTTACCCGTTAAGCTGTCTGACGGTACTCGATTAATGGTCTTGTCTAAAAACACCTTCAGTTTATCTAGCACTGGGATGCTGTACTCGCAGCGGTATTTTACGACTTGCTCTGGCGTATATTCTTCAGTTTCTTTTAACTCAGTCAGCTTACGCTCAATTCGGTAAAGTGTATTGATGTAACCGAGCGCGGTATCAGCTTTACTCACTTTTACTTTTTTACCTTTCGGCTGTGCATCTTGCGCTTCGATGAACTTACGGCGTGCGTGATTCATACAGCCAACATGAATAAGACTGTATTTTTCACAGGCAGCATTGTAGCCCGCATAACCATCGGTTTGCAGGTAGCCTTTAAAGCCATCGAGAAGCTCAAGTGGTACTTCTTTTTTTCGAGACGGATCGTAGTGGAACAGAACGCTTTGCTTATCTGGCGGCCCGCCTAATGAGACCCACATATATTTATCGGATGTCACAGCACGACCAGGCTCTTTAAGTACCTGAAGTGGCGACTCATCCATCATGATGTATCGACCTGCATTTTGCTGCTCACGTAATAGGTTGATGAGGGGTTGAAACACATCTGAGACCTTAATTACGTAGTTAGCTAATGTCGTTCGAGAGAGGCCACCGCCATACCGTTTCAGCATCTTTTCGATACGATATCACGGTAATCCATCGACGTATTTTGAGGTAATGACGTGAGCGATGAGGCTAATGCTACCGATAGAGCCAGGAAGCGGATGCTTTGGCAACGGAGCCGTAATGATATATTGAGCGTCTTCTTTATCATCAAAGACCGCTTTCTCTTGCATATATTCCAGGACACGAATTTTAGCCGGCACGATGTCGAGCTCTTCTTTCACTTTTGCAAAGAAAGTGCTCTTAGCCCCTATTTTTTCTTCATCTGTTAGGTACAGGAAGATTTGCTCACGCGGTAAGTCTTTAGATAGCGGTTTTCGGCCACGAGGCTTAGTATCATTATCGTCTTGACCCCTTTTGTTATCTTGGTTATTTTCAAAAGCAGTCAGGTCAGGGTCAGTACACAGCTCTGATTCATCGAACAATAAAAATTGGTCTACGGAGGTTTTCTCGCTACTTGGTGCAAAGCGTTTGAGTTTTAGGTGGCGAACCACTTCCTCTAAAATTGCGATGCGAGCTGAGTGAGATTGAAGGCGCTCGGATTGAGATTAAAGTTTCGCTTCTTTTTCTGCTAACTGAGCACGAAGCTGCTCGATTTCAGTCAATGTTTTGGAAGAGAAACTCATGGGTAAAATAGCCTTTAACACCTTATGTCAAGAGGCTTTATTTTACCAAAATAAGGCATTAAATTCCTTAAAATAAAGACTCATATTCGAGTTTTTTATAACCTTTCATTAGGGTAATATCGTACCCATCCAGTAACCAATTTAGCTGCTGCCCAGTAAGAGTGACTACCTCGTCGGAGCGCTTTGGCCATTTAAACTTTTCTTCCGCTAAAGATTTGTAGTACATCACAAAACCATTATCTTCCCAGAACAAGCACTTAATTTTGTTACGCTGTTTGTTGGTAAACGCATAGAGGTGGCCACTGAATGGGCTGTGTCCAAGTTCCATTTCGATGAGTGCGCTCAACCCATTGTGTGACTATTCGAAAATCAATAGGGTCACGGTAAAGATAAACAGCAGGCAGATGGTGAGCAGGTCTTAACGTTGGTTGCATTAGGTTAACTTCTCCAGCAGTTTGAGTGCGACATGGGCATTCATTTCGTCAACCCCATCAATCAATAGACCACTAGGCAAGGTTACTGAAAGGCTTGAGGAGGTATGCTGCATTTCCACTTGAGCGATAGTGAATTGAGAAGAGACGTGTTCGTGTTGGACGCCTCCAATCCTTTACGTTTCCAGTAACTAAACTGACTTTGGTCGATTTGGTGAGAGCGGCAATATTGGGCTTGAGTGAGCTTAGTTTGTTGCCATGCATCGATGTGCTGCTGCCACTGTTGGTAAGAAATAGACATAATTGAACCTTGTATGAGTAATGAGTGCTGTCATTATCAGGGTTCAAATTAAGTCGCGAAATAATGCGGAGTTATTGGCGCTTACGATAGAACTCTTTTAAACAAAAAAAGAACCCTATGGTTCTTTTTTTGTACTAGATAACGATACTTAGTTGCTATATCGACTCTCTACAAGCTTCAGTCTCTTTAGCTTACTTGAGCTAACTTAGATGAAATGAAAGCGGCAAGCTCATCTAATTCTCCATTAACCCACTGGTTAAACCTCTTGGCTCTCAATCGCTTTACACTGTCGATTAACTCACTTTTCGATAACTTGATATTATGGCCAGTTTCTAAACGGCTCATCAAACTGTAGAAGTGCTCGGATTCAATGATTGTCTCACCATAAGTGAGTTTCTTAAGATGTCCTTGCACTTTATGTAGCGCTTCTACAGCAACATCTTTATTGGCATTTAAATCTATGGAAACTAAATGAGCAATACGGTCTATGTGATTTTCATCGTCATAGGCAGATATCGTGTATTCAGATTCTAACAATTTGAATTTTCGGTAATTCGCGAAACGCCTAGTTGTATGTGTTACATATTTAAACAATAGGTCATCGCGAAGTGCATCTACGAGGACGTTACGTTTCATCTCATCAGCTAACGCAAACTTGTTTACCAACGGGTTCATTATCGTTGGAGCATTCTTCTTGCCTTCCTTGAACGTTGAGCCTGTCGCTTCTATCATTTGTTGCTCATCACAATCAATTACGGCCACGTAGTTACCATCTTGATCTTTTGTGAATGAAATATAGTACCCGCACAAATTGTAGTCTTTGGTAATCATTTGATCATTGCGCATTACTATGTCACCGGGTTTACATTTATAGATTTCCAACGCGGCTGTGATGTCATTATGAAGCTTTTTATCACTCCCATCGAAAAACATATGTTCGGCAATTAACGATAGCTCCAAAGACTCATACGCTACTCGCCTTACACGTAGACACATGTAGAAGAGCAGTAACAGAGGATCACCAACTGCAATCTGTTTAGGTAAAGTGAAAAATACTTCTTTTTTAGCCAGGATTTCTATTAGTTTGGGATGAAATGTATAGAAGAACAGTGTCGGCTTTACTTCGACGCCGTTCTCATTGATAACGGGAGCGAGTTTCGAGTTAGTTTCAAGTTCAATAATAAACTGGAAGTCTTTTTGCGTGAAAAGTTTCTGAAGCTCTTCATCTACAATTACACCGTCCAGATCTGTCCATTCATAAACCGTGTGACGTAATTCCTGAATTTGTTCTCTTATACGATCACGAGTCTGACCGTTGTCACTCAAACCACGTAGATACAAGATTTCTTCTAGTTTTGCAGCACATTCAGTATTTTCAAACGGGCGCGAAAACCGCTTGGTCTTCATCGCCCGGGCGTTATATGCAATAGCTAACGACAATAGTGCCATTAATGTTTGGATAGCACCCTTAGTTGACACTTGTTCATGTCCCTTTGCTGCAACCGTATAATTACCACCTTTTGGATGCTTGAATTGGACAAGCACTTTAGGGCTGCCATTTCGTTTGTTTGGAGCCAGTGCTATGTACTCAGTAGGTAAGATTTCTTTATCATAAGGCACACCTCTCGGAAGATAAGGTCGCAGATCAATATCCTGCTGAGATAGTGATTTTTTCTGAAGAGCATTTTTTACACTTTCACGATTGGATTTTTTATTGCCTTTGGGACGGTTGCGATCCGTTAGAGAATCACGATCGGCAATTATGGCTAGG
Source organism: Vibrio sp. 10N.286.45.E10 (assembly GCF_002874195.2). Lineage (NCBI taxonomy): Bacteria > Pseudomonadati > Pseudomonadota > Gammaproteobacteria > Vibrionales > Vibrionaceae > Vibrio > Vibrio sp. 10N.286.45.E10. The sequence goes on along the minus strand of NZ_MCWD02000004.1, from coordinate 24,810 downwards.
TCGACTTTTTTCGCTAAGGTGTAAATATTTGAAGTAGCCCGTTTTTGACCATTGTGAGTGACTTCATGTAAGACTAAGAACCCTAAGTTCTTAAGTTCCATAAGAGTACGTCGAAGGGTTGCAGGTTTAATTTCATAACGTGCTTCGACGCCTTCTTGAAATACCTTATTGGCTATGCCACTGTGTGATTTAGCTAAAGTAATCAGATGTTGAGCAATAATGCGTTGCTTTAAACCTAAACTCATATCTTGAATTGTATCAAATAACTCGACATCAGCTGGATCGAAAAGAAAAAGAGTAAAACGCCTTTTCAGGTCAATTTTTCCTAGCAATTCTTGTGAGATATCGTTGAGTTCTATCGGCATGTGCTTTATCACTGTTTTTCATGATGCTTTAATCATAACCGTTGAACAAGAATAAGCAACCATGTCATTAGCATCCATTCTATTCTGATTTAAGTTCTTAATAATATGATCTTTTTAAAAATGATTTCTTTAGTTGATAAAGGTTTAATGATTAATATGATTACACCCATATCTAATGTCTTAAGTCCCTTATACAATTCTTGATCGCTCAATTTAGTACATTGATATAAGAGATGAACGTAAGCCTATGTTTTACTTAAAAATGCGAATATTTTGTCCCTTTGTATTTATGATCGCTCATTTCAAATCAGTCATAAAATGGGTCTGTGGATAGATCCTACAATGATCATTTGATCGCTCAATTAGATCTTTTGATCGCTCAATTGCTTGTTCATGATCGCTCAATTGCTTGTTCATGATCGCTCAATTACTTTCCACAACTTATTTGGGTTTTAAACACGATATCCACAGGTTATGCATATGTGAGTGATGGTTGATTCACTTTCAAACTGCCATGATCGCTCATTAGAAAAGTTACAAAAATCTAAAAAAAATAAATAAATTCAGTGGTTTATATTGAATTGCATCACTGTGTGAAACTTTTCTTATTATGTGATCAATCTCCCAAAATATTTTCAATCAAACAATTCCTCTTAATATAGTCAGCAGCAATGGTCTTTGTTTTAGGATTCTATCCCTGATCAGTCATGAACGGCCTAAGCGGCAAGCCCCGCTGGGTATGGGTTTAACACCCCTGCACAGCAATGAGCGATCATGAATGTATTAAGCGGCAAGCCCCGCTGTGTATGGGTTTAACATCCCTGCACAGCAATGAGCGATCATGAATATAATGATCGGCAAGCCCCGCTGTATATGGGTTTAACATCCCTGCACAGCAATGAGCGATCATGAATGTATTGAGCGGCAAGCCCCGCTGTGTATGGGTTTAACATCCCTGCACAGCAGTGAGCGATCATGAATGTATTTAGCGGCAAGCCCCGCTGTATATGGGTTTAACATCCCTGCACAGCAATGAGCGATCATGAATGTATTGATCGGCAAGCCCCGCTGTATATGAGTTTAACATCCCTGCACAGCAATGAGCGATCATGAATATAATGATCGGCAAGCCCCGTTGTGTATGGGTTTAACATCTCTGAACAACAACGAGCGATCAATAGTTTCTAGACTAATTACTCTGCGCACAAAAGGTTTGAATACCTGGTTATATGTTAATGGCTAGAGGGCGTTTGTGCCTTTAGATGCTGACTTTTATTAGTAATTGTTAATGATTTCAATTGTTTAAATATCGCTGTTTTCCCTGACCCTATACCTAAAAATTCTGAACTAGATATGACTGCATAGCCTGACTGTAAGGAGGCCGTATTTGAAATTGATATGGCTGTGCAGCGTGACTATACGATGTCAGTATTTGAAAGCGGCATGACTGTACGGCATGACTATACCGTACCTACATTTGAAGTTGATATGACTGTACGGCGTGACTGCAAGGTGTTCGTATTTGAAACTGATATGACTGTACGGTGTGACTATACTGAGTCAACAATTGAAACTGATCTGCTCCAGTTAGACTGGACACCGCATTAAGCGACATATTGTTTTTCAAAGTTAACTGGACTTAGATACCCAAGGGCACTGTGCCTTCTTGTTCGATTATAATCAACTTCGATATATTCAAAAAGTGCTTGGCGCATCTCTTCTCGCGTCATTATCGGCTCGTATTGAACGGCTTCTACTTTCATTGAGTGGAAAAAGCTTTCAACACAGGCGTTATCCCAGCAATTTCCCTTCCTACTCATACTTTGTTTTAGATTATGGGCTGAGATTAAGTCTCTGTAATCTTTTGAACAATATTGGCTACCTCTATCACTATGGATAATTACCCCTTCGGGCATGCCTCTACGGAACAATGCCATTGATAGCGCATCACAGACCAGAGTCGCGGTCATTCTGGTGCTCATTGACCAACCAACTACTTGCCGTGAGTACAAGTCGATAACAACCGCCAAATACATCCAACCTTCGCTTGTCGCTAGATAGGTAATATCTCCAGCCCATTTTTGGTTTGGTGCTGTCGCATTAAAATCTTGCTCTAGCAAGTTCGGGGCAACAGGAAGCCTATGCTTGCTGTCTGTCGTACATTTAAACTTACGGGCTGCCTTCGCGACTAAGCTCTGGCGCTTCATGCTCGTGGCAATGGTTTTTACATCGTGCTTATTACCATTTGCCTCAAGTTCTTTTTGAATACGCCTTGCACCGTCGCGTTCCTTTTTATCATCAAAGACTTCTCGAACTTTGCTGTCAAGCTGCTTTCGGTGCTCGTTGCGTTGAGTGACTTTATGGCGATTATCAATCCAATAATAAAACCCACTTCGAGAAACCCCAAACACCTTAGCCATACGGACAATCCTATATTGCATAAGGTGTTCGAGCATAAACTCATAGCAATCTACTTTAGATTTTTCGCGAAGTAGGTGGCGGCCTTTTTTACGATATCTAGCTCTTCAGCTTGCTCAGCCAATAACCGTTTGAGTTTGGCATTTTCAGTGGCGAGTTCCCTTTCTCTATCGCTGATTTTCGCATCTTTTTTGACGGCTTTACGCCATCCATAAATTTGAGATTCATACAACGATAGCTGTCGTGCCGCAGCAGCGACACCGACTTTCTCTGCCAACTTAAGTGCTTCGGATTTAAATTCAGGAGCATGTTTGATTCGTGTTTTCTTAGTTGTCATTGTTCACCTCGTTAGTGATTGTACTCACTTAACTCAGTGTCCAAAACTTCTGGTGCAGATCACCTCGAAAGAATGCAGCGTTTTGGGAAGATGGGCATCCCAGAAATGAAGCTGTAGAGGCCCTGAAAAACGGAACAATAGCGGAGTGGAAATCCGAGTCTGGTTATCACTATCGCTCAATATCTGAGACCGCAATGTCTTGATATAAAGGACTAACCAGCGGTAAATTGAGCTTGAGGTGTTACAACGCTCAAGTGGGTGAAATCATGGCGAATGTCAAAGCTATAAACAAAGTCATAGGACTAGGCATGCCTGTTCGAAGCTAACGGTGAGTCACATATGGCGTCGTTGACCTTCAAGCTGATTTGATCAACAACGCCGTAAGTGTTCAGTAACAGAGTAAACGATGAGTACTAGAGCAAATCTCAGTTACTCGTATCTTCGAGCTTTTCTATGAGTTCTTTTATGCTCATAGGTTGAAAAAAATAAAAGCCTTGAATAATATCGACACCAATTGATTTCAAATATTCTAACTGCATTTTATTTTCAACACCTTCTGCCACAACATTTATTCCAAGATTCTCTGCAAGGTCTACTATTGTTTTTACTAATGCCTTCCCTTTAAGTCCGTCTTCTATCCCTTTCACGAATATCTGATCTATTTTTAACTCCGAGATTGGCGTATCCTTGATCATGCTTAAGGATGAAAATCCTGTTCCGAAATCGTCTAAAGAAAGCTTCACGCCTGCATCACTTAACTTCTTAATTTGATCGGTTGCATTTGAACCTGCTACAATGGCACTTTCAGTTATCTCTAGTTTTATTCTATTTAAACCTATATTTCTCTTTCTAGAGATATTCTTAATTAAACCTAATACTTGACCTTTATTCAATTGAATAGGGGATATATTAATAGAAATGGACATTTTTCCACCTGATAAAGAGTCAAGATATTTCATGTCTTCGATAACCTTTAGTATAATCCACTTTCCTATCTCTAATATTAAACCAGACTCTTCTGCTATCGGGATAAACCTTTTAGGAGAAATCTTTCCATATTTACTACTATTCCATCTTAGTAGCGCTTCTAATCCAATAATTTCATTTGTTCTTATGCTTATTTGAGGCTGGTAGTATACTTCTAGCTCATTATTCGGTATAGCCTCTCTCAACATTTCTCGAACTAAAAAAATCTCATTTATTTTTATATTAGTATCTATGTTATAAAATCTATAAGTGTTTTTTCCATCTTTTTTAGCATCATACATTGCAATATCTGCTTTTTTCATTAAATCTTTGTGATCTATAATACTATCTCTAGTCGTAGCTATGCCGATACTTAGATTTATGACGACTTTTTGATTATTAATTACAGTGGATTTTCTGAATTCATGGATTATTTCTGATGCCAGATTAGCTGGTTTGAAACTCGTATCCTTTGTTTTTACAAAAATAGAAAACTCATCTCCTCCGAATCGACATAGTACATACTCGCAGTTTTTTGAGATATATTTTGGGTTCATCATCACTAAACTGAGTTTTTTCGCCGTTTCCTGTAACACCTTGTCACCAAATTCATGACCTAATGAGTCATTAAATATCTTGAACTCGTCAAGATCGATAAAGAATAAAAAGCCAGAGATAACTTCACAATCTTTTGAGAATAAATTATTTATATAGTCCTCGAAAAAAACTCGATTTCTCAGGCGGGTCAAACTATCAAAGTATGTAATATCTTTTATTCGTCGATTCTGTCTTGATAGTTTCTTATTAAAGTTTACCATCAAAAGTAAAAGCTCTCTTAGTTCCCTATCCATGTCTTTTGGTATTGAAACGCTTCTAAGATTTACTTGTGATCTTTTTAATTGAGTAATAATATTCTCTATTGGTAGTATTATAAATTTATCAATATGACTTATCAGTATGAGGTTTGAGGTTGCTATGATAAATAAACAAAGTGCAAGGCCAATATACAAAGTGTTCCCGAATATATCTAACAAGATTTCGGGTCTCCACCCCACAATGTAATGAAGAGTTAAAAATGATGATTCCTTATATAAATAACTATCGGCATTTCTCTTTTTTAATTCTAATTTGTCAAGTGGAATATCATGTTCTAAAGTGATTCCATTATAGTGAATCAGGCTTTTATTGTTATATAATGCATGCCATCCCCCCTTGCCCATATGGGATGCATCCATATATTCTATAATGAAATCTAGAGGATATATCAGAGCTATGTGACTATAACCTTTTTTATTTTTATTTTTATTTTTATTTATTTTTTTTATCAGCTTAATCCAAAGTTTTTCTTTGAATTCTATAATTTCCAAATACTCATCAATATCTTTTTTCGATATTTCAGCTATAATGTTATTATAAATTTCATTGTTTCCGTTTTTATCGTTTGTTATTGTTTTTCTTTCTGTTGTATATTTCGCATCTCTATTGTTATCTATTATGTAATATAATGTATTTTTTTCATTATCAAGAAAATATTCATTAAAATCTAGTTGTCTTATTTCTGGGTTAAGGTTATTTTCAATTATTATAATTATCGTTGATAATGTCGATAGTATGTGATCTATTTTCTCCTCTATTATCCACTCGAATCTTTTATTTTCTTCCGATAATAAGAATTCTATCTGAGTTTCAATGTGAGATTTGTATGTATAGTAGGAAGAGGAGATTATTAATATTATCTGTATGATTATAGACACTGTTGACGTTACTATAAGTCTTTTTTCTAATTTCATTATATAACCTTCACTTTTCGTCTAACAATAATTAATTCAGGAAATTTTATTCTGCGTTGTTAGTAGTGATTGACCTATTGTTCGCTCGATAAAAATCAGTGTAGTTGTAATTCCCATCAGGTACCAGTTAAAGAAGTTAACTGATCTAACAGGGCGAGAGCATCAGGGCGTCCGCATGAATGGTTAAGATTTAGCCATCGATGTAAATCCAGCCATAAGAACTTGTTCCAAGTAGGCAGGCTTCATCATACACCGCTTCTGTTTCATCGGTACGCTAATCTTGGTTGACTCAGCTCTGAGCATGTTCAGTGCCATATGTCTTAATCCCGCCATGTTTTCAGCAGCATTTTCTCTATAAATCTGACAAGCATCTTCACCCATACTGACATCTAAAATCCAATGCATGGATTCAATGCCCCAGTGGGCACGGATAGCCTCTCTTGCCTGCTCTGAGGTCAGTTCTGCTGAACTAATGTAGTAACGATACTCCAACTCTGGAGCCTTGCCTTTTGTTGCTCGGTAGTTTTCGACCATCACAATACTGGTTAACCTATCCCAAGTGGAGAAGTCACCCTCCAACTCACGAGCACTCAGGATATGACAAGTACGCGCTTCAATCCGGCCCTTCTGCTTCTCAACTTGATACCTATCCCAGTCAATCGGATCTCGCCGGCGTGAGGAGAAGGCGGACTGAATCGAGGCCGCTAACTTGCCTTGATTACCCTTAACCGATAATAAGTAATCACCGCCTTTGCTCGTGATAGCCTTTGCTATCTTAGTCTGGCAGGCCATCGCATCAATCGTCACGATAGCACCTCGTAAGTCGAGCATCTGGAGGAGTGCAGGTATCGCTGTGATTTCATTACTCTTAGCATCGGTTTTTAGCTGACCTAATACGAGTTGATTAGCACAGGAATAAGCACTCACCATGTGAATGGTGCTTTGCCTGTCGTTTCTGTCATAGGAACCCCGTAAAGTTTTGCCGTCAATGGCTACCACTTCACCACCAGTTAACTTGTGCACTGCTTTCATCCAGGCTAGAAAGCAATCTCGGAACTCTGCCGGGTCGATGTTTGAAATCAGACGAGCAAAGGTATCATCAACCGGCACACCTTTTTCGAATAAACCATGTTTAAGAAACCATTCATGGTGTCCGAGAACATACTCGCGAATATCAGTCCAGCCTTGACCTCCGGCTATTACGGCACAAATTGAACCAAATAAAATGTCGAACAGAGGATAGTCTACTTTTGCGCTTTGTCGTTCGTCTCGAATGATGCTGAAATACGTTTTGATGGTATCTAAATTCATGGGTGCTCCTCAAAAGAGGAGAATAAGATCACAACCAACCCATCAGGTCAACGTTAGTCAACCATTGGGCGAAAAATGTTCATGATCTTGCCCTGATTAGGGAGGTGTGTAGGATCACTTAAGAGTAGATCTACATGAGATTTTAAGGCTATCACCTGCTCTAATGGTAATTTTTCTAATAAGATTATTACTTTATCAAAGGATGAACCTTCTACTAATTCTTCACTCATAGTTTAATAACCCATTTATTGATATATATGTCAACAATAACTATAGCTACAAAAGTACAGGTTGTGATTAAATTAAACTTAATGATACATAATTAATGTGGAATATCATGAGCGGGACGATGGAAATCTCGGATAGCATAAAGCCTCACCAACAGCTTGTGACATGGTTCGGTCGACGGTTGTTAAGAGTGCGAAAGGCCTGTCCGCTAACAAGGGCGGGATCGAACTTTAATCATTGAAAATAAAGGATTTATTTTACAGGGAACTTTTTTAGATAATCACGATCTGATCATGAAGTAAAAAAACATGAGAAATTCGCACATGATTATCATTGAGAAACTTAAAAAAGTGAAAGATACCCGTTCGCACATCAATCAAGTTTATCCTGTTATGGAAGTCGCTTTCGTGGTCATAACAGCCATGATTTGTGGTCAAAATAAATGGACAGAGATTAAGGATTTCGGTGAAGGAAATATCGAGTGGTTACGTGAGTATTTCCCCTACGAAAATGGTCTTCCCACTCGACATAATATAGCTGCGATCATGAGCTCCGTTGTGCCAGAGACGCTATTGGAAGCTATGGTGGGCTGGGTCAATTTGCACAGAGAGAAGCATGCTCAGCCTATAATCAGTGTTGATGGGAAGGTTCTAAAAGGGGCAAAAGCAAGCAAACAACAGCACCCCCTCTATATGGTTTCGGCATTTGATGTAGACGAGGGTTTGACTCTCACACACCAACCTTGTGACGGCAAAGGTATGGAGCTGCTAGCAATAAGAAACATGCTAGACGCTTTAGATATCAAAGGATGTTTATTAACTGCTGATGCCCTGCATTGTCAGGTTGAAACACTGAATAAAGTGGTTGATAAAGGTGGAGATATCCTAGTACAAGTTAAACTGAATCAACCAAGTTTATTAGCAGAAATTGATGTGCAATTCCAAGACTATTGGGCTTTGCCTGAAGATAAACAGGAATCTTACATTACGGAAGATAAAGGGCATGGTAGAAAAGAGGTTCGTGAGGTTTACGTGCTTCCTGCAGCCTTTAGCGAAGAACTCAGAGAGAAGTGGTGTCTAGTAAAAAGCATTGTTGCAGTGGTAAGAGATAGGAGTGTCAAAGGGAAAGGGAGTTATGAAACTTCGTACTATATTTGCACAGACTATTTATCTTTAGAGTTAGCCACAAAGGCAACAAGAAAGCACTGGCACATAGAGAATCAGCAGCACTGGGCGTTGGACGTTATTTTTAAAGAAGACGAGCAGCGAATTTACGCCGGGGATTCGGCGTTGAATATGGCTTGTTGTCGTCGCTTTGTGCAGAACCTATTTAGAAAATCAGAGGGTAACTTGTCTGTACCAAGAAAGATGAACCAAGCCGCATGGAATAAAGATTACAGGGAAAAAGTTCTTTTTACATCAGATTAACAAAGTATATTCTCGCCCTTGGAAAAGGCTCTAAATGGATAATAGTTACCAGATCTGATCCCTTAAATTAGGAAAAGTTCAAATTTATAATGATCTTGCCTTACAGCGAAGATGTCATTTGGGCATTAAGTAATTTGAATCTCAACCAAAATTGATTATAATGAGCTTAACAATGGCTTCCTCCAGAACTTCGGTTCGTAAGAGTGGAAGCTTTTTTTTGCCTAAAATTCAGAGATGCGCATGACGGATTTAGTGCCATACAGAAAACCTTACCTTACCAGTGAACAACTTTGCACCAAGCTAGCAGAACAAGGTTTAAAATTTGAAGATGAACAAGCTAAAAAGTTCGCTGCCAATATCCTAAGCCGTTGCAGTTATTATCGCTTTAAGGCTTATTTATCACCTTTCCAAGATGCCGAAACAAAGATGTATAATGGAGATACATTCTTTTCTCATGGTTACGAACTCTATCAATTTGATGCCGAGCTGCGTAGTTATCTCTTTAATATAATTGAAAAAGTTGAAGTTGGAGTTCGTTCTTCCTTTGATCAATGGATGACAAATCAAACAAACAACCCTTTCTGGTATTTAGATTCAGCCTTGTTTGTAAATAATGGTAACCAAGTCAAAACTGTTAGCCGAGTTCGCGATATGTTTATAGGCTCACAGGAACTTTTTGCACAGCATTACCAAAAAAAATATTACAACGAGTTTTGTCCATTCTACCGAGATCTTCCTCCGGGTTGGGTGGCTATTGAACTAATGACATTCGGCAATCTAGTAAATCTGATGCAAAGCTTAAGCCTTGAATCTGTTCGCGACTTAAAACTAGACCGATTTGCGAAGAAAAAACTCGATGTAGAAAATTTCACTTCACTTTGTTCATGGATGGTAGCCCTACAACAAGTTCGAAATCATTGTGGCCATCACACGCGCCTATTCTCACGTAACTTACCCGCACCAAACGGTATCAAACGAATTATGAGCAACGGCATTCCTTTAGTAAGAACTCGACCAAACCCAAACAAACGGGAAGAAGATCAGTTGAACCGCTTATATACTTCGGTAATTGCGTTACAAAGAATATACTCAGGGCTTAAATTCGAGGAAAAGCTTGGACCTGCGTTAGCCCACTTGTTTGATAAATATCCGATAGCCAATCGTTTTATATCTGCAATGGGCTTTCCTGCGGAGTGGAAGCAAGAACCTTTGCTTTTCGAACTTAATTAAACCAGCCTTATAATGATTTTGATGACCTCTATGTAAGGCGCATTTGCCCCATTGTGAGTTTCGCCAAAAAAGCCACGCACTAGGACGGATGTGTTTTGACCAAACATAACTAATCTGAAACCCAAAGTTCATAAAGTACGAAAAATGGGTATCAGAGTGCAGGTCTTAGTTCAAAGAAAGTCGATGACTTTTGCCCTACAAACCGCTCTTAAAACGTCAAAAACTTACAAAGCGTTATAGAAACATACCGCTTTGTTCAAATGTCTAAAATCTTCGCTAAGAGCGTTTGAGGCGGTCTGAGGGCTGTTTCTGATAACAAAGTCACATATTTACCATACATGGTCGCCCCAGTTTGCCAAGTATCCACGCTCTAAAAAATCAAACTAGTTAAGATTGCAGTCATACATCCGGACTTAGTTCGGCATATTCGCCGCTGTCCCTAAAGGATTTCGCTGACCCAAGCCTTATCATAATAACGGTAAGTGTTCACCAAGCCCCTATTGACAGAAAAAGTGTGACACTCAGCACTTGATCCACTTTTTACTATTGAGTGATCATTCCAGTGCTTCATCCTGTTTGTTATGAGCAGAAAGAAAACCCCTAAATTTCAAGAGGAACCTCCCGTAGCCTCTGACCTTAATGAAGCAAACGCACTGATTGAAGAGTTGTGGGAACAGTTGCGCCACCTTACCGATAAACAAGCAATTAACTCCAAAAATTCATCGAAACCACCTTCGTCTGACAACCCTAAGGACAAGCATGAGCGAAAAAGATCAAAGCTCTGGTGGTCGCAATTCGAGAGGAGCTAAAGAAGGCCACACAGGGCATCAACGAAAACTCTCAGCTCTAAAAGCAACGGATTGTAGTTAACCTGAACTCTGGATAAAATTTGAATAAATAATGAACTAAAAGCTCGTTCAGAGATCTGATCACTCGACTAGTCTGGTAGACCTCAAAGGAGAACGAGCATGGATAAATTAATTGAAACTTTTTGCGATGTAGATGACTTTTGTCAGATGTTTATTGAGCAGTGGCACAATCAAATCATTGAAAGTGGTGAGAAAAAGCGCAAAAGAACATGTAGGTTAACTCCCGCTGAGATAATGACTATCCTCATTCACTTTCATCAATCTCACTATCGCGATTTCAAGAATTACTATCTCAATTATGTCAGTAAAGAGCTACGCAGCTATTTTCCTGAACTGCTCAGCTACACGCGATTCCTCGGTGTTACTGCAAGCGTTGTTATTCCTATGTGCTCTTATCTCACTTCCAAATTGGGTAAGCCAACAGGTATTCAATTTGTTGATTCAACAAATTGAAGTCTGTCATATCATCAGAGCGAAGAGAAACAAGGTGTTTGACGGCATTGCCTGTCATGGTAAAGGAACTATGGGATGGTCGTTCGGTTTTAAGTTGCACCTAATTATCAATCACTTAGGTGAAATTATTTCATTAAAACTTACCAAAGGTAATGAAGACGATAGAAAACCCATTCCAGAAATGTCTGAGGGACTATGGGGTAAACTCTATGCAGATAAAGGTTACATAAGTAAAGCGCTAACAGGCGAGCTTCTTGATAAAGGAATAGAGTTAATTACCACTGTGAGAAAGAATATGAAGAAAAAGTTCATATCTTTATGGGATAGAGTACTATTAAAAAAACGCTTTATAATTGAGACAGTTAATGACCAGTTAAAGAACATTTCTTACATTGAACACTCCAGACATCGCAGTATACATGGCTTTATGTTGAACTTAACTGGTGGTCTGATTGCTTACTGCCTTAAAGATGACAAGCCGAGCCTGGATCTAACAGCCCAAGAGTCTGAGCTGTTAGATATGTATGGTTTAGTCGTTGCTTAACCAGATCTCAGGTTAGTTATCGATTGTTTCCCTGAAGTGTGCCCTTGCTGTGCCCAGTCAGATATCGATATTCAAGGTGGTCCTTACTACCGCCATCAGGTCTTCGATATTCCAAAACCCACTGTCGATATCACTGAATACCGTTTATTTTCAGGTCAATGCCGCCATTGTAAAGAAACAGTGAAAGCTCGAAAGCCCGACAATGCATCACAAGGTATTATCGGTCCCAATTTACTCAGCTACATTGGCGTGCTTGCGGGACAATATCATCTCAGCGTTCGAAAAATCCAATCACTGCTCAAAGAACAGCTTGGCACAACCTTTTCGGTCGGTGCGATTAGCGAAGCACAAACCAAAGTCGCTTCAATGTTGACTCCATTGCATCAAGCGATAAAACAAGCGTTAAAGAAAGCCCCTTTGGTTCATGCCGACGAAACCTCTCATCATAGGAATGATGAGCAAAGCCTTCGTTGGTGTTGGTTAGTGGCCAGTGATGACCTCGTCTATGAACAAATATTGTATTCTCGATCGACCTCCTCAGCGAAAAAGGTCATTGATGAAGACTATGCAGGCATTGTGGTGAGCGACCAGTGCCCAAGCTATAACTGGATAGCCGCAGACCGTCATCAGCTATGTTGGGCACATGTGAAACGCAACCTTCAACAAATGGCGGATTATAGTGGCGGTGGCCATACTGCTTATATTGGCAAGCATCTATGTTTGCTGACGAACGCCATTTTCCATACTCGCCATCGTTATGAGCAAAGTGAATTGGATTATTCACGGTACTTGCGGCGAATGCACAGGCTACAAAAATCGTTCGACCATTGGTTGAGCAAAGGGAAAGGTGTGATGGTCAAGCGGTATCGAGGGCGATGCAAGTTACTGCTCAAACATAGAGAGAGCTTGTGGGTTTTCCTCAAGAAAACGTCAATCCCCTTAACCAATAATGAAGCCGAGCGATGTATTAGAGGCTTTGTAATCCAAAGGAAAATTAGCTTCGGAACGACCTCAGATGCAGGCGATAAATTCCGTAGTCGTATCCACACACTCATCGAAACTTGCAAAAAGCGGGGTCTATCAGCAATGTCAGTGTTGAGTGAGATCATCACGTCAGTCGTTGAGAAAAAACCGTACCCAAACGTCTTTAATCTTTAAGGCGTACCCGTCCTTTTTAATAAAATCAAACTTTCTTGGTGAACGTTTACGTTTAACGCTTGTTTTATCGCTTGATGCAATGGAGTCAACATTGAAGCGACTTTGGTTTGTGCTTCGCTAATCGCACCGACCGAAAAGGTTGTGCCAAGCTGTTCTTTGAGCAGTGATTGGATTTTTCGAACGCTGAGATGATATTGTCCCGCAAGCACGCCAATGTAGCTGAGTAAATTGGGACCGATAATACCTTGTGATGCATTGTCGGGCTTTCGAGCTTTCACTGTTTCTTTACAGTGGCGGCATTGACCTGAAAATAAACGGTATTCAGTGATATCGACAGTGGGTTTTGGAATATCGAAGACCTGATGGCGGTAGTAAGGACCACCTTGAATATCGATATCTGACTGGGCACAGCAAGGGCACACTTCAGGGAAACAATCGATAACTACATCCGTTGCTTTTAGAGCTGAGAGTTTTCGTTGATGCCTGTGTGGCCTTCTTTAGCTCCTCTCGAATTGCGACCACCAGAGCTTTGATCTTTTTTCGCTCATGCTTGTCCTTAGGGTTGTCAGACGAAGGTGGTTTCGATGAATTTTTGGAGTTAGTTGCTTGTTTATCGGTAAGGTGGCGCAACTGTTCCCACAACTCTTCAATCAGTGCGTTTGCTTCATTAAGGTCAGAGGCTACGGGAGGTTCCTCTTGAAATTTAGGGGTTTTCTTTCTGCTCATAACAAACAGGATGAAGCACTGGAATGATCACTCAATAGTAAAAAGTGGATCAAGTGCTGAGTGTCACACTTTTTCTGTCAATAGGGGCTTGGTGAACACTTACGCTAGATAGGGCTTACTCTCACTTTAGCGCTTTACACAAGTTGGCAATCGAAGAGGCCAAAAAAGACAAAAACTGACCGTAGATAAGGTAGAATAATGAAATCATACTTCCGAAACTTCACGGGAATATAACCCTCAATCCTAGTGTGTCTGCACGGTAGTGAGGAGAAATACTCTGCATGTAGTGAGGGTCTAGAGTCTGCTCAGTGGGAATACGAAAGTTTCCGCCTTTGTAGATCATTTCTATCCCTCCTCCTGAAGTAATAATAATACTTGACGTCCATTCAGAAACATTACCAAATAACCCGCAAATAGTGGCTCCGGAAGAAGAGCATGTCTTCGAGACTTCCTGAATTCCAGACACTGTTTTAGGAGCGTGATACACATCGTTGAGAGTTTGCATATATATGTTGGTCCATTCATCCTGAGTAGGGAGTCTTCCTCCGGCCCATACAGCAAAAGCGTGAGCAGACCACCAATCAACTCCTCGAACAGGATTGTTAGGAGATAAGATCTGAGTTTTCCAGTCTAACGGATCATACGAGTGCTCTTTTGGTTGGTTGCTCGAAGAAAACAAATTCAAATGTACTAATGGGTCGAGTAGGAATTGATTATACTGTCCTACCGTTATCTCATGGATAGAAACTTGAATACTGGTACTATGGTTTTCAAGATCAGAATCTGCCAACAAGGAAGAATTGACGTCACTCTTAAAGTAGCTAGCGGGTATGGCCAATAGCGACTGTTTAGGCACTCCAACTAAATAGTTACTATCAGGAATTTTAATAGTGCCTTGATCATGTACAAAGGTGTCAAAAATGCAGCGGAATCCTACTTGCTTACTTTTGGTCTTTGGATGAGCAGTTCGGTAAGACAAGTTCAGTGATGACAATATACTGTCTTTATCGAAGCCGTTCCCACCTTTAATTATTCCAGACTGATCACTTAGAACCCATTCTGATACATTACCAGATAGATCGTGGATGCCGTTAGGCGTTGACGTGCTTATTACCTTGCCACAACTTTTTGTCGTGTTGAAAATGGGGTCAATATAAGGGTTATCGTCGTTTGAAAAAGAGTTACCCCATGGATAAAGACGCCTTTCTATACCCGTAGCCGCAGCTTCCCATTCATACTGAGTAGGCAGCCGCCCACCAACACTATCGCAATATCGTTGAGCTTGCAGGAAGTTAACTCCTGTTACTGGTGAACTAAGTTGCCCACTTATTTTGTGGCTAAACGTCGTCGAACGCTCTTCTCTCCCTGGAGAGTTTTGTACAAATTGATTAAATTCTTTTTGTGTTACCTCGCACCTCTGTATAAATTTGTTTTTTATATTTATTTCTACTTCTGGCTGTCTCAATGAGTCCCTGATGTTATGGTTTTTTGATATATAAGAACGATTATCATCAATAATAAGATCTAAATAGTGGTTATCGCTTTTAACTTTCAAATTATTGACACTCAAAGCCGGAATGTCATTCAGACTAGACATAGTGCTTATGACTATAACCAATGAAAATGAAAAAAATATAACCAAGACAAAATAAATATTATTTTTCATGATATACTCTTTTTAAGACTTTTGAGGAAAAAAGTAAAAATAAAACAAACAAAGCTATGAATAGTATAATCGCTACTTTAACAGATTTACTAACAATAGGTGGCTTGTTGGTAGCTATGACATCGCCTTGAAGGCTTGGTTTACTCTCTTCAGCTGGTAAAACTAACTCTCCCGTATCAGTACTATATTCTGAAAATATTAGTCCAAGCGTAACTTGACGTGTTTTGGAGTCTAAAACTCCGACCAGTCTCCACTGAGGGTTCTCACTTTCAATGTTATCCACATAAAGCAATATTGAGTTTCTGTTAAGCTTGATCCTATTCCCTTTATGAGGTAGTGGATATGTACTGAGATTGATTTCTAAAAAATTATCTGATGAGTTGTCCAGAGGCGTAAGAATAGATGAATTATATAAGTTAATTTCATTTACTGGCCTACCTTTATACAGACCAATTGCCGCAGATCCTTCGTATTTTTCTATTATATCCACGCTATAAAAAGAACGAGAATTATCTAAGTTAATAAGATAAATAAGATCGCTTGCCCAGTACTTGAAGTTATTTGTATTTGATGTTTTTTCGACAATTTCA
The DNA here is from genome assembly GCF_002874195.2 of Vibrio sp. 10N.286.45.E10. Classification (NCBI taxonomy): domain Bacteria; kingdom Pseudomonadati; phylum Pseudomonadota; class Gammaproteobacteria; order Vibrionales; family Vibrionaceae; genus Vibrio; species Vibrio sp. 10N.286.45.E10. The sequence goes on along the minus strand of NZ_MCWD02000004.1, from coordinate 8,732 downwards.
CTAACTTCTATTGGGTTGATTTTCTCTAAAGAATCAAATGTACCGTTTGCTATTTTTGTATTTCCCTGGAACATTATTGCATAACTCACAGCAAGAGTATGGACAAAATCAACATTGTTTTTTTTAGAGCTTAATACTGGCATCCCAACAAGATTTATCGTTGAGTTTATGTCGACTGATGTATCGAGTAAGTCATAATTTTCATTATATGAATGGTTGTCGCCAATATTCAATGAGTCTTGAACTATGAATGAATCATCAATATTAGGAATATCAACACGCTCTGATAAGCCCTCCTCAAGTAGGCCATTTTCACTTCCTTTTTCAGAGTCTTTACCAGTAGTACCTTTACCAGAAGATAGAGATTTTATATTGGAACCCTCATTATTTATACCCTCATCATCTGATCTTTTGTCAGCAACCTTCAATAAACTTCTTCCATATTGACTCACCATCTCTTCGCCCATAAAGTGCCAATGTTTTGGCTTTAGTTTATGGTCTTCTAGAACCGACATGAACAAATAATAGTTTGTTATGTCATAGATATCGACTCTGAAAAACATCTTATTAACTTTAGATAGACTTGAGAGATAACTGTCGAAACTAGAATCTTGAGTCAGCAATGATTCTTTCGTCCAGAATCTCTTTGATTGAACTTCATAAACACCATTCTTTAAAAGTTCGAATATTGGAATTTTATCTTTGATAATCCTTTTTTCTAATGGGCTATTGTAGTAGTCATGTAAGACTGATGGAGGACTACTTTTCAATGAATTCATAACTAAGGAAGAAGCGATCTCTCGACTTAGTATGACGGTAATCTCTTTTACTTGCTCGACTTTGATAGATTCTTTTTCTTTTTCACCGATTATTACAGTTATTATTAAGATTAATAATATGATCACGCCATTTGCTAAAATATCGGACAGTGTCATGCTGAAAGTATTAAGAATTTTATTTTTTCTGACCATTATTCTTATCTATATAGTAGGGTATATCCCCTAGGTTGATCGCCTTCATTGTATTTCCATCTACTATCATCCAACCTATAGAGACTCTTTTTCCTTTATATGTCTTTTGTATGCAGTCTCTAGCTTTCCTCATCGTACCTACACTATTCTCTAAGATAGAAAATATGATTTGAGAATTTTTTTGAGAGTAGATTTTTCTTGTGTAATCTATAAACTTGCTGTTGGAGCCGCATATATCATCATATTTTTCAAATTCCCCGGTCTCGATAATAAACAAGCTGTCAGGATAAGTGATAATAACAAAACCATTTCCGTTTTCTCCCCACTTTATCTTGAAATCCCCCTCATCTGATAATCTGTCTAATCTTTCTTCAAGTCTAGCACTGGAAAGAAGGTTAATGATTAGGAATAAGACCATCAGTATCGCGAAAACACCGCCAAACACTTCTATACTTGCAATGCCCTCATTACTCTCTATATTGTCTCTACTTTTTTTCATATTCACCTCTTTCTAGATGAACTTGAAGTTCAGATATATATTTTCTTTCTGAATTAGAAGAAACCAGAGTAAAGAAAGTTGAGATAATACCAAGTGATAGCGCTACAAGTGTTGTGTCAAATGCAATACCAAGAGGAGCAATGGCTTCACTTATACCCTTGCTCATATTGCTCATGCTATCATCGTTAGAAATCACTATTTGAATATTCTCAGAAGATAGTGATATCCCTAACACAGTACCAATAAATCCTAGAACAGGAATTGACCAGTTTATGAATGATGGTAGTTGAAATCTTCTATAATGTGCTTCTTCAATAATCGACATTCTGGTATGTATAGGTATAGTGATCATTGAATTATAAGTGTTTAGGTTTCTACTTCTCTTTAGCTTTAAAAGATTTATTTTTGAGTTACAAAAAATAGAGAATGTATCAGAAATACACCAGAAAAATAAAAATAGAGTAATTGGAGGAATAGCTCCTCTATCTAATAGTTTTTCACTAATGTTAATAGTATAACTTTCTTTATAAATGTATACCATTACCAAAGTGAACAGTGTAATTGGCATGGCTACTAGAAAACTATAGAAACTATGGTTTTTATTCTCAACGTCATAAGAATAGTCTTTATTATTATTGCTACAATAAAATATTATAGAGTAAGATATAATACTGAATGATATAGCTATAACAGTTTCTCTTAAGTTTGAAAATGCACCAGAAAAAATCAAGTTGTATATTGTTATTGACGCGTAAGAGAACGACGCTATACTGATTATCACCTGAGAAGCAATAATGACATTTAAAGGAGTGTACTTAACCCTAAGCAATAACGTTACGTTAATAATTAAAATAGTCGATATAAAAGATATAAAAATGTAGTTTGTGTTAATGTATATAGAAACAATAAGTGTCGAAAGCAATGTAAGTATATTTAGTAATCTTATTATTTTCATATCAATAATTTCCATTTCCATTTTCATTAAGATAAAGCATACCATTACAACTATAGTATAAACTTATCGAAGTGCTAGGTTTCTATATATCCGTCATTCCGCAGCCAATTATAGATTTAAATTAGTGTGATCCCACGATCATTTATCAATAATGATTGCAGTTGAGACTTGACGCAGATCCCCCGTTTTGATCTATTACTTTTATTTGCCGGTAACTTGCGATGTCTGCTCCTCAACCTGTCATAAAACGCTTAGATCATCTTGGATTAATCGCTGCCTTCTGTCATGAGATTGATTTACCCGGGCTTATCGACCGCATAATTCCTAAGTATTCAGAGCATAATGTCTCACACGGTGATGCCGTTCTAGCCATGATTTTGAACGGTTTAGGCTTCCATAGTCGAACATTGCATATGTTTTCTGACTTTTTCGAGACAAAGCCAGTATCAAAGCTGCTTGCTAAAAACATAGAAGCGCACCACTTAACTGATGATGTTCTTGGGCGCACATTAGGTGCTTTATTTGAAGCTAATGTATCTGTTTTATATCAACTTATTGCAGAGCATACCGTTGCAAAATTGGGCCTCAAGACAGAGTCTGTCCACCTTGATATAACGAGTTTCCATGTTGATGGTGAATATGCTCAATCAGCAGAGGATGACATTAATTCTATTCAACTCGTCAAAGGTTATAGTCGAGATCACCGACCTGAATTGAATCAGGTTGTCCTTGAATTAATTTGTGAAAATCAAGCAGGGCTCCCTGTTTATATGCAGGCTCTCAGCGGAAACACGAACGATGCAAAAGCATTTGCAGAGGTCACTAAGCGCCATATTCACTGCCTTAAAGCCGCGCAAAATAGTCGTTACTTTATTGCTGATGCAGCTTTATACACGTCAGACAGTATTTGCTCACTTGATGAACAAAAGCAGAAGTTCATTACACGCGTCCCAATGACCATTAAAATGGCCAAACAAGCTCTACTGGCATTATCGCCAGCGCAATTAGAGCCTATCGGTAATGGTTATTCGGGGCACTGGATTGAATCTGATTATGGCAACGTGAAGCAGCGATGGTTGTTAGTGAACAGCGAGCAAGCGACAAAGCGAGAAGAAGCCACTTTTTATAAAAATTTGGATAAAAATCTGACCAAAGAGCTTAGATCTCTAGCTCAATTAGCTAAGAAACAATTTGCCTGTACGACTGATGCACAAAAGGCTATGAGTGAATTTCAGAGTCAATGCCAACTGTTGAGTTTCGAGCAAAGTGAGATACGGCAAGTGCCGGAGTTTGCTGGCCGAGGGCGCCCTAAAAAAGATGATGATCCAACTGGATACCACTACAAAATTGAAGCAAATCCGTTCACTGATTTAGAAAAAGTAAAACTCGCGAAGCTTAAAGTTGGCATGTTCATTCTTGCGACCAATGATACTGAAAGTACCGATCTCGATATGACTGCGTTACTGGAAGACTACAAGTCACAACAGAAAGTCGAGCGAGGATTTCGCTTCCTTAAAAGCCCTGAGTTTTTAACATCATCTATCTTCTTAAAAAAACCACAACGCATCGAAGCTTTACTCATGATAATGACCTTAAGCCTAATGGTTTATGCTGGACTCGAGCATAAGATACGTGAAGAGTTGGCTGTTACTGAAGAGTTTTTTCCAAGCATGGTTAAGAACAAAACCACATCTAAGCCAACTGCTCGCTGGGTGTTTTTAAAATTTGAAGGGGTCGATACACTTGAGTTCGGTGAACAATGGTTTATCACCGGCATTCAAGACCATCAGAGGCGATTGCTTCAATTGCTAGGTAAGCTGTATGAAGCAATTTATTCCTAAATGAGGTGCGGAATGTCGGCTGTAATCTTGTTCAACGCTTTGATCATAGCGTAAGTCTCGCCAACCTGAGCGTTGTAATTTCTTAGGCTTAGTTTCCCATCTAACAACTGTTTTACCCGATACATTGCTGTCTCTGAGAGCGAGCGCTTATGATAACCATACCGCTTTTTCCACTTCTTGTTGGAGCCGTACAGCTTCTGGCAACCTACCGCCAGATTGCGAGGATGTCCTTGTTCCCAGAAGGCTGCTCCTTCCCTTGGCGGGATGAGCGGAACCGCTTGCTTTATACGTATTGCATCATGGCAATGTCTTGTGTCATAAGCACCATCACCTGATATCTCAATGATTTTACGACGTGTTTGCTTAAGTAGGTTAGGAAGCACTTCGGCATCGGTAACGTTAGATAAACTCAGCTCTGCTGCGATTATTTCGTGGGTGCTGGTATCCACTGCTAAATGTAGCTTACGCCAGACTCTGCGCTTCCCATCAGTACCATGCTTTTTGACCTTCCATTTACCTTCGCCATAAACCTTGAGACCAGTGGCATCGATGGCCAGATGCTGTATCACGCCTCTGGTTTTGGTTTTAAATGAAACCTCAACTTCCTTAGCTCGACGGCTTATACAGGTGTAATGCGGACAAACAAGCGGTATGTTAGCCAACTTAAATACGGAGTCTAGAAAATCTTGCAGCGCTCTCAATGGCATAGAGAAAACGCGTTTTACCATCAGTGCGGTAGTAATGGCTAGGTCGCTGAATTGACGAGGCCTGCCGCGCTTGTTCTGTTTGCTTTACTTCCATTCGCTTATAGCTTCTTCATCAATCCAGAAAGTGAGTGAACCACGATTGATTAGGGCTTTGTTGTACTGTTTCCAGTTAGTTGTTTTGTAACAAGGTTTAGGCATAAGGCTACGATGATTAACTGATGTAGCCGATCAGATCGTAACTTCCTGATTTAGTGTAAGCGTTCACCGAGGTATCTTGACTTACCACGCCTGAAGAAGCATGTGCAGTTTATAGATCAAAAACATTCGGGTACGGTTTCTTCTCAACGAATGACGTGATGATTTCACTCAATACTGACATTGCTGATAGGCCGCGCTTTTTGCAAGTTTCGATGAGTGTGTGGATACGACTACGGAATTTATCGCCTGCATCTGAGGTCGTTCCGAAGCTAATTTTCCTTTGGATTACAAAGCCTTTAATACATCGCCCGGCTTCATTATTGGTTAAAGGGATTGACGTTTTCTTGAGGAAAACCCATAAGCTCTCTCTATGTTTGAGCAGTAACTTGCATCGCCCTCGATACCGCTTGACCATCACACCTGTCCCTTTGCTCAACCAATGGTCGAACGATTTTTGTAGCCTGTGCATTCGCCGCAAGTACCGTGAATAATCCAATTCACCTTGCTCGTAACGATGTCGAGTATGGAAAATGGCGTTCGTCAGCAAACATAGATGTTTGCCAATATAAGCAGTATGGCCACCGCCACTATAATCCGCCATTTGTTGAAGGTTGCGTTTCACATGTGCCCAACATAGCTGATGACGGTCTGCGGCTATCCAGTTATAGCTTGGGCACTGGTCGCTCACCACAATGCCAAGGGCGCGAATATACTTTGTTAATCTGATGTAAAAAGAACTTTTTCCCTGTAATCTTTATTCCATGCGGCTTGGTTCATCTTTCTTGGTACAGACAAGTTACCCTCTGATTTTCTAAATAGGTTCTGCACAAAGCGACGACAACAAGCCATATTCAACGCCGAATCCCCGGCGTAAATTCGCTGCTCGTCTTCTTTAAAAATAACGTCCAACGCCCAGTGCTGCTGATTCTCTATGTGCCAGTGCTTTCTTGTTGCCTTTGTGGCTAACTCTAAAGATAAATAGTCTGTGCAAATATAGTACGAAGTTTCATAACTCCCTTTCCCTTTGACACTCCTATCTCTTACCACTGCAACAATGCTTTTTACTAGACACCACTTCTCTCTGAGTTCTTCGCTAAAGGCTGCAGGAAGCACGTAAACCTCACGAACCTCTTTTCTACCATGCCCTTTATCTTCCGTAATGTAAGATTCCTGTTTATCTTCAGGCAAAGCCCAATAGTCTTGGAATTGCACATCAACTTCTGCTAATAAACTTGGTTGATTCAGTTTAACTTGTACTAGGATATCTCCACCTTTATCAACCACTTTATTCAGTGTTTCAACCTGACAATGCAGGGCATCAGCAGTTAATAAACATCCTTTGATATCTAAAGCGTCTAGCATGTTTCTTATTGCTAGCAGCTCCATACCTTTGCCGTCACAAGGTTGGTGTGTGAGAGTCAAACCCTCGTCTACATTAAATGCCGAAACCATATAGAGGGGGTGCTGTTGTTTGCTTGCTTTTGCCCCTTTTAGAACCTTCCCATCAACACTGATTATAGGCTGAGCATGCTTCTCTCTGTGCAAATTGACCCAGCCCACCATAGCTTCCAATAGCGTCTCTGGCACAACGGAGCTCATGATCGCAGCTATATTATGTCGAGTGGGAAGACCATTTTCGTAGGGGAAATACTCACGTAACCACTCGATATTTCCTTCACCGAAATCCTTAATCTCTGTCCATTTATTTTGACCACAAATCATGGCTGTTATGACCACGAAAGCGACTTCCATAACAGGATAAACTTGATTGATGTGCGAACGGGTATCTTTCACTTTTTTAAGTTACTCAATGATAATCATGTGCGAATTTCTCATGTTTTTTTACTTCATGATCAGATCGTGATTATCTAAAAAAGTTCCCTGTAAAATAAATCCTTTATTTTCAATAATTAAAGTTCGATCCCGCCCTTGTTAGCGGACAGGCCTTTCGCACTCTTAACAACCGTCGACCGAACCATGTCACAAGCTGTTGGTGAGGCTTTATGCTATCCGAGATTTCCATCGTCCCGCTCATGATATTCCACATTAATTATGTATCATTAAGTTTAATTTAATCACAACCTGTACTTTTGTAGCTATAGTTATTGTTGACATATATATCAATAAATGGGTTATTAAACTATGAGTGAAGACTTAGTAGAAGGTTCATCCTTTGATAAAGTAATAATCTTATTAGAAAAATTACCATTAGAGCAGGTGATAGCCTTAAAATCTCATGTAGATCTACTCTTAAGTGATCCTACACACCTCCCTAATACTCTTTCTGAGGAGGAATCATTGTTTATTGCCAATTTATATAAAGAAAAATAGATAGTATCCTTAAGGCTAGCGCATTTTAACCGCAGACTCTAAAAGCACTGAGCGGTATTCATCATTCAGTGCTGCATTCTTTTTCTTTCGAGCCATACTCATCTTTTGGGTTGTATCAAACTTAAACAAGTTGAGGGCTATTTTCCTTAACGCATTAAAAGCCAACGCGCCATTTCCTTTTCTAACTCGGCATTCATCTTCTCTGAAGGTCATGTCTAACATCCAGTGCATACTCTCTACTTGCCAATGACCACGGACAGCTTTAAGTGCTTGTTCTGCATCTAATTCCAGTGAACTGATATACCAACGAGTCTCTTTGCTAACCTTGCCTGTTATGGAGTGCTCGACCTCAGAAGTGATTTTAATAATGCTTCTAAGTCCCTCCCACTGATATTGTTTAGTCAGCCATTCTTTATCAACCACAAGGTGCTCACAGTGTCGCGTCTCGATTCGACCATGTCCTGCGTCTACATCCGTGTGTTGAGCATCGTTCTTCTCGGTGAATTGCTCTCGACACGCCTTATGCCACCAAGCTTCTAGCTCTGCCTGCATCGTTGAGTGATTCCCTTTTAGGGCCAAGACATAGTCCGCTTTGCTTTGAACTATTTGTTTGGCAATCTTGCGCTGACAACCCATCGCATCGAGTGTGATGATGCAGTTCTCTATATCAAGTAAGGTTAACAATTTAGGAATAGCGGTTATTTCATTGCTTTTATCGTCAACGGCGGCCTGACCTAAAACAAGTTGGTTGGAGCAACTCCACGCACTCACCGAATGAAGCGGATTTTTTCTTCCGCGAGTATCGAAAGAGTGGCGTGCTGTTTTGCCATCTACGGCAATGATATCAGTGCCTGTCGTTTGAACTAGCGTCTTCATCCACGACTGAAACGCTTGCTCAATCTCATCTGCTCTGAGTTTGGTGATAACTTTTGTAATTGTATCGTGACGAGGGATGCCATTGAGGAATGGACGGTATTTACGAAGCCAATCTAAACGATTATGGCCGAAATCTTCGATGTCCTCCCAGCCCTCCGCGCCAGAAATCACCGCACTAATAGCAAGTAAAAGAATATCTAAGAGTTGGTGTTTTTTACATCGTTCAATGCGAGGGTCAGCGATGTTTTCGAAATGCTCTAGAAACGAATCAGACATGGAAAAGGCTCTAAATGGATAATAGTTACCAGATCTGATCCCTTAAATTAGGAAAAGTTCAAATTTATAATGATCTTG
>NZ_MCWD02000003.1:0-518437 GCF_002874195.2 Vibrio sp. 10N.286.45.E10 | reverse complement strand
AGCGCTAGCGTTTTGTGATTCACATCTCAGTCGCTAGGGGTGCGTACTATACCTGCACCACTTTGAGAGTCAAGGGTTATTTTCAAACTCTTTTTCTCTACCGATTTCGCTGTGTGACTTTCGTCTCACTCCGTGTCGGTGAGGCGGCATTATAGAGAGATTGAAGGGGAGCACAAGGGCTTTTTGAAATAAAAGTTTTGTTCGCCTAAAAAGCCACCAGATCCGCATTTTTCGAATAAAAACTAAACATTTGAGACGTATCACAGCAATACATTGGAAAAATGGAAGCCATGAACGTAAGATTCATGTGTCTATTTTGTTAATGGTAGATGCGTCTATTTCGTTTATTAATATGTAGTATTCCGATATGAACTCAAAAAAATCGATGTTGTTAATTGTCGCACTGGCTGTATTAGGCGGCATTGTTTTCTCTCAGGTAGATATATCGCCTGCAATTACCTTTATCCTTGGTGTCTTGGCTTCCGCTTTTGTTGTTAACTTTTCAAGCACCGACTCAAAATCAGATTCAGAACCTAAGGCTTCAACAAAAACACTTTATGTGGGTAACCTTCCATACAAAGCGAACGAATCACATGTACGTGAATTATTCTCAGAGCATGGTGAAGTATTTGCAGTACGTTTAATGAAAGACAAACGTACTGGTAAAAGAAGAGGCTTTGGATTTGTTGTTATGGCAAGTAATGATGTGAATCATGCAATATCTGCACTTAACGATAAAGATTACATGCAACGAACTTTAAAAGTACGTGTTGCAAATGATCCTAAACATCCTGAAGCGGACGAATCTGAACTGAGCTAAATCCTAACTGCTTTAACATACTATTTAGTGCACTTTCTTTTTTAGGGAGTGCACTACAAAAAACCTCACGCACTCCACCTTCTTTATTAATGCTTTCCAAGCTCAACAAATCTTGAACCCGCTTAGCTATCGCTTTACCAGAATCTATCAGCACTACGCTTTCACCTAATACTTGTTGAATCTCTGATTTGATCAGTGGGAAGTGGGTACATCCTAAAACTGCCACATCAATCATGTTGATCATCGGTTGAAGAATTTGCTGCAACTCTTCAAGGCTAATCTCCTCGCCTCTAAGTTTATCTTCGGCCATATCCACCAGCCGAGTGGAACCTAATAGCTCCACTCTTTTATTACTCGAAAAATTTTTGATTAGATCGTGTGTGTATTCACGAGTAATCGTCGCTGGAGTTGCAATAAGGCCAACGGCTTTATTAGCCAATAATGAAGCTGGTTTGATTGCCGGGACAACACCGACAATAGGGATAAGATTATTAGCGCGAAGTGTAGGCAAGACTATCGTACTGGCCGTATTACAAGCTATCACTACAATATCAATATCGTGACTCACCACAAAACTGGCCACGATACTTTGGACTCGCTGAATGAGAACTTGCTGATCGAGCTCACCATATGGGTAAGCTTCGTTATCGAATACATAGATATAGTTGTGATTGGGTAGTAACTGGCTTATCTCTTTATATACAGACAGACCGCCAACTCCAGAATCAAAGACCAATATGTTTTTTTGTATGCTTTCCGACACAACCATTACCTGTAATAAGTTCCACAGCAATGATACCCCTTCACTTAGTTTTCGCCAATCATCACTCCACATAATGCAAGCTCGGTAGCGTTGATGCACAAAGCGCTCACCCTGCTCTGCATTTTCTAGCTCTATCTTAAGTTTTCCTTTAAAGCATGGCGCTGACGTTACTAAGGTATGAAACTCACCACCTTCACCACATGGGTCGACGTGACTTGGCAGACTGTCTATTAGTTCAGGTGTGTATTCTTTCCCGCAATAGCTCATGTCTAATGCATCGATATCAACTGTGACGAGAAAGGTTTCGATTCCTCTATCTATTATTTCTTGAGCCAGCGCTTGGCTACTCTGTCCCAGTAGAGGAAAAACACACTCCCAACCCGCAGGTTCTATATAACTTCTTCGGTAATCAGCAATACCATTGCAAAACATATCGCCGAATGCCACGGCATCGATAAATAAACCAGATCCTTTAAGTGCCGTAACAATAGTACTTTGATAGATCTCATTACTTGGAAAGACTTCCGGCAGCTCAATCGTTATTAATGGCAAACCAATCAATGTTGCCTGCATTCCGACAACCTCGATTGGCGTTACTTGGAAAGGAACCTCATTTCCCACATACGTAGTATAGAGAGCAACAACTTCATACTCAGTGCTTTCAAGTAGACGTTCTAGGATTAATGTAGAGTCTTTGCCTGATGACCAACTTATGACGACTTTCTTTTTCATTGATATACCCAATAAGAAAAAACCGCCCGAAGGCGGTTTAGGTGTTAATTAGAATTGGTAAGTAGCATTCATGTGATATGTACGCTCTGGTGATGGGTACCCACCAGCAGTCTCATACTCTTCGTCAGTTAAATTATCCACTCGACCATTTAAAGTTAGGTTTTCATTCGCATAGTAGTTCACTGAAACATCAAACAAACTATACGCTGCAAGATCTTCAGAGAAATCCGGTCTCTCACCTACATATTGGTAGCCTAGCGAAACATCAACCTCATCGAAACTAGCCACTGCATTATACTTGTAAATCTTCTTAGCTCTGCGTATCAATTGATCACCAGATTGATCTTCTGGGTCTTGAAAGTTAGCGCTCACTTGATGATTAATAAAGCTAGTATCAAATCCAACGACCATTTCCACACCACGTAGTTGGCTTTCGCCATCGGTATTGTAGTACTTGCTTGTCGCGTAGTTGTAATCAATTAAGTCTTCGACGTTCGTGTCATAGCCAGTAATCGACCAATCAACATCCTTGATTAAGCCACCAAAAGTCAGCTCGAATGAATCTGCCTTTTCAGCTTCTAACTGTGCATTACCGTAGTAGCTGTATAGTTGATATAAGTTAGGTGCCTTGAAGGATGTGCCATAAGCTGCTTTCACGACAAGCCACTCAGCATAACGATAGCCTAACCCTGTGTTGTAAGTGGTTTCGGTACCAAACTGTTCATTGTCATCCACACGGACGCTCAGCTCGCCAAACACTTTATCCGCATCTGCATTTAATGCAGCGAAGTACGCAACATTCGTTCTGTCGTATTCAGTATTCGAAGGCTTAACAATATAAGCCTCATCACGCCAATCTACACCGCCACTAAGAGTCAGTGCCGAAGTTAGTTTGTATGAATTAACCCATTGAACATTTAACTGTTCAAGCTCATCAGATGTTGCTGACGCCGAGTTCTTGCCTAAAGACTGTTCGTAGTTCCAGTTATCTTGATTCTGATAGTTAACTAGGAAATCAGACTTAAGTTCACTGCCACTATATTTAACACCAGTAGCAAAGGTAGAATTTTGAACTTCAGCTTCTTTGTAAGAATGGACTGGGTTACCGGTATTAAAATCAACATACGAACCATCATATTGAGAAATGGTTTCAAACATGCGGAAGTTCGCAAAGCCACTCCACTGTTGGTCGAAGTTATGTACGTACCCAATCAAAGCATTACGTGATTCAAACCCATGACGGTCGCCATCGTTTACTCCGGGCATGGGGTGAACGTTATAGCCTTCATCAGAATCGTAACCAACCGATACATTCAAATGACCATTTTCGCCAACTTTGGTACCACTAACAAAACTTAACTCTTCATAATCACGGCTGCCTAATCCCGCACTCACTACCGTTTCTTCATTGTCAGAACTGGCAACTGTAATGATATTAATCACACCACCAATAGCTTCTGAACCATACATAGCAGCACGAGCGCCTCGTACATACTCGACTCGGTCAACAAATGTGATTGGCAGCTGGCTGAAATCGACACCACCTTTTGCAGCGCGAGCAAAACGAATGCCGTCAATTAACACAAGAACCTGATCAGAGTTAGCACCTCGAACAAAGATCGAAGCTTGCTGGCCTCTACCACCATTCTGTGTAACTTGAATGCCCGTTAATCGTTTGAATACATCAGTTAGTGACTTAGCTTGAATACGAGCTATATCTTGACGTGTCACAACCTCAACTTGAGCGACAACACTTTCGGTGCTTTGCTCAAAACGGTTAGCCGTAACCACCATGGTTTCGTCGGCAGATGCTTGTTGGGCGTGTAAATTGGAGATAGGTGAAAGCAGCGATGCTACAGCAACCGCTAAAAGGGATTTGTTCATGTTGTGGTCCTAAATCGCGTAAAGTCCTACCAAACCACATTTATGGTTTGGCCGCTGGCAGGTATTCGGACTCAAGAGCACAACCTTATGGTTACCTTGTATTCGACTTCCCACAAAAAGCTATTTGCAGTGTCTTATGAATACTTGTTCTCTTTTACCGCTGCGCGTCAGTTCTGGATTCGCACCAGATTCCCTCTTCAGCCATCTATACATCCAAATGGCACCAGCTTGCCGAAGATAGTATTGACCTCTGAATCATTTGTCTAGTCTAAGATAGTTATAAGCTATAGTTTTCATGGCCTATTTACACTGATTGGCTCTCAACACTGGACAAGCGCCTGTGATTGAATAAAATCTGCGCTCTTGATTTAAAAGCACGACAGCAAAAGGCATAACAATGGCGAATTTAGATGTAAACCCGCAACGCTACCAAGAACAACTGGCAGAAAAGACTGAACGTCTTACTGAAATGTTCTCAGAATATAATGTGCCTGAGCTGGAAGTGTATGAATCTCCAGAACAACACTACCGCATGCGTGCTGAGTTCCGCGTGTGGCATGAAGGTGACGATATGTATTACGTCATGTTCAATCAAGAGACTAAAGAAAAATACCGCGTAGACCAGTTCCCTGCAGCTAGCCGTCTTATCAACGACCTAATGCCTCTATTAACAGATGCAATGAAGGACAACCACTCTCTACGCCATAAGCTATTCCAAGTAGATTTCCTTTCTACATTAAGCGGCGAGATTTTGGTGTCACTGCTTTACCATCGCCAATTAGGTGAACAGTGGATTCAAGATGCTAAAGCACTTAAGCAGCAATTAAACGATGAAGGTTTTAACCTAAACCTGATTGGTCGTGCGCGTAAGATGAAAATTGTACTGGATCGCGACTATGTAATTGAAAAGCTAGACGTGAATGGTGATAGCTACATCTACCAACAAGTAGAGAACAGCTTTACTCAACCAAACGGCAAAGTAGCAGAGAAAATGCTGGAATGGGCTGTCGACTGTACTCAGGACAGCAAAGGCGACTTGCTTGAGCTTTACTGTGGTAACGGTAACTTCTCATTAGCGCTAGCACAAAACTTCGAGCGTGTACTGGCAACTGAACTGGCGAAACCGTCAGTAGAATCTGCGCAATACAACATCGCGGCGAACAACATTGAAAATGTTCAGATCATCCGAATGTCTGCAGAAGATTTTACCGTAGCAATGGAAGGCAAGCGTGAATTCCGTCGTCTACAGCAAGCGAACATCGATCTTAAGAGCTACAACTGCAACACTATCTTTGTTGATCCACCACGCTCAGGCATGGATGTTGATACTTGTAAGATGGTTCAAGGCTACGAGCGTATCATGTACATCTCTTGTAACCCTGAAACGTTGAAAGAGAACCTAGAGATCTTAAGCGAAACACACGATATCACTCGTTTTGCTCTGTTTGACCAGTTCCCTTACACCCACCACATGGAAGCGGGTATGTTCTTAGAGCGTAAATCATAAACCTTGCTTTCTCGACCTAAGACAAACAGCAGATACAAAAAAACGAGCCAATTGGCTCGTTTTTTTATTTCTAAATCAGCTTAAGCCGTTTTGCCGATAAAGCCTAGTTTCTTACCTACCCATGCAAGAAGCAACATCGCGACAATAATCGCGAAGAAGTTTGAGCCAGCGTCTGGGTGTTGTGCTTTCACGAAAGCCGAGTGGCCAAATGCACCCACGAAGAAACAAGCTAAACCTACTAGTGGGATATCTTCAGATACTGGGTTAGTTAGGTATTCTTGGTAAAGCGCTTGTACAGCTAAAACTAAAGCGATAAGCGGAAAAATAGAGAAGCCCACTTCGCTCATTGTTACCCAAGATAACAATGCATCACCACACACACCGGCTACAACAGCAAGTACAAGTGTCTTTCTTTCAGAACCACGGTTTACAGTATTATTTTCATTCGACATTATTCAATCCCGCCTTTTAATCGGTTACGTTCACGTTCTTTACGATACCAAAAAGCTCCTTTGGCCATCATTCGCAATTGCATGATCAAGCGTTCAGCCAATTCATCTCGCTGACGTCGATCTAAATCTAATGCTTCTGCCCCTGAGTTGAAAACTAAGATGACCGAGGCTTCAGCTTGAGTAAAAGCTTCGTCCCTTGTCATGCCAGTCGTTATCAAATATTCGGTTAACTCAGCAGAGAAGTGCTGTATCTCACGAGCTACCGCTGCACGAAACTCAAATGAAGTTCCTGAGCGCTCTCGCAATAACAGTCTGAATACGTTAGGGCTGCTTTCAATGAATTCCATAAAGGTTTCAACCGATGTGCGAATCACACTGCCTTCTTTTACTATGCGTTGTCTAGCTTGACGCATTAACTGGCGCAACAGTAAGCCACCTTCATCAACCATGGTTAAGCCAAGCTCATCCATGTCTTTGAAGTGACGATAAAAGGAAGTCGGTGCTATTCCAGCCTCACGAGCGACTTCTCTCAAGCTTAGATTGGAAAAACTACGATCAGCGCTGAGTTGGCTAAATGCCGCATCGATTAAGCTGCGACGAGTTTTTTCTTTTTGCTGTGCGCGAATGCCCATTGGTTTCATACTTTATCAATTTCTTTTTTTACAGCCTAAACAGGCATGTCTAATACTCTGTTCAATATAACGCGAATCACTTATTTATATAAGGCACTCTGGTTATATAAGACACTAAACATACCTCTTTGTGCACGTACCGAAGTAAATACGTTCAAAGAAAAAATTTCAATATCCACACTGTCATTTGGAGACATACGACATACCAAATATTATTTTTTCGATAACACTGCGTGATCCCACCGACTCTCTGATGCCCTTTTCATGTACCAAAGAACAGAATCAGTTAAAATCTCGCTAAAGCAATGTTAATCAAATATAACAAGGAAGATATCTATGCCGCACTCCAACCACTTTGATGTAATCGTAATTGGTAGTGGCCCCGGAGGAGAAGGGGCAGCGATGGGATTAACCAAAGCCGGGTTGAACGTTGCAATCATTGAGAAAGAGAGCAGTGTTGGTGGTGGTTGTACTCACTGGGGAACCATTCCTTCCAAAGCACTGCGTCATGCCGTAAGCCGTATTATCGAATTCAACAACAATCCACTGTTTTGTCAGAACAACAAAAGCATTCACTCAACGTTTTCCAACATTTTGGGTCATGCTAAATCCGTAATCGACAAGCAGACTCGATTACGCCAAGGCTTCTACGACCGTAACCAATGCACACTAGTATTTGGTACGGCGCGCTTCATTGATACCAACACTGTCTCGGTAATGCAAAGCGATGGCACTGAAGAACATTACAGTGCAGACAAGTTTGTTATCGCGACAGGCTCTCGCCCTTACCAACCAGACAACGTGGACTTCTTACACGAGCGTGTTTACGACAGTGACTCAATTCTTTCTCTTAAACACGACCCTCAACACATCATCATTTATGGTGCTGGCGTTATCGGTTGTGAGTACGCGTCTATCTTCCGCGGCTTAGGTGTCAAAACCGATCTCATCAATACTCGAGACCGCCTACTGTCATTCCTAGACAATGAAACCTCTGATGCGCTTTCTTACCACTTCTGGAACAGCGGTGTAGTGATTCGTAACGACGAAACCTTTGAGAAAATCGAAGGCACGGACGATGGCGTGATCATTCACCTAGAATCCGGCAAGAAAATGCGTGCCGATTGCCTACTGTATGCCAATGGCCGAACCGGTAATACCGATAAGTTGAACCTTGGTGCGGTTGGTTTAGAGGCGGATTCTCGTGGACAAGTATCAGTCAACACCAATTACCAAACCAATGTTGACCATGTTTACGCGGTAGGCGATGTGATTGGCTACCCTAGCCTAGCGAGTGCGGCTTATGACCAAGGTCGATTTGTTGCTCAGGCAATTGTGAAAGGTGAAGCTGAACGCCACCTTATTGAAGACATCCCAACCGGTATCTACACCATCCCTGAGATCAGTTCTGTTGGTAAAACCGAGCAAGAACTAACGGCTGCGAAAGTACCGTACGAAGTGGGACGTTCTTCATTCAAACACTTAGCTCGAGCTCAAATCGCTGGTAAAGATATTGGTAGCTTGAAGATCCTGTTCCATCGCGAAACCAAAGAGATTTTGGGTATCCACGTGTTTGGTGAGCGTGCCGCTGAAATCATTCATATCGGCCAAGCGATTATGGAGCAGAAAGGTGAAGCAAATACCATCGAGTACTTTGTAAATACCACCTTTAACTATCCAACGATGGCAGAGGCTTATCGTGTTGCCGCTCTTAACGGCCTTAACCGTTTGTTCTAAATAAAGAACTAACAGGAGTATTTGACCACCCATAGGCTAAATACATAGACAGCAAGCCATGAGCTTGCTGTTTTCATTTAAAACATTGAAAAATATAGTAACTAAAGTAATTAGATCATGATGTTCTAAATGCCATTTAGTCTGTACATCTTCTATTTGTACCCGTTAGAACTAAGCGAGGAATTCGCCCTTCTTCCACTGAGAAACAAATAACACACCAAGACCAATACCACGCATTGCCATAAAGCTCAGCATCGCAAGCCACAGAGCATGATTTTCTAAACTGGACGCTAGGAAGAAAATAGCAAAGAAGCAGCAGGTCGCGACAAACATACTATTGCGCATGTCCTTGCCTTTAGTTGCTCCAACAAAAATACCATCGAGTAAGAAGCACCACATTGAAACCAGTGGCATTGCGATCAACCAAGGCAGGTACACCTCAGCTTGGCTTTTTACATCTGGGATTGTGGTGATCATATTAATTAAGCTAGAGCCAGCGATTGCGAACACTATGGTCAACACCAAACAAATATTAAAGCTCCAGAAGAAAGTACCAATCAATGACTGGTTCAGTTCATCTTTGTCTTTCGCGCCTATCGCTTTACCGACCATCGCTTCCATTGCGTAGGCAAAACCATCCATCCCATAAGAGATGATCATCAAGAAACTCATCAACACTGCATTGGCCGCCACGACATCATCGCCAAAGCTTGCTCCTTGGAAGGTCATGAAAGTGAAAGTCGCTTGTAGACACAATGAACGAAGAAAGATATCGCGATTCAGTTTTACGAAACGACTCAAACCATGGCTGGTTTTCTTAAGCAGATCCCATGGCGATGGTAACTGCTTCTTCGCCCAGATTCGGTAAACACAAATCAAGCCAAATGTTAGACCGGCATAATCAGCCATTACAGATGCAAATGCTGCACCTTCCACTTGCCATCCTAAGCCGATAACAAAAACGATATCCAAAACGATATTGGTGATATTGGTGATGATCACCATCCACATTGGCGCTTTGGCATTTTGAGTCCCGAGCAGCCAACCTAGAATTACAAAGTTAGTTAGCGCAGCAGGTGCACTCCAGGCGCGGATTGAGAAATATTGCTGACCATAGTGCTTAACTTGATCACTGGCGCTACTCAATGAGAAAACTAAATCGGCGACTAGACTGTGTAAAAGCAAAAAGACACCAGCAAACCCTAAGGCCATGGTCACACCTTGCACGAAGACCAAACCAAGTTGCTTGCCATCATTCGCACCATAAGATTGTGCGGCTAGCCCTGTTGTCGACATACGCAGAAAACCAAGCAACCAAAAGGTCACGCTGATCATTGTGCCGCCCAGCGCCACACCACCTAAATACCAAGAGTGCTCTAGGTGACCGATAACCGCCGCATCGACTAAGCCCAGCAGTGGAACAGTAATATTAGAGAGAACCATCGGGATCGCGAGCAACAGCACTTTTTTGTGCATCGCCTGATTGGATAGCGTTTGAAAAATAGTTTGGGGATTAAATAGCTTCACGATCACCTCTTAGATTAGAGGCGATAGTTTAACCTAGTGGGTGGGCTTTCACTATGTTGTGGAATTTTACTTATACCGGCTATGTACTCAGTTACTCGAAATACAGAACCGCTAGGGTTACCACTTAACGAGCACTAACTGTGGCGTTAAACGCTTTTTGACCTGAGAGATCTTACACAATAATCGCTGCCACAATTTCCAACGATTGCATTGCTGGTCTAGGGGAGAAAACGCTTTTACCCATTGTGCCCATGGCAGCCAATTGAGAACACTGTTTATTGGAGAAGACAGGCCATGCGCATACTTTCCAGAACCGAGCTTTTGCCCAAGAGCACTAGAGCTTTTATCTCCAGCTAACACTAAACACGCGTGTGCATGAGTAAAGTAGCGGCTCAAAGACTGAATAAAGTTCGCGGTCTGTTGTTCATTGCAATCGAGCAGAGCATGTTCACACACCACCATCACCGAGGCTTGTTCTGGAATATTAAGTTCATCCAGCCAAGTTAGGTCATCGACAGAACCACACTCCAAACGATAGCGTTCATTTTTGTGGAACAGGCGTTGGCGCCACACTAGGTTTTCCGTGACATCCAACTCAACCCAATGGCAGCGTCCATTATCCAAACGGTAGAAACGGGTGTCGAGCCCTGCCCCAACATTGATGATCCAAGCATCTGGGTTGTGAGATAGAAATTGCTGAACTTGAGAGTCACAAAGTTGAGTCAGTGTTGCGTAGAGAAGTTGTTGCTGGTCTAGCTCGCCAGTAAGACATTCAGGTGCGAGTTGGCAGCGCTTGCAAGCTTGAGCTGCGATAGGGTCATAAACGAGACCGTCATCGGCTAGGCTTTCACGACTACGAAACCAAAGGTGTTGAACAAGGTTGGTCGGAACTTGTAATTCTTGATGTGCAGACCCTTGTTCAGAAGAAGCCTTTTGCACAGAGGAGCGCGGCTTACGAGTAAGCGGCTTCATTTGAGGTTTGGTTGGGTTTGACATCATCATCTTCCTTGTATCTCGACAAAGAAGATGATAATGAATATCAATTACAATAACAAGTTATTGAGAATAAATATCAATAAGCTGTTTGTACTGACTACATCCAGTCGGTGTTGCGAATAATACCAACCGCAAGCCCTTCAATAGACAAGTGTTGAGATTCTAGATCGACATGAATTGGAGAAAACTCTTCATTTTCAGCATGTAACAGAACCGTTGAACCTTTACGTTCTAGGCGTTTTACCGTTACATCATCATCGACACGAGCCACTACAACCTGACCATCGCGGACATCTTGTGTTTTATGAACAGCTAATAAATCACCATCCATAATACCGATGTCTTTCATACTTTCGCCATTTACACGAAGTAAGAAGTCTGCTTGTGGTTTAAACATGCCTGGATCAACTTGGTAATGCATTTCTACATGCTCTTGAGCCAAGATAGGCTCACCAGCGGCAACCTGACCGATTAATGGTAAACCTTGCTCTTCGTTTGCTGCATCTTCAAGCAAAATACGAATACCGCGAGACGCACCCGGGATAATCTCAATCGCTTCTTTACGAGCAAGAGCTTTCAAATGTTCTTCTGCAGCATTGGCAGAACGGAAGCCTAGTTCACGCGCGATTTCTGCACGTGTCGGTGGCATACCGGAATCTTCGATCTTACCTTTGATAAGGTCAAAGACTTGTTGCTGGCGGGGCGTTAACGGCTTCATGATTCACCTGTCTTTTTATACAGTTGACTGTGAGTATATCCAGTAACTGAACAAAAGCAAAGCAATTGGTTGTTTTTAGTTCATTTTTAGCAAATTACAAAAACAAGATCTCTAGCCACACATAACCTGCGAGTGCCAAACAGATGAGAACCGCTGCCGAGCCGACATCTTTCGCCATTCCAGATAACTCATGATGCTCACTGCCGATTCGGTCGACAACCGCTTCAATCGCGGTATTAATTAGCTCGACAACCATCACCAATACCACAGATGAGATCATTAAGATTCGTTCAACCTGGCTTACATCCAGGTAAAATGCCAACGGAATAAGCACGGCCGCCATGAACACTTCTTGTCGAAATGCAGCCTCGTTTTTAAACGAACTCGTAATGCCTTGCCATGAAAAGCCTGCTGCTTTGATGATGCGTTTGAATCCGGTGTTTGATTTTTTGGTCATTTTTAACCCTATACTCAATCAGTCGATGAATGATTTTCCACAAACTTAACGGCAATATGACTATTTCCATTAAAAGGTTAGACCAGTTTCTGGTATTCTTGCATCGATTAAATTTACGCCTAGGCTTATCCCTATTTCACTCATAGGATTTATCCTTTTTATCATAGAAATAGAGATACGCTTCAGCACATTGAAATAACTATTGAGGCAGTGAACCTATATGTCTTCTGGACAATCTTTTTCACGTTCATTAATGAAGCTACCTTTATCCCTATTGGTAAAGGGCACATCAATTCCTTCAAACCCTGTTGAGGATTTGAACATTGATTTGAGCAAACCGATTGTATACGCCTTACCGTTTCGCTCAAGCGTAGACATTCTTACATTGCAAAAACATGCACTTGAATTAGGCCTACCTGATCCGTTGAGCAAGCTTGAAATCAACGGCAAATCACTGCAACGCTACGTTTTCATCTCTTCTCGCAAAACTCTGCTGCAAGACGATGATTATGTACCAAGCTCTTCAATTGAAGTGTTCTCTGAATTGCTTTCACTGCACGCTGACGACTCTGAACTCGATGTTCAAGTTATCCCTGCTACAGTGCTGTGGGGACGTAAGCCTGGTAAAGAGAATAACCAGAAGCCTTACCTACAGGCAATGAACGGCTTAGAGAAATCAAAAGCTGTATTGCTAGCCGGTCGTGACTGTCTGGTTCGTTTCAGCCCAGTGGTTTCTCTACGCTACATGGCTAACTCGCACGGCACCGACAGCACCATCGCGCACAAATTGGCGCGCGTGGCACGTATTCACTTCTCTCGCCAAAAGCTTGCTGCATCAGGTCCTAACCTGCCAAGCCGCCAAGCTCTGTTTGATCGCCTATTAAAATCAGAAGCGATCAAGAAAGCGATTGAAGACGAAGCACAAGCAAAGAACATCTCGATCGAGAAAGCGAGCAAAGAAGCTCAAGACATCATGGACGAGATTGCTGCGAACTTCTCTTATTCGCTGATCAAGCGTGGTGAGAAGATTCTCGGTTGGCTATGGAATAAGCTGTACCAAGGCCTGCATATCAGCAACGCTTCAACGGTTCGTAAGTTGGCTCAAGATGGTCACGAGATTGTTTACGTGCCTTGTCACCGTAGCCACATGGACTACTTGCTGCTTTCTTATGTGCTTTACCACGAAGGCATGGTGCCTCCGCACATCGCTGCGGGTATCAACCTGAACTTCTTCCCTGCCGGTCCTATTTTCCGTCATGGTGGTGCGTTCTTTATTCGTCGTAGCTTCAAAGGCAACAAGCTGTACTCGACGATTTTCCGTGAATACCTAGCGGAATTGTTCGCTAAAGGTTACTCCGTAGAGTACTTCAGTGAAGGTGGTCGTTCTCGTACAGGTCGTCTATTGCAAGCGAAAACGGGCATGCTAGCGATGACAATCCAAGCAATGCTGCGCGGTATGAACCGTCCGGTGACTTTGGTTCCTGTGTACATTGGCTACGAGCACGTTATGGAAGTAGCGACTTACGCGAAAGAGCTTCGAGGTAAGCGTAAAGAGAAAGAAAACGCGAGCTTGGTGATTCGTACCATTCGTAAGCTGCGTAACTTTGGTAAAGGCTACGTGAACTTCGGTGAGCCGATTCAACTGAACCAATACCTGAATGAGCACTCACCAGAGTGGACCAAAGACATCGATCCAATGGGCACCAGCAAGCCACAATGGATGAACCCAGTGGTTAATGACTTAGCGACCAAAATGATGACGCACATTAACGATGCGGCAGCAACCAATGCCCTGACCCTTTGTGCAACGGCACTATTGGCTTCAAGACAGCGCGCATTGTCTCGTGACTCTTTGGTTTCTCAGATCAATTGCTACCTGTCTCTGCTTAAGAACGTTCCATATTCGGCAACGTTCACAGTGCCAAAAGACAGCGCTGAAGAATTGGTAAAACATGCTGAATCACTTAACAAGTTCTTGATTGAATCAGACTCAATGGGCGACATCATTTCACTAAACCGTCACCAGTCAATTCTGATGACCTACTACCGAAACAACATCATTCACTTGTTTGCTCTGCCATCGTTAATTGCACAGATGACCATTCGTCAGCGCGGTTTATCGATTGACGCGATTCAAGAGAACGTTGCTGCTATCTACCCGTTCTTGAAGAAAGAGCTATTCCTAAGCTACGAAGAAGATAAGCTTGAAGGCGTGGTTTCTAACATCATTGAAGAGCTGGTTAACCAAGGTATGCTTGTGATTTCTGATGACGAAGTCACCATCAACCAATCAAACAGCCAAGCACTGATGCTATTAGGTCGTACGATTTCAGAGACGCTACAGCGCTACTCGATTGCTCTAAACCTGTTGGCAGAGAATCCTGACCTGGATAAATCCGATCTTGAACAGAAGAGCCAAGACATTGCACAGCGACTTGGTCGTCTACAAGGCATCAATGCACCAGAGTTCTTCGATAAAGGCGTGTTTGCATCGATGTTTGCAACTCTGAAACAGCAGCAATATCTGGATAACGATGGTAACTGTGATTTAGAAAAGACTCAGCAATTCGCTAAGCTTCTCTACTCAATGCTTTACCCAGAAGTACGTTTGACGATTCAAGAGAGTATCCACCAAGCAGAGTAACAATCCGTTTGGCGTCGCTTTCATAGCAAAGCGAAACACGATCAAAAAAGGCACCCACTGGGTGCCTTTTTCTTTAGCGTTCGTTAACTCGAAAAGCTGATGCTTACCAGAAGGTAATGAATAAGCCTACAGTCACTGCCATTCCAACATAATTATTGTTGAGAAATGCTTGGAAACAAAGGTCTCGATCACGGTGGCGCATCAGGTGTTGTTGATACACAAACAAGCTTCCCGCTACCAACAATGCCCAATAGAAGGTATCACCTAGTTGGTAATGCATGCCTAACGCAATCAGCATCGCTAGGGTGACGAGTTGCAAAGAGCCAACAATCAGTTTATCGAAGCGACCAAATAAAATCGCCGTCGATTTAATACCAATCTTCAGGTCGTCATCTCGATCAACCATCGCATATTGCGTGTCGTAAGCAATCGTCCACAACGCATTAATCACGAATATAAACCACACAATGCTTGGCAGTTCATTGGTTTGTGCCGCCCAAGCCATTGGTATCGCCCAACTAAACGCTAAGCCGAGAAACAACTGTGGAAGATGCGTAAAACGCTTCATGAAAGGGTAAATGAACGCCAGACCAACACCAATAAATGAGAGCTTAATGGTCAGTGGATTCATGGTCAGTACCAGCAAGAAGGAAACCACGGCTAGCACTAAAAAGAGCAGAATCGCTTCCTTACTGGAAACCAAACCTGAAGGTAATGGACGCTGCTTGGTACGTTTAACATGACCATCTACTTTACGGTCAGCAAAGTCATTGATCACACAGCCAGCCGAACGCATCAACACCACACCGAGTACGAAAACAACCAAGACATCAAAATCAGGCATACCTTGTGCGGCGATAATCAGTGACCACAAGGTCGGCCAAAGAAGTAACAGGGTACCAATCGGGCGATTCATTCGCGTTAATTGCCAATACGCCTTCGCTTTGGTGGCAAGCATTTACACACTCTCCTTAGAGTAAATGGGTGATGTTGGTAAAAACAGTTCAGCCACAAGCATCGGTTTATGGTTCATCCATAATCGAGAACGACGTGCGAGTAATTGCTCATCGCCCACGATAACCCAACCGACTTGCAGCGCATCTCGCTCCACGTTCTCAGCACTGAAAACGGTCAATCCAAGCGGGACATTACCTTGTTGAGAAAGGTCAGAGTGCTGATGATCTTCTAGCGTGACTCGGGGAATCAAGGTTCGACCTAACACCCACGGTTCATCATCACCCTTTAAAATCACTTTACGCAGTAAGCAATCAAACGATGATAAAAGATGTTCCTCGTCTTGTTGTAGTCTTGAGCGTTCTACAACTTGATTATGAAGCAACTCAACAGACAGGTGCTGACAGCTCTTACCCAACTTGCGGGAAAGAGAACCTTGCTCCATAAGCCACTCTTTGGTGGTTTCATTAGGAAAATCAAATGTTTCTGTACTTTGCCAATCTACATTCATTAACGAATTAAGATACAGCGATATTGGCTGATTCATACTAGTATTCAATAGGTGACTTTACACGTACAATAAAGCTTCAACTTTCGAACAAAATTAAAGCGCTCTTCGAATTGTAAACGTATTTAGATTTAGACCGCTCATTGTAACAAGACTAATGCGTTTCGAATATCGCGAATAAACTAAAGAAAAGTCACAAATATGCACAAACGTTATGTAGCCCAAATAATTCTTGCGATTACCCTACTCTTTTCAGCATCAAGTTTCGCTGAAGAGGAATTGGCACCCAAACTAGCCTACTTCACGCTAGAGCCAGACCTGACCACCAATTTTTACACTAAAGGTAAAAAACTGGGCTACATTCAGGTTCGCCTCGATATTATGGTTGCGAACAGCAATGACCTAGCTGCCATTGAGCATCACCAACCATTAATCCGCGATGCCGTGATTGAATTACTTGGTAAACAAAACGAAGAAACGATTAAGTCTCTGTCTGGTCGTGAAGATTTGAGAAAGACTTTGGTTGAACACCTCAACAAGATTCTTCTGCCTGAGACGGGCAAAACCCTGATTGCTGACTTACTGTTTACCAAATACCTTTATCAGTAATGATGTAAAAACGAATCCTAATAAAAAAGCGGCTCATCTGGCCGCTTTTTTGTATCTATCGATTCTCGGTAACTAACGCGCTAGCTTGTTGCCGATTTCGGCGCTTTCATTGAATCTATAAAGCCGATAATCACACCTGCGACTAAACCTGCCAAATGAGCGGTATTAGCGATGGCCATAAATGGCTGCATGTACCCAAGAACTAACCACACCAACATAAAGCCAACGATCTGCCTTGGGATACCTAAACCGAGTTGCGGCGCCTTTGCTCCGACAACCCATAAGTAACCAACCAAGGCATACACTACTCCAGATAAACCACCGAAGTTCGCCCCTTCGACCCAGTATTGTCCGGCACCAGAAAGCGCTGAAGATACGGCAAAGATCTGAAGTAACTTAAGACCACCTAACTTTTTCTCAATATCTCCGCCCAGTTGCCACCACCACAAGATGTTGAATGCGATGTGCATAACCGAGAAATGCAAAACAGCATGACTGAGCCAGCGCCATAATTGCCATTGCTGCCCATCAACCGCAGGGAAATGTAAGGCGTTAAAAATCGCCTGCCCGAAACCTATCTGCTGCAGAGCAAAAATCACCACACATACCAGCATGATACTGAGTGTCACAGGGCCTGCTTTGGCTTTTATCATGCCCATGAAGCTTGGTATGTGATAATGAAAGTTGCTCTTCCTGGTCTCTGCCATGTCCCAAGACGCCGCTTGATAGCGCTTATGATTGGGTTCCGACAAGAAGCGATTGAGCTCAGCTTCGGTTTCAACTTGAAATTGACCATCAATAAGCCAAAGCGCAAAACGCCCTTCCCCCTCAGGAGACATCTGAATAGGGATCTGACGAGACGCCATATAATCAATAAATGCTTGAGCAAGACGTGGGTTGTCTAACACCATCAATCTAATCATTGGTACTTCCTATTCATACTATGAGAGATGCTTGGAGCGATAAAGGTAATTAACCAGCAATCACAGGAAGCTCAGCACGGTGCCAAGCTTCGAAACCGCCATCTACACTATATACCTCTTCAAAGCCTTGGTTCACTAAATATTGTGCTGCACCTTGGCTGCTAATACCGTGGTAACACATCACCAAGATAGGTTGTTCGAACTCAACCTCATCCATGAACGACACCATCGTATCGTTAGTCAGGTGGTAGGCTGTTTGTGAGTGGGCAACCGCAAAAGACTGCGGGTCACGTATATCGACAAGTCGAGCGTTGCCTTGTTCAATGAGGGCTTGAGCGCCTTTAACATCGATATGTTTAAACTGGTCCATGACTTTCTCTTTTATACTGATTTACTTTGCTGCCATTGTAACCTATCCCAAGGCTAACATTCACATCCACTTAATAAGGTTATCCACCAGCGATCACTTTTACACCATTTGTGGATAAATCTGTGAATTGCGTGAATAAAGTGCCTTTTTAAAAATAGATCCACAACATGTAGTAAGGATCCTGATCTAACTGTGGGTTAACTGAAAAATATCCCCACTCGAAAAACCCCGTCAAAGCCTTACTACACCCTGCTTTTAGACAGCTGACGAATAAACTTCTCACAGAGTTATCCACAAAATCATTTTGCAAATTTCGATCGCAAAAGTTGAGAAATCGATCCAAAATAAAAAGGCCGAGATCTCTCGATCTCGGCCTTTTCAAAATTCAGTTATTTGCTAGCTCTGAAGCTAATAGAAACTAGATGCTATTAGAAATCGCCAACGGCTTGCTTCAATTTCTTCATCGCATTCTTTTCTAACTGGCGAACACGCTCTGCAGAAATGCTGTAGGTATCCGCTAAGTCTTGCAGGGTTGCTTTGTTGTCGTCTAACCAACGTGAGCGAACAATGTGTTGGCTACGCTCGTCTAAGCTTGCTAGTGCGAGTCCTAGGCGATTATTGGTGTGTGACTCCCAGTTAGCCGCTTCTACCGTTTCAGCAACGTCTGATGCTTTGTCTTCTAGGTAGTAAACTGGAGCTGTGTAAGCAGAACCGCCGTCGTCATCGTCCATGGGCGCTTCAAACGTCGCGTCTTGTGCCGCTAAGCGAGATTCCATTTCACGAACTTCAGAAGGCTCAACGCCCAGTTCACGAGCAACTGTCTCAACTTCACCGTTATTAAACCAACCTAAACGCTTTTTAGACTTACGAAGATTAAAGAACAGTTTACGCTGTGCCTTAGTTGTCGCAATTTTAACGATGCGCCAGTTACGCAGAACGTATTCATGAATTTCAGCTTTGATCCAGTGAACTGCGAAAGAAACCAATCGAACACCAACTTCTGGATTGAAGCGCTTAACAGCCTTCATCAAGCCGATGTTACCTTCTTGGACGAGATCAGCCATTGGCAGCCCGTAGCCAGAGTAGCCTCTTGCGACGTGCACCACGAATCGTAGGTGGGAAAGGATCAAGCCTTTCGCAGCATCGATCTCACCTTTGTAATGTAATCGCTCTGCAAGTCCACGTTCCTCTTCAGGTGTCAGCATTGGGTAGCTGTTCGCTGAGCGGATATAGCTATCTAAACTATCTTGTGTGACTAAAGCCATTTGATACGCTTGGTTTGCCATTCGGTTCCTCATCAATCTCTGATCTGGAGTAATACATCTATTAAAACCCGACAATCTTGAACCTAAAATGAACAGGTTTCAAGGAGGGGGAAGTAATTATGCATAATCAATTCGTCTATACAAGGCAAAAACTGGTTAAGAAGTGCCTATTTTTCGTCTAAATATGACTCTATTCACCTAAACTGGTTCAATTTCTTTTAGGTGACGCTGTGCAGAAAGCTTCGCAGCCACACTACCAAGCAGAGTTCCGACGATCAAAAGCAGTAAAGATTCATCCCAGCTCAGGCCAATTAAGCGGAAGTGGCTGTCATACAACTGAGCCAAGTCATCCACTGCACTGTTCAGTAATACGGTAATTAATGCCGTCATTACCCAAGCGCTAATCGAACCTAATACGCCAAACCACATCCCAGCATAAAGGTATGGTCGAAGAATGTAGCTGTCGGTCGCACCAATCAGCTTCATGGTTTGAATCTCTTCTTTATGCGCCAACACATTAAATCGTAGTGTATTGCCGATAATCAGAAATACCGCGCCCAACATCAATACCGTTAAGGTAATCACGATGACAGCCGCGAGTGCTTTGATCGCATCTAATCGAGCTAACCAATCTTCGTCTAGGCGAACATCGGTTACTAATTCTTGTTGTTTAACTGTGCCTGCCAGTTCTTTAATTAAGGTATCGCTGTGTACGCTTGGCGTAATCACCAGCACACCTGGCAGTGAATAATCATCTAGGATAGTTAGGGCGTCTTCAAAACCAGAATACTGGCTGAGGTCTGCAAGCCCTTGCTGCGGAGATATGTACTCCACCAGCTCAACTTGATCCCAACTTTCGATTTCATCCTTGAGCACCATTACTCGTGGCTCAGGAATACCATCCTCTACATAAGCACTTATTTGTGACGGGCTAGTGACATCTTGCGCTACTTCACCCACATTTTTACCCAACAGGTACAAACAAGCTGGCATCGCCAACGCCATAGAGATCACCGCAAGGGTCAGCAAGTTGCCTAACGGGCGCTGCCACATTTGCGAGAACGATGACTTGGCTTGTTTCCAGTGAACAACAAAGAAGCCGTCGCTTGAAGCGCGGTTTGCTGCTCGATTAGATTGAGGTTTTTTGATGCGCTTATTCGCGGCCATAGTCTTCAACCTCACTCAAAAATCCTTGGTTTAATTCAAGATGGCGGTACTGAGGGCGAGTGTTCACTAACCCGATATCGTGCGTCGCTAGGATGATCGTCACACCTGCGCGGTTGAACTCTTCAAATAATCGCAACACACGGTTAGATAATTCAGGGTCTAGGTTACCCGTCGGCTCATCCGCAAGCAGTAGGGTTGGACGGTTCACCACAGCCCGAGCAATGCCCACACGTTGCTGTTCACCACCAGAAAGCTGGCTTGGCAAACAACGGGCTTTATCTAATAAGCCTGTCTTATCCAACGCAGCACTGACTCGGCGTTTTATTTCGTTTTCAGAAATAGATTCAATACGCATAGGCAGAGCGACGTTATCGAAAATCGAACGGTCCATCAGCAGGCGATGGTCTTGAAAAACAATCCCAATATTACGGCGTAAGAAAGGGATGTCTTTGGCTGGGATACGAGTGATATCGTGATCGTTGAACCAGACACGTCCATCGGTTGGACGCTCTATCGCGCAGATCAACTTCAGCAAGGTACTTTTACCAGCCCCAGAGTGCCCACCCAAAAAAGCCATCTCTCCACGTTTCAGGTGAAAGTCCACTTTTTGGAGCGCTTGTCTTCCACCTCGGTAGGCTTTACTCACTTGCTGAAATTTGATCACCGAAAATTCCTCTTACGATCACTAATATCAAATTTAAAAACGGTAGCAGATTAAGGATAAACCACTTTGCTACTCGCGTTACTCTTCGCGGCTAAATAGTGCTTCAATGAAGTCTTTAGATTCAAATGGGCGCAGGTCATCAATACCTTCACCCACACCAATGTAGCGGATTGGAATCTGGAACTGGTCAGCAATTGAGAAAATTACGCCACCTTTCGCCGTACCATCTAACTTAGTCAGTGTAATACCGGTTACTGGAGCCACTTCACTGAATAGTTTCGCTTGGCTGATAGCATTCTGACCCGTACCGGCATCGAGCGTTAGCATGATTTCGTGTGGTGCAGAGTCATCAATCTTCTTCATTACACGAACAATCTTACGCAGCTCTTCCATCAAGTTGCTCTTGTTCTGCAAACGACCCGCTGTATCGGCAATCACAACATCAACGCCACGTGCTTTCGCTGCTTCAATCGCATCGTAGATAACAGACGCACTATCCGCACCTGTGTGCTGAGCGATAACCGGCACATCATTACGCTGACCCCAAACCTGAAGCTGTTCAACGGCTGCAGCACGGAAGGTATCACCCGCCGCTAGCATCACTTTCTTGCCTTCATTTTGGAATTGTTTTGCCAGTTTACCGATCGTAGTTGTCTTACCTACACCGTTCACACCAACCATTAAGATAACGTAAGGTGTTTTAGTGGTATCAACAACCAGTGGCTGTTCTACTTGGCTTAAGATGTCTGCCATCTCTTCTTTGAGCAGACCATAAAGCGCTTCACCGTCTTTTAGGTCATTGCGAGATGCTTTTTCTGTCAGGTTTTCAATGATCTTAACCGTGGTATTCATACCCACATCAGCGATCAGAAGTTGCTCTTCTAGCTCTTCAAACAGATCTTCATCGATTTGCTTGCCTTTGAACAGACCGAAGAAACCGGCGCCGATGTTTGCTTTAGTGCGGCTTAGGCTGCGCTTAAGGCGAGCAAAGAAGCTTTCTGTTGGCTTCTCTTGTACTTCTTCAACCTTAGCTTGAGGAACAACCACTTCTTCCTGTTCTGCTTCTGCTTCTGCTTCTGCTTCTGCTGCGACAGGTTGCTGTTCTTGTTGAGCTTCTTCAAGCGCTTGCTCAGATGCAGTTGGCTTAGCGACTTCAGCTTCAGGCGCGACCTGTTCAGCCTCAACTTGTGATTCAACTTCAGTTTGATCTTCAACGCTTTCTACGTTCGCTTCATTCTGAGTTTTTGGGCTTTGTTCTTCTTCACCAAAACCAAGCCACGATAATAATCCGCGCTTCTTTTTTTCCGTCATCAGAGGAGTTTCCTAGATCTACTAATTAGCTGTATTGACTTAATACACGTCGACTCTTTGCTATTGTTATACAATACAAGCTTGTACAAACGAATAGTAAAGAAAAATGACAAAGCAGTGATAAGTTTGCTTTTAGCTTGATACACTTTGTCATTGCAAATTTATTTAATACACGAACCCACTTAAATTGGGCTCGGTATAGTATCACTTTATTAGCGGTCAAAAAATCTATGGTAAGACGTCGCCAGCAAAACACATCACAAAAAAAGCCATCCGGAGGCTTTGTTCGAATTATTAGTGGCTCATGGAGAGGTAGAAAACTGCCCGTCCATGATTTAGAAGGATTACGCCCAACCATTGACCGAGTAAAAGAGACACTCTTTAACTGGGTGGCTCAAGATATCCCACATTCAACTTGCTTGGATGTATTTGCCGGTTCTGGCGGTTTAGGTTTTGAAGCAGCTTCTCGCCAAGCAAAAATGGTGACGCTGCTCGAAATGAACCAAAAGGCTGCTAAACAACTTTCTGATAACGCGAAAGAGCTCAAAGCAGACAACATCAATGTTGTAAATACTGACGCTATCTCTTTCCTTAAGAAGCCAGGCACCCCTTACGATATGGTTTTCCTTGATCCACCATTTCGTAAAGGCTTATTGGCAGAAACAGTACAACTGCTTGAGAGTAACGGTTGGCTTGCAGACGATGCCATCATTTACGTCGAGACAGAGAAAGAGCTGAAACTCGAAGCTATGCCAGAGAACTGGGAGTTGCATCGCGATAAGACTACCGGACAGTCAAGTTACCGACTGTTCAATCGAATCACTGAAGAATAGGAGTTATTGAATGAAGTTCTTGCTTCCACTAGCAAAAGCAGCCATCGCCTTTGTTTGGTTTATCTTAATCGTAAATATTTTCTACCCGTTCCCGGGTAATGCGGCGATTGCGCTTTATATCATGACAGCGTTCTTGTTCTTCATGCACGGCCTGCAGATGCTGATTTTTATCGGTGCTTTCGGCGACAAGATCGAAATGTCACGTTGGGAGAAGTGGTCAATATTGATTTTCGGTGTCTTTGCCCTACTCGATATCCGACGCAAGCACATGATGTAATCAAGCTTAAGCTCAGATATAAAACGCTTAGCTACAGAAAACATCATGACAGAAACAGTAGAGACAAAAACGCCGCTCATTTGAGCGGCGTTTTTTATTCAGCGATGATACTGATGTTAACCCATGTAGCCTTTCACACCATCTAGGAACATTTGCGTCGACAGCATAACCAGCAACAAGCCCATCAAGCGTTCGATGGCTTTAAGGCCTCTCTCACCCAACACTCGCAGGAAGAAGCCATTAAACATCAGAATGAAGAAGGTAGCGCCCCAAGCCAACATCACCGCGGCTGAAAGCTCTAACATGTTGTCAGGGTGCTGTGTCGACAACAGAATTAATGCCGCAATCACTGAAGGGCCAGCAATCATTGGGATCGCCATCGGCACAATAAACGGTTCTTCACCCGCCGCGAGGCCAGTAATACTACCCGCACTTGGGAAAATCATCTTAATCGCGATGATGAACAGAATAATACCGCCAGAGATACTCAAGGTTTCAGGCTGCACATGCAGGAAGTTCATAATGCTTTGACCAGCAAACAAGAACAACAGCAGGATAATCAGCGCAAACATCAGTTCACGAACAAGAACAATACGACGACGCTTCGGATCAATATGCTTAAGGATAGAGAGCACGATTGGTAGATTGCCAAGCGGGTCCATAATAAGAAACAGCATGGTTGCTGCAGATAAAATTTCCATAAGTTTGTCTCGAAAAGCGTAAGTGCGCGGAGTATAGCAGCCTCAACATTGATTTTCGAACGCAGTAATAAAAGGATTAACTTATCTAATTAGAAGGGAATTTTGCGAGAGCAAATAGAAAAGTAGAAAGGAGAAAAGTAAAAAGAGAATTTAAAGAGTGAAGCCGAAACATAGCATCCACTCTTCTTAATCTATAAAAGCCAAAAGGCTCTGAAACCAAGTCACTGGGAGTTAGTGGTTACACACACGTTCGCGATTAGTGCAAAGCTTGTCATCAATAACTACGACCTTTTCCATCTTCAGGAAAAACTTCAGCAATCCATCTAAATCCAGGCCGTTCAGCTTACAGGTATGGAAACGAGCTTCTGCGCCATAAGTTTGAGCAAGCTCTTGCGTCAACTCTTCACAAGTCAGTGGCTTTTCACTCAGTAGGTTTAAAACGTTGTGTGCATGAATTTCGGTAGTCATAACTCTATCTCATGTTTAATGAAGTAGACGTAGATTACCTACTTTCATCTTAGCTGCCTTGATGTAGCTCAGAGTTAAGCTAGCTCTACCCTAAATGGTAAGGGAAGCAACAATGAGAGCGTGAGCCAGAAAGTAACTGCCCGTCACCCAAAAGTAGGCACCCTTAATGGGGCTACGATAGAAGTTTAGCGCGTATGCTAATGCAGAAAGCAGCAACACGGCACAACCAGCAAAACCCACCGCATGCGACAGTTGAGGATCAAGCAACCAGAGCTCACCAGAAGCCCATGCAAGCTGAATAAGCACGATACCCATGATAACCACAGGAAAGACGAGTTTGTCTAAGCGAGGCAGAAGTAAGAAGAAAGCAACGACACAAGCCGCTAACAGGAGTGCGAACAACCACCAGACCATTTCTCCTGATAGCTGTAACCAAAATGCTTTGCTGTAACAGAGCTGAGCCAGCAAGAAGCAAACAAAATGCAGAGGACGTTTTTGAGTAACAGTATGTAAGACATCTGCGATCGCAGAAACCGCCAACCCAGCAACGACCCAATAGGTAAAATCAGCAACGACAGATTGAGTTAAAGCAATGGTCGCTAATAATACAAAGGTAAAAACCTTATACGATAAGGCCTGACCGATATGTCCATGCTTCGTTCCTGCTATTGCTCCGATACCAGACAAGGAAACCGCCAACCAACTCCACATACCATTTGCCCTATTGCTTTAAATCGTCGCCAGTCTAGGCACACGAGTGTTGATGTAAAGCCTCAGCCCCTCAAAATTGGATCTTGATTACGCTTCCACTAAAAAGAGTCTCTTTAGATTGAAGTCGTAACAATTACCACAGTGACAATGACTATTCGTTTAAAACTAGAGCAAATCATCATAAAACCTATTCAAACTGGCATTAGAGTCGCCATACTTGAATTTTGGTCAATTCTAACCTATTGGCTCCATAAAAACTGGCCAAATTCCGGCAAATACCACACTTAAAAAATTAAAATCAATACATTTAAAGCAAACAATAACAATAACTTAAACAAACAAACTCAAGCTTAATAGGGAAATAAAAACTCCGACCAACCCTAGACTTGTAAAGTAGCCAGTTTTCTTTTTTAGAACCCAGTTTTGTCAGGTTATTTCAAGCCCCCGGTAAAAACCGCCACAAAAACCAAGTCGAAAACTTAAAAAATCAACCAAAACAAACCTAGCCACCGCCAACCCTTATTAATACAGTTTAACAACCTTTAACAATATAAATTACACAAAACAACCATTGAAAAACAACAGGTTAAACCAAATTAGAACAAACATAAATCACAACGAACAAAATAAGAACACACCATAAAA
The DNA here is from genome assembly GCF_002874195.2 of Vibrio sp. 10N.286.45.E10. Taxonomy (NCBI): domain Bacteria; kingdom Pseudomonadati; phylum Pseudomonadota; class Gammaproteobacteria; order Vibrionales; family Vibrionaceae; genus Vibrio; species Vibrio sp. 10N.286.45.E10. The sequence goes on along the minus strand of NZ_MCWD02000003.1, from coordinate 492,162 downwards.
CACAGTTAAATACACTCAAACAAGCAAAAAACTCATAGTTTTCTACTACTTTTAAAGCTTTCGAAAGTAATTATTGATCTAAAGCCATAAGTAGTGCTATTCTTTAAAACATAGCGAGAGACAACCAAATTTAGGAGTAGTGTTATGATTTCATCTTCGCAAAGACAAGGACTTGTAATGATCGCGGTAGTTGTAGGTCTAATGACACTACCGATGATGTACTAAGCAAGTTACAGATAAAAAAAGGGACGCCATGAGCGTCCCTTTTTTTGTTCAATTTTTTCATTTCGAAAACAGATGCAGTGTTAGCACATCCCAGTTCGCATAATAGAAACCTGCGGCAACCAAAGTCATTGCCATCATTAGTAAGATCGCAACTCGCCAAATAAAACGACCACTACGTGGAGTCAGCTCCTTCTCACAGTCGTTACACATCATGATGAACTTATGTTGGTCTTCCAACTTAGCCTCATGTTCATTGACTACCTTGTTACGACACGTTGCGATATAACGCAGCTTGCTCACCATATCGTGCGGTAGCCTTTCTTCACAGCTTGTTACAAGCTCATGCAATCCTTCGCCTTCGGCATGATATTGAAGCCTCAATAATTTCTCTATATTGCGAGTTCTTGTCACCACTTTTTCAATATCGGTCATCTTGGCCCTCCCACTCCACACTATAATTCTAGTCGAGCATTTCCCTATTCTTATACAAAATCACTGTTATTTACGAGAGAAAGAGACAATAAATAACAATGCTTTATCCCAAACTGGCCATTAAATGTGATGTCCGCCGAAAAATAATCAGCTTGGCTTACAACAGTTCACGAATAACGGCTTTAAACACATATCCCTATTGCCTGAAAGACTAGAATAACCATCACGACTACATGGAGGTTATATGCCTAATTCACTCTTTTTTGCCATTTTTGCACTCGCTGCTCTAGCGGCTTGGGTATTTATTGGTTTCTATCGAAAACACTCGCAAGGTGAAAATGCGCCAGAGAAGAAAGTGAATGTCACGGTGTTAGACAAACAATCCATCGACCTTCCTGACGCAGAACCTGGCCAAGAAGATCAAGAGTACTGGATTTACGTTCAACGTGGTGTGGTTGGTCCGAAACGCGAATTCCAAGTCGGAATCCACTATTTCCACGCCCTTAACCCCGGCGACAAAGGAACCTTAACCTACCAAGGCGATAAGTTCTTACACTTTGCGTTGAAACGCTAATCGTAAGCCGCTTCAACGATTCATCAAAAACCGACCATCAGCGATAATAACTAATGGCTTTAGTATTAACGACTAAGGCAATAACCAACGCGTTTTCTCAGACTTAGATACCATCCAGCTCATCCAAAGCGCACCTGCGCCACTGATCACAATCCATAATGGGATAACCCACGCAGGGTGTCCCTGGTACCAACCAAACTCTTTCATTGGCCACAAGAAGATAGGATGCAGCAGGTAGATACCTAAACTGTGCTTACTGATAAAGCCAACCACTTGGTTACTTTTCTCAGATAATCCTTCTCCGTAATAACGACACAGCATAAACACCATGCTCGCTGCTAATACCGTATTCAACGTCTTGTAAGATAACCAGCGCCCCACCGTGTACTCTTCTGCTACCAAGCTTGCATCAACTACCATGTAAACCGTGGTTAGTAACGCTAACCCACCCAGTAACACACTCACGCCGACTGTCACCTTGTTAAGTGGCACAATCTTATACAGCAAGTATCCCAATGGTAAGTAACCGGTGTACAGCCACAATTCGTGGCTCCAAGGACCGTCGATTCTCAGTAAGAACAGTAATGTTGTGAGCAGCCATACCGCCGTAAAGGCATAGACCGATCTATCACCGTACTTTCTGACCATGATCTGCAAGAACGGAATCACAAAGTAGAGCGGGATAAAGTAATAGAAGAAACCGAGGTGGTAATAGGTGTAATGATGATAGCTATTGAGCAACACGTCCCAACTGACGTCGGCATCAAAGCCCATCGCAGACCAACCAGATAGGTAGGTATAGAAAAGCGACCAAACGATGAAAGGTATCAATACTTTGCCTAGGCGTCGCTTGAGGTAGTACTTAGCGTCAAACGGGCGCTGATCGCTTAACATCAAAGCACCCGTTATCAATATAAAGACAGGTACAGCCCAGCGGCTGAAGCCATTGACGCTGATTGCTGTTAACCATTCGCCGAAAGGAACGGTTCCTAACTCATTGCGATAAGGCGCCAAAACATGAATCGCGATAACCGCTACGGCCGCGACACATCGTGCTAAATCAAAAAAGAGAATTCGCTGCTTCATGTAAATGCCTGATTAATATTCAATCATTCTACTATAGCAATAAAAAAGCTGACCGGAATAAATACCAAGTCAGCTTAGTGTTAAAGGAGATGCTTATCGCGAATTTAGCTCATGCGGCTGAAGCTTATGCTGCTGAGATTTGCGGTATCCTAGGTAAACGCAGAGAGATCACCGTCGTTATCGCTAAGAATGCGAAGGAAACCCACAAACACGCAGACAAACCTGCCATTTGGAATACCAAGCCCGACAATATCGTGCCAATCAAACGGCCCATCGCATTTGCCATGTAGTAGAAACCGACATCAAGAGAAACGCCATCGCCTTTCGCATAACTCACAATCAAATATGAGTGAAGTGATGAGTTCACCGCAAAGATAGCACCAAACACCATCAAACCACCCACGATAACTAGCTCTGGTTGCCAACCAATCTGTACCGCATAAGCAATGGCAGCGGTCACGATAGCCAACGCACCAGCCCATAACAGCGCGGCATGCCCATCTGGCACCTTACCCTGAGCTTTACCCGTAATCTTCGGCGCTATGCCTTGTACAAAGCCATAAGCGATAGTCCAAGCCGCTAAGAAACCGCCAACCCATGAGTGATCCCAACCAAACACGCTGCCGAGATAAATTGGCAAAGCAATCACAAACCACACATCACGAGCACCAAACAAGAACATGCGAGCTGCAGATAGGATGTTGATGGATTCAGATTTAGAGAAGATCTGTTTGAACTTAGGCTTGGCTTTCGCTTTACCCATGTCCGCTTCTAAGCTCAGCACACTGCCAATGAAGACCAAAGTCAGCACAGCTGCCATCGCAAGCACTGCATATTGGAAGCCAATCGTTGAAAGCAGTAAACCGCCAATAAAGAAGCCTGCACCTTTCAGGGCATTCTTAGAGCCTGTCAGAATTGCAATCCACTTATACAGCGCGCCTTGCTGCTCATCCGGCACTAAGGTCTTAATTGAGCTCTTGGCGCTCATCTTATTGAGGTCTTTAGCGATACCAGACAAGGCCTGCGCCGCCATTACCCAAGGAATAGTCAACATCGCCGTTGGCACCGCGAGCATACCCAAGGCGACAACTTGCATCCCCAAACCAATGTTCATGGTCTTATTGAGGCCAAGACGTGCGCCCAACCAACCACCGATTAGGTTCGTCACCACACCAAAGAATTCATAGAAAAGGAACAGCGAGGCGATCTCTAACGAACTGTAGCCAAGGTCGTAAAAATACAAAACCACCAGCATACGAAGTGCACCATCAGTAATGGTGAAGTTCCAGTAGTTGAAGGTCACCAACATGTATTGGCGAACGCTCTTACTTAGATTTGAAAACATAATGCTATCTCTGCAACCAAAACAAAAAGAGCTTTTGGATCATGATAAGTTCAACACTCCAGATACCAAAAGCTCCCTGTCTAACACTGATGACTATTAGCTATTCGCTACGCCATTAATGTACTCAACCTGGATAGATTTAGTGAAGGCACCTGGACGCAGTGCCTGAACTTCTTGAACGATCTTATCGAGGTCCCAGCCTTTTTCTAAAAGCAGATGAGCTGCGAATAAACCTGTACGGCCAGAACCGCCCATGCAGTGCATCGCTACCTTACCGCCATTATCCACAACTTGATGTAGCTCTGGGCTTGCTGCTTGCCACTTCTGCGCAAAGTCAGCACCCGGTGCACAATCATCTTCGATTTCAATTTGGAACCATTGCATGCCTAGTGCTTGTGCTTTCTCGCCTAGCTCAGAAACATTCTTGCTTGCCAGTTCTTCACTGTCTAAAGCCGTCACAATTGCTTCTGCGCCTTGCGCTTTAAGTTGAGCTAGAGATGCATCTAGGTCTGCGTCTTTAGTGCCTGGGCATGGAGTCAGGATAAGTGCACCTTTCTCAAGGTCTAGTTGCCACGTTGGATGTGTCATTGTGTCTTCCCCAGATTCTTATTTAGAAAGGCCGACAGTACGAACTAACTCAGCCGTACGTGTCGCGTAACCCATTTCGTTATCGTACCAAGCGTAGATCTTAACCATGCGCTTACCCACTAACATAGTTGATAGTGCATCTACGGTGGTTGAGCGTTGGTCGCCTTTGTAATCGATAGAAACCAGCGGACGCTCTTCAAAGCCAAGAATGCCTTTCAGTTCGTTCTCAGACGCTTCTTTCAGCATCGCGTTAACTTCTTCTGCTGTTGTATCCTGCTTCACTTCGAAGATGATATCTGTCAGAGACGCGTTCGCTAGTGGTACACGAACCGCGTGGCCGTTAATACGATTTTCAAGCTCAGGGAAGATCTCAACAATCGCTTTAGCGCTGCCCGTTGTTGTCGGGATAAGGCTCATGCCACATGCACGTGCACGACGTAAGTCCTTGTGGGGTCCATCTAGAATAGTTTGCGTGTTGGTTAGATCGTGAATCGTTGTGAATGACGCATTCTCGATACCAAGCTTCTCGTTGATCACTTTAACCACTGGCGCGATACAGTTTGTTGTACAAGACGCTGCGGTTACGATTTTGTGTACTGCTGGGTCGAAGATATTGTCGTTCACACCAACAACAATGTTTGCGATGCCTTCTTCTTTCACTGGCGCCGATACCACAACACGCTTCACGCCCTGCTCTAGGTATTTGTTTAGGAAAGATGTCTTACGGTGAACACCTGTCGCTTCGATAACCACATCACAGCCAGACCAATCGATCGCATCGATGTCGCGCTCTTGTGTGGTCTTGATGCGCTGGCCATTAATGATCATCTCATCGCCTTCTGTAGTTACTTCGTGGTGAAAGCGACCTTGAACTGAATCGAACTCTAGAAGATGTGCTAACGTTGCGGTATCGCCCGCTACATCATTAATTTGTACAAACTCTAGCTCTGCCCAGTCGAATGCTGCGCGAAGTGCTAGACGGCCAATACGACCAAAACCATTAATACCTACTTTAACTGTCATCGTATGCTCTCTCAGCTAGTGGTGAATCTAAAAATATTCAATTAAACGCAACATTGAGGGCGTGAAGTCATTGCTTCTAAGCGCTCAATGTCTTGTTGGTATTCAGTTTTCAAACAGTTCGATGCGATAAGGTCATCAATTAACTTTAGCATCCAACCCGGTAAATCTTGTGACAGGCGGTAAAACACCCACTGCCCTTGGCGAACGTCAGTCAAAATACCGTTTGAGCGCAACTGCGCAAGGTGGCGTGAAACCTTTGGCTGACTTTCTTGTAATGCCTGTGTCAACTCACCAACAGAGAGGCACTCTTGGCGCACAATCATCATTAAGCAACGCACTCGCGTTTCATCAGACAGTAATTTAAAAAATTGGTGAGGAAGCATAACTACATACTCATATATGGATATGCGTATATATTAGTTATAAAAAAACGCACGTCAAGGCGTGCGTTTCAATTGTCATAAAAGTTTAACGAATAAACATCAGAGCTTGTTGGTCACGGTATGACTCCAGCGGCGAGCTTCAGTAAGCTCCGTTTTGACCTGATCCACGCTTAACCCTAAATCAGCGCAGTGCTCATCAATCTGTTGCCAATCGGCATGTTCAAAGCTCTCTTCAAGCGCAAGTAAGGTACCGTATGGCCCTTCTCTACGAAGCAGAGCCACCTTGATGCTTTTACACAAAGGCAGTTGCTCAACTAAATTCTCTAACGATAGGTCGAGCAATGCATCCAGCAACGAGAACAAACCGATCATAAAGGCTTGCTCAGTGTGCCCTTCAAACGCTTGGTAACGAGACATACGCTGACAAAATTGCGCTCGCTGTAAAGACAAGCCATACAACTCTTTCGGCTTTTTATCAGAAACATAAGACGCTACCGCCAGCGAAACAAACATTTTCAGCTTCTCTTGCCCCAAGTAAACCAAGGCCTGACGGAATGACGAAATAGTTACCTCAAGACGAGGCGACATGGTGTTTACAAAGCGCAGTAGCTTATAAGACAAAGCGACATCCTTTGCGACGATGCTCTCGACACGCTGAAAGTCGACATCCGGCTTGCACACTTCTTGGAACAGCTCCATGGCAATCACTTGTTCAGGGCTGATGTACTTGGTCTTGATGATTTCCGGTTTGCTAAAGAAGTAGCCTTGGAAGAACTTAAAACCCGCCTCTTTCGCTTGCTGGAATTCTTGTTCGTTTTCGACTCGTTCAGCAAGAAAGCTAAATTTCTTCCCTTGATGCGCCCTAACCAAATCACACGCCTCGTCTAAGCCCATCTGCATGATGTCGAGCTTAACAATATGCGTATATCTGAGGAAACGTTCCCATTCTGGCGTCGAAGTAAAATCATCTAGGGCGATCATGTAGCCCGCTTGGTAGAGCTCTTTAACGGCTTCTAATAACTCGTCGGTCGGTTGGCAGGTTTCAAGGATCTCAACCACCACCTTGTCTTTCGGCAAGCTCAGTGGCAGCCGACGAATCAAGCTTTGATACGGGAAGTTAATAAAACAACGTGAAGATGGGATCGACGGATTAAGCCCAACCGACAAGAAATTCTCAACAATCAGACGATACGTTGCTCGATTAGACTCTATATGCGCTGGATAGGCATTCCTTTCTCCGTCACGAAACAGCAGCTCATAACCAAGCGTGTTCTTGTTTCGGTTTAAGATAGGTTGTCGAGCAACGTAGGTAGCGGTCATTTCTTGATAACTCTAATTGGTTTAACTATAACTCTATTGCTTTCACTAGGCTTTAGCGGCAGCCAGCAATGCGCCGCAGCCCATGAACATACCACCAAAGATTTTATTTATCTTACCCATTATGCGATCTGAACGAATAAAACGTCCCATTTGTGACGCTAATGAGGTGTAACCCAACATAACAACGCTATCAATGAATACCGTCGTCACACCTAGCACTAATAACTGTGGTGCTTGCGGTTGTGTTGGATCGATAAATTGAGGGAACAGAGCCACCAAAAACACGATAGATTTAGGGTTGGTAAGGTTAATCAGCACCGCATTTCTTAGCAGCTTGCCACTCGATAACGTTGAGCTTTCTTCAGAAGCCATTAAGCTAGAGTTGTCGCGCCACTTTTGGATACCCAACCAAAGAAGATACACCACCCCCACCCATTTGATGATGGTGAACGCCAATGCAGATTGAGCGACTAATGCACCAATACCCGCTCCCACCAGCATGATGTGAAATGCAAGGCCAAGCTGTAAGCCTGCGATCGACGCGAGTGACTTCTTAGTGCCATAACTTAGCCCATTACTGATTGAGTTAACGGTACCTGAGCCCGGAGCCAAACTGAACAAAATCGCCGTGACGACATAAGCAAGCCAAACATGAGTATCCATTTGCATTTCCTTACTAGTTCTTTAATCTAACAACATTAGTAGCGATAAAGCTCTCACATGCACCAGTTCAGGTAATTTCCCATGGAAAACCACAGCGCCGCCCCGTTTTCGTACACGCAAGAACCTCAATTCGAGCAAGCGATTAAACACCCGATCCCCACCCTTTGGCAACAACGAAAAGATGGGTATGTAACATCATCCGGTAAAAAGAGGCTGTACTGGTGTAGCCTTACTTCAGAGGCGCATACCAAGGCGATTGTTATTTCAAATGGCCGTATCGAGTGCTGCCAAAAATACCAAGAACTCTTTTATGATTTCTATCAACAAGGCTATGACGTTTATTCATTTGACCACCAAGGTCAAGGCCAGTCTGAACGTATGGTAACAGACTCTGACATCGGTCACATTCATGAGTTTGATGATTATGCATCTGACATGTCTGACGTCATTGCCAGTTTTGATCTCAGTAAGTATTCCAATCGCTATCTGCTCGCGCATTCAATGGGCAGTACCATCGCGACTCGCTACCTACAAACTCATCCAGACCATCCGTTTGATAAGGTCACTCTGTGTGCGCCGATGTTTGGCATCAACACTGAATGGTACCTAAAACCTATCGCGATGATTGTTGGACAAGTGCTTACCGCATATCACGCCAAGCCAGTTTACGCGCCGGGGCAGCAAGCGTATTACTCGAAGCCTTTCGAAAACAACTTACTGAGCCACAGCAAGGTTCGCTATCAGTGGTTCCGTCGCTTATATGACGAGTCACCCTCTTTGCAGGTGGGTGGGCCAAGTACGCGCTGGGTATGGCAAGGATTAATGGCAGCCAAGCAAGCGATTCAACAAACTCGCCAAATCAAAATCCCTCTACTATTGATTCAAGCTGGGGAAGAGAAGATTGTCAGTAACGATGCTCAAGTGAAGTTCATCAATAAGCTGAAGAAAACCAACTCGGATTGCCAATTTAAGGTCATCGAAGGTTCTAGACATGAGGTGTTGTTTGAGAAAGATGAGTATCGTAATCCAACATTGGGGGCTATTACTCAGTTTTTTGCTTAGCGTTAGCGTGACAACAAGAAAAGTAACGGACAGCAGAGAGAGTCGCTAAAGAGGAAGAGAAGTAAGTGAGCTTTGCCCTCTTTTCTTGCATGAATTTGGCATACAATTTCTACCTAGAGATATTGTAGTTAAAACGATTCTAGCGTTGGCTAGCGTCAATATTGATTCAGCATTTTGCAATGAGGGTTAAATGAGTATTCCTGCACTTAAAGATTCCGTGAAAATTGTCGCTTCTGATTTAGATGGTACGCTTTTGGCTCCCAACCATCAGCTAAGCGACTTTACCAAGTTGACGCTAAAGAAATTACACGACCAAGGTTATACCTTCATCTTCGCTACGGGTCGTCACCACGTCGATGTGGCGGGTATTCGTCAGATTGCAGGCATTCCGGCGTACATGATCACATCAAACGGTGCACGTGTGCATGACCAGAACGATCAATTGATGTATAGCCAGAACGTACCTCAGGAACTCGTTCAGCCTGTTATTGATATCGTTCGCCAAGATCCAAACCTCTTTATTCACATGTACCAGAATGAAGATTGGCTACTAGACCGTGAAGATGAAATGCTGGCTAAGTTCCACAGTGAATCTGGCTTTAGTTACAAACGCTTTGAAGCTGACAACGCACCAAGCGAAGGCATCGCGAAAGTCTTCTTCACACACCCAGATCAGGATCACGAATATCTCGTCACGTTTGAACAAAAGCTAAGAGATGCTTTTGGCGACAAACTGAACATCGCCTTCTCTACACCTTGGTGCTTAGAAGTGATGGCTGCTGAAGTATCTAAAGGCCACGCCTTAGACGCTGTTGCGAAATCATTGAACCTGACACTGGATAACTGTGTTGCCTTTGGTGATGGTATGAACGACGCTGAAATGCTGGCGATGGCGGGTAAAGGCCTAATCATGGGCACATCACATGAAAAAGTGATGAAAGCTCTGCCAGACAATGAAGTGATTGGCAGCAACGCAGATGATGCCGTTGCTCACTACTTAGAAAAGAACCTACTCTAAGCAGTCCCAATAAAACATAAAGGCAGCCAACTGGCTGCCTTTTTTGAACCTTACGTAAAAAGCTCTCTCTAACGCTATCGAGAACCTAGCACTTCTTTGCTTAAGATGGCCTGCCACTCTTGTTCGGTAACCGGCATGATAGATAAGCGATTACCGCGCTTCACCAATGGCATCTCTGATAATTCAGGCATAGCTTTAAGCGTTGCCAAGGGAATCAAGCGCTCAGTCACTCGCACAAACTCGACATCAACCATTATCCAACGTGGATTATCGGGTGAAGACTTAGGATCGTAGTAATCACTCTCAGGATCGAATTGAAAGTGGTCTGGGTAGGCTTCTCTGGTTACTTTAGCGATCCCCGCTACGCCAACTTTTTTACATGATGAGTGGTATATCATCACCAGATCGCCAAGCTTGACGTCATCACGCATCATGTTTCGAGCCTGATAGTTGCGTACACCCTCCCAACAAGAGGTTTTTTGTACTCTCAGAGTCTGAATAGAAAAGGTGTCGGGTTCTGTTTTAAATAACCAATATGCCATAATAAATCCAATTAACGGTTGCTTCGAGGAAGATATAACATGAAGGTAATGAAAAACCCAGTGACATGGTTAGTCGCATTCGCGCTACAAGGTTGTGTAACGGCGCCAGATACGCCGCAACAACCTGAAGTTCCACCAGCAACCTTGGACGAGCCACTGAGCATTCAACCGCAAACCTTCATCATGCGTGGTCAGGTTGTGGTTGGCCATGAGAGCCGAACCTTTACCCCTTGCGGTAGCCAGCAACAATACTGGTTAGACTTATCGCCTGAGCTAGCACTCGAGGCTCAAGACTTAGCGACCAGACCTTATCAAGCCTTGTATGGTGAGCTCATCGGTCACCTAACGGTACCAAGCCAAACTGGATACAATGCCGACTTCACCGCACGCTTCGTGGTTGACCAAGTCAATATCCTCACTGCAGAGAACCCTGATCGTTGTGACCAACCTTTGCGCTCTACTCGTGTGTTCGGCAATGAACCATTCTGGTCAGCGACTTTTGATAAAGATCAGCTGAAATACACCAAGATGGGCGAACAGCCACAGATCCTCAGCATTGAATCCAGCCGCACCACTCCAAGCACTCGTGACTACCAACTAGAAGGTCAATCAGCGCAAGGCGAACTCAACCTGATCAAAGAAAGCTGTAGCGACGGCATGAGCGACTCTATCTATGGCTGGGAAGCCAAGCTCAACTTCAACGACAGCAGCTACAATGGCTGTGCGACGCTCTCTAACCAAGATCCAACGCTGGACTGGAGCGGACTCTACTTCGCTAGCTCAACGCAAAACTCAGGGTTCTCTATCAACCTTGAACTCAACGATGACCACAGTGCTATCACGACTTATTCATACAGCAATGGAGACCCTTCTATTGTTGAGCAAGGCTTCTGGCAACAACTGAACCAAAATCAGGTACAAGTGGTGATGACTCGCCATCAGCAACAGTATTTGATCTCCGAGCGTATCTTCACACTCGATAATGGCAAGCTGGTCGCTGAAAAAGAGAAAGTGGGCAACGTGGTCTATCCGATTGCCAATGGCGGTCTGGTGCTATTCGAAGCTAAGAGTGCGCAAGCGCAAGTAAACACCATCACTAACGTTGATCTAAACGCAAAGCAGGTGAACTCCAGCGATCAACTTGATCCAAAAATTGACCAAGCGATCCGCGAATATTTTAAGATCAACAACAGCTCACCTGATGATACTAAGTATCGCTGGCTCACCTACGACCTCAATGGTGACGGCAAAGAAGAGTTGTTTGCCCAACTCGATTGGTGTGGTTCTGGTGGCTGTACACTGCTGATTTTCGAAAACCATCAAGATAACTGGCGCTTCAATAGCCGAGTGACACTGGTTAAGGGCGACATACGCTTAGGTAAATCGCAAAACCACGGCTGGCAGGATCTGATCTTCAACGTCAGTGGCGGCGGTGCAACAGCTGCGAAACACACACTTTCATACTCTGGTGTCAGCTATCCGCTAAACCCAAGTGTCGCTCCAGTTGCAGATGATGCTGATATCAGCGACGTGGTGTTGTTTGCTGATGGTATCTCACCCGCACAAAGTGGAGTGAAGCTGTAAACATGAGTAACCAACAAGCTTGCCCTGGTTGTGGCTTCACTCACCAATGTATTTGTCACCTTATACCTAGTGTCGAAAGCCAAATCGATCTGGTACTGCTCACTCATGAGAATGAACTATCGCGCGATACCAATACCGGAAAGCTGCTTCAGCAATCCCTTGATCAGTGTCGGTCCCTTGTATGGCAAAGGAAAACACCACCAGCTGAGCTAATCGCACTGCTTGAAGATAAAACTCGACAACCGTTTCTGTTATTCCCAAATGATCAAAGTATCGAGTGTCAGCAAGCCGTAGTGACCCAAGCCCAGAGTCATAAGCCGTTATTCATCATCTTGGATGGCACATGGCAAGAAGCGAAGAAGATGCTTAACAAGAGCTCGTGGTTACAAGCTGTTCCGCAAGTTCACCTCGACATTACCAGCGAATCTTCATACACCTTGCGCCGCAATCAAGACAGCGGCCACTTGTGTACTTGTGAAGTGGGTATTGAGTTACTCAAATCTTTAGGTGAAAGTGAACCTGCCAAGCTCATTGATGACTACTACCAACATTATCTAAAAGTCTTCCACGCCGACAAGTGTGGCCACGCCCTCAAATAGACTAAGTAGGCGCGTAGGAAGGCAATAAACACATTTCAGGACGGGACAGGTACTGAAAACAAAAAGGGGGAGCCATAAGCTCACCCTTTTTACATCGTACTTTAGTTATTGAGCCAACCAGTGTTTCACGTGAAACGCTCGCTCCATCAAAACAAACGCTGAGGTTGACCAAAGTAATAGCCTTGCAGGTAATCGACCCCCATGTCTTCGGCAATACGACACACCTGCTCATTATGAACGAACTCAGCCACCGTCTTAGCATTCAGAATCTGACATAAGCTCACTAACTGCTGAGCGATCTTGCGTTGCTTTTTATCTTTATCAATATTGCGAATCAAACTGCCATCAAGCTTGATCACCTGTGGTTCTAGCTTCAATATCTCATCAATGTTCGAATAGCCCGAACCAAAGTCATCAACAATAATATTCACACCAAGATCGCGGAAGTGGTTACACACCTCGATCAAGCGACCGTAATCCTGAATTTGTTCCGTTTCTAGCACCTCCAAGCCAATACGCTGTGGGTGACTGATTTTCTTGATCGCTTGCTCAAGGTGAAGAATGGTTTTCTCATTGCTGAAATCTTGTGGTGCTAAATTAATTGAGAACGAATCGGTTCGCTGACTCATAAAATCAAAGGTGCGCGTTATCATCTGCCGACTGAGGCGTGTGTAGAGGTGGGTTCCTTCAATGATTGGCAAGAACTTACCCGGCGCAATCAACTGACCGTCCTCTTCAATTCGAACCAAACACTCGTAGCTCTCTACTTGATGACTGTGTGCCGATAATATGGGCTGAGAACACGCCACAATATTCTGATTGAGCACTGCACGACTCACGCACGACAACCAACCAAGTTGTTCTTGGCGATGCTTCTCCAATTGAATGAGCGTCTTGGCGCTCACTAAGTGTTTGTTCTGGCTGACTGCGCTGCGCCTCGCATCAATTGCCTTCAACAATAAGTCATCAATAGAGGTAGTAGGAAAATCTCGACGGCTGGCTATACCCGCACAGATAGACACCGACAAGTAATCAATGTCGGGTAAACCGGTCGGCTCGAAATTTACATGCTCGGTTTGATCGGCAAATTCCGAAAATCGCTGATGAATATGTTCTTGGCTCGCCCAGCTATCAAACACCACCGCCCACTCACCAATACCGATACTGTAAAGCTGACAACCCTCATCAAAGAACTGCCACAGCGCCTTTTGAAAGTACTCACTCAAATCATGCAGAAGCTTGTCACCCACTCGATAGCCGTACTTCTCATTGATCTGACCAAAGGTCGTGACCTTCAAAGCTAACAAATGGCTGTCACTGCTCATCTTCGACAGCTTCTCACGCAACACACTTCGATTGGGCAAGCCAGTACGGTGATCAATTCGGTAGCTCGCCGTCAATGCAGTAGCTTGCTGCTGAATCTTACTCGCCATGCTGTTGTTCATGTCATCGACATCAAGCAGTGCATTTCGAATCAATGAAAACAGAGGGGATATATTGGTCGCGGGTTGTGTCTCTAATGGCAATACCACCTTACCCTCGCCTTCTCTAAGCGCAAGGTAAGTGAGGCTATGGTGCAAGATTCGCTGTTGGCTATTCTCTTGATAAAGTTCTCCCATGCAGTAAACGCCATAGCTGTCGGCCAATTTTTGGAAAACCTCTACCTCTTGGTTGCCATCGATAAAGTCGATGCGAGATGTGCAGTTGTAAATGAAGAACTGTTCTGGCCTATGAGAGGCGATCTGCTGCACGCCAAGTCGTATTTGCTCTAGGGTCAATGATGGATGGTCATAACAAAACCGGACCTCATCGCCCACTTGGAACTGGCCGCTGAATTCTATCTCTCCACTTTCCGCTACCTTGAGCGGTAAGTGAATGTTTTGCTCTTTCGGCTCACCGACCATCAACGGAAAGTTATGCAGTTGCTCAAAAGGCACTTCGAAGCCATCAGCGAGGTAACGATTGTAGAGTTCGCGAACAGGCATGCCATCCAATTCCAGCAACCGGTTATCTTGAGCACCTGTTACTCGGAAAGTCCGGCCAATAGGGTTCCACTCAGTGAAGTAACCCTTTGTGATTGCGAGCTCAACACTGTGCAGCGCAAGCATCACATAGGCATTTTCATAGCAAATGCCGTCTAACATCACCCATCGCCCATTATCTGTGATGGTCGATGCACCGCCACAGATAGGTAATGAATACCTCGACTGCTCAAATGCTGAAAATAGATCTCGGTTATTTATCTGCAAGCGGTCTGCGAAACAAATGATGCTTTGAGTATTATCATTGCACTCAAGCTGTTGCCACATAGCGTGGCTATCAGACAATGGTTGTTCGCTATATTCGACAACACCACAGGAGTAAGACGTCGTGTCAAAGCGGGTAACAATCAGATAAAGACCTTGGTGTAGGATGACACCTTGGCTAATGTAATGGTTAGCGCTGCAACCAATCAGTTTGGCATTGGGGAATGTCGATTGAATCACTTGGCAGGCAGCCAAAACAGAACCTTTCTCGAAAGACGAAAACACCTGAATCAGTAGGCTTTCATGTTGATGAAAATCTATCTTTTCCAATTCAAGTTGGGTTTGCTCAATGTCTTGTATCAGGAGAGAAGTCGACTGCATATTCACATTAATCGTTACGTTAATGATCTGTTATTGTGCTTATTATAGATAAGGCTTGCACGGAATACTTACGATCGTGCTATGAATAATGTGACCTTAGTAAGACATCATTCATTCCGCCAAAAAGCAGTCATTAATGGCGGCGCAGTACTTTTATCGTCAGTAGTTATACTGATACTGGAAGCTTTAACAGCTAAAACAGTCGCTTAGGCTCACCGAAGTAGTAACCCTGCAGATAATCGACACCCATTTGTTCTGCTATCTCACAAACTTGTTGGTTGTGGACAAATTCAGCGACCGTTTTGGCATTGAACACTTGGCATAAGCGAACCAACTGAGAGGCGATATTTCTTTGTTTTTGGTCTTTATCGATATTACGAATCAAGCTCCCGTCGAGCTTAATGATCTGCGGCTCAAGCTTAATGATTTCATCGATATTGGAATAACCAGAACCAAAATCATCAACAATGATTCTCGCCCCGAGTGCACGGAAGTGATCACACACTTCAATCATGCGACCATAATCTTTAATCTGTTCTGACTCGAGAACCTCTAAACCGAGTCGAGTGGGATCGTTCATGCCACTGATCGCAGCCTCGAGCACCTCAAGCGTCTTGTCGCTCAACAAATCTTGTGGGGATAGATTGATAGAAAATGAGCTCTGCTTATCCGCCATGTAGCCGATAGTACTCTTAATCATGTGTCGACTAAGGCGCGTATATAGGTGCGTATCAGCAATGATAGGTAAGAACTTTCCTGGTGGTACAATGGTACCGTCCGACTCCATGATTCTGACCAAACACTCTTGGCCAATCATTTCGTGCGTACCCGATTCCACAATCGGCTGTGAGTAGGTGATGATGTTCTGATCTAAAATCGCACGACTTACACAGCTCAGCCAACCGAGTTGCTCTTTGCGGTCTTCTTCGCTCACCTGGATGTCTTTGGCATTGGTGATGTGGGTATTGTTCCGCACCCCATAACGTCGAGCTTCGATCGCTTTCAATAAGATTTCGTCACCGCTGTCGGTTAAGAAATCACAACGACTGGCAAAACCGCCACACAAAGAAACTGACAGGTAATCAATATCAGCCAAACCATACGGCTCAAAGTTGATGTGTTCGATGTCATCCGCGAACTCAACGAAACCTTCTTTTATTCTCGCACTACCAACACTGGCATTAAAGATAATCGCCCACTCTCCGACACCAATACTGAACAGCTCAACCTTCACGCGAGGCTCTTTCACGACACGAAGCTGCAATCGTTCGATAAAGTGATTAGACAGATCAAGCAGTAACTGGTCACCCACTTGGTAGCCGTATTTTTCATTAACTTGATGGAAGTTCGTTAGCTTTAACGTGAGTAAGTGTTCACTAAATAGAATCGTATTGAGGCGTTCTTTTAATACGATACGATTCGGCAAGCCAGTGCGTGAGTCAATGCGATAGCTCTCGGTTAAACGACGCGCTTGTTGATGGAGCTTCTTTTCCATCTGAGTATTCATACTGTCGAGATCAGCGACTGCATTTCTGACCAGGTTAAGTAATGGCGACACTGTTGAGCCACACTGAAAGTCTTCACAATGAAACTCTTTGATCTCGTCAGACTCGCGCATAGCAATATAAGTCAGGCTGTGATGCAGTATTTCTTGACGGTCTTCATTACGGTATAGCTCCCCCATACAGTAGGCACCACACGTGTTCACTATCCCTTCAAATGGCTTGAGCTCAAGTTTACTGTCGATAAACTCAAGTCGAGATACACAGTTATAGATGATCACCGATTCAGGCTGATGCATCGCAAGCATCTCGGCACCATGACGTACCTTTTCAGCGGTCAAAGAGGGGTGGTTATAACAAAACTGCGCCTCTTCACCAACATGCCAAGGGCTATCAAACTCGATACTGCCATCATCATTAATACGCAGAGGCGTCGAGATACCCTTCTTTCTGCCAAGCTCTCGATAAAGCGGAAAGCTCATCAGTTGACTAAAAGGAAGGTCTTTGCCATCCGCAAGGTAATGTTTGAATACCTCAATAGCCGGCTTGTCATTCAACGCGTATAAGCGATTTCCAACTGCGTGTGTGACTCGTAGCTTCATCCCAATCGGGTTCCACTCAGAGTACGCGTCCGACCAAACCTTCAATCTTGGGTTAGTCAGAGCCACCGCAACACAGGCGTGCTGGTAGGTTTGCTCGTTATACATAACCCAACGGCCAAATTCATTCTCATGACACAGTCCACCAGCGATCGGCAAGGCGTAAGGCAAATTCTCAAAAGCGCTATAGATAGGGTAATCACGCCCTTCTACCTGATCACATAGGCTGATAACGGTTTTGGTGTCTTTGGTTAGGCCTAGCTGAGAAGCAAGCGCTTGGCTGTCTTGAGTTGGATTGCCAGTAAACGGCTGAACCGCAGAGGTTAGATGGGTTTCGTTAAACTCACTGATGATGACTAAAGTACATGTACTCTCAAGACAGTTGTCACAGATAACATGACGAGCACTCTGACCGATTAGCGTCGCATTGTTTAAGCGATTGAGGGCAACACTCGCGATTTGACGAGCCAGATCTGAAGATTGAGCTGAGAAGATTTGAATAAGGTACTGTTTGCTGTCACACCATTCTCGCTGATCAAATTGAGCTCTAAATAACGCCTCAGTATTTGCGAGAAATGTAAATGTTTGCATGCCAACCCTTGTTCAAAATCGAGTGAAGTAACAACCCGCAACCACTGCTATGACTGAAATGAATCGCTAAAAAGTAGTCGCCAATTATCCTAACCTAATCAGGCTTTTATAGGCGACTAATGTAACAATTCACTATCATAAATGCGACACAATAAGCCTACCTAGCCATTAAATTAGTCGCATAAGATCGCTAAGTTGGTCTATTTCAACATCAGGAAGCAGGCTCGCCTTCGGGGAGTGGTATAAATTGGAACCAGTGTCATTAAACCAGCATGCTTGGAAGCCATTTTGCTTGGCTCCGTAGACATCCGTTTTGAGGTGATCACCAACATGAAGAATATTCTCAGCATTACAATCTAGGTGCTGCTGAGCTTTTTCAAACATATCTGGGTAAGGTTTAGCTCTGCCATCAGGGCCGGCTTTAAGGATTAACTGAAAATACAGCCCTAAGCCAATTTTGTGCGGGTCGACATTGCCATTAGTAATTGCAACTAGAGGAATACGTTGGCTAAGCTCAGTCATCACTCGATGTGTTTCGTCAGGCACATCGACTTGATTACGCAACCACAAGGCATGCTCAATGCCTTCTCGAGCCGCTTGCTCTGCTTGCTGCTGAGAATAACCCAATTGCAGCAAACCACTCTTAATCTGAGTTTCACGCCACACGGTGACATCATGTTTCAAAGCTGGGTTTTCAGATGCGACTTGCTGCTTAATGCCCTGCCACTCTTCGAGCGATAAAGAAGCCGACACTGGGTGCTTTTGATAAAGCCACTGTGCCATCTCCTTCTCAACCTTCATGATCACAGGCCAGTTGTCATACAGGGTGTCATCCAAGTCAAAGGTCATGGCTTTGATGGGCTTTAACCCTCGATAAATTCGCATAATAAACCCTTAAATCTAGTCTTTGTTCTTCTTACGCGCTCTCGGGTGAGCCTGATCATAAGCTTGTGCTAAGTGTTGGAAATCTAAGTGGGTATACACTTGGGTCGTCGAGATGTTTTCATGGCCAAGCAATTCTTGAACAGCACGAAGGTTTTGGCTCGATTCCAGCACATGCGTTGCAAAGGAGTGACGCAGTTTATGCGGGCTGATGTGGCTCGCGACAGATTGCTTCTTGCCCCATTCTTCCATACGTTTTTGCACGCTTCGATGAGAAATACGAGTCCCGAGCTTAGAGACAAACAGTGCGGTTTCACCCGGTGAAGCCAACTCACCACGGACTTTGAGCCATTTATCGACCCACTCTTTAGCTAAACCAGAAAAAGGCGCTTTGCGTTCTTTGTCGCCTTTACCAATCACTCGAATTTCGCCTTGTCGACCCAACACATCTTTCAGGTTGATACCGACCAGTTCTGCCAATCGTAACCCCGCACCATACATCACCTCCATCATCGCCCGGTCACGAATAGACAATGGATCGTCCTCATTAACATCAAGCAGTTGACCGACTTCATCGACATCGAGGTTTTTAGGCAAAGGGCGTTGCTTGCGAGGTGCAGAGACACCTTTGGCTGGATTGGCGGTCATTTCGCCACGCAACACAAGGAAATCAAAGAAGCTGCGTAGTGACGACAAGCGAGTTGCGATGCTGCTCGCTTTCATTCCCTCACGCATACCTTTACTGGCAAGTTGTCTTACCCACGCCGCATCGACCTGGCCCCAATCCTTTAGCCCTAGAGTAACTAAATGACCGGCCATGGTTTCAAGTTGTTGTTTGTAATTACGTTGGGTGTGTAAGCTGAGTCCCTTCTCGCTTCTGAGATATTCATAGAAGCGAGAAAGTGGCTTTTGAAGGCTGTTAGGAAGAGGTATTTTGGGCTCTAGGCTCATTATTTATCTGCCAAGGTAAGGTGTCCGCCAAATGAGCGACAACAAGTGCTAAATGGCGTAAAAAGAGCGTATCCATATGGGGTTGGAAATGTCCGCCATCTTCACTAGAAAAGGCGAGCAAGCCCAATGGAGACTGCTTAGCAAGCGGTAGTACTACATAAGAGCCTAGCTCTGGAACTGGATAATCACCAAACAAATCGTGTCTATCGGCTTTTCTCAGGCGTCCTAGATAAGCATCTTTGCCATTAAAATGGTTAAGCGAAAACTTCGAGTAACCCTCGGCACTAAGTTGATAAAAACCCGGTTGCGAAAGAATTCGAACATGCGCTTTAAGCCCAAGATCTAACGCTTTTTGTTCAACGGCTTGTATCACCTGCATGAAGTCACTGCATTTCAGCACTTGCGCTTGCAGATCCATAAATTCATAG
This sequence comes from Vibrio sp. 10N.286.45.E10, assembly GCF_002874195.2. Lineage (NCBI taxonomy): Bacteria > Pseudomonadati > Pseudomonadota > Gammaproteobacteria > Vibrionales > Vibrionaceae > Vibrio > Vibrio sp. 10N.286.45.E10. The sequence goes on along the minus strand of NZ_MCWD02000003.1, from coordinate 472,138 downwards.
AAGGTTTTATCATTATTTGCAGCCAGAGACATCAAGCCAGTGATCTCTTCTTCAAGCTCTTCGATTCGATGACGTTGGCGTTTAAGCTGAATCTCAACCAGAGAAACAGCACCCTGTTCAACGTTATTGATAGCAAGGCGATCAACCAAATCTTTTCGGTCTTGGAAAAAATCTGGGTTATCACGTAAATATTCCGCGACCACTTCTGCGGTGAGTGCGTCGGCTTCAACGTAAGACAAAACCTATCCTTTATTTTTATGAATCTATTTGTTTTTGGTCGTTACTAGCAAGAAAGTTGACCATCAAATACATGCGTTGCTGGGCCAGTCATAAACAGAGGTTTTCCCGGGCCTTGCCAGCTAATGTGTAAGTCACCGCCAGGTAGACGAACTTTTACATTCTCAGCCAATAAGCCTTGAGTAATGCCTACCGCAACCGCGCCACATGCACCGCTGCCACATGCTTGAGTTTCACCAGCACCACGTTCATAAACACGTAAGCGAACCTCTTCACGATTAACCACTTGCATAAAGCCAGCATTAACACGTTCAGGGAAACGTTCATGTGATTCAAGAAGCGGGCCTAAGGTATCCACATCAGCCGTGTCGACGTCATCAACAACAGTCACCACATGCGGGTTACCCATGCTTACTGCACCACAGAATAAAGTGTGTACATCCGTTCTTAGGATATACGTCTTCTCTGGCTGCTTCGCCTTAAATGGAATCTTGCCAGGTTCGAACTCAGGAATGCCCATGTTCACCGTGATCAGGTCATTCTCTTCAATCTTGAGAACCATTTTACCTTTCTTGGTACTCACGTTGATGCTGTACTTATTCGTTAAGCCTTTCATGCGAACGAATCGTGCAAAACAACGAGCGCCATTACCACACTGCTCCACTTCACTGCCATCCGCATTAAATATGCGGTAATGGAAATCAGTTTCTGGATCATAGGGAGCCTCAACCACAAGTAGCTGGTCAAAGCCCACACCAGTGTGACGATCCGCCAAACGACGGATCAAATCTGGAGAAAAGAAAATATTTTGAGTAATGCAGTCCACGACCATGAAATCATTGCCCAAACCATGCATTTTAGAAAAGTGGAAGTGCATAACGCTTAAAATTACTCCGGAAGAATGTTTTCAAGTTCCCACAGACTCGTAAGCTCTTCACGCTGACGAACCAAATGAGTTTTATCGCCATCCACCATCACTTCAGCCGCACGCGAACGAGTGTTGTAGTTAGATGACATCGCGAAGCCATAAGCACCCGCAGAACGAACCGCTAGCAGATCACCTTCTTCAAGAACAAGGTCACGATCTTTACCTAGGAAATCGCCTGTCTCGCAAATTGGGCCAACCAAATCGTAAGTCACCGCTTCACCCTGACGCGGGCTCACAGGAACAATATCCTGCCAAGCTTGGTAAAGTGCTGGGCGCATTAGGTCGTTCATTGCTGCATCTATGATGGCAAAGTTCTTGTGCTCTGTTGGCTTGAGGAACTCAACTTTCGTTAATAGTACACCAGCGTTAGCAGCAATCGCTCTTCCTGGCTCGAAAATCAGCTCTAGATCAGAATGATTGTCTAAACGAGCCAATAGTGCTTTTGCGTAATCTGAAGGTTGTGGTGGTAATTCATCACGATATACCACACCCAAACCACCACCAACATCAAGGTGCTTAATGTTAATACCATCAGCACGTAGTTGGTCGATCAGAGCAAGCAAACGGTCAGTCGCATCAATGAAAGGTTCGATATCCGTTAACTGAGAACCGATGTGGCAATCAATACCATGGATAGACAAGTTATCGAGTGTTTGTGCAAACGCATAGACAGCAGGAGCACGGTCGAAAGCAATACCAAACTTGTTATCACGCAGACCTGTAGAAATATAAGGGTGAGTGTTGGCATCAACATCTGGGTTGATACGCAGTGAAATCGGTGCTTTAACACCAAGCTCACCAGCCACTTTATTCAGTCGCTCAAGTTCTGGCTCAGACTCAACGTTGAAACACTTAATGTTCAACTCAAGCGCACGCTTCATTTCAGCAGCTGTTTTACCGACACCAGAGAATACAACTTTAGCTGGATCGCCACCGGCAGCAACCACACGCTCTAGCTCACCGCCTGAAACGATATCGAAACCTGAACCCAAACGAGCCAAAGTGTTTAATACGCCAAGGTTTGAGTTAGCTTTAACGGCATAACACACCAAGTGTGGATGCTCACCAACCGATGAATCAAACGCATTCCAGTGGCGTTCTAATGTTGCACGAGAATATATATACAGCGGTGTACCATATTGCTCTGCTAATTGTGAAAGTGCGACGTCCTCAGCCCAAAGCTGGCCATCTTCCTGATAGTTGAAGTAATCCAAAGTTCTTATCCCTTATAAATAACGATTTCTGCGTGCTTCACTTATTGTGATTGTTCAGTCTGCTGAACTTCATCAGGATCGTATAACGGACCCGTTTGACCACAACCAGAAAGTCCAATAACGGACACCATAAACAGAGCGGTAATTAATTTTTTCATTTTGCATATCGTGATTATTAACTCAATGCCCCCTATAATCGCACCACACTCAGGAAAAGCAATAGGATAGAAAGGATGAACGAGACTGAATTTCATCAACTGGTCGATATACAGATGCAAAACATCGAAGAAGCTATCGATGAATCAGAGGCAGATATTGATTACGAAGTGACTGGTAACGTAATGACACTCGAGTTTGAGAACCGCAGCCAAATCATTATCAACCGCCAAGAACCAATGAAAGAAATCTGGTTAGCGTCTAAATCTGGTGGCTTTCACTTCAAGCTAGTTGACGACAAGTGGACATGTTCAAAGACGGGCATGGAGCTGTTTGAGATGGTGAAAGAAGAATGCGTGAAGCATGCAGGTGAAGAGATCGATTGGGTCTAATCATTTGTAAGCAAAACTAAAAAGGAGTGAATCAATCACTCCTTTTTTAATATCAATCAGTCTTAATAAGCCTAGATGTTGACTATCTTTGAACTCCGAGAAGCTAACGTCGCATCGTTACGGTAAGGCACAACGTAGGAGCTACCCTCTTCAGGGTGAACAATCTGGTAGTACTGAGGTAAATTAAAGTTAATCAACTTAGACGACATCTTCGACTCATCTTTTACCGACGTATAGAAAGAGTTCACACTCGCGATCATCTCATCTTTTTCGCCGCTGTACTGGTGATACACCTCTACCTGATTCGACTCATCCAATACATAAATATTGAAACCTTTATCGGTATCTTCAAAGAAGAACTGAATTAAGCCCTCACTCGCAAAACCATCCACCACTTCTGGCAGTTGATACTCTTGCTCTTTATCGAGCATCAGTAAAGGCGACCCCTTCAGCTTGTTGGTTGAGATACTACGGTAGAAGTCGACCGAGTTTTCCAACATCTGAACCGACACACCACGGCGCTCAAAAAACAGGCCAAACATCTTGTTCGCTAAGCGAATGGCTTTAAAGCGACGGCGCTTCTCTGGTTCAATCGGTTTCAATCTTAGGTCGATACACTCGGCAAGCAGTTGATACACCATGTTACGCATCACACCGCGCAGGTTTTTGCTGTAACAGAACACATCGACCGACTCTGGCGGCAACGCATCTTGGTGCATTTTGCCAAGTACCGTCTTAAGCGCATCCAGCATCGCCGTATCACCTTGGAAATGCAGCGTACGTACTTCATGCCAAGAGTTACGATAAACCAAATCAACACTACCGACTAAACTCTTACCTTCTTCACCAAAGCTGAAGATATCCGCATTCTTGAGATCCACTTTTAATGCACGACCACTTAATTCAGAAGTCGGGTCATTTTCAAAGTTGATGAACATCGCCAACTGGCTAATCTCACATGGGCTAGCCAGGGCCTGCATACTTGGGCGACGCTTACGTAAAGAGAAGGTATTACGCAGATCACTCACCATTTGATAGAACTTATCGATATCAATATGGGCATCACGCACCACAGAGTGCAGACGTGTCGACTCAGTAATCAAGCCATTAAAGAATGACCAAGCAACCAACTTACTCAAGTACTCATGGTGTTCCAGAGAAGGCTGACCAAGAATACGATGCGCTACCAGTGGCTGTTTATACAAGTACCAACCGGCTTTATTCGACTGACCCTGACGAACTTCGATGAAGCTCAAGTCGGGTTCATGCAGATCAGGAGAGATTTGTGGGTTCAGTAGCGTCACTTTACCAGGCAAGACCTCAAACGCAGCGTAAAGTTTACGTGCCAAGATACTGATATCTTGTGGGCTGATGGCTGAAGTGATGTCATTACGACGCGCAAATTGAATCAGGTTACGGTAGCTCAGCATCAAGGCATCAAGTAGTGCATGGTGCACCACTTTAACCTGTTCAACCTTCCAGTTACGGCGGTTATCGAGCTCAGCAATGATTTCCTGTCCCCAATCCCAAGACTTAGTCATCTCAGTTAAGGCTTCACGACGCCATGCAACAGAACCAATGCCAGCTTCGCGTGACAACTTCTCGTGAGTCTTTAGGTAGAAACAACGTCTTACCAAATCCAATCGAGTGTGGTCATTGATACGCTCTAGGTAACGCGTCACCTTCTCTAGCATCAGATAGTAGCTATCCATACCATACAGATCAGGTTCATCCGCAAAGAAACGGCGCTTGGTATCAATACTCAACAATTGAGTATTTGGGTATTCCCATGAATAAGCTTCTAACAAGATCGCCTTTAACACCGATTTATACGGTGAGTCGATACTCTTGTAGAGCTGCCACAGGTTAGAACCAAAGTACTCTTCAGCGGGAATACGATTCAGCTTACCGAAATCGATCCACTGTGAGCAGTCAAGATAGCCATCCTGACATAAGCCTTGAACATACTCGTCGTAACACTCTTCCATTTCTGGAGGAATGATTTGCCACAACAAGCGCTGGCCAGCCAAACGAACCGCAGAACGATAGAACTCATCAAGCAATAACAAGTGCTGCGAAGAGCCACAGTTATCACCGGTCATCTCTTCTGAATGGTTCGAACGAAAACGCTCTTCATCCATCAAGAAGAAGTTAGCTTCAACCCCTAAGGTTTCAGCCCAATCGGTAATCAGCAGACATTTGTTGGTTAGGCTGTCGCGAGATGCGCCATCCATATCTGGAGACACACATACCCAGATATCAAGATCACTTGAAGTACTTTGACCAATAGAAGAAGTACTGCCCATGGTGTACAAGCCAAGGATGGCAGGTTCAGCAGCCTCGGTAAGTTTACCACCCAGCGTTAATTCGGTATCAGAGACAAATTGCTTTTGGAATTCATTAAGCGTGAAGCTACGAATTCCAAAAGGAACTTGTTGGTCGTAATAACCAGGCATCATCGGGTGATTAAAGTGAAGCAGTGCGGGAATAAGGTTGAAAACTCGCTGGCCTTGCACATTCATCAACGCCAACGCACGATCAATGCGCTGCTGATTTAGATTGTCTAATCGTTGAATCAAAGTTTGAGTGTAAGCCTGCAAGGTAAGTCCTTGGTTTGAGGTTAAGTGCAGTTCTGTTTAGTTACTGAACGAAAGCAGCAACAAAACGTGATCAATTTAACACTTTTAGCCTTAATGGTAAAGCAAAGGAACCTGTCATACTGGTCAATTCCTTGATGACAGAAAGTTAAACTCACGGCGCCGTAGTGTCCTCTTTATTGACTATTTCTAATAATAGCCCATGTTTCAAATGAGATACCAATCACACTATTTTGGTGAACTAATGAAAATCTCTGAGCTATCAAAGTATCAAATGATCAAACAGTAAGAATTCTCGCCTCATAATGGTAGGATTAGGCTATTACAGAACCTATATCGGAACCACCATGACAAATTCAGCACCAATCCGTATCGCGACCAGAAAAAGCCCTCTTGCCCTTTGGCAGGCATACTTTGTAAGGGATGCACTGCAAGCTGCTCACCCTGGTTTAGAGGTTGAGTTGGTAACTATGGTGACCAAAGGTGACATCATCCTCGACACTCCTCTTGCTAAAGTGGGCGGTAAAGGACTGTTCGTTAAAGAACTTGAAGTAGCAATGCTAGAAGGTCGTGCTGACCTAGCCGTTCACTCAATGAAAGATGTACCTGTCGACTTTCCTGAAGGTCTAGGTCTGGTAACGATTTGTGAGCGTGAAGACCCACGTGACGCATTCGTATCAAACACTTACAACAATATTGATGAGCTACCACAAGGTGCTGTCGTTGGTACATGCAGCCTGCGTCGTCAGTGTCAATTACTTGAGTCTCGCCCCGACTTAATCATCAAGGAGCTACGCGGCAACGTTGGTACTCGCCTAGGTAAACTCGATGATGGCCAATACGATGCTATCGTCCTAGCGGCAGCTGGCCTTAAGCGCCTAGAACTTGAAGAGCGTATCCGTAGCTTTATCGAACCAGAGCAGTCTCTACCGGCTGTCGGTCAAGGTGCTGTTGGCATTGAATGTCGTCTTGATGATGAGCGTCTGATTAAACTTCTTGAACCACTAAACCACCAAGACACAGCCGATCGCGTGCTTTGCGAACGAGCAATGAACCTTACTCTAGAAGGTGGTTGTCAGGTGCCTATCGGTAGCTATTCACTATTAGACGGCGACAATATCTGGCTACGTGCATTAGTTGGTGAACCGGATGGTTCTAAGATGGTTCGTGGTGAGATCTCTGGTTCTCGTAAGGATGCAGAAGCGCTTGGCGTGACTCTAGCAAATCAATTGCTGGATGATGGTGCAAGAGAAATCCTAACCAAGCTCTACGCTGACCAAGAATAATCATGACAGTGTTGGTGACCCGCCCCGGTTCAGAGGGGCAATCGCTTTGCCAACAACTAGCGGATGAAGGGATTCAAGCAATCCATCATCCGCTGATTCGTATCGTTGATAATCCAAACTCTGCGGATTTAAGCACCAAGCTCAGTAACAGCGATATCATCATCGCCGTCAGTCACCACGCCGTGACCGCTGCCCAAAACATCCTTTCGAAAACCTCATCCATTTGGCCTACTTCGCCGCTTTATCTTGGCGTTGGTCAAAAAACTGCGCACGTTTTAAGCAAAGTCTGTAAACAAAAAGTAAACTACCCTCAAGTTAGTGATAGTGAACACCTTCTTAAACTTACTGAACTTAATGGCGTAGAAAATAAGTCCATTTTGATACTACGTGGTAATGGTGGGCGTGAGCTCATTAGAGATTCTCTACTCAACCGAGGTGCACAAGTCTCTTATTGTGAGACCTACCGTAGAGAATATATTCCCATTAGCGACCACAATACCTATCAAACATGGATAAACAAAAAAGCGTCCAAAGTTGTCATCACTAGTCAGGAACAATTGGAGTATCTCTGCTCAATTACCCCTGATGAGTATTTGACTTGGCTTTCAACAAGACACCTATTTGTCCCAAGTCAGCGCATAGTAGAACGAGCACAACAACTCGGCTTCTCGAACGTGACCAATACTCACAGTGCTACGAACCAAATATTACTGGCTGCTCTCCGGCCCTAGCTAGAACAGGAAATAAGCATGACAAGCAAAAAAAATAACGAGCATATTGAACCTGAAAAGAAACAAGACACTCAGCCAGTAGTTGTTGAAAACGAAAAAGCTGACTCTACAGAGACAAAACAGCCCGAACAGAAGCTTGACGCCTCTGCGTCAAAGACCGCTAAAAATGAACAGCCTCAAACTGAGCATAAAGAGCAAGTAGAGAAAGCAGAAAAGCAAGGTAAGCGCGGTGTCAAACTAGGCGCTATTGCGATCGCTATTTCGATTATTTTCAGTGGCGGTATCGCATTTCAAATGCAGCAAAAGAGCGCTGAGTATTCAGCTCAAATCGCCGCTCTTCAAGCACAGCTTCAAAATACCCAATCTGCAGTAAATAAAGACCTACAAACCATCAAGCAAGAGACTATCCAAGAAGCGTCACACGCGGTGGAGAAAACTCAGGTCGTACAGTCTCAACAGCAGAAGAGTATTCAAAGCCTACAGTTAGCAGTGGCTGACGTTAAAGGTCGCCGCCCGAATGACTGGTTACTTGCCGAAGCCGATTACCTTGTGAAACTAGCGGGACGTAAACTGTTCCTAGAGCATGATGCCGTTAGCGCAACCAAGTTAATGGAAAGTGCCGATCAACGTATCGCAGCACTGAACGACCCTAGCTTAGTGTCACTGCGTCAATCAATGACCAATGATATTACTAAACTTCGCACAATTCCTCTGATCGACCGTGACGGTTTAGTTCTCCGCATCACAAGTCTGCAACAGCAAGTCGATACGCTTCCGCTTGCCAATGCGATTCTTCCTGAAGCCGCAGTTGTTGAGAAAAAAGCTGTATCGCAAGATATTAATGATTGGCAGAACAACCTGATGACTTCGATGAAAGACTTCTCAGAAAACTTCATCACATTCCGCAGTCGTGATGGCGAAGTTATCCCTCTACTATCACCAGAACAGCACTTCTACCTGCGTGAAAACATCAAAGGTAAATTAGAAACCGCGATTCGCGCCGTCTACAAAGAACAAGGTGAACTCTATAGCGCAGCTCTTAATACCGCTAGCGAATGGTCTAAAGCGTATCTAAACCAAGATAACAACTCAGTGATTGAATTTGAGAAAGCAATTAAACAGTTAAGTGAACAGAACATCTCTGTGAAATACCCTGTAAAGCTTGAATCTCAAAATGAGTTGTCAGATGTCATTCGTGAACGTCTACGCCGTGAGGTAACGGTAATGACCTCGGAGGAGAAATAATGATTCGTTTGATTTTTCTTTTCCTTGTACTCGGTGCGGGTCTGTTTGTCGGTACTCAGTTCTCGGGTCAACAAGGTTATGTGCTGATCTCAATTGCCAATAAGACGATTGAGATGAGTGTGACAACAATGGCTATCTTTGTGATTGCCCTTTTGGCCGCACTGTTTGGCTTAGAGTACCTATTTAAGAAGCTTATGTACGCGAGCTCAACAACTTGGAACTGGTTCAGCGTTCGTAAACTAAAACGCTCGCGTCGTTATACCAATGAAGGCATCATCAAGCTTCTTGAGGGTGATTGGAAAGGCGCAGAGAAAAAGGTAACTCGCTGGGCGAATCACCACGACATGCCTCTACTTTGTTATTTAGTCGCTTCTCAAGCGGCTCACGAACAGGGTAATACGAAAGAGCGTGATAAGTACATCGAGCTTGCTAGCCAGCAGGACGACTCTCTACTGGCTGTTGAGCTAACTAAAGCAAAACAACAGATCAGTGAGTCGAACTACGAAGCCGCATTCGATACACTTTCGACCTTAAAAGGTACATACCCTAATAACACCGCTGTACTTGGCCTATTAAAAGCCACCTACATGCAGCTTAAACTCTGGCAGCCATTACTAGAGTTAACGCCTAAGCTAGCTAAAAACAAGCTTCTTACGGCTGATGAGCAAGTTGAGTTAGAACAAAAAGCACAATGCGGCTTGCTTCACGATGTGGCACAGCAGCAAGGTAGCGAAGGTTTAATCAGCCATTGGAACAAGCTTTCAAGAAAGCAGAAACAAAGCTCTCACCTTGTTTCCTGCTTTGTGAAGCAACTGATCGCTCGTAAAGCTGACTCAGAAGCCTTCACTGTGATCAAAGAGAACATTGCGAAGAGTGGTTCAAATGAGCTCTACATGTTGCTTCCAGAGCTTAACCTTGCCGATCACCACCCAGTCGTTGTGATGCTAGAGCGCGCCATCAGTAAAGATGGTGGCAATGCCGAAGCACACAGCGCATTGGCTCAGTTCTACCTAAGAGAACAGAAGTGGTCAGAAGCACAAACCCACTTCGAGAAAGCACTAGCACTTCGCTCAAACGTATCAGATTACGGATACTTATCTGATGCACTAGAAAAGCAAAACTTAACGAAGGCTGCTCACGAAGTTTCTCGCAAGGCACTCGCTCTCGTTCAACCAGCTTAAACTGTTACAACTATCATGAAGCCGATGCCAAGCATCGGCTTTTTTGTATCTACTGTTTACCTTGGATAACTTCCTCAGTACCAATAAGCAAACACTAGAGATGGTAGTAAAGGTCTTCCATCCAGATCCCTTCTCCACACCCAGCTTATTGCTGACCGAAGCACCGTCCATTTTTAATAAGGCCTGCCTAGCTCGGAACAATCCATAAGTCACACATCTTGATCATTGGATTTCAAATGCTATTAATGCTTTATAAGTACTGATTTTAAGTCATGAGGTTAAATCCTCATGAAATCACCCGCAAGGTTTCCTAAAAAACACTGAGGGATACTTTAGAGCTATCCGTATGTAGTTTTAGCCAATTATAAAACAAGCTGTTTAGAATCCATTTGAGCTGACTGACAATCTTTATATAGATTTTTGAAGGAATAATGATCAGATAACTTGGTTGGATTTGTACCGAGAGAAAGTAAAGACGTTTCGCAGTAGTTGTCATTTGATAGAGATTAGCTCTAGATTACAGTGGGCTTAGCAACTGGAATCATTAGATGAAAATTACATTTAAGTAATGTACCTCTAAGTATTGGATCTCGTAAATCTGGCCTACCTCCGTAACCAACCTATTGGTTTAAGATTGAAGAAGTGAATGTATAGCAGCGGAGTTTCAGACTCTAGACGAAATCAATTCTGAGACACAGCAAAACTCCGAAGTTTAAAGCGCGGCTTAATCATCACTCAACAGAAGTAATTAAGAAGCCACCGCTACTTAGAAAACCCCTGCTAACTTATTGATTAAAAATAATTTGTCATGTTAGAGCCCATAAGCGTGAAGCCCGGCTATTGCTAACACAGCTTTCTAATCAATCGTCGATTCAACGATTACTAACCAAAACAACCTTTTACGGAAATCAAAACCAAGAGTTAAAACTCATAACCCAGAAACGACGAAAGCCTAGTCGTCAGACTAGGCTTTCTAATAAGTAACGGAATGGACGGGATTGTGGGCTTCTGGCAAACCCTTTGTGGAACTCATTCGGCCGAAGGGCAAAACACTTTTCTTTAAATGTAAAAAAGCCCTGCTATTTCTAGCAGGGCTTTTCTAATAAGTGGCGGAGTGGACGGGACTCGAACCCGCGACCCCCGGCGTGACAGGCCGGTATTCTAACCAACTGAACTACCACTCCGCAGTGGTCAACTCACTAAGTGAGCGTCCATATCTCCAGGTTGGTCAACCTAAAGATTTAATTTAAAGCCTGGCGATGTCCTACTCTCACATGGGGAAGCCCCACACTACCATCGGCGCTATTGTGTTTCACTTCTGAGTTCGGCATGGAATCAGGTGGGTCCACAATGCTATGGTCGCCAAGCAAATTTTGCTTTTACTTTCAGTTTTTTAAAAACTGAAGGCAAAATAATCTGGAAAACTGTATTTAAAAGTCTCTTCAAACTCATTCAAGTGTTTGGTATTTCTTTGAGTCCACAAAACCCCTTGGGTGTTGTATGGTTAAGCCTCACGGGCAATTAGTACAGGTTAGCTCAATGCCTCGCAGCACTTACACACCCTGCCTATCAACGTCGTAGTCTACGACAACCCTTTAGGACGCTTATAGCGTCAGGGAAAACTCATCTCAAGGCTCGCTTCCCGCTTAGATGCTTTCAGCGGTTATCGATTCCGAACTTAGCTACCGGGCAATGCCATTGGCATGACAACCCGAACACCAGAGGTTCGTCCACTCCGGTCCTCTCGTACTAGGAGCAGCCCCTTTCAATTTTCCAACGCCCACGGCAGATAGGGACCGAACTGTCTCACGACGTTCTAAACCCAGCTCGCGTACCACTTTAAATGGCGAACAGCCATACCCTTGGGACCGACTTCAGCCCCAGGATGTGATGAGCCGACATCGAGGTGCCAAACACCGCCGTCGATATGAACTCTTGGGCGGTATCAGCCTGTTATCCCCGGAGTACCTTTTATCCGTTGAGCGATGGCCCTTCCATTCAGAACCACCGGATCACTATGACCTGCTTTCGCACCTGCTCGAATTGTCATTCTCGCAGTCAAGCGGGCTTATGCCATTGCACTAACCACACGATGTCCAACCGTGTTTAGCCCACCTTCGTGCTCCTCCGTTACTCTTTGGGAGGAGACCGCCCCAGTCAAACTACCCACCAGGCACTGTCCGTAACCCCGATTCAGGGGCCAACGTTAGAACATCAAAACTACAAGGGTGGTATTTCAAGGACGACTCCACCACATCTAGCGACGCGGTTTCAAAGTCTCCCACCTATCCTACACATGTAGGTTCAATGTTCAGTGCCAAGCTGTAGTAAAGGTTCACGGGGTCTTTCCGTCTAGCCGCGGGTACACTGCATCTTCACAGCGATTTCAATTTCACTGAGTCTCGGGTGGAGACAGCGTGGCCATCATTACGCCATTCGTGCAGGTCGGAACTTACCCGACAAGGAATTTCGCTACCTTAGGACCGTTATAGTTACGGCCGCCGTTTACCGGGGCTTCGATCAAGAGCTTCGACCGAAGTCTAACCCCATCAATTAACCTTCCGGCACCGGGCAGGCGTCACACCGTATACGTCATCTTACGATTTTGCACAGTGCTGTGTTTTTAATAAACAGTTGCAGCCACCTGGTATCTGCGACTCTCGTCTGCTCCATCCGCAAGGGACTTCACTGATAAGAGCGTACCTTCTCCCGAAGTTACGGTACCATTTTGCCTAGTTCCTTCACCCGAGTTCTCTCAAGCGCCTTGGTATTCTCTACCCGACCACCTGTGTCGGTTTGGGGTACGATTCCTTACAATCTGAAGCTTAGAGGCTTTTCCTGGAAGCATGGCATCAATGACTTCACTACCGTAGTAGCTCGACATCGTATCTCAGCGTTAATAGCGGTCCGGATTTACCTAAACCACCCGCCTACGTACTTGAACCTGGACAACCGTCGCCAGGCCCACCTAGCCTTCTCCGTCCCCCCATCGCAATTGTAAGAAGTACAGGAATATTAACCTGTTTCCCATCGACTACGCCTTTCGGCCTCGCCTTAGGAGTCGACTTACCCTGCCCCGATTAACGTTGGACAGGAACCCTTGGTCTTCCGGCGAGGGAGTTTTTCACTCCCTTTATCGTTACTCATGTCAGCATTCGCACTTCTGATACCTCCAGCAGCCCTTACAGACCACCTTCAACGGCTTACAGAACGCTCCCCTACCCCACATACCCTAAGGTACGTAGCCGCAGCTTCGGTGTATAGCTTAGCCCCGTTACATCTTCCGCGCAGGCCGACTCGACCAGTGAGCTATTACGCTTTCTTTAAATGATGGCTGCTTCTAAGCCAACATCCTGGCTGTCTGAGCCTTCCCACATCGTTTCCCACTTAGCTATACTTTGGGACCTTAGCTGGCGGTCTGGGTTGTTTCCCTCTCCACGACGGACGTTAGCACCCGCCGTGTGTCTCCCGGATAGTACTTACTGGTATTCGGAGTTTGCAAAGGGTTGGTAAGTCGGGATGACCCCCTAGCCTTAACAGTGCTCTACCCCCAGTAGTATTCGTCCGAGGCGCTACCTAAATAGCTTTCGGGGAGAACCAGCTATCTCCAGGTTTGATTGGCCTTTCACCCCTAGCCACAAGTCATCCGCTAATTTTTCAACATTAGTCGGTTCGGTCCTCCAGTTGATGTTACTCAACCTTCAACCTGCCCATGGCTAGATCACCTGGTTTCGGGTCTAATCCTAGCAACTGTACGCCCAGTTAAGACTCGGTTTCCCTACGGCTCCCCTAAACGGTTAACCTTGCTACTAAAATTAAGTCGCTGACCCATTATACAAAAGGTACGCAGTCACACCACGAAGGTGCTCCTACTGCTTGTACGTACACGGTTTCAGGTTCTATTTCACTCCCCTCACAGGGGTTCTTTTCGCCTTTCCCTCACGGTACTGGTTCACTATCGGTCAGTCAGTAGTATTTAGCCTTGGAGGATGGTCCCCCCATATTCAGACAGGATATCACGTGTCCCGCCCTACTCGTTTTCACTGATTATGATGTGTCGGTTACGGGGCTATCACCCTTTACTGCGAGACTTTCCAGACTCTTCACCTGCATCATTAAAAGCTTAAGGGCTAATCCAATTTCGCTCGCCGCTACTTTCGGAATCTCGGTTGATTTCTCTTCCTCGGGGTACTTAGATGTTTCAGTTCCCCCGGTTTGCCTCCTGCTGCTATGTATTCACAACAGGATACTTACTTATGTAAGTGGGTTTCCCCATTCAGGAATCCCAGACTCAAAAGGTTATTACTACCTAATCTGGGCTTATCGCAAGTTATTACGCCTTTCATCGCCTCTGACTGCCAAGGCATCCACCGTGTACGCTTAGTCACTTAACCATACAACCCGAAAGGGTCTCTAGCTTTACTTTCACTTTTGAAAAGTGAAAACAAACTAGTATGGCAACTAACCAAGGTTTTTGGTTGTCATTAAGAAGGGTTAATTCTCAATGACTGTTTGCCGGACTCAATGTGATTCAAACAAGTTTGAATCGAATACAAGACACTTGAATGTGTTTGTTGTGTTTATCTAATGAAAGATAAACATTGAGAACTTTTAAATTTGATTGGATTACTCGTAAGTAATCAATCAGTCAGCTTTCCAAATTGTTAAAGAGCTTGATTTCTTTCGAAACCATTTTTAAAGATTCTTAGGAGAAAAACCCTTAAAGATGGTGGAGCTATGCGGGATCGAACCGCAGACCTCCTGCGTGCAAGGCAGGCGCTCTCCCAGCTGAGCTATAGCCCCATCTAGGTCGATATTGGTGGGTCTGAGTGGACTTGAACCACCGACCTCCCGCTTATCAGGCGAGCGCTCTAACCAGCTGAGCTACAGACCCAATATCGTCTCTTAACTTTTCTAAACCTAATCAATCTGTGTGGACACTTATCGTGAGTATCTTCGTATAAGGAGGTGATCCAGCCCCAGGTTCCCCTAGGGCTACCTTGTTACGACTTCACCCCAGTCATGAACCACAAAGTGGTGAGCGTCCTCCCCGAAAGGTTAAACTACCCACTTCTTTTGCAGCCCACTCCCATGGTGTGACGGGCGGTGTGTACAAGGCCCGGGAACGTATTCACCGTAGCATTCTGATCTACGATTACTAGCGATTCCGACTTCATGGAGTCGAGTTGCAGACTCCAATCCGGACTACGACGCACTTTTTGGGATTCGCTCACTATCGCTAGCTTGCTGCCCTCTGTATGCGCCATTGTAGCACGTGTGTAGCCCTACTCGTAAGGGCCATGATGACTTGACGTCGTCCCCACCTTCCTCCGGTTTATCACCGGCAGTCTCCCTGGAGTTCCCGACATTACTCGCTGGCAAACAAGGATAAGGGTTGCGCTCGTTGCGGGACTTAACCCAACATTTCACAACACGAGCTGACGACAGCCATGCAGCACCTGTCTCAGAGCTCCCGAAGGCACACCTGCGTCTCCGCTGGCTTCTCTGGATGTCAAGAGTAGGTAAGGTTCTTCGCGTTGCATCGAATTAAACCACATGCTCCACCGCTTGTGCGGGCCCCCGTCAATTCATTTGAGTTTTAATCTTGCGACCGTACTCCCCAGGCGGTCTACTTAACGCGTTAGCTCCGAAAGCCACGGCTCAAGGCCACAACCTCCAAGTAGACATCGTTTACGGCGTGGACTACCAGGGTATCTAATCCTGTTTGCTCCCCACGCTTTCGCATCTGAGTGTCAGTATCTGTCCAGGGGGCCGCCTTCGCCACTGGTATTCCTTCAGATCTCTACGCATTTCACCGCTACACCTGAAATTCTACCCCCCTCTACAGTACTCTAGTTCACCAGTTTCAAATGCAGTTCCGAGGTTGAGCCCCGGGCTTTCACATCTGACTTAATGAACCACCTGCATGCGCTTTACGCCCAGTAATTCCGATTAACGCTCGCACCCTCCGTATTACCGCGGCTGCTGGCACGGAGTTAGCCGGTGCTTCTTCTGTTGCTAACGTCAAGAGATGCAGCTATTAACTACACCCCCTTCCTCACAACTGAAAGTACTTTACAACCCGAAGGCCTTCTTCATACACGCGGCATGGCTGCATCAGGCTTTCGCCCATTGTGCAATATTCCCCACTGCTGCCTCCCGTAGGAGTCTGGACCGTGTCTCAGTTCCAGTGTGGCTGATCATCCTCTCAGACCAGCTAGGGATCGTCGCCTTGGTGAGCCATTACCTCACCAACTAGCTAATCCCACCTAGGCATATCTTGACGCGAGAGGCCCGAAGGTCCCCCTCTTTGGCCCGTAGGCATTATGCGGTATTAGCCATCGTTTCCAATGGTTATCCCCCACATCAAGGCAATTTCCTAGGCATTACTCACCCGTCCGCCGCTCGACGCCCATTAACGCACCCGAAGGATTGTTAGTGTCGTTTCCGCTCGACTTGCATGTGTTAGGCCTGCCGCCAGCGTTCAATCTGAGCCATGATCAAACTCTTCAATTTAAGATTTTGTGACTCAACGAATACTGACTTCAAAACTAATATTTATTCGCTCTTTTCGAAAAAGGAACGTGAACATGTAATTTTAAAGCTATTACCATTCCAACAGAATGATAATGAATTGACTGTGCCGAATAACTACAAGTAGTTAAACGTATTGGTCACTCAGTTCATTGAAATCAATTTTGTTACCGAAGTAACTGCTATTACCTAAGTAATAACGTTTTGATATTCATCAACGAGTGCCCACACAGATTGATAGGTTTAAATTGTTAAAGAGCTTTGCTTTCAGTGCCTTAGCACTTAAGCAGGACGCGTATAATACGCTTTCTACTTTGAAAGTCAACATAAAATACTAAGAAAACTTAGAACTCTATGGTGACTTGTCTACTTTGTAGACAAAGTCGAATTTAAAGCCTGGCGATGTCCTACTCTCACATGGGGAAGCCCCACACTACCATCGGCGCTATTGTGTTTCACTTCTGAGTTCGGCATGGAATCAGGTGGGTCCACAATGCTATGGTCGCCAAGCAAATTTTGCTTTTACTTTCAGTTTTTTAAAAACTGAAGGCAAAATAATCTGGAAAACTGATTTAAAAGTCTCTTCAAACTCATTCAAGTGTTTGGTATTTCTTTGAGTCCACAAAACCCCTTGGGTGTTGTATGGTTAAGCCTCACGGGCAATTAGTACAGGTTAGCTCAATGCCTCGCAGCACTTACACACCCTGCCTATCAACGTCGTAGTCTACGACAACCCTTTAGGACGCTTATAGCGTCAGGGAAAACTCATCTCAAGGCTCGCTTCCCGCTTAGATGCTTTCAGCGGTTATCGATTCCGAACTTAGCTACCGGGCAATGCCATTGGCATGACAACCCGAACACCAGAGGTTCGTCCACTCCGGTCCTCTCGTACTAGGAGCAGCCCCTTTCAATTTTCCAACGCCCACGGCAGATAGGGACCGAACTGTCTCACGACGTTCTAAACCCAGCTCGCGTACCACTTTAAATGGCGAACAGCCATACCCTTGGGACCGACTTCAGCCCCAGGATGTGATGAGCCGACATCGAGGTGCCAAACACCGCCGTCGATATGAACTCTTGGGCGGTATCAGCCTGTTATCCCCGGAGTACCTTTTATCCGTTGAGCGATGGCCCTTCCATTCAGAACCACCGGATCACTATGACCTGCTTTCGCACCTGCTCGAATTGTCATTCTCGCAGTCAAGCGGGCTTATGCCATTGCACTAACCACACGATGTCCAACCGTGTTTAGCCCACCTTCGTGCTCCTCCGTTACTCTTTGGGAGGAGACCGCCCCAGTCAAACTACCCACCAGGCACTGTCCGTAATCCCGATTCAGGGACCAACGTTAGAACATCAAAACTACAAGGGTGGTATTTCAAGGACGACTCCACCACATCTAGCGACGCGGTTTCAAAGTCTCCCACCTATCCTACACATGTAGGTTCAATGTTCAGTGCCAAGCTGTAGTAAAGGTTCACGGGGTCTTTCCGTCTAGCCGCGGGTACACTGCATCTTCACAGCGATTTCAATTTCACTGAGTCTCGGGTGGAGACAGCGTGGCCATCATTACGCCATTCGTGCAGGTCGGAACTTACCCGACAAGGAATTTCGCTACCTTAGGACCGTTATAGTTACGGCCGCCGTTTACCGGGGCTTCGATCAAGAGCTTCGACCGAAGTCTAACCCCATCAATTAACCTTCCGGCACCGGGCAGGCGTCACACCGTATACGTCATCTTACGATTTTGCACAGTGCTGTGTTTTTAATAAACAGTTGCAGCCACCTGGTATCTGCGACTCTCGTCTGCTCCATCCGCAAGGGACTTCACTGATAAGAGCGTACCTTCTCCCGAAGTTACGGTACCATTTTGCCTAGTTCCTTCACCCGAGTTCTCTCAAGCGCCTTGGTATTCTCTACCCGACCACCTGTGTCGGTTTGGGGTACGATTCCTTACAATCTGAAGCTTAGAGGCTTTTCCTGGAAGCATGGCATCAATGACTTCACTACCGTAGTAGCTCGACATCGTATCTCAGCGTTAGTAGCGGTCCGGATTTACCTAAACCACCCGCCTACGTACTTGAACCTGGACAACCGTCGCCAGGCCCACCTAGCCTTCTCCGTCCCCCCATCGCAATTGTAAGAAGTACAGGAATATTAACCTGTTTCCCATCGACTACGCCTTTCGGCCTCGCCTTAGGAGTCGACTTACCCTGCCCCGATTAACGTTGGACAGGAACCCTTGGTCTTCCGGCGAGGGAGTTTTTCACTCCCTTTATCGTTACTCATGTCAGCATTCGCACTTCTGATACCTCCAGCAGCCCTTACAGACCACCTTCAACGGCTTACAGAACGCTCCCCTACCCCACATACCCTAAGGTACGTAGCCGCAGCTTCGGTGTATAGCTTAGCCCCGTTACATCTTCCGCGCAGGCCGACTCGACCAGTGAGCTATTACGCTTTCTTTAAATGATGGCTGCTTCTAAGCCAACATCCTGGTTGTCTGAGCCTTCCCACATCGTTTCCCACTTAGCTATACTTTGGGACCTTAGCTGGCGGTCTGGGTTGTTTCCCTCTCCACGACGGACGTTAGCACCCGCCGTGTGTCTCCCGGATAGTACTTACTGGTATTCGGAGTTTGCAAAGGGTTGGTAAGTCGGGATGACCCCCTAGCCTTAACAGTGCTCTACCCCCAGTAGTATTCGTCCGAGGCGCTACCTAAATAGCTTTCGGGGAGAACCAGCTATCTCCAGGTTTGATTGGCCTTTCACCCCTAGCCACAAGTCATCCGCTAATTTTTCAACATTAGTCGGTTCGGTCCTCCAGTTGATGTTACTCAACCTTCAACCTGCCCATGGCTAGATCACCTGGTTTCGGGTCTAATCCTAGCAACTGTACGCCCAGTTAAGACTCGGTTTCCCTACGGCTCCCCTAAACGGTTAACCTTGCTACTAAAATTAAGTCGCTGACCCATTATACAAAAGGTACGCAGTCACACCACGAAGGTGCTCCTACTGCTTGTACGTACACGGTTTCAGGTTCTATTTCACTCCCCTCACAGGGGTTCTTTTCGCCTTTCCCTCACGGTACTGGTTCACTATCGGTCAGTCAGTAGTATTTAGCCTTGGAGGATGGTCCCCCCATATTCAGACAGGATATCACGTGTCCCGCCCTACTCGTTTTCACTGATTATGATGTGTCGGTTACGGGGCTATCACCCTTTATTGCGAGACTTTCCAGACTCTTCACCTGCATCATTAAAAGCTTAAGGGCTAATCCAATTTCGCTCGCCGCTACTTTCGGAATCTCGGTTGATTTCTCTTCCTCGGGGTACTTAGATGTTTCAGTTCCCCCGGTTTGCCTCCTGTTGCTATGTATTCACAACAGGATACTTACTTATGTAAGTGGGTTTCCCCATTCAGGAATCCCAGACTCAAAAGGTTATTACTACCTAATCTGGGCTTATCGCAAGTTATTACGCCTTTCATCGCCTCTGACTGCCAAGGCATCCACCGTGTACGCTTAGTCACTTAACCATACAACCCGAAAGGGTTTCTATTTGCTTTCACTTTAAAAAGTGAAGACAAATAAGCGTATGGCAACTAACCAAGGTTTTTGGTTGTCATTAAGAAGGGTTAATTCTCAATGACTGTTTGCCGGACTCAATGTGATTCAAACAAGTTTGAATCGAATACAAGACACTTGAATGTGTTTGTTGTGTTTACCATAAAGGTAAACATTGAGAACTTTTAAATTTGATTGGATTACTCGTAAGTAATCAATCAGTCAGCTTTCCAAATTGTTAAAGAGCATAAAGCAAAAAGCTTTAATCAATAACTTACGTTATTAATTAAAGCTCTGGCTTTAACTAAATCTAAACCATCAATCTGTGTGGACACTTATCGTGAATATCTTCGTATAAGGAGGTGATCCAGCCCCAGGTTCCCCTAGGGCTACCTTGTTACGACTTCACCCCAGTCATGAACCACAAAGTGGTGAGCGTCCTCCCCGAAAGGTTAAACTACCCACTTCTTTTGCAGCCCACTCCCATGGTGTGACGGGCGGTGTGTACAAGGCCCGGGAACGTATTCACCGTAGCATTCTGATCTACGATTACTAGCGATTCCGACTTCATGGAGTCGAGTTGCAGACTCCAATCCGGACTACGACGCACTTTTTGGGATTCGCTCACTATCGCTAGCTTGCTGCCCTCTGTATGCGCCATTGTAGCACGTGTGTAGCCCTACTCGTAAGGGCCATGATGACTTGACGTCGTCCCCACCTTCCTCCGGTTTATCACCGGCAGTCTCCCTGGAGTTCCCGACATTACTCGCTGGCAAACAAGGATAAGGGTTGCGCTCGTTGCGGGACTTAACCCAACATTTCACAACACGAGCTGACGACAGCCATGCAGCACCTGTCTCAGAGCTCCCGAAGGCACACCTGCGTCTCCGCTGGCTTCTCTGGATGTCAAGAGTAGGTAAGGTTCTTCGCGTTGCATCGAATTAAACCACATGCTCCACCGCTTGTGCGGGCCCCCGTCAATTCATTTGAGTTTTAATCTTGCGACCGTACTCCCCAGGCGGTCTACTTAACGCGTTAGCTCCGAAAGCCACGGCTCAAGGCCACAACCTCCAAGTAGACATCGTTTACGGCGTGGACTACCAGGGTATCTAATCCTGTTTGCTCCCCACGCTTTCGCATCTGAGTGTCAGTATCTGTCCAGGGGGCCGCCTTCGCCACTGATATTCCTTCAGATCTCTACGCATTTCACCGCTACACCTGAAATTCTACCCCCCTCTACAGTACTCTAGTTCACCAGTTTCAAATGCAGTTCCGAGGTTGAGCCCCGGGCTTTCACATCTGACTTAATGAACCACCTGCATGCGCTTTACGCCCAGTAATTCCGATTAACGCTCGCACCCTCCGTATTACCGCGGCTGCTGGCACGGAGTTAGCCGGTGCTTCTTCTGTTGCTAACGTCAAGAGATGCAGCTATTAACTACACCCCCTTCCTCACAACTGAAAGTACTTTACAACCCGAAGGCCTTCTTCATACACGCGGCATGGCTGCATCAGGCTTTCGCCCATTGTGCAATATTCCCCACTGCTGCCTCCCGTAGGAGTCTGGACCGTGTCTCAGTTCCAGTGTGGCTGATCATCCTCTCAGACCAGCTAGGGATCGTCGCCTTGGTGAGCCATTACCTCACCAACTAGCTAATCCCACCTAGGCATATCTTGACGCGAGAGGCCCGAAGGTCCCCCTCTTTGGCCCGTAGGCATTATGCGGTATTAGCCATCGTTTCCAATGGTTATCCCCCACATCAAGGCAATTTCCTAGGCATTACTCACCCGTCCGCCGCTCGACGCCCATTAACGCACCCGAAGGATTGTTAGTGTCGTTTCCGCTCGACTTGCATGTGTTAGGCCTGCCGCCAGCGTTCAATCTGAGCCATGATCAAACTCTTCAATTTAAGATTTTGTGACTCAACGAATACTGACTTCAAAACTACTATGTAATTTTAAAGCTATTACCATTCCAACAGGATGATAATGAATTGACTGTGCCAAATAACCGAGGTTATTTGTATTGGTCACTCAGTTCATTGAAATCAATGTTGTTACCGAAGTAACTGTTACTACCTAAGTAATAACGTTTTGATATTCATCAACGAGTGCCCACACAGATTGATAGGTTTAAATTGTTAAAGAGCTTAACTTCTTAAGCGTTCCTTTTAAGTAAGGAGCCTCTCGAAGTGGACGGCCATTCTAGCGAATTAACATTCAGTGTCAAACACTTTTTGAAAATTAATTTTTTGTCGCTTTCCGTCTTACTGATTCTTGCTGAAGCCTTGTGGCGTCTGCCGTCTCAGTGGTGTCGCATTATAGGGAACCCTCTCAGCTTAGCAACTACTTTTTCATAAAAAATGAATAAATAGGGGTTAACTGCCTAATAGTTCACCTAAACGTAAAAAAGAGAGCATTTCTGCTCTCTTTTTACTCAAAATCTAAAGGTATTGTTAGATAAATGCGTAAGCATCAGCGTACATATGAGCACGCTTTGCTTCTTTATTCTGAGTAAATAGGTCTCTTGCAGCACCCGCCATTTCAAAACGACCTGCAATATAGATATCAAAATCAGCTAATGATTCGAAACTTTGCGTGATAGCCTCAAGCACATTACCTGTTTGACCGTGCCACACTTCCGGTGCTTCTTCTACTACTGGTACAAAATGTACGTTGCTATGCTTTTCTGCAATGCCAACCAGCTCTTCTTTCGCATATAACTGGCACTCATCTTTCGCGCCCCAATATAGGTAGATCTCTTTCGAGCTATTTTGCGCGATGCAATGATCCAGAATAGAACGCACGTAACTGAAACCAGTACCACCAGCAATCAATAATAGAGGGCGATCGCTTTCTTCTTTAATCCAAGCATCTCCGTGTGGAGCATCAATAGCAATATCGCCATTTTCAGCTTGTGCCTTCTTCATCGCTTCAACCACTTCTAGTGCGTAAGCATTGTGCTCAGCAGCGCCTATGTGTAGTTCAAGTTCACCTTCGTGACGGCAAGGGCTACTTGCGATAGAGAATGGGCGCTTATCTTTCTCGCCCATTTCAACCATCAGATACTGACCCGCTTTAAAAGCGACGGGTGTTTCTGGGTGAAGTAGGATTTGGTAAGTATTACAAGCCAAAGGCTCGATAGACTTCACTTTACATTTAATAGTCATGTTCTTCCTCTTACTAACCCTTAATCGGCAAAGGTTAGAACTAAATTACTTTCTGCAAATGCTTGGCAAGCAAAAATCCAGCCTTGTTGCTGCTCTTTCTCTGTGAGCATGGGTTCAAGGTGGTAACTCACTTGCCCTTCTAATTTTTTGCACATACACATTGCGCATGCGCCAACTTGGCAACGGTTTGGGAAATAGATATCGCTGTTGAGCGCAGCATCCAAGACCGTTTGCCCTTTTTCTACGGTGAAACTGATGTTTTCTGGGTATAAGACTACTTGGTAGCTCATGAAATTCCTAGCTGTTCCCAGATGCTATCAATCTTTTTGACGACATCAGGATCTTTTGTGATTGGTACACCCCACTCACGAAGGCATTCACCTTCCCACTTATTGGTCGCATCGAGACCCATTTTGGAGTGTCCATTTTCATTCTGTAGGAATAACGTATCTCTCTCCGGATCCATTCTTGTCGTTACCGCCCAAATAATGTCATTCCAATCACTCACGTTGACATCGCCGTCACACACGATAACAAACTTGTTTTCATCAAATTGAGACCAAACTGCTTCCATGATTTTCTTACCATTACCTGTAGCTTGCTTATCAATAGACACCACAACCATACTGGCGTTGTCGTTCTGTAGGTGAATATCAATAATTTCAGGGTGAGCCTTAGTTAACTCAGCCAAGCTACCCTCTATATGTTCACTATTTGTAGGTGCTGATTGAATATCTGGATATAGCGCTAACTCTGCATCCCACTTCTTAGTGATATCTAGGCCCATCTTAGAACCTAACCCAACCACGGGCGATGCGAAATCCAATGAATCGATCGGCGTGTTCTCTATCATCAAGCTATCGCGTGACGGATCCATATGTTCGCACATCGCTGCGGTTACTTGAGACCAATCGCGTGCATTGACATCTTCATCGCACACCAATACAAATTTGGTGTACATGAATTGGCGTAAGAAAGACCATACACCCATCATCACTCGCTTGGCGTGACCTGGGTATTGCTTCTTCATGGTCACGACTGCCATTCGGTACGAACAACCTTCAGGCGGTAGATAAAAATCTTCAATCTCTGGGAACTGCTTTTGAAGAATAGGCACAAACACTTCATTTAGTGCAACACCCAATACCGCAGGCTCATCAGGTGGACGGCCAGTATAGGTGCTGTGATAGATAGGGTTTTCGCGCATAGTTACATGAGTAATAGTAAACACATGGTGCTTTTCTTTCTCGTTGTAGTAACCAGTATGGTCTCCGTAAGGCCCTTCATCCGCAAATTCATTCGGGTCGATGTAACCTTCCATCACGATTTCCGCACTTGCAGGAACCTCTAAGTCGTTGCTGATTGATTTAACGACCTCAGTTTTACTACCACGTAGTAAGCCTGCAAACGCGTACTCAGATAAAGTATCCGGCACTGGCGTAACCGCACCAAGAATGGTGGCAGGGTCGGCACCAAATGCTACCGATACCGGAAATGGTTTACCTGGGTTGGTTTCTATCCAATCGCGTAGATCCAGCGCGCCACCACGGTGGGCTAACCAACGCATGATGATTTTGTTCTTACCGATCTTCTGCTGACGATAGATACCTAAGTTTTGGCGTTTCTTGTTCGGACCACGAGTAACCGTTAATCCCCACGTTAGCAATGGCGCGACATCGTCAGCCCAACAGCTCATCACGGGGATTTTATCTAAGTCGACGTCATCGCGTTGCCATACCACTTGTTGGCAAGCCGCTTTGCGAAGGCGTTTAGCTGGCATGTTTAAGACTTGCTTAAACACAGGCAGTTTATCAAGAGCGTCTTTAAAGCCTTTTGGTGGCTCTGGTTCTTTTAGGTAAGCAAGCAACTTACCCACTTCGCGCAGTTCTTTGACTTCCTGACGCCCCATACCAATAGCAACCCGATTAGGTGTACCAAATAGATTAGTCAAAACAGGCATGTCATAGCCTACTGGATTTTCAAACAAAAGAGCCGGGCCACCAGCACGTAGAGTACGGTCGCTAATCTCGGTCATTTCATAGTCTGGATCGACTGGGTGAGAAATGCGTTTCAACTGACCAATACTTTCAAGATGGTCGATAAAATCACGTAAATCTTTAAAACTCATAGGACTTCTACATGCTGATTATTCTGCGCTCAGTATATCAAAAAGGGTGACACTGAGATCCCCCTTTTTAGTGTGGTTATTGAGAGGCAAAATCCACTTTACGGTAATGCTTGCTCGATCAAAGAGCTCTTCACCTGAGGGTTATCATTGACGAGATCTTGCAACCATCGCGTATGACCTTGTTTGGCGAGTTCACGCGCGACTAATGGGGCTTCATCGGCAATCGCCATCCTAGAGACAAGAAACTGCTTCACCTCTTCTGATAACGGGTTAACCTTAGTGAGCAAGGTAATCGCTTCATCTTTCAAACGCGGATTTTTAGTCGCAGCCATTACTTGTTCTAACGCGAACGCTTGTTTGGTGTCAGCAAGGCGAACTAGCTCAGCTTGGCTATGATAATCGGCCTTCATTCGCCATAAAATCTTATAGGCCTCTGGATCTTCGCTCACTTGCGCTAATCGAACCACCACCTCAGTGGAAGGTAACCAGCTAACAATAGAAGATGCGGTGAGTTGCTTAGTTAGATAACCAACCGCTTCAGGAGACAAACTATCTAGCTCTCTAATGAGCAGCGCTTCTCGCGTTTGAACTTGATGTTCAGATCCAGATAACCACTCTTTTAAGTCGAGGTCCTGCTTCTCTGCATCTAGCACAAACACCAGTGTCTTCTGATCTTGACGCCACTGCTTGATGAGACGATTAGCAATTGAAGGATAATTAAAGGCAGGTACCGTAAACTCGTAACCATCTCCACGCTCTAATACTTGATAAGTGGGCGTGATAGCGAGTTGCTGCTCGATGAAGATAGACATCTTGGGTGTGAGTACGATTTTTTGCTGTTCAAGCTTCTTCAAGAGTTGGTAACGAGCCACCTCTTGCTGGGGAAATGTCAGGCGCTCAAGCGCAAAGCGTAGTGAATTGACTTCGTCACGTACGACAAGCTCGATTAGTTCAGCAGTTTTCAGTTTTACTTGATCATTCTCAAGCCAAGACTCTACTGTAAGTGGAGACATCTCGGTGGCATAACTCATACCAACCGGTGAAAATAACAGTGAAGTAGACAAGAGTAATGATGACAACAGTCCATGTTGCATTTTAACTTCCTTGTAACACTTTTGCTCATTCTGCAAGCTACCGCTACAAAATGCAAATAAAAAGCGCCACCCGAGGGCAGCGCTTATTAAATAACGATCAGCTAATCAATATTACTGACGACGCATTGCGTCAAAGAACTCATCGTTCGTTTTGGTCATTGCTAGCTTGTCGATAAGGAATTCCATTGCATCGATTTCGCCCATTGGGTGAACAATCTTACGCAGGATCCACATCTTCTGTAGTTCATCGTTCTTGGTAAGAAGCTCTTCACGACGAGTACCAGAACGATTGAAGTCGATAGCTGGGAATACGCGCTTTTCAGCAATCTTACGGTTAAGGTGCAGTTCCATGTTACCTGTACCTTTGAATTCTTCGTAGATAACTTCATCCATCTTAGAACCAGTATCAACCAGTGCTGTTGCGATGATCGTTAAGCTACCGCCTTCTTCTACGTTACGTGCCGCACCGAAGAAACGCTTTGGACGATGTAGAGCATTCGCGTCAACACCACCAGTAAGAACTTTACCTGATGAAGGGATCACAGTGTTGTAAGCACGAGCTAGACGAGTAATAGAATCCAGTAGGATAACTACGTCTTTCTTGTGTTCAACAAGGCGTTTCGCTTTCTCGATAACCATTTCTGCAACTTGTACGTGGCGAGATGCTGGCTCATCGAATGTTGAAGCAACTACTTCGCCTTTAACTAGACGCTGCATTTCCGTTACTTCTTCTGGACGCTCATCGATAAGCAGAACCATTAGTTCACACTCAGGGTGGTTACGAGCAATGCTTTGAGCAATGTTTTGCAGAAGCATTGTCTTACCCGCTTTAGGCGGAGCAACAATCAGACCACGCTGACCTTTACCAATCGGAGATGCAAGGTCAAGAATACGAGCCGTAATATCTTCAGTTGCGCCATTACCCGCTTCCATCACCATACGTTCGTTGGCGTGAAGAGGAGTAAGGTTTTCGAAAAGAATCTTGTTACGAGCGTTGTCTGGCTTGTCGTAGTTAACCGTGTTTACTTTAAGCAGTGCAAAGTAACGTTCGCCATCTTTAGGTGGACGGATTTTACCGCCAATAGAGTCACCTGTGCGAAGGTTAAAACGACGAATTTGGCTTGGAGATACGTAGATATCATCTGGGCCAGCCAGGTATGAACTGTCGGCGCTACGTAGGAAACCAAAACCGTCTTGAAGAATTTCTAGAACACCATCACCAAAGATGTCTTCACCACTTTTTGCATGCGCTTTAAGGATGGAGAAGATAATGTCTTGTTTTCTTAGGCGAGCTTGATTTTCAAGACCTAAGCTTTCGCTAAGTTTAACAAGCTCAGACACAGGTCTGTTCTTCAGTTCAGTAAGATTCATAGTGGTGGAAGTTTGTTTAGTCAAAATAGGATCTGTTTTCTTAAGTTAAGAAGGATTTGGTCACAGGATCGACCAAGAAGAGAAATTCGTTCAATTAACGTGCGATAAATTAGCACTAAAACTAAGACTAGTCCATAGCTTAGAAAAAACAAAACCGCGCATTTGTTAACTGCACGGTTTCTTTTCAAATGCTGACCTGATTAAAGGTTAGCGTCTAAGAACTCTTTAAGTTGAGTTTTAGATAATGCACCAACTTTAGTCGCTGCTACGCCGCCATCTTTGAAAAGAAGTAGCGTTGGAATGCCGCGAATACCAAATTTTGGTGGAGTACCAGCATTTTGGTCGATATTTAATTTACCGATTGTGAGCTTGCCTTCGTACTCGTCTGCGATTTCGTCAAGAATCGGCGCAATCATTTTACATGGACCACACCATTCTGCCCAAAAATCAACAAGAACAGGGCCTGCAGCGTTGATTACATCGTTATCAAAACCGTCATCAGTTAGCTGCAAAATCTTATCACTCATCTTCCACTCCAATGTGTTTTTTAGAACTGGTTGGATGATAACCAGTAAATAGATGCCCTATTGGAATGTATTTACTTTCGTATTGCAAGCTTAAGCTGATATTCTATAGCAATGAAAAAGACGCATATCACAGAGCAAAAGTTCGCCGACTTGGATTTACTTCCGCAAGTCATTGAAGGATTGGAGAAAAAAGGGTTCGATTATTGTACCCCTATCCAAGCCTTGGCGCTCCCGGTACTGCTCACCGGCCAAGACATTGCAGGCCAGGCCCAAACGGGTACTGGTAAAACGCTTGCGTTTCTTACTGCTACTTTTAACCACCTGCTAAAAACACCTGAGCATGAAGGGCGTAAGCCTAACCAGCCACGTGCGATTATTATGGCACCAACGCGTGAACTCGCGATTCAGATCTACAACGATGCTGACTCTCTGGTTGAAAGCACAGGTATCAAGGCAGCACTTGCTTACGGTGGCGAAAGCTACGACAAGCAACTAGGTAAGATCGAAGAAGGCGCAGATATCTTAATTGGTACGACTGGCCGCATCATCGATTTCTACAAGCAAAAGGTATTTAACCTTAACCACATTCAAGCTGTTGTGCTTGACGAAGCCGATCGCATGTTCGATCTTGGTTTCATCAAAGACATCCGCTTCTTGTTCCGCCGTATGCCTGAGCCAAAAGATCGCCTGAACATGCTGTTCTCTGCGACATTGTCTTACCGCGTACAAGAACTAGCGTTCGAACACATGCACAACCCAGAGCATGTTGTTGTTGAGCCAGAGCGTAAAACAGGTCACCGTATTCAGGAAGAGCTATTCTACCCATCAAACGAACACAAAATGGCACTGCTACAGACGCTAGTTGAAGAAGAATGGCCAGAGCGCGCTATCATCTTCGCTAACACTAAACACAAGTGTGAGTCTGTTTGGGGTCACCTAGCTGCAGATGGTCACCGCGTTGGCCTGCTAACTGGCGATGTTCCTCAAAAGAAACGTGAAAAGATTCTTGAGCAATTCACTAAAGGTGATGTTGACCTGCTTGTCGCAACCGACGTTGCAGCACGTGGCCTACACATTCCTCAAGTAACACACGTATTCAACTTCGACCTACCAGACGACTGTGAAGATTACGTTCACCGTATCGGCCGTACAGGTCGTGCTGGCGCAAGTGGTCACTCGATCAGCTTTGCTTGTGAAGATTACGCAATCAACTTGCCACCAATCGAAGAATACATTGAGCACGCTATCCCTGTGTCTGACTACGACTCTTCTGCACTACTAGAAGATCTACCAGCACCATTGCGCTTACGCACACGTAACCCGCAACAGCGCCGTTCAAACAACAATGGCCCACGCAACGGTAACCGTAAGCCAAACCAAAACCGTCGCCCACGCCAACCGCGTCATAACAAGGAAGCTTAGTCGCTTATGAGTCAAACAGTGTCACCCCCGCTTTACGCTGCAATCGACCTCGGGTCGAACAGTTTTCATATGCTCGTTGTGCGTCATATCGATGGCAGCGTACAAACCATGGCTAAAATTAAGCGCAAAGTGCGTTTAGCTGCAGGCTTAGATGAAAATAATGCGCTTAGTACTGAAGCCATGCAGCGCGGTTGGGACTGTTTGAGTCTCTTTGCAGAGCGACTGCAAGATATTCCGAAAGAAAATATCCGCATTGTCGGTACAGCGACCCTACGTACCGCTATCAATGTGGATATCTTTCTAAAGAAAGCGAACCAGATCCTTGGTTACGACATCAATGTTATCTCTGGTGAAGAAGAAGCTGCGACTATCTATAAAGGCGTAGCGCACACTTCTGGTGGCAGCGGCCGCCGACTGGTTGTTGATATTGGTGGCGCAAGCACCGAGATGATCATTGGTGAAGGCTTCTCAGCGAAAGCACTAACCAGCCTAAAGATGGGCTGTGTTACTTGGCTTGAGCGCCACTTTAAAGATCGCCAATTAACCGCAACTAACTTTAACAACGCCATTGAAGCGGCGAAGTCGACGTTAGCTCCTATCCTCGATAGCTACACTGATATCGGATGGGATGTGTGTGTGGGTGCCAGTGGTACTGTTCAGGCACTGCAAGAAATCATGTTGGCTCAAGGCATGGATGAAGTAATTACTCATGCCAAACTTAAGCGCCTACAAAAACAAGCCATGATTACTGAGCGCTTGGAAGAGCTAGAAATCGAAGGACTGACTCTTGAACGCGCATTAGTGTTCCCGAGTGGCCTTTCTATTCTTATTGCTATTTTTGAGTTGCTTGAAATAGATTCAATGACACTCGCAGGCGGTGCACTCCGTGAAGGCCTAGCCTACGAGATGGTTGATGAGCTGCGCCAAGAAGACATCCGTGCACGTACCATCAAGAGTGTTCAATCGCGCTATCAAATGGACGTAAGCTACGGTGAACAAGTTGCTGTAGTTGCACAAACGCTGTTAGATCAAGCGGGCGCCGAAGCGTGGGTTTCAGAACCTCAAGCTGGTGTCCTACTGCAAACTGCAGCTAAGCTTCATGAGATTGGTTTAACCATCGATTTCAAAAAAGGCGGCGAGCACAGCGCTTACCTACTGCAGAACTTAGACCTACCAGGCTTTACTCGAGCGCAAAAGCACTACTTGGGTGAGTTAACTCGTCGCTACCGCGAGCAGTTAACCTCATTGCCAGAGCAGCACGCAATCTCAGGAACGAGTAGCAAACGTATCTTACGTATTCTGCGTTTGGCTATTTTGTTGACTCACCGTCGTAATCCAGCGCTAGAACCTGAGTTCAAGCTGACGACGGATGATAACAATCTAACTTTAACGCTTTCTAAGCAATGGTTAGCAGATAACCCGCTTACTGCTGCAGAACTAGATATCGAGTCGAATAGACAAACCGATATTGGCTGGCCACTGAATATTGAATGCCTCTGATATTAATATCTGACGCTAGACATTAAAAAAGCCCAAGTTAGTAGACTAACTTGGGCTTTTTCTTATCTTGGCATTAATGCGTTTCTAACCTGAATCCTTAAACGTTCACGCCTGTCGCTTTAAAGTCTGGGTTTACCGCCGTCAGCTTTTTAACGATGTAGTTCAAAAGCACGCCGTACATCGGAACGAATAAACCTAAGCTGATGATAAGTTTGAAGCCGTAATCAACCAGTGCAATCTCAGTCCAGTGTTCAGCCATGAATGGATCTGGGCTTTGGTAGAAAGCAATCGCAAAGAAAGCGATGGTATCAATCGCATTACCGAACAACGTTGAACACGTTGGGGCAACCCACCACTGTTTAAGCTGACGTAAGCGGTTGAAAACATGCACATCCAAAATCTGACCAAGCAGGTAAGCCATGAAGCTCGCCGCGGCGATACGTGCAACAAACAGGTTGAACTCGCCTAGTTGGTTAAACCCTTGGAATGAACCTTCAAAGAACACCACTGACAAAAAGTAAGAAACTGCCAGTGCAGGTAGCATCACTAAGAAAATGATTTTACGAGCAAGCTGCGCACCAAAAATGCGTACAGTCAGATCAGTCGCTAGGAAGATAAACGGGAAAGTGAAAGCACCCCAAGTGGTGTGCATACCGAAAACGGTAAAAGGTAGCTGAACCAGATAGTTGCTTGACGCAATGATGACTAAATGGAACAAAACTAATAGTGCTAGGGCTTTGCGCTGTTGCGCAGGGGTAAAGTTACTCATGCTGTACCTTTTTAGTTTGGTTTGGGGGTGAGGGAACCCAAATCGAGTCATTTCTTCGAATAAACTAAGAAAGCTCTTACCAATAATGTGAATTTAAAATGTTTCTAAAATTTGCTCTATCGAGCGGCGGGCGATTATACATTAATCAATATTGGCTGCAATGGTGAGAACAGACGCAAACGTTTATTCTCACTTTTATTGGTGAGCGAAGTTAAAAACCGCGTTTGAAAAGCGTCGCGAGATAATCAAACTCTTCTCTGCTTTCTTCAGCGTTTAGCGACTCAAACCAGATTGATTCACTGTAATGCTCAGACTTTAAGAACATCCGACAATCTTCAAAATCAATCAACCAAGAGTGCATGTCAGCGTCCCATTGTTTTTCAACCACAGAAGCAGATAACAATGCCACTAGCTTTTCACCTAATACTTCATAAGAATCAAAATCAAAACTTGGAGACGTAATCAATAAACGTCCTTCCTCGGCCAAATACTCTCTTAAGCCAAATTCTGTTGGTGTCGTCATGTCCCTATCAACCTTATTCTTGTTCTATGATCCAATCGTTTTTATAAACTATGACTTATCTGAAAACGATCCTGAAAATTAGCCGTGTGTCGTGATGTGTTCTTGAATCAAATCTAAGAATGGGTCTGCGTACTTATCGAGTTTACGCTGACCAACACCGTTAACCGCCAGCATCTCACCGTATGAGGTAGGCAGTACTTCAGCCATATCAATCAAGGTCGCATCACTGAATACCACATAAGGTGGCAAACCATCTTCATCAGCAATCGACTTACGCAGCTTACGCAGTTTGGCAAACAACTTCTTATCGTAATTCTTGCTGCTGAGTTTATCGGACTTAGCATTACGCACCGCCGTATCCAAACGAGGCACCGCCAATTCCAAAGACATCTCACCACGCAGTAGCGGACGCGCTTCTTCTGTTAACTGTAAAGTCGAATTACGGGTGATGTTCTGGAACAACAAACCTTTATGGATTAACTGACGGAAGATACTGATCCAGTAATCATGGCTGTGGTCGCGGCCAATGCCATAGGTAGAGAGCTTGTCATGACCATTATCGCGGACACGGATGTTCTGCATACCGCGCATCACTTCAACCACATAGCCCATACCGAACGACTGATTCACACGGTACACACAAGACAATGCCTTCTGCGCTTCTTGGGTCGCATCAAAATGCTTGGGTGGATCGAGGCAGATATCGCAGTTGCCACATTGCTTCTCACGATATTCACCAAAGTAGTTAAGCAGAACCTGACGACGACAGGTTTGTGCTTCAGCAAAGGCACTCATCGCGTTTAGCTTGTGCATCTCAACTTGTTTTTGTGGGCCTTCTTCCTTCTCATCCAGCATACGACGTAGCCAACCCATATCAGCCGGATCAAACAACATCATAGCTTCAGCAGGCAAGCCATCACGACCCGCACGGCCTGTCTCTTGATAGTAAGATTCAATGTTGCGCGGGATATCAAAGTGCACCACAAAGCGCACATTGGGTTTGTTGATACCCATACCGAAAGCTACAGTCGCGACAACGATCTGAATATCATCACGTTGGAAGGCTTCTTGAACGTAAGCACGCTCATCGGTGTCCATACCAGCGTGATAACCCGCGGCGCGAATACCGTTGTTGCACAGCTTCTCAGTCACCATCTCCACTTTCTTACGGCTACCACAATAGATAATGCCGCAATTGCCTTTCTGTGTTTCTAAGTAGCGAACCACCTGTGACACGGGCTTATGCTTCTCGACGAGGTTGTAGCGAATGTTAGGACGGTCGAAGCTGCCCAAGTAGGTATGTGGATCCACCAGCTGCAGACGCGAAATAATGTCTTTACGTGTTGCATCATCAGCGGTTGCCGTCAGCGCCATATAAGGCACATGCGGGAAATATTGCTTAAGTTGACCTAATGATGCGTATTCCGGGCGGAAGTCATGTCCCCATTGAGAGATACAGTGCGCCTCGTCTACCGCAATCATCGAAAGCGGTAAACCTTGCAGACGCTCGATAAAGTCACGCATCAACACACGCTCTGGTGATACGTAAACCATCTTCAATTGGCCTGAATTCATACGATTGAACACATTCAGCAACTGGTCACGGGGCATGGAAGAGTTAATACACTCAGCTGCAACACCATTGGCCTTCAGTTGGTCGACTTGGTCTTTCATCAGCGAGATCAGCGGTGAGATAACCAGAGTCAGACCTTCACGAACCAAGGCGGGGATTTGGTAACACAGTGATTTACCACCACCGGTTGGCATTATCACCAAGCTGTCTTTGCCTTCAACGGCCAGGTCAATGACCTCTTGCTGACCATCGCGAAAGCTTTGATAGCCAAACACATCTTGTAAGATGGTTTGCGCATCATTCGCGGGAGTTGGTATTTGCTCAGCAATCAGAGTGGCGGTCATTGTGGTTCCTAATCGAGGTATGAAATCAGCAAGCATCTTCGGCAAGCAAGTCGCACATTGTAGAGGGGAACGCTGGTGAATTAAACCGCAAATTGTTAGGTGAAAAGGGTTATCGCTCCTATACTGACCAACTCTCTTATAAATCTTATTAATAAGCACTCTGTGCTAGAGAAAGATGCATGACTCCAGAAGAACAACAACGTACGCGCCAAGGTATTTTGCTTGCTGTCGGTGCTTACACCATGTGGGGTATCGCCCCTATATATTTCAAATCTTTAAGTGACGTTTCCCCGTTAGAGATCCTTAGCCACCGTGTAGTATGGTCTTTTTTCCTACTCGCTTTTTTACTACACATTGGCCGCAGCTGGCGTAAAGTTCGCGACACCTTGACATCAAAACCAAAAATGCTCTATTTGGTGGCGACCTCTACTTTAGTGGGTGCCAACTGGCTGATCTTTATCTGGGCGGTCAACTCCAATCACATGCTTGATGCCAGTTTAGGGTATTACATCAACCCGCTGATTAACGTGTTGCTCGGTATGCTCTTCCTAGGCGAACGCTTGCGTAAACTACAATGGTTTGCGGTTGCTCTGGCTGCCATTGGTGTATTAGTCCAACTGATTGCATTTGGCTCAGTGCCGATCGTCGCCATTGCCCTAGCCTTCAGCTTTGGTTTTTATGGCTTGCTACGTAAGAAAGTCAGCTTAGAAGCGCAAACAGGATTGTTCATTGAAACTCTGGTGATGCTACCTCTCGCAGCTACCTACTTACTGTTTATTGCTGATAGCCCAACTTCAGACTTATCGATGAACCCGATGCAACTCAACCTATTACTGATTGCTGCAGGTGTTATTACAACCATTCCACTACTGTGTTTTACTGGCGCTGCAACTCGCTTGAAGCTATCAACACTCGGTTTCTTTCAGTACATAGGCCCAAGCTTGATGCTACTGCTGGCCGTGCTGATTTATGGAGAAGCATTCACCCAAGATAAAGTAGTCACCTTCGCCTTTATCTGGGGCGCGCTGCTTGTCTTTACCTTTGATGCGTATCGAGCGAATAAAAAGAGCAAAAAGCAACTCTAACCTCAAGCGTATAATCAACCTAAACATCAAATCAGAGCTTGGTAATCACACCAAGCTCGCCCCCCTTTAGCTATAAGCCCTGCTACAGCCCACTCACAACAAATGACTCAAAGTAACTCTAAGTGACATTCACCGAATTGATCTATCCAGTAAATTCATACACATAGATAGCATTCCACTTCAACATTTTAATATGAAACACCGAGCATTTCATTGGGGTTTTCACACAGGTTCACACTCTCGGGAAACCCTCAACTTCTGACTAGATTCACCTCCTTCTAGCAACTAATCCTTAATACACCAGAAATATAACTGGAAACCAGCTATTCATTTTCTGGGGATCACTATTTGGCTAGAGGAAATCATATGGATAACTTAACTCACCAACAGGCTTCTCGATTCTTAGACTTGGCAACCATGGGGGTTCGTCAATCGGAGTTAAATGCGTTTAAAGAACAAGACGATCGTTCTTATTGGATAGATCAACAAATTGCTAAACCATACATGCGCCATCTTGAGCGAACTTATCATCAAGCGAACCGAAGGAATCTCACCAACCCAAATCAGGAGTGTCGTGTAGGGGCATGGTTTGACACTGCGTTATGGGACGAAGCACAACTACGTCAACGGATCGCGTTCGCGCTAAGTCAAATATTTGTAGTCAGTGAAAAAGATGCCAACCTTGCTACCGATCCAGAAGCGTTAGCAAATTACTATGATTTGCTTGCCGACAATGCCTTTGAATCATTTGCTACGCTACTTAAGCACATCACTCTCTCTCCTGCTATGGGACAGTATCTCAC
Source organism: Vibrio sp. 10N.286.45.E10 (assembly GCF_002874195.2). Classification (NCBI taxonomy): domain Bacteria; kingdom Pseudomonadati; phylum Pseudomonadota; class Gammaproteobacteria; order Vibrionales; family Vibrionaceae; genus Vibrio; species Vibrio sp. 10N.286.45.E10. The sequence goes on along the minus strand of NZ_MCWD02000003.1, from coordinate 435,764 downwards.
CATGAATGGTAATAAACCGGAAAGCGTGACCGGACAAGCGCCCGATCAGAATTACGCCAGAGAAGTCATGCAACTCTTTACCATTGGGCTTTATGAGTTAAACCAAGATGGAACTCAAGCCACTTACCCAGATGGTAGCGTTATCGAGACGTATGATGATGTCGATGTAGAAGGTGCTGCAAGAGTCTTTACCGGTTGGGATATCACCAATAACAACACGCTTGAACCCATGACTGCAGACAACTCACTGCATGACATGGATGAAAAATGGGTACTTGGTCAGTATTACCCTCCCGGCCAAACTGCTGAAGAAGATCTTGACCAATTCATTGCCCAAATCACCACCCATACCAATGTCGCGCCTTTTATTTCAATAATGCTGATTAAACAGTTAACGACCTCCAACCCAACTCAAGCGTACGTTTCTCGCGTATCCGCTGAATTTATTAATTCAGGTGGAAATTTAGGCTCGGTGATCAAAGCAATTTTAACCGACTCAGAGTTACTCAAAACTAGTGATATCAATGTCACCAAAGTCAGAGAGCCTATCCTAGCGATGACCTATCTCTATAGAGCAATGGAAGCGTACGTAGGTGGCAGCGGAGATATTGTTTATGACCCAATGAACTATAAAGAAAGCTTTAATCAGTACCCACTTGGGTCTAATTCGGTATTTAATTTTTATCAGCCGAGTCACAGCCCACAAGGCGCGCTTGCAGATGCAGGCCTAACAGCACCCGAGTTAGAGATTATTGACTGGAATCAACTTATCGACATGAACAACATTTTTTACAGAACACTCAAAGACTTTGGGCAGAACCGTGGAAATAGCAACAACAATAAAGAGCTCTATATTGCTCCTTCTGATTTAGAAGATTTAGCGAGGGCAGAAAATGAAACTGAGCTTATTCAAGCGATTAATTTACGCATTCTCAATGGACAAGCATCCCAGGAAATTACTGACCTACTATCCACTATCTATCACGGTCATGGGAACAAATATTACGCAGTACCCAAGATGCTGTTCATGGCGTTCATTTCACCCGATTTCATGGTTCAGGAGTAGATTATGTCAATTACACGCAGAAGTTTTCTCAAAGGTGCCTCAGGTACAGCCGTATCTGGGATGGTCCCACTCTCTTTATCCATCCCAGTCAGCAGCGCCTTTGCTAATGAACAAGGTGGATATAAAGCGTTAATCTGTCTTTTCTTACATGGCGGAAATGACTCGTTCAATATGATCGTGCCTACCGACGCTAACAACCAAAGTAACTACCAAACCGCGAGACCAAACATCCAACTCGCCAGCTCTGAAATCTTAGCTATTCCAAGCACAGAATCTGGGCAAGCGCTTGGCATCAACGCCAGCATGTCTAACCTTGCCAGCATGATGAGTTCAGGCCAAGCCGCAGCCATAGTTAACGTAGGACCATTAGTAGAGCCAACCAACAAATCCAACCTTTACGATGTCAGGAAGCCATCGAATCTTGGGGCCCACAATAAACAACAAGCCGCTTGGCAGTCGAGTTGGGGAGGTAATGGTTACCATAGCTACGGTTGGGCAGGAATGATGATGGATGTCCTTCGCAGTGAAACAGCGATCATTTCCGACTCCATTTCATTTGCTGGAAATGAACTATTAACTGGCGCAAATTCTAAAGATATCTCAATGTCTTCTGGTGGTGTAAGAGCTATGGATGCTCTTGGGCATTCAAGTGCAATAAACAATAACTTCATCAAATTGGTTAATGCACCTTACGGTTCACCGTTCAAACAAGAGTATACAAAACGGCTGAAAGGCATATTAGATTTCCAGCAGGAGATCCAACTCGTGCTCGATTCATACCCAGAAGACGGCTCCATTCCAAGTAGCTCACTAGGCTCACAGCTAAAAATGGTCAGACGAATGATCCAAGCATCATCCGATCTCGGTCATAGCCGTCAGGTCTTTTTTGTTAATATTGGTGGATTTGATAATCACAGTAACCAACGTGGACGCCATGATGGGCTTCTTTCTACCATCGACCAAGCCGTTAGCGCTTTCCATGCCTCTCTTGCTGAACTTGGCTTGGAAGACAGTGTTGTGACATCGACCATGTCAGATTTTGGGCGAACCATAGAAAACAACAGTAAATCAGGCACCGACCATGGTTGGGGAAGTAATCAACTAGTGGTCGGTAATGCCGTCAATGGAGGTAACAGCTATGGGCGATACCCCGAATTTATCAAAGATGGTCAAGATGCTTGGGGCAATAAATTTATCCCGAGCCAATCCTCAGAACAACTTGCTGCGACCTTATGTCGTTGGATGGGGTTGAGTGAACAAGGTGTGGATGTCATTTTCCCTTCGCTTTCGCCAGCCAACAGCAATCCATTTGCTAGTCGATATCTTGGCGTTCTGGGAGACTATCATCAGGAAGGACAGGAAAACGAACTATCCATTGCCAACGTCAGTGCCACTGAAACTCGCGTCGACCATACACCGCAAATGGCCGTAGACGGAGACAGTACAACCAAGTGGACGGCGAAAGGGCAAGGTATTCAATATCTAATTGAACTTAGCACGGCAGCGAACGTCACTAAGCTTCTCTACTCTCAAGCTAAAGGGGATGTTCGACAATACCTATTTGATCTCGAAGTGAGTAGCGATGGCATCAACTTCGGTCTGGTAACCAACGTCTTGACGCCTGGAACCACAACCAATTTGGTGGAACAAGCCGTTAATAGAGCATCGGTTAAGTTTATTCGCCTCACTTGTAACGGTAATAATGGCGATGTTTCAAGCTTAGTTCTATGGAATAACTTCCAAGAACTCAAAGTGGTCGGTTATTAGTATCACGACACTTCAATAATCAGAAAAAGCTTTTATTCTCTTTCTCTTTAAAGGATCGACCCTATAAAAACTCTGTCAGAAACCACTAGTACTGATCGTTTTTTACAAGACAATCGCTGAATACGAAGATAAGCTTGGTTGAATTGATGATAATTTAACCAAGCTTTTTTATGCCATGGATAAAGTCCACTACTATTCGACACCTAGCCAAGATATCAGCCTGATCCAAGCTCAATACCAAGAGTTTGCCTTTCAGCGCCACTATCATTTGGACTTTCACATCGGTTTGATTACCCAAGGGCAGCAAAAATTCGCCTATAAAGGGACGAGCCACCATGTTGGTGCTGGCCAAGTGGTGATGATGCCACCTGATGAACTGCACGATGGCCATTCAAAGCTAGAATCTGGCTACCAAGTGAGTGTGTTTGCTGTCTCGCCGCAATGGTTGGGCGATCTTGCCGATCACAGCGGAAATGGTCACGCTTTAGGCTTTTCGGAGTTGATCCTCTCCGATCAAGCGACTTTTTTACAATTGTGCAACCTTCATGGGCTACTTATCAATCCAAACATCAGCCAACTCGCTCAAGATTGCCTACCGTTCGAAGGATTCTCGACAATAGTTGATCGTTACGCTCAGTTTGGATCGAAAACTCAGGTGCAACTTGGTACTCAGTCGGTTAACACGCTAAAAGACTATTTGATGGCAAACCTCGACCAACCGGTACGCCTAGAGCAGCTGTCTGAATTGTGCGATCTCACCACCACACAGTTTCAACGCCACTTTAAAAACAAGATGGGCATTACCCCTTATGCTTGGCTAAGCCGTTTACGTATGGAACAAGGCATGCGACTGATTAAGTCTGGTGTTGGCGGCACCGAGGTCGCTCATCAAGTCGGTTTTTACGATCAAGCCCATTTCTCAAAGGCATTTAAGACTGCATTTGGCGTTTCTCCGTCGAAAATTAACTAAGTGTTGATAATTTACAATTGAGAGATTCGAAATCACGGTAAGCTGCGCTCAACAACTCTCAACAGAACAACCCAGTTATTGGAACAGATATGAATGAAGTCACCATATTAGTCACCCTCGCCTCTATCCACTTCATCGCTTTGATGAGCCCCGGCCCAGACTTTGCGTTAGTCGTGCAAAATGCGACGCGTCACGGGCGCCAGACAGGCTTGTACATTGCGCTTGGTTTATCTTGCGGAATCTTGCTGCATTCGTTACTGAGCTTGACGGGAATCAGTTACCTAGTCCACCAGCAACCAACCATATTTGCCATTATCCAATTGGCTGGCGGTAGCTACTTGCTGTACTTAGGCTACGGTGCACTTAAAGCAACCTGGCAAATCATTCAGAACCACGACGACGATGACGACGATACGGTCAATTCGAAAGATCTAATTCTAACCAACAAGCGCCAAGCATTTTCGAAAGGCTTTGCGACCAATATTCTCAACCCAAAAGCATTAGTGTTCTTTATCAGCTTGATGTCGAGCCTAGTACCTGCCGACATGTCTCTATCCGGTAAAGGCTTTGCTCTGCTTATCCTATTCGGCCTTTCGCTATTCTGGTTCTCGCTACTGGCTTGGATGCTTTCAACTAAAGCACTGCAGAAAAAGCTGAGCGAAGCAACGGTATACATTGATGGCTTATGTGGCGTGGTATTCAGCCTGATTGGCCTGAGTATTCTTTGGCAGTCGTTGTCTGGTTTAATCGCTTAAATTCGAATCAAGATTACAATTCGTTAACAACATACTGGCTATCTTATCTTTCCACTGCCAATCTAGCTCTGCATATTAAAAGGAGAAGATCATGCAGTGGAAAACAAAACTAACAACCCTCGCCACTTCTACCCTACTTTTTGCCTCTCACGTCAGTTGGGCAAATCAAGCTGCCGATTCCGTCGCTCCCGAACAAAGTAGTGGTTTAGAAACCAAACAACTCGTTAAAGCCAACGACTGGATGGTCACTGCGGCTAACCCACTGGCGACCCAAGCGGGAGCCGATGTACTTGCTCGTGGTGGTAACGCGATTGACGCCATGGTTGCTGTGCAGCTTATGCTTGGCTTAGTGGAACCTCAGTCATCAGGTATTGGTGGTGGCGCGTTCCTTGTTTATTTTGATGGCAAGGACAAGCAACTCAAAACCTACGATGGCCGTGAAACCGCACCACTTGATGCAACACCACGTCTGTTCCAAGACGAAAACGGTCAACCACTTAAGTTTTATGATGCCGTAGTTGGTGGTCGTTCTGTTGCTACACCGGGTACAGTCCAACTATTGTGGGACACTCACCAGAAATACGGAAAATTAGAATGGTCATCCCTAATCAAACCTATCGCTCAACTGGCTGAGAAAGGTTTTACCATCAGTCCACGTTTAGCCACCTTGATTGAAAATGACCAAGAAAGACTAAGCCGCTTTGCCACAACCAAAGCCTACTTCTTTAATGCCGATGGCAGCCCGAAAACCGCAGGTACGCTACTTAAGAACCCAGAATACGCGGCAACGTTAAACGCTATCTCAAAAGATGGTGCTAAGGCTTTCTATCAAGGCGAAATTTCCGCTGACATCATCAATACAGTTCAAACCGCCAAAGGTAATCCTGGCGTATTGGCACAGAAAGACTTCGATGCGTATTCAATTAAGCAACGTGAACCGGTTTGTTCCGCGTATGAGAGTTACGATATATGCGGAATGGGACCACCGAGTTCAGGTGCATTAACGGTTGGGCAGATCTTAGCGATGACCGAACAGTTTGATCTTAAATCATGGGGGCCAAACGACGCGAGATCTTGGCAAGTGTTAGCGGACGCTTCTCGTCTAGCCTTTGCAGACCGTGGTATGTACATGGCAGACCAAGATTACGTTCCGATGCCAACCCAAGGGTTAGTGAATACTGACTATTTGCAGGAACGTGCCCAGTTAATTACTGCTGGAAAGGCACTAGACAGTGCACCATCAGGTACCCCACCGTGGGATCATGCCATGCTGCGCAGCAAAGATGTATCTATTGAATTGCCGTCCACCAGCCACTTCAATATTGTCGATAGCGATGGCAATGTCGTATCCATGACCACCACCATTGAGAATGCATTTGGCTCACGCCTGATGGTAAGAGGCTTCCTACTGAATAACGAACTGACCGACTTCTCATTCAAGACTCATAACGATGGCAAGCCTATCGCGAACCGATTAGAACCAGGCAAACGTCCACGCTCTTCGATGGCACCGACCATCATCATGCAAGACGATAAGCCTTACATGGCAATTGGTTCTCCGGGTGGCAGCCGTATCATAGGTTATGTGTCGCAAGCGATCATTGCCCATACCCAGTGGGACATGGATATCCAGCAAGCGATCAACCAACCGCACTTCCTAAACCGTTTCGGTACGCTAGATTTGGAAAAAGGAACATCAGCGGAAAACTTCAAACCTGAGCTAGAAAAGATGGGATTTGAGGTCAACGTTCGCGATCTTAACTCTGGTTTACACGCGATTCGCATCACAAAAGATGGTTTAGAAGGCGCTGCAGACCCTCGTCGTGAAGGTGCAGCCATTGGTCAGTAGGGAATAACCCTCCCTTTTTACTCGCTGCCTTGTGCGAGATCTCTCACAAGGCAGTGAGTAAATATCGATATTTGATGACGAAATTAGTCACCTAGATATCGTAACCAATTGAAATAAAAAGATACGTACATTTATCATTCAAATAATTATATAGAAATTCGCTTATGCACCATTGCTGATAAATAAGGAATCGGTAATATGAATGGTGTCGGAAGGATGCTGACACGGAACAGGAAACACCAAGGACTTGGTTATCTTCAGGATGAAGATTCGATTACTCAGGATGAATAATCGGCATGGATAGCGAAATGGACATTGAATGGACGCAATAGTAACTAGGATGGTTGCTACTAAGGAAAGACAATGGACACCTCCGGACGAGGAAAGGACTGAACATCAGGATGATGTAAAGGACACCGCTCAAGGAACAAGTGACGCGCGCTAACGAGGATTGTTGGCAGATCAGGATAAGATCAAGGACACCGCTAGGAAGGCGACGAAAGGAATACGCTGAAGGATAACAGCACACTATCATGGATTTGATGCATGGAGCACACTTAGTAGCCGGATTGCTGCGAGTAAGACTATAGACCCCGATGAGCGCAAGCTCTCGGGGTTTTTCTTTATCTGTCGTCTCACCTTTTCTTCATCTAAAACAAATAAATCAAAGACCTTTGATTACAATTCTGACATTTAAACCATTCACTTCTTAACCACTTCCGAGTAACGTAAGTCTTACTAGGCTCAACTAGTTTCATAACCATAATTAAATTAAGGACAAATTCATGTCACACGTTACCTTCAAAGGCGCTGCTGTACCGCTAACTGGCACATTCCCACAAACTGGCGAACAGGCACCAAGCTTTGCACTGACTGCAGGCGATCTTTCTGCACTGACTCTTGCTTCTCTTGCAGGCAAGAAAGTGGTTCTAAACATCTTCCCAAGCATCGACACTGCAACTTGTGCAACGAGCGTACGTACGTTCAACGCAAAAGCGGCAGAACTTGAGAACACGGTGGTTGTTTGTATTTCTGCTGACCTACCATTTGCTGCGGGTCGCTTCTGCGAACTAGAAGGCATTGAAGGCGTTCAACACGCTTCGACTTTCCGCTCTCCTACATTCGCATCAGACTACGGCGTAGCGATTGCTGAAGGCCCACTAGCAAGCCTAACAACGCGTGCAGTTGTCGTTGTGGATGAAAAAGGTGTGGTAACACACAGCGAGTTGGTTGCAGAGATCACTGAAGAACCAAACTACGAAGCGGCACTTGCAGCACTGTAAGATCCCCTCTAGTCAGTCATGTATTGTGATCGCTTAAGGCGGTACACAATAAAAAAGAGCAGCCATTGGCTGCTCTTTTTGTTTTCAATAATGAACGGTTATTAGATGCAGAAGTAATAGATTAAAGCTGCTCTAAACGCGCGTAAGCAGTTACTAACCACTTAATCCCTTCACCGTTAAACGCCACTTGAACTCGACTCTGTGGGCCACTTCCTTCGAAGTTGATGATAGTGCCTTCGCCAAACTTAGGGTGCTTCACGCGAGAACCCAAGCTAAAACCAGTTTCATTGAAGTTCTCTTTCACAGCGGTTTGACTAAAGCGACCACTGCTTGCAGGGCGACTGACTTGCGCTTTCATACGCACTTCATCCAGACAGGTTTCTGGTAGCTCACGAATAAAACGTGATGGTTTGTGGTACTTGTCCTGACCGTACAAACGACGCATTTCTGCGTAAGTGATGTAAAGCTTCTCCATCGCACGGGTCATGCCTACGTAACACAAGCGACGCTCTTCTTCTAAACGCCCCGCTTCTTCGGCCGACATCTGGCTTGGGAACATGCCTTCTTCGACACCCACCATGAATACCATTGGAAACTCTAGGCCTTTGGCACTGTGCAATGTCATTAACTGAACCGCATCGTCAAACTCATCGGCCTGACCTTCACCCGCTTCCAAAGCTGCGTGAGTTAAGAACGCCGTCAGCATGCTCATCTCATCCGCATCTTCCGGCTTTTCAAACTGGCGCGTTGCCGTTACCAATTCTTCCAAGTTCTCAATACGTGCCTTCGACTTCTCACCCTTCTCTTGCTCGTACATCGCAAACAGACCCGACGATTTGATCACGTGGTCAGTTTGTTCATGCAGACTCAGTTCTAAAGTGTCATCTTCAAGCGCATTAATCAGCTCGATAAAGCGGCTCAATGCACCCGCAGCACGACCGGGTAGCACTTGCTCTTCTATCAAAGCAACACTTGCTTCCCACATGGTTGCACCACGATCACGCGCTGCAAGACGAATCGTTTCTAACGTTTTATCACCCAAGCCACGCGTTGGCGTGTTTACCACACGCTCAAACGCCGCATCATTACCGCGATTGCTCATTAGGCGCATGTAGCTCAAGGCGTCTCTAATTTCTTGACGCTCGAAGAATCGCATGCCGCCGTAAATTCGATAAGGTAGACCAGCTTGGATCAAAGCTTCTTCAAGAACACGCGATTGTGCGTTGTTACGATATAGCATTGCCGTATCTTCTAACGCACCGCCTTTCTCCTGCCACTCTTTGATTTTGCTAACCGTGAAACGCGCTTCATCGAGCTCGTTGTATGCTGAGTACACAGAGATTGGCTCGCCATCGTTACCATCGGTCCACAACTCTTTACCCATACGTTCAGTGTTGTTCGAGATAAGCTCGTTCGACGCCTGCAGAATGGTTTTGGTTGAACGGTAGTTTTGCTCTAATCGAATGGTTGAAGCGCCCGGGAACTCGTCCAAGAACTTCTGAATATTCTCGATTTTTGCACCACGCCAGCCATAGATAGATTGGTCATCATCACCTACGATCATCACTCGACAATCAGGGCCCGCCATCATACGCAGCCAAGCATATTGGATGTTGTTGGTATCTTGAAATTCGTCGACCAGAATATGCTTAAAGCGCGCTTGGTAGTGCTCACGAATGTGTTTCTTATCGCGCAGTAGCTCGTGTGATCTCAGCAAAATCTCCGCGAAGTCCACCAATCCAGCACGGTCACACGCCTCTTGATAAGCCGAATAAATCTTTAACCATGTTTGAGTGACTGGATCATGGTAGGCATCAATGTGGCTCGGGCGCAGGCCTTCATCTTTCTTACCGTTGATCCACCACGAAGCTTGCTTAGCAGGCCACTGCTTTTCATCGAGGTTTTGCGCTTTGATTAAGCGGCGCAATAGACGAATCTGATCATCGGAATCAATGATCTGGAAATCCTCTGGCAACTTTGCATCTAGGTAGTGAGCACGCAGAATGCGGTGACAAATACCATGGAAGGTACCGTTCCACATGCCTGACGAGCTACCCATCATCAACTCTTCAATACGACCACGCATCTCTGCTGCCGCTTTGTTGGTGAAGGTAACCGACATAATAGAGAACGGTGATGCTTGCTCTACACTTTGCAACCAAGCGATACGATGCACCAACACTCGCGTTTTACCACTGCCAGCACCTGCCAGAATAAGTAGGTTTTCTAAAGGTGCCGCGACCGCCTCACGTTGTTTGTCGTTTAGGCCATCGAGTAAAAGCGAAGGATCTATCATTGGATATGCTCACTACTGGGTATTTATACATAAAAGTTGATTATAACCTAAACACTAGGCTGCGTTTAGAATATTAAGAAGAAAAAACCATCAAAAAATAACATCACTTAATCAAACACTTAACAGCTAAATCATCACTGATTTTGATAATACTTATAATACTGTGAAATTATTTTCGGGTTGTTCCTATCCTTTTTAGTAAGCAAGTTAACAACTCATTAACCTGCGATGTGTAAATACTATTAAGTCTAGAGGGAATGACTATGAAAAATTCTAATCTTGCTGTTACAGCTGCAATCACAAGTGTACTAGCGTTTGGCGGTGCCGTTCTTACATCAGCACCAGCGGAAGCAGCAGCGAAAGAAAAATGCTATGGCGTATCAAAAGCTGGCCAAAATGACTGTGCAACTAAAACAAGTTCATGTGCTGGTACAGCAAAAGAAGACAACCAATCCGATGCATTCGTGGTCGTTCCTAAAGGACTATGTGGCAAGTTAACTGGTGGTAGTACTCAATCATCATAATGCCTGAAGGCATAACTGAACCACTCAGTATGGTGAGCTGAATACCAGCTCACCTCCACTACCCATTAGGAGAATCGTTGTGACTCAAACTCTTCACCCCAATGCAGGGGTTGGCCTTAGAACACCGCACTTAGATTTCTTCAGCCAGAATTCTGATTTGGTAAGTTGGTTAGAGGTTCACAGCGAAAACTACTTCTTACCCCATTCTTCACAGCGCCAACAACTCCGAGAGATTCGTAATCATCACCACATAAGCTGTCATGGTGTAGGGTTGTCTCTTGGTTCTGTTGAACGAATCAACCAACAGCACTTACTGCAACTCAAAACACTTATTGATGATATCGAACCTTTCTTGGTTTCTGATCATTTGAGTTGGGGCCAAACTGGCGGTCACTACTTCAATGACCTGCTACCACTACCTTATACCGAAGAAGCGTTGGACGTCTTCTGCCGTAACGTCATCGAGGTTCAAGACAGTTTGCAACGTCCAATGTTAATTGAGAATCCATCAAGCTACCTCGCCTTCAAGCACTCAACGATTCCAGAATGGGAGTTTTTGGCTGAGGTACAAAAGCGCACCGAGTGTCGCCTACTGCTCGATTTCAATAATATTTTCGTCTCATCGTTTAATCATGGCTTCAGCTGTGAAGAGTACCTCAATGGCATACCAGAAAACCAAGTGGAAGAGATTCACTTGGCAGGTTTTACCAAAAAGAAGCTCGAGCAAGGTGAGATTTGGATAGACACACACAGCAGACCCGTCTGTGATGAAGTGTGGCAACTTTACACTCAGTGGATAGAGCAACATGGCTCTCGCCACACTCTGATTGAGTGGGATTTAGATATCCCAGAGCCACAAATCTTATTGGCAGAGGCTGCCAAAGCCAGTGAAAAGCTGTATCAACATGACAATCAAAGGAGTCGCGCCTCATGAGCTACTCCCTAGCGGATGTTCAATCCGAATTTGCTAATGCCCTGCGATATCAAAATGACGGCGAGCACTGCGACATCATGAGCGATCATTTTAGCGCTCAGCAACGCATCCAAATTTATCGCAATAACTTTGTGATTAGCTTAAGCGAAGTTCTCGCTGCAACTTACCCACTGACTGAGATGTTAGTTGGTGAGGAGTGCTTCCAACAAATGGCACGTCAACATGTTCTTAGTTACCCATCGACCTCTGGAGATGTCAGTGGTTATGGCGAGCACTTCGAACAAACCATACAAGCCTTTCCTTCTGTTGTAGAGGCAGCACCTTATCTTAGTGAAGTGGCACGCTATGAATGGCAAAAGGACAGTTTAGCGAGATGCGCGTGTGCAACTCCACCGAATCAACAGCCTCTCTCCTGTCTAGCTTCCGTGCCACAAGAGCGGCAAAGCGCCTTGGTTTTCCACCTCAAGGATTCGGTAACGCTATTCGATTCTTGCTATGCCGTATTAGCGCTTGAACACGCTATCTACCAACAACAACTCGAAGGATTAGACATCAATCGCGCAGAGTTTGGGATAGTAATCCGAGCAGAGAATTCACAGCTCGAAAGCCATCGCCTAACCAAGGAGTGCCACCAACTGCTGATTGAACTTCAATCTGGTAAAGCGCTTGGAGAAGTAACGCCTTCACTACTGCAACATCTGAATGCTGTCATGGCGCTCAACGTCATCTCAGGTTTTTCAATCAATGATGAATTGGAGACATAATATGGATAACAACACAGTCACAAACATGATGGCTCAATACGACAATTTGATTGAGAAATCTCAGGCACTTTTCGTCCCAGTGCTGCTTCTTTTCTGTCGCCTTTGGGTGGCGTGGGTATTCTTCAACTCTGGGCTGACCAAGATAGCCACCTGGGATAGCACTCTCTACTTGTTCGAATTAGAGTATCAGGTCCCGCTATTACCATGGGAATTAGCGGCCTACATGGGGACAGCTGCTGAATTGATTCTACCGGTATTCTTAGCGCTTGGTTTGTTAACACGCCCGATGGCCGCCGCGCTTTTTGTTTTCAACATTATTGCCGTCGTCTCTTACCCGGTATTATGGGACCAAGGCTTCTACGATCACCAACTTTGGGGATTGATGATTCTTATCGTCATCGTATGGGGTGCTGGACCGTTTTCATTAGATAGAGTTTTGAAGGCGCAATTTAGAGGCTAACTAAAAGATCGACCACCCCAATCGAGTAGGAGGAGGCCTCACGGCCTCCGTCCTCTCACACCACCGTACAAGCGTGGGTCGCATACGGCGGTTCCGAATATATTTTCAGTGACTCATACCCATCTCGCAATGAGTACAGGCCCAACTCCTCGAACCATTTTATTGGCATGGCGTGATTTATCTGCGGCGTTAAGGCCAAGTGCCACCACCCTTTATCTGACATCGCTACCTTCCACGCATTGCGCTCCGTTACACCTTGTTGTTGTAACCATGTCGCTATGCCGTATCTGCGTTTGCGTTGTTTTAAGCGGTAACATCGTAGCCGTCGCCGTATCCATTCGTCTAAGCGCTGCAAGCTGCTTTTCCCTATGGCGAGTTTGAAGTAGTGTTGCCAACCTCTTAGGTATTGAGTTAATTCCGCTATGACTGCTTGCAACTCTCGCCCTCGGTTTCGCTTCGTTATCTGCCGCACTCGCTTCTTCATTTGAGTTTGTGCTGCCTTCGATAGATGGATTGTTCCATCTATCCCGAAGCGGTGGCTTAAGTAAGTCCGCTCTGTCACTCTTGTCGCACCACTTTTCTCTCGATTTACCGTGAGCTTCAGCTTTTGCTCCAAGAACTCCGTTATCGACTCTTTAACTCGATAAGCGGCTTCTTCACTATGAACGTAGATTTGGCAGTCGTCTGCATATCGACAGAACTTATGCCCTCTGCGCTCTAACTCTTTATCCAGTTCATCTAATACGATATTGGATAGCAACGGGGATAATGGTCCACCCTGTGGTGTCCCTCTTTGTCTCTGTTCAACCATCCCGTTTCGCATTATGCCTGCCTGTAGATATAACCTGATGAGCTTCAACACTCGTTTATCACTGATGTCCTGTGACAGTCTGTACATCAGTCTATCGTGATTCACTGTGTCGAAGTATTTCGCTAGGTCGATATCTACAACATAACCTCGACCTTCTCGGATGTAATGACTGGCTGCCGTTAATGCATGGTGCGCACTGCGGTTTGGTCTAAATCCGTAACTGCTATTGGAGAACTTGGGGTCATAGATATCTGACAGTACTGAGGTCATTGCCTGTTGGACAACTCTATCAAGCACGGTTGGGATACCTAGTTGCCTTACGCCACCACTAGGTTTAGGGATTTCTACACCAAGTACCGGTTGAGGTTGGTAGCTTCCTTCCAGAAGACTCTGGCGAAGCGCTTGCCCATTTGAAGCCTGTCGAAGTGTTGAGATAGTCGCATCTATGTCGAGTTTGTCGACACCTGCACATCCTTTGTTCTTCTTCACTCTTCGTAGAGCTTGATTCAAGTTGGTTGAAGAGCAGATTTGCTCCATCAACGACGTTGAGATCACCAAGACTCGTCCTCCTGTTTACGCCAATCATGCTTGTCATTCTTCATCACCATGAGCTTTACTTGCTGTATCGCCCATTGGGACGTAGAGATGGTTTTCATCTTGCTATGACCCCACATGACTGAGTGTCTAGTGACTGCTTCTTGATATATTCAGTTCGGGCCTTCCCTTAAGTTGTACTTCCTTAAGGTACTATGCCTTCTGCTGACTTCTTATTGCTCGTCATACCGCATCGCTGCTGTATTAGTCTCTATCGAGACAAGTAATAAGATCTCCCGAGGTAAGACGTTGCTCTTTCCCTTGGCCGTGCCTGATTTATCACTACACACTTCCCGTCGAGGCATCGGGCTATTCTATCTATTGCTAGGTTGCCCAAGTTGTAATGACCTACTATCAGATTTCTGTTCGTCACAACCAAGTTTTGCCATTTGCTTCCTTCAGATTTCACCTCACGGTGAACACCCTTGCATAGGCTAACGGTTCTCGCTCGACTGAGCCCGTAGAGGACTTTCACCTCCTAGATCAACGCCATGCTCGGCGCACAACGCAAAAAACCACTCAATTGAGTGGTTTCTTTTTTAACTGGCGTAAGCTTACTTTTCTAGAAAAGCCTGAAGCTCTTCAGCCGAGATGCCTTGCTCAGCTAGCTCTTTTGCTAATAGCTGAACTTGTTCACCTTTACGAGACTCTACCACTCGCTGAAATTGGTAGATGATATCTCGTAAAGTATCGATTGGAACTTGTTTTGCCGCACTGCGAATACGCTCTTCACTTTGGTTGCCCAGCTCTTTAAGCAATTTACCAAACATAACCTTTTCAGGTGCATCTTCCATTTGTTCTAAGACACGCGCCATTTCGTAGGTTGTTAATGACATTACAGTATTTTTCCGTTGGAGACTTACGTTTCAATGAGTGACAAATATACCATGTTTTAACGTTTCGCAAACCGCCATTTGTCTATTTTGCCACCCTTATTGCTTATGCCTTGGCAAACGTTGCATGCCACGACTTACCAGACTTGCTCGCCAACACGAATAGCGCAGGAGCAATCAGGAACATTTGTAGCGCAATCATCTCTTGTGACGTTACATCAAGACGCTGCATGGTACCAACAAGTAGCCCAGAACCACTCATTTGGAATAAACCTAATAACGCTGCGGCAGTACCCGCACGGTCACCAAATGGTTCCAACGCTTTACCTGCAGCCGCACCGAGAATCCAAGCAAAGCCAACAGATGATAAGAAGATAGGAAGCATGAATGCGATTGGAGTCGCATGCTCTGCCAGCACCAACATGATCACGCCTGCTAAACCTAGCATTGAGATACCAACCACCAGAGCTTTATAGGTACCAAAGCGGTCCATAAATTTAGGTGCCGTAAAAGCTGCCGCGATGTTAATCACTGCATTCACTCCAAACCAGAAGGTAAATTCTTTCATGGTTAAGCCAAGGTTCTCCATCAACACAACCGGCGCTGAGGTTACATAAGCGAGGATCACTGCCATCGCCATCAAACACAGAGTTGCGTGAAATAGGAATGAAGGTGTTTTTAATACTGACCAGTAGCGCTCTAGTTTGAACACCGCTACCTTTTCCGTCACCGGGTTCGATTCTTTCATTCGGAAGAATAAGATAGTACCGACAACGACAGCGAAGCCTACCATAAAGCTAAAGTTGGAACGCCAGCCAAATTGATGAGTTAACCAAGCGCCAAGAATCGGTGCCAATGCAGGAATAAAGCAAATAGCGCCATTAAGGTAGCTGATCATTCGGCCACTCTTCTCTGGACCAAATAGATCGCGAACCGTTGCAAAGGCTGCCACAGAAGTCGCACAAGCTCCTAAGCCTTGTAGCAACCGAGCTATTAGCATCATATCAATCGATTGAGCTGCCCACGCCAAGCAAGCACTCAATGCATAGATACTAACACCTCCCAATGCAACGGTTCGACGTCCTAGCTTATCCGCCAAGGGGCCGGCAAATAGTTGGCCGACACCCATAGCAAACAAAAACCAAGTGATCGTATCTTGTGCTAATGCATGTTCCACGTGAAACGCTGTCGAAATCTGTGGCAGAGCTGGCAGGTAGATATCAATAGCCAAAGGGCTAAAAAGAACCAGCATTGCCAATAAAGCAACCTGCAGTTTACTAGGGGTTGGAAACGCGTTAGAAGGCACAAGATTCTCCGGATGAGTTAATTTAGGTGCATAATAACCAACTAAAGATATGAACAAAAATGGCATATAATCATTAGCATTATTCCAATAAGGAAACTCACATGAATATCGAGAAACTATCGCGCCTCGACCTCAATCTACTGGTTTGCTTGCAGGTGCTAATGGAAGAACTGAGCGTTACGCGCACTGCACATCGATTGTGCCTGAGCCAATCAGCCGTGAGTAAGTCATTGGCCAAACTTCGCGAACAATTTAATGACCCTCTTTTTACGCGAAGTGCACACGGCCTACGCCCGACACCAAAAGCAGTGTTCCTTAAGCCACGGTTGGAAACACTGATCAATCAACTTGATGTGCTTACCCAACCGGAGACATTCATTCCCAACAACAGTGACCACAGTTTTCACATTGCAGCGGTTGAAAGTGTCTACCCGTTGATTCTTCCTCACTTCTTACCTGCGATTTTTCGCCAAGCGCCAAAAGTAAATATAAACACCCACGCTTGGACAGAGCAAACCTTTAAGAAATTACAACTTGGTGAGTTAGATATCGGCCTCACAGGCAAAGACATCGACATCAACGACGCGCGTTTAACCATGCTGCCGCCAGATGATATCTGCGAACAAGAGATCTACCGCGACGCGCAGATGTGTGTATTGAGGCGCAACCACCCTGCTCTGAGTGGTCAATGGGATCTGGAAACCTATCTGGCACAACGTCATGTTCAAGTAAGGTGTGATGGTAATGATCGTTGGTTACTCGACTACAAACTTGCCGACCTTGGTCATCAACGTGATATCGCTATTTCTGTTCCCGACTTCAACAGTGCCGCAAGCCTGTGTACCTACACCGACTTTGTATTTACCGCACCAAGCCACTTCACTCATCTGGTTGCGAAGCAGCTCGACTTAGTGGTTGTGCCTCTGCCAATGGAATTTCCACCAATGGCTTACACTCTGTTTTGGCACCGTGATAGAGAAAACGACCCAGCCTTAACTTGGTTGCGAGATATCATCAAAGAAAAAACTCTGCACCTCAGATAAAAATGGCGTACAGCGTTTGCAGCAAACGAACAAAAGCGCTAGCTTATTGACCTAATAAGTCCCCTCACAGGTATATCGGCTGTGAGTGTTAACAAGGACCCTAACAATAAGGATAAACACAGATGCACAATATCACTGCGGAACGCGTTACTGCGGTTCGAGCTTGGCTTGAAGCAAACCACTTAGATGCTGTTATCATTCCACATGAAGACGAGTACCTAGGTGAATACGTTCCAGCTCACAACGAGCGACTTCACTGGCTAACCGGTTTCACTGGCTCTGCAGGTGCGGCTGTTATCACTCGCGAAAACGCGGCTATTTTTGTTGATGGTCGCTATACCGTCCAGGTTCGTAAACAAGTACCTGGTGAGCTATTTGAGTATCGCCACCTTATTGAAGAACCGGCTTTAGATTGGATCATCAATTCACTAGCGCAAGGCAGTAAAGTTGCATTCGACCCACGCATGCATACGGCGGCTTGGCTGAAAGGCGCTCAAGCTAAACTGGCAGAGAAAGTTGAACTAACAACACTATCTTCGAATCCAATTGATGAACTTTGGTCTGATCGTCCTGAGCCTGTAGTATCTGATGTTCGCCTAATGACAACCGACGCCGTAGGCCAATCAAGTGAAAGCAAACGCGCAGAAATTGCAAGCCTACTAAAAGCCAAAGGCGCTGATGCCGCTATCCTTACTGAGCTGGATTCAATCTGCTGGTTACTCAACATTCGTGGTTTAGACGTATCTCGTCTGCCGGTTGTGTTATCTAATGCAATCATTCACGCCGATGAAAGTGTCGATTTCTTCTTAGACCCAGTTCGTATCCCTGCAGGCTTTAAAGCGCACGTTGGTAATGGTATTCGTGTTTCTCACCCATCTGAGCTTGAATCCCGCCTTCAATCTTTAGAAGGTAAGAATGTGTCTGTTGATTCAGGCACAAGCAATGCTTGGTACACGCTTGTTCTCCAAAACGCCGGTGCTCATATCATTGAAGCAGCCGACCCATGCCTAATGCCAAAAGCCGCGAAGAACGAAACAGAAATTGCCGGCATGAAAGCGTGTCACATCCGTGATGGCGTGGCGATGGCAAAATTCCTATCTTGGATTGATGCAGAAGTGGCGCAAGGTAATCTGCACAACGAAGCGGTACTAGCAGACAAAGTACAGTCATTCCGTGAGCAAGATCCAACCCTAATGGACCTAAGTTTCGACACAATTTCAGCGGCAGGCGGAAACGCAGCCATGTGTCACTACAACCATGAGAACCAGCCTGAGCCGGGTCAGCTAGAGATGAACACTCTGTACCTAGTCGATTCAGGCGGTCAATACCTAGATGGCACAACCGACATCACACGTACTATCGCAATTGGCCAGCCAAGCGAAGAGATGATTCAACAGTTCACTCTTGCACTTAAGGGTCACATCGGAATTGCTCGCGCACGCTTCCCACAAGGTACTCGTGGTTTCCAACTGGATATCCTAGCGCGTCAGCACTTATGGGCAGAAGGCTTCGACTATGACCACGGTACTGGTCACGGTGTTGGCCACTTCCTGAGTGTTCATGAAGGTCCGCAAAGCATCTCTAAAAAGCTGATTGACGTTCCTCTTGTTGAAGGCATGGTGTTATCAAATGAGCCGGGTTACTACCGTGCCGATGAGTTTGGTATCCGCATCGAAAACTTAGAGCTGGTTGTTGAGCTTCCAACTCAAGGTGACTTCTCAGTGCTAACGTTTGAATCGCTAACACGTTGCCCTATCGATAAGCGCAACATCAACGTCGCTCTACTGACACGCCCGGAACTTGCATGGCTAAACGATTACCACCAAAAGGTGTGGAACGATGTTAGCCCACTAGTTGAAGGTGATACGTTAGAGTGGCTACGCCAAGCAACAGCGCCACTAGCTCACGCTTAGTGCCTAACTGGATAGATAACTTAGCCAAACCATTTTAGCTAAGTTAGATACGAAAACGGCTACCTAAAGGTAGCCGTTTTTATTTGTCGCTTTCACATCACTGATGTTTCACGTGGAACATCAGCCAAGCTGCAAGTTAGCCTGAGTAAGCGCTATGCCAATCTCGCCATACCGGGTCAAACCCACGTTGACGAATCATAGCCTCGACATCAGCTGCGCTTCTTTCATCACTTATCTCGAACTGCTCAAGCTCTTCCTCACCTGAAGCATAACCACCAGGTTGAGTTTTTGACGCGGCAGACATGCTAGTGATACCTAACGGCAACACGTTATCGCGGAACGTTGCTGACTCACGAGTCGAAAGAGACAACTCAACTTCAGGGTTTAATAAGCGATAGGCACAGATAAGTTGTACCAACTGCTTATCACTCATAATAGATTTAGGCTGCAAACCACCCTCACACGGACGAAGACGTGGGAATGAAATCGAGTAACGTGTTTGCCAATAAGTACGCTCAAGATAATCTAAGTGAGCGGCCACGAAGAAACAGTCGGTACGCCAATCTTCCAAACCAATCAAAGTACCAATACCTATCTTATCAATACCCGCCTTTGCCAGACGATCAGGCGTTTCGAGTCGGTATTCAAAATCCATTTTGTTGCCACGCAAGTGGTGCTCAGCATAAGTACTTGGGCTATAGGTTTCTTGGTAAACCATCACAGCATCTAAGCCAAGCGTTTTGAGCTCCGCGTAGTCGTCTTGATCAAGCGGCTGCACTTCCATCGCAAGGTAGTTAAATTGCGCTTTGATATTCGGCAGCACCTCGCGGAAGTATTTCATCCCAACCTTGGTTTCGTGCTCACCGGTCACCAACAATACACTATCGAATTTCATCTTTTTGATGGCCGCGCTCTCGGCATCAATTTCATCCAAAGTTAATGTGCGACGCTTGATGCGGTTCTCCATCGAGAAACCACAATAGGTACACGCATTCGCGCACAAGTTAGATAGGTACAAAGGAATATATAGCGACATCGTATTACCGAACCGTTTACGCGTTAGCGCCAACGATTGTTGTGCCATCTGCTCTAAGTAAGGTTCTGCCGCTGGAGAGATCAAAGCCTTAAAATCTTCTAAGTCACGTTTAGGTTTACTCAGAGCACGTTCAACATCCGCCGCCGTTTTACTGAAGATGGACATACCAATGTCATCCCAGTTGAGCTGTTTAAATCGATCAACAAACGTCATGGCAATACTACTCGTCTAGGAATGAGGTTAGCGGGCTGGAAGCAACCGCGTGAGATACCTGACCAGCGAGACCAGCAAGGTAAGCCATACGACCCGCTTCAACTGCCAACTTGAAAGCAATCGCCATTTCAACTGGCTGTTGAGAAGCAGCTATCGCCGTATTCACTAACACAGCGTCAGCACCCATTTCCATTGCACGCGCCGCGTGTGAAGGAGCACCAATGCCAGCATCAACAATCACAGGAACATTAGCTTGGTCGATAATGATCTCTAGGAAGTCGGCTGACGCGATTCCCTTATTAGAACCAATCGGTGCACCGAGTGGCATCACCGCAGCACAACCAACCTCTTCTAAGCGCTTACACAATACAGGGTCGGCATGGCAATAAGGCAACACAACGAAGCCATCTTTCACCAACTGCTCAGCAGCGTTAAGTGTCTCGATTGGGTCAGGCATCAAGTACTTTGGGTCCGGGTGAATCTCAAGTTTTAGCCAGTTAGTACCTAGTGCTTCACGAGCCAAGTGTGCGGCGAAAATCGCATCCTTCGCGTTCTTCGCACCAGAGGTATTTGGAAGTAGATTAACGCCAGCATCAATAATTGGCTGTAAAATATCATCTTGTTCAGAACGAATATCGACCCTCTTTAGTGCCATGGTTGCCAGTTGCGAACTTGAGGCTTCGATAGCACTCGTCATCAAATACTTGTTTGCGAACTTGCCTGTACCAGTGAACAGTCGTGATTGGAATGTTTTATCTGCGATGGTTAACATGGTTAGCCCCCTGCAATAGCTTGAAAAAGAGAGACAGAATCGCCTTCATTGACGATGGTTTGTTGCCACTGGCTACGCGGTACAACCGCATTATTGATAGCAAATACACATCCCAAATCAGGTAGCGATAGTGCTTGGATGATGTCTGAAAGAGACGACGATTGCGCGACCTGCTCTGGTTGCTCGTTTATAGAAATAGTTATCTGGCTCATTGTGTTTCTTCTTCTAGGTGTTGGATCGCATCTGTATTGCAAACCGGACATTCGCTATCTTGCGTGACCATTAGGCTTTGCCAGTTCATGGCCTGGCCATCGAACAGCTTTAGCTGATGCGTCGCGACTTTAAACTCGCCACTGCTAATGCGCTGAATAGCAGCGAGAGCCTGGAGGTTGCCTATAGTTCCAACCACTGGGCCAATGATGCCGCTATCACCGCAGCGCGTTGTTTGTGGATGGTGGTCGAACGGGAAAAGGCAGTGGTAACACCCTTCCTGGTTCTGATAATCAAAGACAATAAATTGACCTTTCCAGCCGATTGCAGAACCTGATATCAAAGGTGTATTAGCTTTGAAACAAGCTTGGTTAACTTGCTGGCGTGTGGCGAAGTTGTCGGTACAGTCCAACACAACATCAGCTAGCATCACTTCAAGCTTTAACTGGCTTTCGGCCATTCGCTTGTTGATGGTCCTAACTTGGCTTCTACCATTTAGCTCACTCAGTTGTAGTTTCAATGAATCGACTTTAGCTGTACCAAGATCGCTTTCTTTGAACGCGACCTGTCGTTGTAGATTGGATGAGTCGACACAATCATCATCAACCAACACGATTTTTCCGATGCCAGACGCTGCTAGATAAAGAGCCGCAGCATTCCCCAAACCACCACAACCAATCACCAACACATGACCGTTTAGTAGATTTCGTTGTCCTTGTTCACCAACCTCAGGCAATGCGATTTGGCGTTGATAACGAATGAATTCGAAATCACTCAGCATGACTTAGCTCCTGAGTTATCTCTTTAGCAGCACTTGTAGAACTGTCAGCCATTAATACTTCGAAGAACTCAATCACTTGTTTGGGGTCTTCGGCTAACGTAATCGCACGTACAACCGCTAAGCTCGATACACCACACTCCCAAACCTGCGCAGCTGTCGATTGGTCAATACCGCCAATAGCAACCGTCGGATAACCAGTAAGTTCTTCTGTGTATGGGATGGTATCAATTAGTTGTTGGTACAGAGATAAACGCACCAAGCCTTGAGGCTTTGATGGCATCTGTTTCGTCGTGGTCGGAAATATATGGCCTAGTGCAATGTAGCTTGGATTGATTTGGACGATACGTAGCAACTCATAATAACCATGAGTCGATAGACCGATCTTAATACCCGCTTGGCTCAGTTGGGACAGATTTGACTCTTCAATATCCTCTTGCCCCAGGTGTACACCAAAAGCGCCATGCTTGAGCGCAAGCTGCCAGTAATCGTTAATGAAAACCTGAGCGTTATGTTCTCGACCAAGTTCGATAGATCGCGCGACTTGTTGTTCTAAATCGGCTTGTTGAGGGTTCTTAATACGCAGCTGGACGGTATTAATCCCGAGCTTGAGCAACCTGTCTATCCACTCGACATCATCAACCACCGGGTATAAGCCGAGGCTATTCTTAGTCAACTCAGGGAAAGAAAGTGATGTCCCTTGGTTAGCCCAACCAACGCTTATATTCAGTCGTTCATCTTCAAGGACAGGGATAGGAAAACTTTGATAATGTGCTGGCCATGTTCCACGTGAAACATTCGATGCAGCGCGAGCCAAAACCAACGCATCTTCCAATGGAAACTCTAATGCTAATAACGTAAGTAACCAAGCAAAGTGGCCACGATTATCTAATTCTTGATGAGCTGTAGTTTCACTCTTGATAACACGATTAGCATCTAAGTGTGACCAGATATCTAACACAGCTGAATCATCGGAGACTCCGATATAGACGGTGTTCGAAGCTTGAGTCAAAGCAGCACAAACATCGGTTAACGCAACTGAATTACTGTAATCAACAACATGGTTCAGTTCCGCTAACTGACACTCCGCCAATGAATCAACATCATGAGCAAAGCCAATAGATAACGCCTGCTGAGTGTCAACGATAGAGAAGTATTGAGTTGGGCTTACACCCAACTCAACTGCATCGGTTGCCAAGCCTTGTCGCTTAGCAACCAATAGACAGTTCTGCACCTCTCCCGTTAACTCAATATTTTGAGATGGGATGAGTATCTTCACTGTCACTATTCCTCTAATTGAGCTTCTTTTGCACCTATTGCAGGGTGGTAAAGTTCAGACCCAGTATCACGGAACTCTTGTGATTTCTGACGCATCCCTTCCAACGGGTTATCTAGCATCCTAATCTCAATAGCCTGATCCGCGGCTACTTGTTCTGTATCTTTCGCATACTCTCGGACTTCCTGAGAGATCTTCATCGAGCAGAATTTAGGTCCACACATTGAGCAGAAGTGAGCAACCTTACCGGATTCTTGTGGCAGAGTTTCATCATGGAAAGAACGGGCTGTTTCCGGATCTAAAGCTAGATTAAATTGGTCTTCCCAACGGAATTCAAAACGTGCTTTAGATAATGCATTATCTCGGATTTGTGCGCCTGGATGTCCTTTTGCCAAATCCGCAGCATGTGCTGCCAGCTTGTAAGTAATTAAGCCGGTCTTCACATCTTCTTTGTTTGGTAAGCCTAAATGCTCTTTAGGCGTTACATAACAAAGCATCGCACAACCGTACCAACCAATCATCGCCGCGCCAATTCCAGAGGTAATGTGGTCATAACCCGGTGCGATATCTGTAGTCAGCGGGCCTAATGTATAGAAAGGCGCTTCATGGCAGTGCTCTAACTGCTCGTCCATATTCTCTTTAATCAGGTGCATTGGTACATGTCCAGGGCCTTCAATGATCACCTGAACGTCATATTCCCAAGCCACTTTAGTCAACTCACCTAGAGTACGTAACTCCGAGAATTGAGCCTCATCATTAGCATCTGCAATTGAGCCCGGGCGTAAACCGTCACCTAATGACAGAGCAACATCGTACTTCGCACAGATCTCACAGATCTCACGGAAGTGGGTATAAAGGAAACTTTCTTGGTGATGAGCAAGACACCATTTCGCGATGATGGAACCGCCACGAGAGACAATACCAGTCACACGCTTAGCGGTCATTGGTACGTAACGAAGCAGTAAACCTGCGTGGATAGTGAAGTAATCAACACCCTGCTCTGCTTGTTCAATCAAGGTATCACGCATTACTTCCCAGTTAAGGTCTTCCGCAACGCCATTCACTTTTTCAAGCGCCTGATACATAGGAACCGTACCAATTGGTACAGGGCTATTACGTAGGATCCATTCGCGAGTCTCGTGGATATTACGGCCGGTGGAAAGGTCCATCACGGTATCGCCACCCCAGCGAGTCGACCAGACTAGCTTCTCAACTTCTTCTTCAATCGAAGAGCTTACTGAAGAGTTACCGATATTAGCGTTCACCTTCACTAAGAAGTTTCGACCAATAATCATCGGTTCTGATTCTGGGTGGTTGATGTTTGAAGGGATAATAGCTCGACCTTCAGCAACCTCTTTACGCACGAACTCAGGAGTGATTTCTTTCGGCAGGTTTGCACCAAAGTTATGGCCAGGGTGTTGATGGTTAAGCTGCTCATCAGCGAACTTCTGACGTCCCATGTTCTCACGTATGGCAATGTACTCCATTTCAGGTGTGATAATACCCTGACGAGCATAGTGCAGCTGAGTAACACATTGGTCGCCAGTCGCGCGACGAATTCGAGGCAGGTTTCCGTAACGAAGGTCGTCTAGGGTTTCATCTTCTAAACGTTCTTTGGTGTAAACAGAGCTTACATCATCAAGCAATTCCGTATCACCACGCTCTTCAATCCATTGCTCTCGCAACTTAGGAAGGCCGCTATAAAGGTCTATTTCATGCGTAGGATCGGTATAAACACCGGAGGTGTCGTAGACATGAATAGGCTCATTAGGTTCGAATACAGGCTCTTTTTTGGTACCACCAACAAGGCTATCTGCGAGTGAAATTTCTCGTACAGGGACTTGAATGTCCTCTCGAGATCCTTGGATGTAAGCTTTTTTTGAATTTGGATAAGGTTGTACGGATAAAGAATCAATGAAATTCTTCGCTTCCAGTCTTGCTTGTTTACGACTCGACATAGCATTTTTCCTTGGCTTTTAGCCATTATTTATAGGGATAAAAATGCTTGACGGATAAGATGCTACAAGAGGGATCACGGTAAGAAATACAGTTGTGATCTGGAGATAGATCTCTAGAAGGATTCTAGTTAGATATCTACTCTTGTTCCCTTCGCAGGTATTAGCCTGATCAGGTTCAACGGATCCCGAGTTAACGGTCTCAGCCATATGGCACTCCGACAAGTACGATCGAGTATATAAAAACGGCTTGGATAAACCAAGCCGAGTTGTTAACAAATCGTAAGAAAGTTTTAAGACTTTATCAAAAGTTGGAAGCCGATCCATGCGGCTGAAATACTGAGAACCACATTGAGCAGTACATTGAGTCCCATCTTGAAGAACGCGCCCTGCTGCATAAGAAGCACGTTATCCATCGAAAACGTAGAAAATGTTGTCAGGGCTCCAAGGAAACCAAGACCAATAATTTGTCTCCATGGCTCCGTCGCGACCATCTCATTTTCAAACGCGGCGATGAGCAATCCCATAATCAAAGAGCCAATTACGTTAACAGTCAGCGTACCGTAAGGAAAACCACGCCCTAACATCACAACGCATAACTCTGAAATCAAGTAACGTGAACAAGCACCAAACGCGCCACCGATGGCAATAAAACCTAGAATAGATAACTGACCCATGAATCCTCCCAAACAATAATCCCTATATTCTAGCTTTAACGCCGATAAAAGCGAGGGTAGAAACTAAGAATGCATGCGCAAATATTAAACGTTACAGGTGTCACTTAACTTCAATATATCCCATCAAACCCGTTTTCATGTGTTCGATAACATGACAGTGATACATCCAGCGGCCAGGGTTGTCGGCAACAAATGCAGCTTTAGCACGGCCGTTTTTTCCAAGTAACACAGTATCGGTATGGAAGGGCTCTTCTATTTTTTTACCATCAAGTTCCAATACAGTGAATGTATGACCATGAATATGAATTGGGTGATGGTACTGAGTGACGTTCTTGAGGTCGAATATATAAGTTTTACCTAACTCCAAAGTCGCCAACGGGTCTGGAACACTGTCTTTACTCATTCCCTCCCACGCACGTTTATTCGTAAGCCAAAACTTAGGCATCGACTTCCCATCTTTAGATACCGGTGATACCGCCCCTTCCCACTCAAACACAAAATCGATTTCTTCTGCATTAGCGAGGTTTAAGTTAGGCACAGGATTGAGGGGCAATAAAGGAAGTGTTTGGCCTTCGATTAACGTTGAATCAACAGCCTCAAACTCACACAAGGAAAAAGGAAAACGCCCTTTCATTTGAAGGACACTCACTCGCTCCCCCGCCTTGGGAGCAATCAGCCCGAGATCGACACGCATACCTGGGCCAATCTTGTGTTGAGTCAGCTTATAAGGTGTCTTTACAGGGTTACCATCAATAGCAATGACCCATGCCTCAGCCCCCTCAATGGCTATAGGATAGGTAATCGTGTTATCAACATTAGCGATACGCAGCCTAGTCGTTGCATGCTGCTTCAATTGATAGATAGGTTCATGTACTCCATTAACGCTACTCCACTCTCCCGGCGTGCCCATACGAGCGCTGAGGCGAGGGATCATTAAGTCTTTCCACTGACCTTGTTTGTCGATATGCCAATGTTTAAGCATCAGAGCATGCTCTTCATCGAACTGAACTGCCGCACTCTCTTCGACAATAATAAGCCCGACCAAGCCCATACCAAGTTGCTTAACACTGTTCATGTGTGGGTGATACCAGAATGTACCCGCATCTGGTGGCGTGAACTCATAGACAAACGTTTCACCGGGCATAATCGGAGGCTGACTTAAGAAAGGAACCCCGTCCATTTCAATCGGAATTCTCAGGCCATGCCAATGAATTGTGGTCGGTTCTAATAGCTTGTTGGTAAATCGAATCGTTACCTTTTCGCCTTGTCGACAGCGAATAATCGGCGCTGGAGTCTGTCCATTAAAGGCTAAAACATTAGTACTAAATCCCTTCACCAACTCAGCGGTTGAAGGCTCAGCTGTTAAGTCATAAACGAACTTTCCTTGCTCATCAACAGACCGCTTCATTGAGCAAGCTGGTAGGACGGTTAGTGCAGATATAGCGAGAGATGATTGAATAAACTTACGACGGGAAATATCCATATTTGTTGCCTTTTAGTAATAACGACCAAAATGTAACAAAATATTGAGAATAATTCTCATAAAGAAGTATGGTTTGTGCTATCGATTGTTTATAAAAGAAGCTGAGATAAGTAAGCACTTACACTTTTCAGGCTAGGTTCTGTTAAAGATAGGAATTGTCGACAAAAAAAATCGAACAAACAGAAAGCAAAAAGGCTCCAGCATTTCTGATGGAGCTTTAAATATGGCAGGGGTGGACTGGGCCGGCACTCCGGAGATTTGACCGGGCTGGCGATTCTGCTCACAACATTGCTTCGTAGAAGCAACAGATATAAAAAAGCCCCAGCATTTCTGCTGAGGCTTTGATATGGCAGGGGTGGAGAGATTCGAACTCCCAACACGCGGATTTGGAATCCGCTGCTCTGCCAATTGGAGCTACACCCCTAAAACTTTTTACTACTTCAGATTCGAAAAAACCTCGCACTAGGCGAGGTTATCGAATAAGTGGCGGAGTGGACGGGACTCGAACCCGCGACCCCCGGCGTGACAGGCCGGTATTCTAACCAACTGAACTACCACTCCGCAGTGGTCAACTCACTAAGTGAGCGTCCATATCTCCAGGTTGGTCAACCTAAAGATTTAATTTAAAGCCTGGCGATGTCCTACTCTCACATGGGGAAGCCCCACACTACCATCGGCGCTATTGTGTTTCACTTCTGAGTTCGGCATGGAATCAGGTGGGTCCACAATGCTATGGTCGCCAAGCAAATTTTAAAATTCGGAAAGCTGCTTCTCTATTTAATAGAGCTTTAAAAGTTTCTCTTCAAACTCATTCAAGCGTTTGGTATTTCTTTGAGTCCACAAAACCCCTTGGGTGTTGTATGGTTAAGCCTCACGGGCAATTAGTACAGGTTAGCTCAATGCCTCGCAGCACTTACACACCCTGCCTATCAACGTCGTAGTCTACGACAACCCTTTAGGACGCTTATAGCGCCAGGGAAAACTCATCTCAAGGCTCGCTTCCCGCTTAGATGCTTTCAGCGGTTATCGATTCCGAACTTAGCTACCGGGCAATGCCATTGGCATGACAACCCGAACACCAGAGGTTCGTCCACTCCGGTCCTCTCGTACTAGGAGCAGCCCCTTTCAATTTTCCAACGCCCACGGCAGATAGGGACCGAACTGTCTCACGACGTTCTAAACCCAGCTCGCGTACCACTTTAAATGGCGAACAGCCATACCCTTGGGACCGACTTCAGCCCCAGGATGTGATGAGCCGACATCGAGGTGCCAAACACCGCCGTCGATATGAACTCTTGGGCGGTATCAGCCTGTTATCCCCGGAGTACCTTTTATCCGTTGAGCGATGGCCCTTCCATTCAGAACCACCGGATCACTATGACCTGCTTTCGCACCTGCTCGAATTGTCATTCTCGCAGTCAAGCGGGCTTATGCCATTGCACTAACCACACGATGTCCAACCGTGTTTAGCCCACCTTCGTGCTCCTCCGTTACTCTTTGGGAGGAGACCGCCCCAGTCAAACTACCCACCAGGCACTGTCCGTAATCCCGATTCAGGGACCAACGTTAGAACATCAAAACTACAAGGGTGGTATTTCAAGGACGACTCCACCACATCTAGCGACGCGGTTTCAAAGTCTCCCACCTATCCTACACATGTAGGTTCAATGTTCAGTGCCAAGCTGTAGTAAAGGTTCACGGGGTCTTTCCGTCTAGCCGCGGGTACACTGCATCTTCACAGCGATTTCAATTTCACTGAGTCTCGGGTGGAGACAGCGTGGCCATCATTACGCCATTCGTGCAGGTCGGAACTTACCCGACAAGGAATTTCGCTACCTTAGGACCGTTATAGTTACGGCCGCCGTTTACCGGGGCTTCGATCAAGAGCTTCGACCGAAGTCTAACCCCATCAATTAACCTTCCGGCACCGGGCAGGCGTCACACCGTATACGTCATCTTACGATTTTGCACAGTGCTGTGTTTTTAATAAACAGTTGCAGCCACCTGGTATCTGCGACTCTCGTCTGCTCCATCCGCAAGGGACTTCACTGATAAGAGCGTACCTTCTCCCGAAGTTACGGTACCATTTTGCCTAGTTCCTTCACCCGAGTTCTCTCAAGCGCCTTGGTATTCTCTACCCGACCACCTGTGTCGGTTTGGGGTACGATTCCTTACAATCTGAAGCTTAGAGGCTTTTCCTGGAAGCATGGCATCAATGACTTCACTACCGTAGTAGCTCGACATCGTATCTCAGCGTTAGTAGCGGTCCGGATTTACCTAAACCACCCGCCTACGTACTTGAACCTGGACAACCGTCGCCAGGCCCACCTAGCCTTCTCCGTCCCCCCATCGCAATTGTAAGAAGTACAGGAATATTAACCTGTTTCCCATCGACTACGCCTTTCGGCCTCGCCTTAGGAGTCGACTTACCCTGCCCCGATTAACGTTGGACAGGAACCCTTGGTCTTCCGGCGAGGGAGTTTTTCACTCCCTTTATCGTTACTCATGTCAGCATTCGCACTTCTGATACCTCCAGCAGCCCTTACAGACCACCTTCAACGGCTTACAGAACGCTCCCCTACCCCACATACCCTAAGGTACGTAGCCGCAGCTTCGGTGTATAGCTTAGCCCCGTTACATCTTCCGCGCAGGCCGACTCGACCAGTGAGCTATTACGCTTTCTTTAAATGATGGCTGCTTCTAAGCCAACATCCTGGCTGTCTGAGCCTTCCCACATCGTTTCCCACTTAGCTATACTTTGGGACCTTAGCTGGCGGTCTGGGTTGTTTCCCTCTCCACGACGGACGTTAGCACCCGCCGTGTGTCTCCCGGATAGTACTTACTGGTATTCGGAGTTTGCAAAGGGTTGGTAAGTCGGGATGACCCCCTAGCCTTAACAGTGCTCTACCCCCAGTAGTATTCGTCCGAGGCGCTACCTAAATAGCTTTCGGGGAGAACCAGCTATCTCCAGGTTTGATTGGCCTTTCACCCCTAGCCACAAGTCATCCGCTAATTTTTCAACATTAGTCGGTTCGGTCCTCCAGTTGATGTTACTCAACCTTCAACCTGCCCATGGCTAGATCACCTGGTTTCGGGTCTAATCCTAGCAACTGTACGCCCAGTTAAGACTCGGTTTCCCTACGGCTCCCCTAAACGGTTAACCTTGCTACTAAAATTAAGTCGCTGACCCATTATACAAAAGGTACGCAGTCACACCACGAAGGTGCTCCTACTGCTTGTACGTACACGGTTTCAGGTTCTATTTCACTCCCCTCACAGGGGTTCTTTTCGCCTTTCCCTCACGGTACTGGTTCACTATCGGTCAGTCAGTAGTATTTAGCCTTGGAGGATGGTCCCCCCATATTCAGACAGGATATCACGTGTCCCGCCCTACTCGTTTTCACTGATTATGATGTGTCGGTTACGGGGCTATCACCCTTTATTGCGAGACTTTCCAGACTCTTCACCTGCATCATTAAAAGCTTAAGGGCTAATCCAATTTCGCTCGCCGCTACTTTCGGAATCTCGGTTGATTTCTCTTCCTCGGGGTACTTAGATGTTTCAGTTCCCCCGGTTTGCCTCCTGTTGCTATGTATTCACAACAGGATACTTACTTATGTAAGTGGGTTTCCCCATTCAGGAATCCCAGACTCAAAAGGTTATTACTACCTAATCTGGGCTTATCGCAAGTTATTACGCCTTTCATCGCCTCTGACTGCCAAGGCATCCACCGTGTACGCTTAGTCACTTAACCATACAACCCGAAAGGGTTTCTATTTGCTTTCACTTTAAAAAGTGAAGACGAATAAGCGTATGTCAACTAACCAAGGTTTTTGGTTGTCATTAAGAAGGGTTAATTCTCAATGACTGTTTGCCGGACTCAATTGTGAATCAAACTAAGTTTGATTCGAATACAAGACACTTGAATGTGTTTGTTGTGTTTATCTAATGAAAGATAAACATTGAGAACTTTTAAATTTGATTGAATTACTCGTAAGTAAATCAATCAGTCAGCTTTCCAAATTGTTAAAGAGCATGAGACTTTAAGAACCAGTGTTCTAAAATTCACATTTTCTAAAGACTCTCACAGTCGAAAAATCCAACCAGCGACATAAGAAGTGGTTTGGAGATTTAACTTCCAAGAATATTTAGAGAATGGTGGGCGATACCGGGCTCGAACCAGTGACCCCCTGCTTGTAAGGCAGGTGCTCTCCCAACTGAGCTAATCGCCCACTAAAAGTTTTAATTCCTTCGTGGAGAAAGAATGGTGGGTCGTGCAGGATTCGAACCTGCGACCAATTGATTAAAAGTCAACTGCTCTACCAACTGAGCTAACGACCCAATGGTATCCCGTAGGGGAGTCGAACCCCTGTTACCGCCGTGAAAGGGCGGTGTCCTAGGCCTCTAGACGAACGGGACACTGGATTGAAGAACTTGGGAGTTCTTCGTCTCTTTTACTTTCTAAACCTAATCAATCTGTGTGGACACTTATCGTGAATATCTTCGTATAAGGAGGTGATCCAGCCCCAGGTTCCCCTAGGGCTACCTTGTTACGACTTCACCCCAGTCATGAACCACAAAGTGGTGAGCGTCCTCCTCGAAAGGTTAAACTACCCACTTCTTTTGCAGCCCACTCCCATGGTGTGACGGGCGGTGTGTACAAGGCCCGGGAACGTATTCACCGTAGCATTCTGATCTACGATTACTAGCGATTCCGACTTCATGGAGTCGAGTTGCAGACTCCAATCCGGACTACGACGCACTTTTTGGGATTCGCTCACTATCGCTAGCTTGCTGCCCTCTGTATGCGCCATTGTAGCACGTGTGTAGCCCTACTCGTAAGGGCCATGATGACTTGACGTCGTCCCCACCTTCCTCCGGTTTATCACCGGCAGTCTCCCTGGAGTTCCCGACATTACTCGCTGGCAAACAAGGATAAGGGTTGCGCTCGTTGCGGGACTTAACCCAACATTTCACAACACGAGCTGACGACAGCCATGCAGCACCTGTCTCAGAGTTCCCGAAGGCACACCTGCGTCTCCGCTGGCTTCTCTGGATGTCAAGAGTAGGTAAGGTTCTTCGCGTTGCATCGAATTAAACCACATGCTCCACCGCTTGTGCGGGCCCCCGTCAATTCATTTGAGTTTTAATCTTGCGACCGTACTCCCCAGGCGGTCTACTTAACGCGTTAGCTCCGAAAGCCACGGCTCAAGGCCACAACCTCCAAGTAGACATCGTTTACGGCGTGGACTACCAGGGTATCTAATCCTGTTTGCTCCCCACGCTTTCGCATCTGAGTGTCAGTATCTGTCCAGGGGGCCGCCTTCGCCACTGGTATTCCTTCAGATCTCTACGCATTTCACCGCTACACCTGAAATTCTACCCCCCTCTACAGTACTCTAGCTCATCAGTTTCAAATGCAGTTCCGAGGTTGAGCCCCGGGCTTTCACATCTGACTTAATGAACCACCTGCATGCGCTTTACGCCCAGTAATTCCGATTAACGCTCGCACCCTCCGTATTACCGCGGCTGCTGGCACGGAGTTAGCCGGTGCTTCTTCTGTTGCTAACGTCAAGAGATAGCGCTATTAACACTACCCCCTTCCTCACAACTGAAAGTACTTTACAACCCGAAGGCCTTCTTCATACACGCGGCATGGCTGCATCAGGCTTTCGCCCATTGTGCAATATTCCCCACTGCTGCCTCCCGTAGGAGTCTGGACCGTGTCTCAGTTCCAGTGTGGCTGATCATCCTCTCAGACCAGCTAGGGATCGTCGCCTTGGTGAGCCATTACCTCACCAACTAGCTAATCCCACCTAGGCATATCTTGACGCGAGAGGCCCGAAGGTCCCCCTCTTTGGCCCGTAGGCATTATGCGGTATTAGCCATCGTTTCCAATGGTTATCCCCCACATCAAGGCAATTTCCTAGGCATTACTCACCCGTCCGCCGCTCGACGCCCATTAACGCACCCGAAGGATTGTTAGTGTCGTTTCCGCTCGACTTGCATGTGTTAGGCCTGCCGCCAGCGTTCAATCTGAGCCATGATCAAACTCTTCAATTTAAGATTTTGTGACTCAACGAATACTGACTTCAAAACTAATATTCATTCGCTCTTTTCGAAAAAGGAACGTGAACATGTAATTCTAAAGCTATTACCATTCCAACAGAATGATAATGAATTGACTGTGCCGAATAACTACAAGTAGTTAAACGTATTGGTCACTCAGTTCATTGAAATCAATTTTGTTACCGAAGTAACTGCTATTACCTAAGTAATAACGTTTTGATATTCATCAACGAGTGCCCACACAGATTGATAGGTTTAAATTGTTAAAGAGCTTTTCCTTTTTGAGCTTCGCTCAAATCGGACGGCCATTTTAGCGATTTAAGTTTTAGTGTCAACCACTATTTTCAAAACTTTTTTCAAGCGCTTAGCTTGGCTAATTTGACCTGCTGATTCGTTTTGGTTTCTTACGAAGCCTTCCCGTTTCAACGAGGTCGCATTATAGAGATTTCGATCACACTGGCAAGCCCTTTTTGAAGTTTTTCTTACTTTTTTGATTGTTCGAGCGTTTTTTGTTCAAAACACGCCATTTTCACTAGTATTCCTCTTAATTAAGGGCTTAAGGTGCCTATATAAAGGAGGATTTATGAGTTCAATACGCAGTTATAAAGGTATATCACCTCAGATCGGGCGAGACGTCTATATAGATACAAGTTCGGTACTGGTTGGTGATATCAAAATCGGTGACGACTCTAGCGTGTGGCCTTTGGTTGCAGCTCGAGGAGATGTAAACCACATTCATATTGGAGATAGAACGAATATCCAAGACGGCAGCGTTTTGCACGTCACCCATAAGAATGCAGAAAACCCTGAGGGTTATCCTCTATTAATAGGTAATGATGTCACTATCGGACATAAAGTAATGCTGCATGGCTGCACAATTGAAGATCGTGTACTTGTTGGCATGGGAGCTATCGTGTTGGATGGCGTGATTATCAAACAAGAAGTCATGATTGGTGCTGGTAGCTTAGTGCCGCCTAATAAGGTACTTGAAAGCGGTTACCTATATGTAGGAAGCCCAGTAAAACAAGCACGCCCATTAAATGATAAAGAGCGTGCCTTTTTACAGAAGTCCGCTGACAACTATGTTCAGAATAAAAACGACTATCTAGACTCTGTACTTCCAGTCTAAAGCGCTTTGATCTGAATCCGATTAGAGGAGTCATACTCCTCTTCTTCTATTAACTCTTCCGCTAGCTCTTCAATATCGAAACGTAACTCAGAAAAGATAACTAAAGCTTGATCGCCCTCTTTTATCTCTTTACCTGCCAATCGTGATAATTCTTCAATAGACATGACACATTCAATCAATGCGCCCGACTGTTGTGCAGGGAAGGTGATTGTTTGATTCTCTTCATTCCAATCTTGGATATCTGGAAATAGAATTGATTGATTCATTTTTTTATAAATACCTCATTACATCTCTAGGTTTTTACGTAATTCTCTTAAAATCTGTTTTGTTCCCGGACGAAGGCCACGCCAAAGCATAAAGCTCTCTGCAGCCTGCCCCACTAACATACCCAAACCATCATAAGCAGCATGAACACCGTTATCTAACGCCCACTGATTAAATACTGTCGTTCCAGATCCGTAGACCATGTCATAAACGGCGCTGTTTGTATTAAAGATTACATCGGAAACTTCAGGGAGCTGACCGCTTAGACCTGATGAGGTCGAGTTAATAATGACATCAAAGCCATCATTAACATCACTTAGCCCCATACCTTTGATATTTCCATGCGACGAAAACATCTCAGCCAATAGTTCTGCTTTTGAACTGGTTCGGTTAGCGATCACCAACTGTTGTGGCTTTTGGTCGAGAAGAGGTTGAATCACTCCTCTCGCAGCACCACCAGCGCCAAGAAGAAGAATACGTGCCCCCTTTAGCGTCACTTGATGTTGAAGCAGGTCTTGAACTAAACCCTCACCATCGGTGTTATCACCAATGATCTCTCCGTCATCTAACTTCTTAAGGGTATTTACGGCACCGGCTAGCTCAGCCCTCTCAGTTAGGCGATTGGCAAACTGATAGGCATCTTCTTTAAAAGGCGCTGTGACATTACATCCTCGACCACCTTCGCTGAAAAAGGATTTGGCAGCAGTGATAAATTCACCATGCTCTGGCTGCAGTGCTGTATAGGTAAGTTGTTGGCTGGTTTGGCGAGCAAATAATGTGTGAATGAATGGCGATTTGCTTTGCCCAATAGGGTTACCGAAAACGGCATAACGATCTACTTGCTGTGTCATATCCTTACCTAACAGAAATAAAAAAGGTCATCTATATAGATGACCCTATCACTATCCCTATAAGGAAGGAAGAACTACCAAACTCGAGGCTTTAGGTAGTCGCTATAAAGCAGAGCTTCCGGTGAACCCGCTTGTGGTTCGTAGCGGTATTCCCAACGAGCCAATGGCGGCATAGACATCAATATAGACTCTGTGCGCCCACCGCTTTGCAGACCAAATAAGGTGCCACGGTCATACACGAGGTTAAATTCAACATAGCGACCACGACGATAAAGTTGGAAGTCACGCTCGCGCTCACCGTAAGACGTCTCTTTGCGTCGTTCTACAATGGGGAAATAAGCGGCTGCAAAACCTTCACCGACCGCCTGCATATAAGCAAAGCTCTTTTCAAAGCCCCACTCATTCAGATCATCAAAGAACAGACCACCAACACCACGAGTTTCGTCTCGGTGAGGCAGATAGAAGTACTTGTCACACCATTCCTTGTGTTCTTGATAAACGTCATCACCAAATGGTGCACACAGGTCTTTAGCGGTTTGATGCCAATACTGGCAATCTTCGTCGAAAGGATAGAATGGTGTTAAATCAAAACCACCACCGAACCACCAGATAGGGTCTTCCCCTTCCTTTTCGGCAATAAAGAATCGTACGTTGGCGTGTGAGGTTGGGATATAAGGGTTTTTAGGGTGGATAACTAACGATACACCCATCGCTTCGAACTTACGCCCGGCTAATTCAGGGCGGTGAGCGGTTGCTGACGCTGGCATTGCCTTACCTGCAACGTGAGAAAAGTTAACACCACCTTGCTCAAAGACCGCACCATCAGTCATCACACGAGTACGACCTCCTCCTCCGAGGCGTTCGCCAGGTTCGCGCTCCCATGCATCTTCTTCAAATAGTGCACTACCATCAGCTTGTTCAAGCTGATGGCAAATCGAATCTTGTAGGTTCAGTAAAAACTGCTTTACTGCTTCTTTATCAATTGCTGACATTTTACTTTCCTTTGCAGGGTTTAACCCTGTCTTAATATTTTCGACGTTTTTGCATCTCTAATTTCGCTTGGCTTGTCACGACCACCCGTTTGACCTTCGAGAATAGCCACCAAATGTTGGCCGAGTTGCTGCTGAACTTCTTCAGTCGTCATACAAGGCGGTTCGCCCGTCAGGTTAGCACTGGTAGAGGTTAACGGCTTACCGAATTCATTACACATTCTTTGAACCAAAGGGTGATCCGTCACTCGCACAGCGATTGAATCAAACTGACCACTCACCCAGTCTGTCACCTTAGCACTGGTTGGCATAATCCAAGTTACCGGGCCTGGCCATGTGGCTTTTACTGTCGTCAGCTGCTCTTCCGTCAATTGGCTTTCATCTATGTAAGGTAACAGTTGCTCGTAGCTTGCAGCTATTAAGATCAAGCCCTTTTCAACCGGGCGCTGTTTTAACTCGAGTAATTTCTGGATGGCTTGTGGATTATCTGGATCACAACCGACCCCAAAAACGCCTTCGGTCGGGTAAGCAATGACTTCACCTTGTTGCAATGCCTGCAAAGTATGTTGAAAGTTATCCACGGGTTGCCTCATTAATTCAGTTATCTAACTCACTAAGTGTACAAATTATCATTCACTGTGACTAAAGCTATTTGTTTATAAAATGTATCAATTAACAACTTAGACTGACGCAAACGTTTTCCTTGGGCAATTTTACCCGTATAATGCGCGCAAAATATCTAATCACTAATTAAATCGTACCTGAAGGAGTTTGAGATGACTGTCGGTATTATCATGGGTTCTAAATCTGATTGGCCAACAATGAAGCTAGCTGCAGAAATGTTGGATCAGTTTGGCGTGGCGTACGAAACAAAAGTGGTTTCTGCTCACCGCACACCTCAGTTGCTTGCAGACTACGCAACCAGTGCGAAAGAGCGTGGTATTACAGTGATTATTGCTGGCGCTGGCGGTGCAGCTCACCTACCAGGCATGGCAGCTGCCTTCACAAGCGTACCTGTTCTTGGTGTTCCAGTTCAATCTAAAGCATTGAAAGGCGTGGACTCGCTACTTTCTATCGTGCAAATGCCAAAAGGTATCGCGGTAGGTACTCTGGCTATCGGTGAAGCTGGTGCAGCGAACGCTGGTATCCTAGCAGCGCAAATAATTGGTACACACAATGAAGATGTGATGGCAAAAGTAGAAGCGTTCCGCTCTGAGCAAACAGAAACGGTACTTGCAAATCCAAACCCTGCAGAGGACTAATTCCCATGCATGTTCTTGTGTTAGGCGCGGGCCAACTTGCTCGCATGATGTCCCTAGCTGGGGCACCGCTGAATATTGAAATTTCTGCTTTTGATGTTGGCAGCAAAAATATTGTTCACCCATTAACGCAAGCGATTCTAGGCAACGGCTTAGAAAATGCGATAGATCGCGCGGACGTCATTACTGCTGAGTTCGAACACATCCCTCATGATGTGCTTGAGGTATGTGAGCGCAGCGGTAAGTTCTTACCGACAACAGAAGCAATCAAAGCTGGCGGTGACCGTCGCCTTGAAAAAGCGCTGTTAGACGAAGCGAACGTGAAGAATGCTAAATACTACGTGATCAACTCTCGCGAAGACTTTGACGCAGCGATCGCTCACGTTGGCTTACCAATGGTATTGAAGAGTACACTTGGCGGCTACGATGGCAAAGGCCAGTGGCGCTTAAAGGCATTAGACAATGTTGACGTAACTTGGGCAGAAATGGCTGAGTGCATTGCCGCAACAGACAACCAAGCGATTGTGGCTGAAGAGTTTGTTCCGTTTGACCGCGAAGTATCACTGGTTGGTGCTCGTGGTACCAATGGCGAGATTCAAGTGTATCCACTGGCTGAAAATGTTCACACCGACGGCGTATTGAGCTTATCGACAGCGATTGATGACATTGAACTGCAAGAGCAAGCGAAAACCATGTTCACTGCCATTGCTGAACGCTTAGATTACGTTGGTGTACTCGCGCTAGAGTTCTTTGATGTTCAAGGTTCACTGCTGGTTAACGAGATTGCACCACGTGTTCATAACTCTGGCCACTGGACGCAGCAAGGCGCTGAAACTTGTCAGTTTGAAAACCACCTGCGTGCCGTGTGTGGGATGCCACTAGGTAGCACCAAGCTGATTCGTCCAACCGCAATGATCAACATTCTTGGTGAAGATACTCTACCTGAGGCTATTCTGGCTCAAGGCTGCTGTCATGTTCACTGGTATGGTAAAGAGAAGCGTGCAGGTCGTAAGATGGGCCACATTAATGTGAGCGCTGATTACAACGCAGAACTGCAAAGAGCGTTGTGCTCATTGTCTGATATTCTTGATCAGCAAGCCTACCCTGCTGTGCATGAGTTTGCTGAGCAGATGAAGTAAGCCTACGTTGGTTTATTGATATAAAAAGTTCATTGGATATAGAAACGGCGCTCATTGAGCGCCGTTTTTTTTTCTGGTCATTCACTTACTGTGATTAACATGACTACTGAGATTGAATGTGATGACACTTGCGATCAGCACATTGCTTCTTAGTGCCACTGGCTGTTTTCTTCTCAAGTAACAACGGGAACTGGCACTCTTCACAACGACCTATAACTGGTGGCTGATTAACGGCGAACTTACACTTAGGGTAGTTATCACACGCATAAAAAGTTTTACCATAGCGAGATTTACGCTCAACCAAGTGGCCTCGACCACACTCAGGGCAGGCAACAAGTGGCTGTTCTTCAGGTTGTTCTTTCGGTTGATCCAAAGATTCGATGTGATTACACGTTGGATAACTACTACAACCAATGAACATCCCAAAGCGACCCTGCCTTAATACCAATTCGTTTTGGCACTTAGGACACGGAACGCCTAGCTCTTTCACCACATGACCATCATTTTGATGAAGAGGCTTGATGTAATCACAGCTCGGATACTGCTTACAGCCTAAAAATGGGCCGTGCTTACCATGGCGAAGCTGAAGCTCCCCACCACACTGCGGACATGGTTCATGCTCTAACGCATGTTCATGTGCTGAAAAAAGCTGATTATCAATCTTACTACTCATGACAAGCCTGTATTAATGCAAGATGCCTTGCTCTTTGGTGTACAACAGCTCTTCCATTTGCGTGTAAGCACTTTCATTACCCGGCACATTAAATAGCACCATTAAGATAATCCATTTCAGATCATCCAATTCAAATTCGTTGGTCTCAAGCCCCATCACACGATCAATAACCATTTCACGAATCTCTGTCGTGAGCACGTTGATCTGCTCTAGGAACAGTAAGAAACCTCGACACTCCATATTAATACGCGATACCTCTCGACTGGTGTAAACACGCATCGAGGTATTGGAGCACATAGTAATCGCCGCTTGGTTGTCGGTATCTTGCAGTGCAGCAAGATCTTCTAACCAATGGAGGGCCTTATAAATATCGTCTTGGTGAAACCCTGCTCGAAGAAGCTCATCTTCCAGCTCATCTTGATCCACCTGCAATTCAGAATCGCTATGGATGTAGGTTTCAAACAAGTACATCAGTATGTCCATCATCATAGCTAGCCTCTCCCCTTTCGAATATAGCCACCGGAAACTGCAACAACATGCCCTGAGAGCTCAAGCTCTAAAAGCTGCATCATGACCTCATGCACAGGTATATGGGTTCTCTGTGCCAAAATATCAACGGGTGTCGCCTCTAATCCTACGTTAGCTAACAGCTGTGGAAATGGCAATTGTTCATTTTCACTCTTGTTCGGCGTAGGTTCGAACAAACTGGGCTGCTGATCTATAGACCAGTCTAACAGACTCTTTATTTCAATTAGAACATCTTGAGCGCTCTGTACCAAACATGCTCCTGCCTTAATTAGACTGTTGCCTCCGCGACTGGTTGGGTTATGAATCGAACCGGGAAGCGCAAACACTTCGCGACCTTGCTCCATCGCATAACGCGCCGTAATCAAAGAACCGCTTTTCTCGGCCGCCTCAACGACGAGAGTCCCCAAAGACAACCCACTTATAATACGGTTACGCCGTGGGAAATGTTCAGGTCGAGGTTTAGCGTTTGGGCGGAATTCTGAAATCAACGCACCATTTTCACAGATCCTCTCCGCGAGATTTCGGTGTCGCGCAGGATAAATGGAATCCAAGCCAGAGCCCAACACAGCAAAAGTTTCCCCTCCTTTATCTAGAGCACCATCATGAGCATAGCCATCGATACCGAGCGCTAAACCACTGGTGACAATCAAGCCGTTTTGGACAAACTCTTTAGCGAAGGACTTCGCAGTTTGCAGCCCTTCAAGACTGGCGTTACGACTGCCGACCATCGCGATTTGAGGTTCAATCAGTTTTTCGACGTGTCCTTTAACGAAAAGAACACTGGGCGCAGAGGCAATCTCATTGAGGAGTTTGGGATAATGTGGGCAATTCGGGGTTATGATGTGATGGTTAGATTGTTTTGCTTGCCATGCTAAGCAAGCCTCCACTTCTTTAGGGGCTTGCTGTCTTAAGTAGGAGATTTGCTTGGCTGACAAACCAATCGCTTGCAGCTGTTGGCTGGAGTAACCAACAATATTCGATGGGGAATCAATGCTCAGCAGTCGAGAAAGGCGCTTGCCACCCAACTGCGGAACAAAACTTAAAGTTAACCAAGCACTCAGTTGTTGCTCATTCACTCGGTGCCCTTAACCTCTTCCGTCAACGCAAGATCCAAAGGCGATACCGCCAGAATGTCATTACTAACCGGCTTGGAGCTTTGAGTGATCAACGCCAAACTAAAATACTCGTAAGGGCGAATGACCATCAAACTACCCAGTGACGTACTTGGCAATTGCACCTTATCGCTCGCCGCTGATTCTTTATAGCTGTATTCACCTTGCTTACCAAACACCACAGCCCCGCTCTCGCTAAGGGTGAACATAGAGCCCTGGCGAAGGTTGTCCTGCGAGCCTTTGTTGATAACAACGACCTGATTCTTT
This sequence comes from Vibrio sp. 10N.286.45.E10, assembly GCF_002874195.2. Taxonomy (NCBI): domain Bacteria; kingdom Pseudomonadati; phylum Pseudomonadota; class Gammaproteobacteria; order Vibrionales; family Vibrionaceae; genus Vibrio; species Vibrio sp. 10N.286.45.E10. The sequence continues at coordinate 393,916 of NZ_MCWD02000003.1, read as the reverse complement.
GCGCTGTATTGGCTGCCATCCAATGAACCCAAGATATTGGCAAACTGACCCGCAGCACTAGGCGCTGGATAAAATGTGGTTGAGAGCTTCACCTGATCAACACCAAGCTCTGGCAACACAAGATCGTTAAGCAGTACTTCTTGCAGCTGAGTCTCTATCTGTAAGCTACTGAACTCAGCGTCCACTTCTTTTAAGCGTGCCGTGGCGACCAAACGCAACGAGGTCATACTCGCTTGAGGTTGCAGTCGCTGGTAGGTTTCAACGGCGCGGTAGATACCCCACTTTTGATGTTGTTGGTTGCCCGAGATAAACAACCGGTCTTCACCCGATAAGAATCTCTTACCATCACTGGTCCCTAACACTCGTTGAACCGATTGAATATCTTGCTGTTCAACCAAGCGATCAGATTGCAGATAAGGCAGAACCAGCCCCTCATTGACGGTTGGCACCGCTTTCTTCTCAGATACACGAATCTTAGGGCTTAGCTTAATGACGGGTTTGAGGCTCAAGACAGGCTCGCCATTAATCCAAACCAGCGACAATTTATCTCCGGGGTAAATAAGGTGAGGATTTTCTATCTCAGGGTTTACCTGCCATAACCTCGGCCACAGCCATGGACTATCGAGGTACATCGCAGAGATATCCCACAAAGTATCACCCTTTACCACCACGTACGCCTCGGGTGCGCCCTGCTTTATGGTTAAAGGTTGAGCACTATTTTCAGCCGTAGCGGCGAACGAAAGAGAGGCACAAACAAGAGAAAAAATGGGAGAAAAATGACGCATGACCTAGGTTCCTTGGTCTGAATATATGACATCTGATTTGAGAATTACCTTCAGGATGCTGTCATTTGACCTCTAAAATGTCTAGAATTGAGCCAACAAGGTTTAAGCTGTTTCGGCACAGTTCAATATTTCGAGTGTATATGTCTGTATTACAAGTATTAACATTACCAGATGATCGTCTACGTACCGTGGCGAAACCGGTAAAAGAAGTTACCCCAGAGATTCAAAAGTTCGTTGATGACATGATTGAAACCATGTACGACGAAGAAGGTATCGGCCTTGCGGCAACGCAAGTGGATTTCCACCAGCGCATCGTTGTTATCGATATTTCAGAAACACGTGACGAACCTATGGTTCTAATCAACCCTGAAATTACCGACAAACGTGGCGAAGATGGTATCGAAGAAGGCTGTCTGTCTGTACCAGGCGCTCGAGCTCTAGTACCTCGCGCTGCAGAAGTAACGGTTAAAGCATTAGACCGTGACGGCAACGAATTCACATTCGACGCTGACGACCTTCTGGCTATCTGTGTTCAGCACGAACTTGACCACCTAGAAGGCAAGTTGTTTGTTGATTACCTATCGCCACTAAAGCGTAAACGTATCCAAGATAAGCTAGCGAAGATTAAACGTTTCAACGAGAAACAGGGTTAATCACCGCTGCTATTACTAAATTAGAAGGAAGCCTACCTTGAGTCAGTCTTTAAGAATTGTCTTCGCAGGTACTCCGGATTTCGCCGCCCGTCACTTGGCGGCGTTGTTGTCTTCGGAGCATGAAGTTATTGCTGTTTACACACAGCCAGATCGCCCAGCAGGCCGCGGTAAAAAACTGACTGCGAGTCCAGTAAAAAACATCGCACTTGAAAACAATATTCCGGTTTACCAACCAGAAAACTTCAAGTCAGATGAGGCTAAGCAAGAGCTAGCGGATTTGAATGCTGACATCATGGTGGTTGTCGCTTACGGCTTATTGCTTCCGCAGGTTGTATTAGATACGCCTCGCTTAGGTTGTATCAACGTACATGGCTCTATCCTACCGCGCTGGCGTGGTGCTGCTCCGATTCAACGCTCTATTTGGGCGGGTGATAAAGAGACCGGCGTAACGATCATGCAGATGGATATCGGCCTAGATACTGGTGATATGCTAAGTATCGCAACGCTACCAATTGAAGCGACAGATACCAGCGCTTCTATGCACGAAAAGCTAGCAGGCCTTGGCCCTGATGCGCTTGTTGAGTGTTTATCTGACATCGCTTCTGGTAAAGCGGTGGCTGAAAAGCAAGACGACGAGCTTGCTAACTACGCCAAGAAGCTAAGCAAAGAAGAAGCGCGTATCAACTGGAGTGATGACGCTGCGCATATTGAGCGCTGCGTTCGTGCCTTCAACCCATGGCCAATGAGCCACTTTGAAGCTGCTGAGAACAGCATTAAAGTATGGCAAAGCCGTGTGGCAGAGCAAGCTTCTGATAAGCCTGCAGGTACCATTCTGCAAGCCGATAAAACTGGTATCTATGTAGCGACAGGGCAAGGCGTACTTGTTCTCGAACAACTGCAAGTTCCAGGTAAAAAAGCCATGTCAGTTCAGGATATCTTGAACTCACGTGCAAGCTGGTTTGAAGTTGGTACTCAACTTTCTTAATCCGCTTTTAAAGCTGTTAATTACGCAGCTTAGAAAACCTTTACGAGGGCAGAGATGCCCTCATGTATTCAAATAAATATTCGGTACCCCTCATGAATGTTCGCGCTGCTGCTGCAAATGTCCTATTCCAAGTTGTCGATAAAGGCCACTCTCTTTCACACGCTCTCCCTGCGGCTCAAAAAACGATCCGGCCGCGAGACCATGCTCTACTGCAAGAGATTTGCTACGGCGCACTTCGTTACCTGCCTCGTTTAGAGTCAATCGCTAACGAACTAATGGAAAACCCGCTTAAAGGTAAAAAGCGTGTATTCCACCACCTAATCTTGGTGGGCATTTACCAACTAAGCTTCATGCGTATCCCTTCGCATGCCGCGGTTGCTGAAACGGTTGAGGGTACTAAAACACTGCGTGGCCCAAGCCTGAGTGGTTTGATCAACGCTGTACTACGTAGCTACCTACGTGACCAAGAAGAACTAGACGAGAAAGCCGTTAGCCACAATGCAGGCAAATACGGCCACCCAAGCTGGATTCTAAAAATGCTTCAAGAGAGCTACCCAGATCAATGGGAGCAACTGGTTGAAGCAAACAACAGCAAGGCACCAATGTGGCTGCGCGTTAACCGCCAACACCACACTCGTGACGAGTATATTGAGCTGCTTAAAAACGAAAACATTGAATACACATTGCACCCTGAAGCAGCCGATGCCATAAAATTAGCTGCACCTTGTGATGTTACTTTGCTTCCTGGCTTCGACAGAGGTTGGGTATCTGTGCAAGACGCTGCTGCTCAGCTTTCGGTTGATTACCTAACACCAAAAGATGGTGAGCTTATCCTAGATTGCTGTGCTGCGCCAGGTGGTAAAACGGCACACATTCTTGAGCATACCAACGATACTGAAGTGGTTGCGATTGACTGCGACATCAAACGTCTAGACCGTGTTTACGATAACCTTGAGCGTCTGCAACTGCGTGCCGACGTAATTTGTGGCGATGCTCGCTACCCTGAAGAGTGGTGGATGGGTGATAAGTTCGACCGTATTCTGCTTGATGCACCTTGTTCAGCGACTGGCGTAATTCGCCGTCACCCTGACATCAAGTGGCTACGTCGTGCATCTGACATTGACGCGCTGGCTGAACTGCAAAGCGAGATTATGGATGCTATGTGGCGTCAGCTGAAAGAAGGCGGCACCATGGTTTATGCGACATGTTCTATCACGCCGCAAGAAAACGTGCTGCAAGTGAAAGCATTCCTAGCACGTACAGAGAACGCAACGCTGGTTGGGTCTGATATCGAAAATCCGGGTCGTCAAATACTGCCTGGGGAAGAAGATATGGATGGCTTCTACTACGCAGTTCTAGTAAAACAGGCATAACAACTAACAGCGGCTAAGAATTTATTTCTTAGCCGCTGTTTCTTTCTAGTGCATTATCGAAGCAAAATGCACGCACTAGAATTACCACGGCAAAAATAAGAGAAAGGCTATGAAGATCATTATCCTAGGTGCTGGACAAGTTGGCGGTACCCTTGCTGAAAACCTAGTTGGTGAAAACAACGACATCACCATTGTCGACCGTAATGCTGACCGACTTCGTGAACTTCAGGATAAGTACGACCTTAGGGTTGTAAACGGTTATGCCAGCCACCCAAACACACTACGTGAAGCAGGTGCGCAAGATGCCGACATGTTGGTTGCCGTAACCAATATGGATGAAACCAATATGGCTGCGTGTCAGGTTGCTTTCTCTCTTTTCAATACGCCAAACCGAATTGCTCGTATTCGTTCTCCTCAATACCTAGAAGAAAAAGAAGCACTATTCAAATCAGGTGCTATCCCAGTAGACCACCTGATCGCACCCGAAGAGCTAGTGACCAGCTACATCGAACGCCTGATTCAATATCCAGGTGCATTGCAGGTTGTGAGCTTTGCTGAACAGAAAGTTAGCCTAGTAGCAGTAAAAGCCTACTACGGTGGTCCACTGGTCGGTAACGCCCTATCTGCTTTGCGTGAGCACATGCCGCACATCGATACGCGTGTTGCGGCTATCTTCCGTCAAGGTCGCCCTATTCGCCCACAAGGCACCACCATCATTGAAGCCGATGATGAAGTGTTCTTTGTGGCGGCAAGTAACCATATCCGCTCAGTAATGAGTGAACTGCAACGCCTAGAGAAACCGTACCGCCGCATCATGATTGTCGGTGGTGGTAACATTGGTGCAAGCTTGGCTAAACGCCTTGAACAGAGCTACAGCATCAAACTTATTGAGCGCAGTTACACTCGTGCCGAGAAGTTGTCTGAAGAATTAGAAAACACCATCGTCTTCTGTGGTGATGCCGCAGACCAAGAGCTGCTGACCGAAGAGAACATCGATCAAGTGGACGTGTTCATTGCCCTAACCAATGAAGATGAAACCAACATCATGTCAGCGATGCTGGCTAAGCGAATGGGTGCCAAGAAGGTAATGGTACTGATTCAGCGTGGTGCTTACGTCGACCTTGTTCAGGGTGGTGTGATTGATATTGCTATCTCTCCACAACAAGCGACCATTTCTGCGCTGCTCACTCACGTTCGTCGTGCTGATATTGTAAACGTATCATCTCTGCGTCGCGGCGCTGCTGAAGCGATCGAAGCGATTGCTCACGGTGACGAAACCACATCTAAAGTGGTTGGCCGAGCTATTGGCGACATCAAACTACCACCGGGTACCACGATTGGTGCGATTGTTCGCGGAGAAGAGGTGCTTATCGCGCACGATAGAACCGTTATCGAACAAGATGACCACGTAGTTATGTTCCTAGTGGACAAGAAATACGTACCTGATGTTGAGTCTCTATTCCAACCGAGCCCGTTCTTCTTATAGCCTTGTTCTCGTAAGCTTGTTCTCACAACCTTCTTCTTGTGAGAACAAGCTTCGGCACAAAGCGATGGTCTATTAAGCTATGGTCAACTTTCGTCCGATATTATTAGTGATAGGGTTAGTGTTATCAAAACTCGCCCTTTTCATGTACATCCCTACATTGGTTGCCTTTTTTACAGGCACCGGTGGCTTCCTCGAGTTTGGTCAGTCGGTAGTGATCACGCACATAGTGGCGTTCATCTGCTTGAGTTTAGGCCGTTCAGCTCAGTTCCGACTTGGGGTACGGGACATGTTCCTGATCACCTCTCTGGTATGGACGATTGCCAGTGCCTTTGCTGCACTGCCGTTTGTCTTCATCAACCACATCAGCTTCACCGACGCCTATTTTGAAACCATGTCTGGTATCACCACGACTGGCTCAACTGTATTGAGCGGCTTAGACAGCATGGCACCAAGCATTCTGTTGTGGCGCTCTATACTGCAATGGTTAGGCGGCATCGGCTTCATCGTTATGGCGGTAGCGGTTCTGCCAATGCTTAACGTCGGTGGTATGCGCCTATTCCAAACCGAGTCCTCCGATTGGTCAGATAAAAGCAGCCCACGAGCGAAAACGGTCGCGAAGAACATCGTGGCGGTTTATCTGGTTCTGACTGGCTTGTGCATCATTAGCTATCTGTTTGCAGGCATGGGCATCTTTGATGCGATCAATCACGCCTTCACAACACTGTCGACGGGTGGTTACTCAACCTCAGATGGCTCAATGAACCACTTCTCTAACAGTGCTCACTGGGTGGGAACCCTGTTCATGTTCCTTGGTGGTCTGCCATTCTTACTGTTTGTTAGCGCACTGCGTGGTAGAAAGCTCTCAATCCTCTACAAAGACGCTCAAGTGAGAGGTTTCACGTATCTATTTTTGGTCACCAGTGCCGTAATATCGACATGGCTGGTGGTTAGGGATGACTACACCATCATGGATGCAATGCGTGTTTCGATGTTCAACATAGTGTCAGTCGTCACCACAACCGGTTTTGGCTTAGAAGACTTCACCGCGTGGGGCGCACTACCGACTACCTTGTTTGCGTTTTTAATGATGGCGGGCGCGTGCTCGGGGTCAACCTCTGGCGGTATCAAAATCTTCCGCTTCCAGATCGCGATGACCATGCTTCATAAACAAATGATGAAGCTGATCCACCCATCGGGTGTCTTTGTTCAGCGCTATAACCAACGCCCAGTGAATGACGACATTGTGCGCTCACTGGTCGCATTTGGTTTGATGTTCTTTATTACGATTATCTTAATTGCAGGTGGCTTGAGTGCGATGGGACTTGATCCTGTGACCAGCATATCTGGCGCTATCACAGCCGTTGCCAACGTTGGTCCTGGCATGGGCAGTGTGATCGGTCCAACCGGGAATTTTGCGCCGCTGCCAGACGCTGCAAAGTGGTTATTAAGCCTTGGTATGTTGATGGGAAGACTCGAGATACTGACGCTGATCGTTCTATTCTTCCCAGCCTTCTGGCGACGCTAATTGCACGAATATTTAAGGAAACAGAGATGAAATCATACCTACTTATCGCAAGCGCACTGCTGAGCAGTTCAGCCTTCGCCGACCAAATGGTGACTCTACAAGATGGAAAACAAGTACTGCTGAAAGACGACTTTACGTGGCAGTACGTGGCACAGAAACAAGCGGAAGAAGTAGCGACAACTTCAGAGATCGCCGTGCCTGTCGCAGCAGTACCCGTAGTCGCTGTCCCAGTTACGACGAACACGCGTGGCACTACGATTGTAGTGAATAGTAAAAAGCCAAGCTTACAGCTGTCTCAATCAGGAGTGGATGTTGTACTGGGTGCAAGTCGCTATGAAGGTGGTAAACTTATCATTCCGACAGCCATCACCAACCAAGGCACTCAAGCTGTCATTTTAGTATCACTTAACATCAGCGTATTTACTGCAGAGGGTACGTTGTTGGCAGAAGAAGAAGTTGCTGTATGGAAATCAATCAAACGTATGGCTGACACATACTTGCGACCAAAGACGGGTGAAGAAGGCAAGCTAATCAAGATCGACCTAGAACAACACCCTGAATATCAGATTAAAGCTGAGATTACTGAAGTACTGGCTCGCTAAACCGGAGTCACGTACAGATAGATAGCGAAGAAATGGCAAGCGCAACCCGCCAATACAAACAAGTGCCAGATTGCATGGTTGTAAGGGATGCGTTTTGCAACATAGAAAATCACACCCAGCGAATAGATCACCCCGCCAACCGCTAACAACACCAAACCACCTATATCGATGTTCATCGCTAATTGATAAATAACAATCAAAGATAGCCAGCCCATCGCTAAGTAAATGAACAGCGATAAGCGCTTGAATCGGTAAACGAAGGCAATCTTCATGATGATACCGACCAGCGCAATTCCCCAAATAACCGCCATCAAGCCCATCGCCAATGGGGTTCTTAAGCCAACCAATAAAAACGGCGTGTAGCTACCTGCGATCAGTAAATAAATCGCACAGTGATCGAGGGTTTTTAGTAAACGCTTGGTTTTTTCTGTGGTGATCGAGTGATAAAGCGTGGAAGCAATAAAGAGCAGGATAATGCTGCTGCCATAGATTGTCATACTGGCAACCGTCAACATGTCGGCTTGGTAATCAAACGCGCGAATCAGTAGCAAGATCAGACCAATAACGCCAAGCACGACGCCCAAGCCGTGGGTTATCGCATTAGCGCGTTCTTCGATGTCGCTGTATTCGCTAGCTGATGATGCAGACATGAGTATCCTACTAGAGTAAATGTTCAATTGACCTAGTATTGCACATTAAGCTTACACGTGTAAGCTTAAATTTTTATAACAGCTTTTATGACATCAATGACGCCTAAACAGTGTGATGAGGCTAGGCTCTCTAAAGCTAAAGAACCAAAAAGCGAATTAAGAGGCGCTATCTAGATACTCAAGTACCATCTTGCCGGCTTCTTCTGGAGAGGTATCGAGTGGCACACTCAATTGACGCTGTAGCTGGCCCACTCCCAATAAACTCGCCAACATGCCTTTGGCACCGTCGCGATTGCGATCTATCTCAAACCAAAGCTTAAGCTCAGTTTCGTCACGATGGGCAACAACTTCAAGCTCACGCCAGCGGCCATGATAAGGACCCGTAGTCGGCACAAACTCAAACTCTTGTACAAATGGCAGTTCAAAGCCTTCTACCGCTTCACACTCCACTTGGCGAATGCGAAGCCCTTGAGCTTCAAGTTCGTTAAAAATACCATCGAGGAGTGCATCAGGACGAACCGTTAAGATGTCTTTATCCGATGGATCAATTGCCATCGCAATATCCAACCCGGTTTCTAGCCACACCTTTGAATCACCAATCGTGACCGGTGTGTTCAGCGGGACATCAAACTCACATTCAAAATCACGGGTTTCACCCGGCTGAATAACAAAGGCATAAGGCAGGCTCCATTTGGCCAACGAGTATGTCTGGTGCATTCGACGTGTTTGACCACCTTCTTGCCTTTGCGAGTTCATGGTAACTTCTTTAACGTAACGACAGCACAAGTTGAGATCGATGTTGTCGATCTCTTGTGGCTGAGCGCCACCATAGACATGCACAATAATGCTCGCCTTCTTACCTGGATAAAGCACTTCCTGTTGCAATACAGAATCCACCTTGGCAGATCCAATTCCAAAACTTGCTAACGTTTTCTTTAAGAACGACATATGCACCTCCTTTAAAGCATCATCTTAAGCCTGAAAGAGGTTCAAACTCAAATATACTGCTCACACTATTTTAGCTCTAATATCGTCTATTTATCACTCAGGCGTCGATCGATAACTTAGATAGTGATAATCTAAGCCTTGATATGCATGCATATCATTATCCTGATTTATTCTTCGGATTGGCGAAAGCCAGACGAGTAACGCTTCAAGCAATTGAAGTGGAGCTCATGGTAAATCAGGCCATTAGATTGGCAATGGATATGCCTGACCGTTAGGTAAATTAATGCGCCCAACAGCTGTCAGGTTCTCGCACACCAACCGTAGTGCGATACGTCGTCGTAGTGGCTTTGTTGCTGCTCCAACGGCTAAGAAATTGGCTCCTACAATGACTCTAGTTGAGAAGACTGCTTTATTAGCACCGACTACAACAAAAGTGATTAAAGCCGCTTAACAAAAAGCGCAGTTTTTACTGCGCTTTTTTCTTGCCCGCTTCCATCTTGAAATGTGTTTACACATTGGTATTCCCTACCCGATTTGATACCTTAGCCACAAATCATTATAAAATTTGTGGAGAAATAAAGTATGAAGTGTCACCGCATTGAAGAACTGCTTGAACTGATGGAGCCTGAGTGGCAGAAAGATCAAGAGCTTAACCTATTAGAGTTCATCATTAAGCTATCAAAAGAAGCGGGCTACCAAGGCAAGCTTGAAGAACTGACTGACGATGTTCTTATCTACCACCTAAAAATGCGCAACAGCGAAAAAGATGAAATGATCCCAGGCCTGAAAAAAGACCAAGAAGATGATTTCAAAACCGCAATTCTAAAAGCACGTGGCCTTCTTTAGTCGCCCATTTGTTTAGAACTCAATTGCCGTATAGATAAAACACTCAATTTAAAAAGCGACCGCCAGGTCGCTTTTTTGTTTCTGTTCGCTATTTTTTCGTCACAACTGTTATGACTTTTGTTGTTAAAGGTTGATAGCGTTAAAGAAATGAGAACAAGATTGTCGCTATAATCGCCATCCATAAGAATCTTCTAAAATAATAAGAGTGAGTGCGATAACAACAAATGCACCAAGCTCAATTTCAACAGGTTCTCTAAACCATACTTTCAAGTAATGTCGTCATGCCCGATTTAACCGGGCAAACAAGCCACAAAAAGGATAGTTCATGAGTCAGGATAAAATCGATATCAAAGATGTGACTCCTAAAACCTTTAACCCGAAAACACATAAAGGTAATGGAGATCGATTTAACCCAAGTAACCGAATCTATGTTCGAGAAAGCAAAGGTAAATTCCAACAACTGCGTCGTTATGGCGGTTGGTTCTTACTTTTACTTTTTGCGCTTATTCCATGGATTCCATTTGGTGAACGCCAAGCGATCTTGCTCGATATCGGCAACCAACAGTTCAACTTCTTTGGCACCACCTTATACCCGCAAGATCTGACCCTACTCGCGATCCTATTTATGATTGCTGCGTTTGGCTTATTCTTCATAACCACCTTCTTAGGCCGTGTCTGGTGTGGCTATTTATGCCCGCAAACCGTCTGGACCTTCATGTACATTTGGTTCGAAGAGAAACTAGAAGGTGCTGCCAATAAACGAAGAAAACAAGACTCGGGCAAACTAACGAGCAATTTAATCCTCAGAAAAACCCTCAAACACATTGCGTGGTGGGCGATTGCCATTGCGACGGGCTTAACCTTTGTTGGTTACTTCATCCCAATTAAAGAGTTAGTGGTTGGCTTCTTTACCTTTAACTCGTCTTTCTGGCCGGTGTTTTGGGTACTGTTCTTTGCTGGGTGTACTTATGCCAATGCTGGTTGGATGCGCTCGATTGTTTGTCTGCACATGTGTCCTTACGCGCGTTTCCAATCGGCAATGTTCGACAAAGACACCTTCATCGTGGGCTACGATTCAGAACGCGGTGAAAGCCGTGGCCCTCGCTCTCGTAAAGCCGCTCCAAAAGAGCTTGGTCTAGGCGACTGTATTGACTGTAATCTATGTGTTCAAGTGTGCCCAACGGGTATCGATATCCGTGACGGCCTGCAATATGAGTGTATTAACTGCGGCGCGTGTATTGATGCCTGTGACAACACCATGGAGCGTATGGGCTACGAGAAAGGCCTGATCAACTACACCACCGAGCACAGACTTGAAGGTCACTCGACCAAGGTAATGCGTCCTAAACTGTTGGGCTATGGCGCCATCTTGATCGTGATGCTGGGCTTGTTCTTCGCCCAAATCGCGAGCGTTGATCCTGCCGGCCTAAGTGTTCTGCGTGACCGAAACCAGTTGTTCAGAGTCAATAACCAAGGGTTGGTTGAAAACACCTACACCTTGAAAGTGATCAACAAGACTCAACAAGAGCAAGAGTACAAGCTCGATGTTAGCGGACTGCCCGATTCTATCTGGTACGGCAAACAGACGATTACTGTCGATCCAGGCGAGGTTTTGAACCTACCTATCAGTTTAGGCGCCGACCCAGAAAAACTGAGCTCACCAGTTTCGACAATTCAGTTTATACTCTCGGATAATGAAGAGTTTACGATGGAAGTCGAAAGCCGCTTTATCAAGAAGCTCTGATACCAGCCTCCTTAGCGCTTGGTATAACAACCCAATAAATGGAAAAAGGCTCAGTAATGAGCCTTTTTTATTCTATGACGATGCAAGCCTTTAATTTTGATAACCTGACTCCTGACTTCATGTGGTACGCACTGGAGAGTATTGGAGTTCGTGCTGAATCCGGGCTTCTCGCTCTCAACAGTTACGAAAATCGGGTCTATCAATTCACCGATGAAGACCGTAAACGCTACGTCGTTAAGTTTTATCGTCCGCAGCGCTGGAACAAAGCCCAGATCCAAGAAGAGCACGACTTCGCGTTAGAACTGATTGAACAAGAGATGCCTGTCGCTCCACCAATGCGAGTCAACGGTGAAACCTTGCATGAATATCAAGGCTACCTGTTTGCATTGTTCGAAAGCGTTGGCGGCAGACAGTATGAAGTCGACAATCTAGATCAACTGGAAGGCGTTGGACGTTTTCTGGGTCGTATTCATAAAGCCAGCGCGGGAAGAACATTCCAACATCGCCCGACCATCAGCTTAGATGAATACCTTTATCAGCCACGTAAGATTCTAGAAAACTCTCAGTTTATCCCGACACACCTAGAAAAAGCGTTCTTCAATGACGTAGACCTTCTGATAAAAGAGCTAGAGAGTCAGTGGCCGAGCAACATTGACAACATCCGCCTGCATGGTGATTGCCACCCAGGCAACATCTTGTGGCGCGATGGACCAATGTTCGTCGATCTTGATGACGCACGTAATGGCCCTGCGATACAAGATCTGTGGATGCTACTCAACGGTGAACGCCAAGATAAACTGATGCAACTCGATATTCTGCTAGAGAGTTATCAAGAGTTTTGCGATTTTAATACCTCGCAACTGAAACTAATCGAACCACTACGCGGTCTACGTATGGTGCATTACATGGCATGGTTAGCGAAGCGATGGCACGATCCAGCGTTTCCTTTAGCCTTCCCGTGGTTTAATGATCCGAAATATTGGGAGCAACAAGTACTTGCTTGTAAAGAGCAAATTGCTACCCTGCAAGAGCCACCACTTTCGTTAATGCCTCAGTGGTAACAGCAATCGCAACATACAACTGGATAAAAATTCAAACATAATGGAGATTGGATAAATGAAAAAGCTATTCGCATTTTTCTCATTAATCATGTTGAGCCTTTCAGCTCACGCTGCGAAATTTAACGAAGGTGAACACTACAAAGTTCTCGATCTAGAAGCATCAAAAAAACCAATGGTGACAGAGTTCTTCTCTTTTTACTGCCCACACTGTAATAGCTTTGAGCCAATCATCCAGCAGCTAAAACAGCAGCTACCTAAAGACGCTAAGTTACAGAAGAACCATGTTTCATTCATGGGTGGCAACATGGGTCTGCCAATGAGCAAAGCTTATGCGACCATGATTGCACTGAAAGTTGAAGACAAAATGGTACCAGTGATGTTTAACCGCATCCACACCATGAACAAGCCACCACGTGATGAAGCCGAATTGCGTCAAATCTTCCTAGATGAAGGCGTTGATGCTAAGAAATTCGATGCGGCATACAACGGCTTTGCTGTAGATTCTATGGTTCGTCGCTTCGACAAAGCATTCAAAGACAGCGGCCTTTCTGGCGTACCAGCCGTCGTAGTGAATAACCGCTACCTAGTAGAAGCTCAAGGTATCAGCTCTCTTGATGAGTACTTCGAGCTCGTTAACTTCTTATTGAAGAAATAAGCCATTGATGAAAGGAAGCTTCGGCTTCCTTTTTTTTACTAGTTCAAAAATCATCATTGATAAATAATCAGCCAAAAAACGTAGTACTTTACTGATATTAATAACCCGTCCTAAGAATCGGTGGGCAAGGAGCCCTTAAATGAACATAAAAATAACTCTCCTGGCATTGAGCGTTGCTACTGCGCCCGCGTTTGCCAAGCTTGCTGATGAGCCAGGTTTCAGTGGTGAAATATCTATCAACACCGGTGTCACTTCTTCGACCTCAAATTTTAATACCGACGCTGACAGTAAGATCGCCTCAACCAATCAAAAAGCTTCGTCTGAGAGCTCGTTTTTAGTTGCACCTCTCGGCAGCATTGCTTACACCTTTGGTGAAAAGCTGAACCATCAAGTTTACACAGGTACCGCTCGAGATGACGTAGCGACAGGTACTGTAGTGCTAGAGGTTGGTTACAAATACCAGCTTGAGTCTGGCATGGTGATCGACGCTTCACTGCTGCCAACCATTATGTCGGGTGAAACTTGGGCTGATCCGTACAACACCACATCAGCTCGCACGAAGACCGATGAAACTGGCAATGCGTTTCGTTTGAAGCTAAGCAACATTGTGGGGTCAGCTTTCTCGCTAGACATGGCCTACGCCACCAAAGATGTGGAAGAAGATCGCGTTGAAGAAGCACTAAAACGCGACGCCGATACCTTCTACCTGAAAGGTCAATATCGCCAGCCGATTAGCCGTACTATGATGCTGGTACCGTCTTTGATTTATCAATCAAGTGATGCAGACGGCGATGCGGCATCGTTCGAGCAGTTCGGTGGTGAGGTCAGCTTATTTGGTGGTATGGGACGTCATCAATACGCACTAACGGCGGGTTACAACCAACGCTCTTATGATGCAAGCAGCATCACTTTCCAAAAGAAACGCAGCGACGACAACATCAATCTATTCGCCGCCTATGAATATGATCAATTCATGGATTGGGAAAACTGGTCATTCGTATCTCTTGCGGGTTACGGCACTAGCGATTCCAATATCACCTTCTACGACGAGTCTCAATACATCGTTTCAGTTGGCTTGAACTACAAATTCTAACTCCAGCCAGCGCCAATAAATTATCAAACCAAAGCCTGCTCACTGAAGCAGGCTTTTTTGTTTGTATACCAATCACTGTAAATAAATGGCCAGTTGTTTACTACCATTGGCATGACTACACAGCTTGTGCCGTGAGTTGCTTCAATAATCTATCCATCGCTCGATAACCAAGCGCTTCTGATAGGTGTTTCTTTTCGATCTGCTCGTTACCGTCAAGGTCGGCAATGGTTCGTGCTACCTTAATGATTCGATGATAAGCGCGAATCGACAGACCCAATCGATGCAGTGCAGTCTCGAGAAACTCCGCATCTTCACGTCGCAATGGGCAATACCTCTCTATTTCTCGACTACCGAGCAGTGCATTCGATTTATGGTTTCTAGATAGCATGGTTTGACGAGCCTGTTTGACCCTTTGTTTTACGACTTGGGTGGTTTCACCTCGATCACCGCCTTCAGCGAGCATGCCTTTGGGAAGTAATGGGATCTCTAACGACATATCGAATCTATCCAACAATGGTCCAGATAAGCGATTAAGATAACGCAGGATGATCTGTGGGTTAGCCCGCGCTTGATTACCTTCATAGTAACCTGTTGGGCTTGGGTTGAGTGCACCGACCAACTGAAAGCGCGCAGGGAAACGCGTCTTCCCCGCCGCGCGCGAAATGATTATCTCGCCCGACTCTAGTGGCTCTCGCAGTGAATCAAGCACTTTACGCTCAAATTCGGGCATTTCATCTAGAAACAATAAGCCATTGTGGGCCAGAGAGATCTCTCCAGGTCGAGGTACCGAACCTCCACCCACTAAGGCCGCCATCGAACTCGAATGGTGAGGTGATCGAAAAGGCCGCTGTTTCCAATTGTATTGATTGATCTCTTGCTGCGTTAGCGAGGCCACCGATGCGGTTTCCATCGCCTCGTCATCACTCATCTCCGGTAACAAATCGCGTAACCGAGAAGCGAGCATGGTTTTTCCGGTTCCCGGAGGGCCAAGGAACAGTAAGTTATGGTTGCCAGCGGCTGCTATCTCCAGAGCTCGCTTGCCTTGTTGTTGACCGATAATATCTTGAAGGTCGCGAAGCACTGAAACATCAGCCTGATGATACTCCGTTCGATATAGGCCAAGCTGAGCCTGTCCACACATGTCCGCGCAAACCTCCAACAAGGTTTGCGCTGATTTATGAGCTCCCTTGCCCACCAACGCAGCCTGATCGCCGTTATGATGTGGGACAACTAAGCATCGTTCGACGCTATCGGCGGCTAACGTCGCTGGCAACACGCCCTTTACTGAACGCAACTCTCCTGACAACGCCAACTCACCGATGAATTCATGCTGAGCTATTTTTGATGTCGGTAGCTGATCCGATGCCACTAAAATCCCAAGCGCGATTGGCAGGTCGAAACGACCTCCTTCCTTGGGTAAATCGGCAGGGGCGAGGTTGACCGTGATTCTTTTGGATGGAAACTCAAAGCGGGAATTGATGATCGCGCTTCTCACTCGATCTTTAGATTCCTTGACCGTTGTTTCAGGTAGACCTACCAGCGTAAAACCAGGCATTCCGTTGCTTATATGCACCTCAACGGTCACTTCTGGCGCCTCTACACCCACACTAGCTCGACTATGAATTATCGCGAGTCCCATAACTTTCCTTTGTCTTTGATTTAAAAGTATTCGCTCTGGATATTCGTTGCTCACCAAAGCTATAAGGTTGTTATATAGCTTGGTGGAATGGTGTTTTAATGTGAAAAAAGAATGACATTTTCCTTGTCATGCGGCAGATTTGTGTGATAACACTAGAGATGTAGACATTTACTGAAAACAATAAACGAGAAAACTCGAATATTATGATTTTTAACGCTCGCATTTACGCACTGATTAACCTGATTATCGTAGTCATTATTAAGACTGCGCGGGGGCGAGTGGGAAGAAAGTAACCACGAATTAGAAAAAACCCCCGCACTGACAAGTCCGGGGGTTTTTTCTAATTTAAACATTCGATTTTTATATTTTTGAGCATTTTCGGCTTTGCCGATTTACAGGAAGAATGGGAGCACAAGATGTGCAGAGACAAAGGAAACAGTTACCAAAATAAAGGTAATACGGGAGAATTCCGATGAAAGGCGCAGAACTAGTCGTATCCGCACTCAAGCAACAAGGAATTGAGACCGTATTTGGTTACCCTGGTGGTGCCATCATGCCAATCTACGATGCACTCTATGACGGCGGGGTTGAACATATCCTATGTCGCCATGAACAAGGCGCTGCTATGGCCGCGATCGGCATGGCTCGAGCAACACAAGATGTCGCTGTTTGTATGGCAACGTCTGGCCCAGGTGCAACCAACCTAGTCACTGGCCTTGCTGATGCCTTTATGGACTCTATCCCAATGGTTGCAATCACAGGTCAGGTTGCAAGTTCCCACATTGGTACCGATGCATTCCAAGAAATGGATGTGATTGGTATGTCTCTGTCATGTACTAAACACAGCTACCTAGTGACTGATATTGAAGATCTTGCTCCAACCCTCGCTGAAGCGTTTGTGGTTGCGAAGTCTGGTCGTCCTGGCCCGGTTATCGTCGATATCGCTAAAGATGTTCAACTGGCTGAAGCTCCAGTTAACTCTCTTCCTGAATTTACTCCACCCGCAATTCCTGTTTCAACAACTGATGCCATTGAACAGGCGCAGTACTTCTTATCTCAAGCAACCCGTCCTGTTTTATACGTAGGTGGTGGTGTTCAACTTGCTAAAGCAACCGATGCGGTTCGTGAGTTTTTACGCCTTAACCCAATGCCAGCCGTAAGCACACTAAAAGGCTTGGGAACTATCGAACGTGATGACCCACACTACCTTGGCATGCTGGGTATGCACGGCACTAAAGCCGCTAACCTTGTAGTTCAAGAGAGTGACCTACTGATTGTTGTCGGTGCCCGTTTTGATGACCGAGTAACAGGCAAACTCGATACTTTTGCGCCACACGCGAAGGTTATCCATATCGATATCGATGCAGCAGAGTTCAGCAAACTGCGTCTGGCCAACGCGCCAATTCGCGGTGACATCAACAAGATCATGCCTCAACTAGAGCTAAGCCAAGACATCTCCTCTTGGGTTCACCACTCTGAAGGGCTTCGTAGCTCATTCAAATGGCGTTACGACCACCCTGGCGATCTGATCTTTGCTCCACTGCTGTTAAAACAATTATCTGACATGATGCCAGCAAGCTCTATGGTTTCGACGGATGTTGGCCAACACCAAATGTGGGCAGCCCAGCACATTCAACCTCGCGATCCACAAAACTTCATAACCTCTGCCGGTTTAGGCACCATGGGCTTTGGCTTACCAGCTGCGATGGGTGCATCGGTTGGACGTCCTGATGACCAATCTATACTTATCTCTGGTGACGGTTCGTTCATGATGAACATTCAAGAGCTTGGCACCTTGAAGCGTCGTCAAATCCCAGTGAAGATGGTACTGCTTAATAACTCTCGCTTGGGCATGGTTCGCCAATGGCAATCGCTGTTCTTTGATGGCCGCCACAGTGAAACTATCTTGGATGACAACCCTGATTTCGTGATGCTCGCGAAAGCGTTCGACATCCCGGGTAAAACCATCACTCGTAAAGAAGAAGTAGAACCAGCATTGAAAGAAATGCTAGAGAGCAAAACCGCTTACCTACTTCATGTTCTTATCGATGAAGAAGAAAACGTATGGCCACTAGTACCGCCAGGTGCTTCAAACAGTGAGATGTTGGAGAACACATAACATGAAAAGATACCTATTAGACATCAAAGCCGATGATAAGCCTGTACTACTAGAGCGTGTTCTTCGTGTTATCCGCCACCGTGGCTTCATTGTTAAGCAAGTTGCGGGCACTCAAAACCACGAAAGCAAAGTGGCGAGTGTTGAGATCATCGTAGACAGTGACCGTCCGATCTCTTTCTTGGTCAATCAAATCGAGAAGCTGTGGGATGTGCGTACCGTTGACGTTATCTCTATCAGCCGTAATGAACTGCCAAACAACAACTTACAACAAAAGATAAACGCATAGGGAACCGCAAACATGACAGCTAAAACAGCAGACTATATTTGGTTTAACGGTGAGATGGTTCCTTGGGCAGAGGCGAACGTTCACGTCCTGACTCACGCAATGCACTACGGTACTTCTGTGTTTGAAGGTGTTCGTTGCTACAACACACCAAAGGGGCCGGTTATCTTCCGTCACCCTGAGCATGCTAAGCGCCTAAAAGACTCAGCAAAAATCTACCGCTTCCCTATTCCTTACACTGAGGAAGAAATTATGGAAGCAACTCGCGAAACGCTACGCCAAAATAAGCTAGAGTCAGCGTACATCCGCCCTCTAGGTTTCGTAGGTAACGTTGGTTTAGGTGTCTGCCCGCCAGAAAATACCGAGATGGAATTGATCATCGCTGCTTTCCCTTGGGGTTCGTACCTAGGCGAAGAAGCGCTAGAAAACGGCGTTGATGCAATGATTTCTAGCTGGAACCGTGCAGCTCCAAACACGATCCCAACCGCAGCAAAAGCCGGTGGTAACTACCTATCTTCACTACTGGTTGGTGGCGAAGCTCGCCGTCATGGTTACGATGAAGGTATCGCTCTGAGTGTTGATGGCTACCTTTCTGAAGGTGCTGGCGAAAACATTTTTGTAGTACGTAATGGCGTGCTATCAACGCCACCAGCGACCAGCGCAATTCTACCGGGTATCACTCGTGATTCGATCATGACACTAGCAAAAGACATGGGTTATGAGATCCGTGAAGAGAACATTGCTCGTGAAGCACTATACCTTGCTGACGAAGTCTTCATGACAGGCACAGCAGCGGAAATCGTTCCGGTTCGCAGTGTAGACAAAATTACAGTAGGTGAAGGCAAACGCGGTCCTATCACTGAAAAAGTTCAAGCGGCTTACTTTGGTCTCTTCAATGGAACCACTGAAGATAAGTGGGGCTGGTTAGACTATGTGTACCCAGCAGACCAAGCTTCAGAAAACCAAACGCAAACAACTAAGTAAGCAACAGCCAAATATTTTATAAGGATTTAAGCAATGCCAATCTATCGTTCAGCAACGACTACTCACGGACGCAACATGGCTGGTGCGCGCGCTTTATGGCGTGCAACTGGCGTTAACGATGATGACTTCGGGAAGCCAATCATCGCGGTTGTAAACTCGTTCACTCAATTCGTTCCAGGCCACGTGCACCTTAAAGACATGGGTCAATTGGTTGCGGGTGAAATCGAGAAAGCGGGTGGTATCGCTAAAGAATTCAACACCATCGCAGTGGATGATGGTATCGCAATGGGCCACGGCGGCATGCTGTACTCACTGCCATCACGTGAGCTTATCGCAGACTCAGTAGAATACATGGTCAATGCACACTGTGCGGATGCAATGGTGTGTATCTCTAACTGTGACAAAATCACTCCGGGAATGATGATGGCTGCAATGCGCCTAAACATCCCAGTGATCTTTGTATCTGGCGGCCCTATGGAAGCAGGTAAAACTAAGCTTTCAGATCAAATCATCAAGCTAGACCTTGTTGACGCAATGATCCAAGGTGCCGATCCAACCATTTCTGATGAGCAAAGTGAGCAAGTAGAGCGTTCTGCATGTCCAACATGTGGTTCATGTTCAGGTATGTTCACGGCTAACTCAATGAACTGTCTAACTGAAGCACTTGGCCTATCTCAACCAGGTAACGGCTCTATGCTAGCAACGCACGCTGACCGTGAAGAGCTATTCATCAATGCAGGTAAGCGCATCGTTGACCTAACTAAGCGCTACTACGAGCAAGATGACGAATCAGCACTGCCACGCAACATCGCTAACCGCGCAGCCTTTGATAATGCAATGGCGCTAGATATCGCAATGGGTGGTTCAAGTAACACAGTTCTTCACCTTTTAGCGGCGGCTCAAGAAGGTGAGATTGACTTTGATATGGGTGATATCGACGAGATGTCTCGCCGTGTTCCACACCTATGTAAGGTTGCTCCTTCAACACCTAAATACCACATGGAAGACGTTCACCGTGCTGGTGGCGTAATGGCTATCCTAGGTGAACTAGACCGTGCTGGCCTGTTAAATAACCAAACACGCACTGTACTTGGCCTAAGCATGCAAGAGCAGCTAGCTCAATACGACATCATGCAGACCGAAGACGAAGCCGTGCTTAAGTTCTTCCGTGCAGGCCCTGCGGGCATTCGTACGACTAAAGCCTTCTCACAAGATTGTCGTTGGGATCGCCTTGATGATGACCGTGTCGATGGTTGTATTCGTACCAAAGAGAACGCATTCAGCCAAGAAGGTGGCCTAGCGGTACTTTCAGGTAACATCGCCGTTGATGGTTGTATCGTCAAGACCGCGGGTGTTGATGAGGAGAACCTGAAATTCCAAGGTCCTGCAATCGTATTCGAAAGCCAAGACACGGCGGTAGACGGTATCTTAGCGGGTAAAGTAAAAGCCGGCGAAGTGGTTGTTATTCGTTACGAAGGTCCTAAAGGTGGTCCGGGCATGCAAGAAATGCTCTACCCAACTACTTACCTAAAATCTATGGGTCTAGGTAAGTCTTGTGCGCTTCTAACGGACGGACGTTTCTCTGGTGGTACTTCGGGTCTGTCTATCGGTCACGCTTCTCCAGAAGCTGCAAGTGGCGGTGTTATTGGTCTAGTGAATACTGGCGACATCATCACTATCGACATCCCTAGCCGCTCAATCACACTTGATGTGCCTGAAGCTGAGCTAGAAGCGCGTCGTGTTAAGCAAGACGCACTAGGCTGGAAACCAGAAAACCGTCAGCGTGAAGTTTCATTCGCACTGAAAGCTTACGCAAGCATGGCAACCAGTGCCGACAAAGGCGCCGTGCGTGATAAGTCTAAGCTTGAGGGCTAACTATGAGTGATGACACGGTCAGTCCCGTAAAACAAACTGGCGCAGATTACCTGCGTCAGATCCTGAGAGCGCCGGTTTACGAAGCGGCAATCGTGACACCTCTGCAAGAGATGCCTCGCTTAAGCGCGCGCATTGGTAATCAGGTTCAGCTAAAGCGAGAAGACCGTCAGCCGGTCCACTCGTTCAAGCTACGTGGTGCCTACAACATGGTATCAAGCCTTTCAGAGCAACAGAAAGCTGCTGGTGTGATTGCTGCATCGGCGGGTAACCACGCTCAAGGTATGGCGCTGTCCGGTTCTAAACTTGGTATTCAAACCACGATTGTGATGCCAAAAACCACTCCTGATATCAAGGTTGATGCGGTACGTGGCTTTGGCGGTAACGTGGTTCTGCACGGCAGCAACTTTGATGAAGCGAAGGCAGAGGCTGAACGCCTTTCTGCTGAACACGGCTACACCTTTGTGCCTCCATTTGATCACCCATTGGTGATCGCTGGACAAGGCACTATGGGCATGGAGATGCTTCAGCAAAATGGTCACATGGATTACATCTTTGTGCCTGTTGGTGGTGGTGGCTTGGCTGCTGGTGTTGCTGTACTAGTGAAACAGCTAATGCCAGAAATCAAAGTTATCGCGGTTGAACCTGAAGACTCATCTTGCTTGAAAGCGGCACTGGATGCCGGCGAGCCAGTGGTTCTTGATCAAGTCAGCATGTTTGCCGATGGCGTCGCGGTTAAGCGCATTGGTGAAGAGACATTCCGCCTATGTCAGCAATACATCGATGGGCACATTGCTGTATCTAGCGATGAGATCTGCTCTGCGGTAAAAGACATCTTTGAAGACACTCGTGCGATTGCTGAACCTTCGGGAGCGCTGGCTCTGGCTGGTCTCAAGAAGTTTGCTGAGCAGAACCAACTGCAAGGAAAGCAACTGGCAACGGTACTGTCTGGTGCTAACACCAACTTCCACGGTTTGCGCTATGTGTCTGAACGTTGTGAGTTGGGCGAAAAACGAGAAGGTCTACTTGCGGTGACTATTCCAGAGCGACAAGGTGCATTCCTAGAGTTCTGTAATATTATTGGCGGCCGAGCGGTGACGGAGTTTAACTACCGCCACAACGACGAAAGCCTAGCGAATATCTTCGTTGGTGTACGTCTGCAAGGTGGTCAAGAAGAGCTCGATCACATCATTAATGACCTACGTGAAGGCGGCTACCCAGTTGTCGATCTGTCTGATGATGAGATGGCAAAACTGCACATTCGCTACATGATTGGCGGCAAACCATCGAAGCCACTGCAAGAACGTCTGTACAGCTTCGAGTTTCCAGAATATCCAGGTGCATTGATTAAATTCCTTGATACCTTAGGTACTCACTGGAATATCAGCCTGTTCAATTATCGTAACCACGGCGCCGATTACGGTCGCGTATTGTGTGGCTTCGAACTTGGTGATGATGATTTGGCTCAGTTCTCGACACACCTACGAGAGCTTGGCTATCAGTGTAAAGACGAAACCGATAACCCTTCTTACAAGTTCTTCTTGTCTTAAGAGTTAAGCTATCGAACCAAAAAGAGCGAGTTTTTACTCGCTCTTTTTATTGGCGACAATTCAGGCCAAGCACCCAAAAGATCACTTTCAAATCGATCATTAGATCGCCTTACGATGATCCAACCAATCTTGGTGAAGTTGCTCACTCGATCCTAGGTACTTCACCATCCATTCGATCAATTTATGGTTATCGTCTTTTCGCCACACCAAACAACAATGGCTCTGCGGGCTTGGTTCAGGCAAGATTTTCTCCACCAGCAAACCCTGCTCAATAATAGGAGCAGCGATATGTCTTGGCATGTAGCCCACTCCAACACCATTCTTAAGGCACTCAATCGCACTATACCAGTTAGGTAACAACAAGCGCCTTTGGTTGCCATAATGGCCGGTGTGGCGTTTAGGCAGTACGCTAGAGGTGTCATCCAAACAGATTGCAGGGAACTGACTCACGAATTCTTCATTGAGGTTTTGCTCTCGCACACACGGGTGACTTGGCGACATCACAAACGCCCAGTCCAAGCGCCCCATATCTTTCACCTCAAAGTCACCACCAACTGGAATCGCAGAAGTAGCACCAATAACAATATCCGCTCTGCCCTGTGCAATGGCTTCCCAAGAGCCGTTGAACACCTCCATGTTGATCTGGAGCTCTGCAAACTCAAAGGTTTGGTAGAACTCTTCAATCATCGGCTTCATCTTATCGAGCTTAACCACGTTATCGAGCGTTAGGCGCAAGGTTTTCTTCCAACCACGCGCTGCTCGTCGAGTCTGGGCACTGACCTCTTCCATCTGTCTGAGCAATGCACGAGCCTCTTCAATGAACAACTCACCTGCAGGTGTCAGCTCTACCTTTCTCGGTAAACGCCTGAAAAGTAGCACATCCAGTTCTTGCTCAACCTGTCTAACACCGTAGCTGATCGCCGATGGTACTTTGTGCAACTGTTCAGCAGCTGCGGTAAAACTACCCAAGCGCGCCACTGTGTCGAGCATTTCTAAAGAGGATTTAGAGAACATAAGCCTTCAAATTTATTGATTGATAACCACATATTTTAGCGTTTTATTTTATCAGGTCTGAAAAATAGAATGTCAGCATAAATAAACAGGGGCTTTCACCTCTGTATATCAAACAATTTTTTTGATGATAAAAACATCATTACCTTTAGCTTAATGGCATCTTATGAATATTTCTAAATTTCAATTGGTCTACCTTGCTGTTCTTTCAATGCTTGGCTTTATTGCGACCGATATGTACCTTCCTGCATTTAAGGCAATGGAAGTTGATTTCGCAACCGGCCCGGAGCAGATTGCTCTATCTCTAACCGTATTCCTTGGCGGTATGGCAATGGGTCAGCTTCTTTGGGGTCTGGCAAGTGACAAGTATGGTCACCGCAATACGCTGGCGGTTGGTCTTGTGATCTTTACGGCAGCTTCATTCGGCTTAGCATTCAGCACCGAGGTATGGCACCTACTGACACTACGATTCATTCAAGCAATCGGTGTATGTGCTCCGGCGGTAATCTGGCAAGCCATGGTTATCAAGCGTTACTCGCAAAGTAGCAGCCAGCAAATTTTTGCAACCATCATGCCTTTGGTTGCGTTATCTCCAGCACTAGCACCTCAGTTAGGTGTGTTACTGGCGGATAGCTTTGGCTGGCACAGTATCTTCATCACATTGACCTTGATGGGTGCACTGCTAGTTGCAACCACAATGGCTCAACCAAAAGAAGCACCTGAAGTAAAACAGACATCGATTAAGACAGACATCAAGATGCTTATTAAATCAAAGCCTTACATGGGTAATGTTTTAATGTTTGCTTCGGCATCTGCAGCGTTCTTCGCTTACCTAACGGGCATGCCAGAAATCATGGCTCAGCTAGGTTATGAAGCAAAAGACATCGGTTTGAGCTTCATCCCACAAACGATCGCATTCATGGCGGGTGGTTACTTCGGTAAGCAAGCGGTGAAGAAGTATGGAGATGGCGTGGTGCTAAGAAATCTGATTGGTTTGTTCAGTGTTGCTGCAATGCTTATCTTCATCGCATCACAGTGGGAACTAACGTCAATCTGGCCTCTACTTGCACCTTTCTGTTTGATTGCTGTAGCAAATGGCGCACTTTACCCAATCGTAGTAAACCGTGCCCTATCAAGTGCCAAGCAAAGCCCAGCAACAGCTGCTGGTCTACAAAATAGTCTGCAAATCAGTATCAGTGGCCTATCAAGTGCATTGGTCGCGGCAATGGCTAGCCAAGCACTAAGCGCAACGGGTATTGCAGTTGTGATTTGTTTAGGTGCATTGTGGGTTGGCTATATTGTTTCGAACAAAGAGCTTTCTGAACACTTCGCGACACCAGACAACTCTCGAGTGGTCGCTGACGAGAAACAAGACTAGTTCCTAAGTTAACGAAAACAAAAAGAGCGAGATTACTCGCTCTTTTTTTATATCGATGGCTATTTAGAAAGAAACCAGTAGCTCTAACTAAATCATCTTGTTTATTACGGGACTACTTTTTCTTAGTTGGACGTTTCCAATCAGCAATCTTACGTTCTTTAGCACGGCTGATAACTAACTCATTTTCAGAAACATCGCGCGTTACTGTAGAGCCAGCACCAACGGTAGCACCATTACCAATCGTAACAGGCGCTATTAATTGGCTATCTGAACCAACGAATACGTCGTCGCCAATGATGGTCTTAAACTTATTCGCGCCATCGTAGTTACAAGTAATTGCACCCGCACCCACGTTTACACGCTGGCCAATTTCAGCATCGCCTAGATACGTTAAGTGGTTCGCTTTCGAACCCTCACCAAGACAAGTATTTTTCACTTCTACGAAGTTACCGACGTGCGAGTTATTACGCATGTCAGCGCCAGGACGTAGACGAGTAAAAGGACCAACCGTACAGTCTTCACCGACCGTTGCACCTTCAATTACGCTGTATGGACGCACGATGGTGTTGTCATCGATCTCACAGTCTTTCAAGACACAACCGGTGCCGATAACCACGTTGTCGCCAATGCTTACGCTGCCTTCGATGATAACATTAGTATCAATCTCAACATCCATACCGCACTGCAGTTCACCACGCAGATCAAAACGGCTTGGGTCGCGAAGCATTACGCCTTGCTTCAATAGCTTATCAGCTTGCTCAGCTTGGTAAGCGCGCTCTAGACGAGCAAGTTGAGAGCGGTCGTTCACGCCTTCCACTTCAATTGGGCTTACTGGGTGTACAGCTTCAACTGCACGACCTTCATCGTGAGCCGCAGCAATAACGTCAGTCAGGTAGTATTCGCCTTGTGCGTTGTCGTTACTTAGGCCAGACAACCAACGCTTCAGATCACCACCAGTAGCAACCATAACGCCGGTGTTGATCTCTTTGATAAGCTTCTGCTCATCGGTTGCATCTTTCTGCTCAACGATAGCCACAACAGGGCCATTACGACGAATAATACGTCCGTAGCCCATTGGGTTGTCTAACACGACCGTAAGTAGCGCGATGCCACCGTTTGGTTGGGCGTCTAATAGGTTTTCAATGGTTTCAGGTGAGATCAGTGGAACATCACCGTACAGTACCAATACTTTTTCATCATCAGCGAAATGTGCAGATGCTTGATCCACCGCGTGGCCTGTACCTAGCTGTTCAGCTTGCAGTGCCCAATTTACAGATTCTTCAGCTAGAGTAGCCTTCATCTGATCACCACCGTGGCCGTAAACCAGGTTGATATTTTGAACGCCTAAACCATTACAGGTATCAATAACATGCTTCACCATTGGCTTACCTGCAAGTGTGTGCAGAACCTTTGGTGTGTTTGAATACATGCGAGTGCCTTTGCCCGCCGCGAGAATTACCGCGCTAAACTTCATTGTAAACCTATCCAACGTTATTTTTATTAAGCCGATATTGTAACCGTTTTTGGCCAAAAAATTAAATCGCAATAACCATTTAACCAGTAGTGATACGTAAAAGAAGCATTTTTGAGAATCTAAAAATGCAAAAAGGCGACCCTTAGGTCGCCTTTATCTCAGAGTCTATAATCTTAAAAAAGATTAACGACGCTGTTTTGTCAGTTCGATAACTCGTAACTGAGCAATGGCTTTAGCCAGTTCACCGGCCGCTTGTGCGAAGTCTATGTCGCCATGCTGATTTTGGATATTCTCCACAGCCTTGCGTTTAGCTTCTTCCGCCTTTGCTGCGTCTAGCTCTTCACCACGGATAGCTGTATCAGCCAGTACAGTCGCTGTACCAGGCTGAACTTCTACCATACCACCAGAAACATAAATGATTTCTTCGTGGCCGTGCTGCTTAACAATACGCACCATACCAGGCTTGATAGCGGTCAGCAGTGGAGTATGACCATGGAAAATACCAAGCTCACCCTCACTACCGGTCACCTGAAACGTCTCAACAAGGCCTGAGAAAATTTGTTTCTCTGCGCTTACAACGTCTAGGTGAAAGGTTATTGCTGCCATATCGCCTCCTAGTTAGCCTTATAGCTTCTTAGCATTCTCGATAGCTTCGTCAATTGCACCACAGTACATGAACGCTTGCTCTGGAATGTCATCGTATTCACCAGATAGAAGACCTTGGAAGCCACGTAGAGTCTCTTTAAGAGGTACGTAAACGCCTGGGTCACCTGTAAATACTTCCGCTACGTGGTAAGGCTGAGTTAGGAACTTCTCAATCTTACGAGCACGAGATACAACTTGCTTATCTTCTTCAGATAGCTCGTCCATACCTAGGATAGCAATGATATCTTTCAGCTCTTTATAGCGCTGAAGAGTAGACTGAACGCCACGAGCGATGTCGTAGTGCTCTTGTCCAACTACCAATGGATCCAGTTGACGTGAAGTAGAATCTAGCGGGTCGATCGCTGGGTAAAGACCCATAGATGCGATGTTACGGTTAAGTACAACCGTTGCATCCAAGTGAGCGAACGTTGTTGCTGGAGACGGGTCAGTCAAGTCATCCGCTGGTACGTATACCGCCTGTACAGACGTGATAGAACCAGATTTAGTTGACGTGATACGCTCTTGTAGAACACCCATTTCTTCAGCTAGTGTAGGTTGGTAACCTACCGCAGAAGGCATACGACCTAGAAGTGCTGATACTTCAGTACCTGCTAGTGTGTAACGGTAGATGTTATCAACGAACAGTAGAACGTCACGACCTTCGTCACGGAAGCGCTCTGCCATTGTTAGACCAGTCAGTGCAACACGTAGACGGTTACCTGGTGGCTCGTTCATCTGACCGTAAACCATCGCTACTTTTGATTCTTCAGGTTTTTCGATGTTTACAACACCTGCTTCCTGCATCTCAAAGTAGAAATCGTTACCTTCACGAGTACGCTCACCTACACCTGCAAATACAGATAGGCCTGAGTGTTGAAGTGCGATGTTGTTGATAAGTTCCATCATGTTAACGGTCTTACCTACACCAGCACCACCGAATAGACCGATTTTACCACCCTTAGCAAATGGACAAATCAAGTCGATTACTTTAACACCAGTTTCTAGAAGAGCTGTCTCGTTAGACTGCTCTTCGTAGCTTGGAGCTTCACGGTGAATTGCGTAATGCTCTTCAGCACCGATTTCACCACACTCATCAATCGCGTCACCTAGGACGTTCATGATACGACCCAATGTCTTAGTACCTACTGGTACTGAGATTGGAGCGCCAGTATTTTCAACTGTCAAACCACGACGTAAACCATCAGAGCTACCCATTACGATTGCGCGAACTACGCCACCGCCAAGTTGTTGCTGAACTTCAAGAACTAGACGTTCTTGTACTTCATTAACATTCAGAGCGTCGTATACACGAGGTACTTCACCCTGTGGGAACTCTACGTCGACTACCGCACCGATGATCTGTACGATCTTACCTGTAGCCATCGTTAATCCTCTAACTATTTAGTTTTACCTAAGCTTAAACCGCAGCTGCGCCTGAAACGATCTCAGAAAGTTCTTGTGTAATCGCCGCTTGACGCGCTTTGTTATACACAAGTTCTAAGTCATCAATAATGTCACCAGCGTTATCTGTTGCTGATTTCATTGCAATCATTCGAGCCGCTTGCTCACAAGCAAGGTTCTCTACCACACCTTGGTACACTTGAGATTCGACATAGCGAACCAATAGTGCATCTAGTAGTGGTTTTGGCTCGGGCTCATAAATGTAGTCCCAAGAATGACTGCGTTTCATTTCTTCGCTATCTGATTTAGGCAAAGGAAGTAATTGATCGATCGTTGGTTCTTGAACCATAGTGTTTTCAAACTTGTTGAACACTACGAACAGGCGATCTAATTCGCCTTCATCATATTTCTTCAGCATAACGCTTACAGAGCCAATCAAGTCTTCAAGGCTTGGACGATCGCCCAGACCAGAAACTTGAGCTGCTACTTTCGCGCCGCTGTTATTGAAAAATGCTGTCGCTTTAGAACCTACAATTGCAAGTTCAACGTCAGCACCTTTCTCAGACCAATCTTTCATGTCGTTCATGGCTTTCTTGAACAAGTTAATGTTCAAACCACCACAAAGACCACGGTCTGTAGAAACGATGATGTAACCAACACGTTTGGCTTCACGTTCCTCAAGATAAGGATGCTTATACTCGAGGCTACCATTAGCCAAATGACCGATCACTTTACGCATTGTTTCTGCATATGGACGAGTAGCTTCCATTGCGTCTTGAGAACGACGCATTTTTGAAGCTGCTACCATTTCCATTGCTTTCGTAATCTTCTGTGTGCTTTTAACACTACCGATTTTATTACGTATCTCTTTTGCGCCGGCCATCGTTACTCTCCGTTAATGGTATGAGGTGGCCCTAAGACCACCTACCAATTACCAGGTCTGGGTTGCCTTGAAATCGTCAACAAGCTTCTTCAGCTCAGCTTCGATTTCTTTATTGAAAGCACCCGTTGTGTCGATCTGTGTTGCTAGATCGGCATATTGACCACGAGCAAACGACAGTAAAGCAGCTTCAAAATCTAGAACTTTAGAAAGTTCAACGTCTTGAAGGTATCCACGCTCTGCAGCGAAGATTACTAGAGCTTGGTCAAATACAGACATAGGAGCGTATTGCTTCTGCTTCATCAGTTCTGTAACTTTTTGACCGTGGTCTAGCTGCTTCTTAGTCGCTTCATCAAGATCCGAAGAGAACTGAGCAAATGCTGCAAGTTCACGGTATTGAGCTAGAGCAGTACGGATACCGCCAGATAGCTTCTTGATGATTTTAGTCTGCGCCGAACCACCTACACGAGAAACTGAGATACCTGGATCAACAGCTGGACGTACGCCCGCGTTGAATAGCTCAGTTTGTAGGAAGATCTGACCATCAGTAATCGAGATTACGTTCGTTGGTACGAATGCAGATACGTCACCAGCTTGCGTTTCGATGATAGGAAGAGCAGTTAAAGAACCAGTCTTGCCTGTCACTTCGCCGTTAGTGAATTTTTCTACGTATGCTTCGCTTACACGAGCAGCACGCTCTAGTAGACGAGAGTGAAGGTAGAAAACATCACCTGGGAACGCTTCACGACCTGGTGGACGCTTAAGTAGTAGCGAGATTTGACGGTAAGCTACAGCTTGCTTAGATAGATCATCATAAACAATCAGTGCATCTTCACCGCGATCACGGAAGTATTCGCCCATCGCACAACCAGCATACGGTGCAAGGTATTGCAGCGCTGCAGATTCAGAAGCAGATGCAACAACAACAACAGTGTTTGCTAGTGCGCCGTGCTCTTCTAGTTTGCGAACTACGTTAGCAATAGTCGACGCTTTTTGGCCGATAGCTACGTAGATAGAGAAAATACCAGAATCTTTTTGGTTAATAATCGCATCGATCGCCATTGCTGTTTTACCAGTCTGACGGTCACCGATTACTAGTTCACGTTGACCACGACCGATAGGGATCATTGAGTCAACAGACTTGTAACCAGTTTGAACAGGTTGATCTACCGATTTACGGTCGATTACACCTGGTGCGATAATTTCTACAGGCGAAGTCAATTTAGCTTCGATTGGACCTTTACCATCAATTGGCTCACCTAGCGTGTTTACAACACGACCAAGCATTTCAGGACCTACTGGTACTTCTAGAATACGACCAGTACCTGTAACTTTCATGCCTTCCTGTAGGTCAGCATACGGGCCCATTACAACAGCACCAACCGAATCACGGTTCAAGTTTAGTGCTAGAGCGTAACGGCCACCCGGTAGTTCGATCATTTCACCTTGCATCACGTCCGCTAGGCCGTGGATGCTAAGGATGCCATCGCTTACAGAAACGATAGTACCTTCATTGCGAGCTTCACTAACAACGTCGAAAGATTCAATACGTTGTTTAATTAGATCGCTAATTTCAGTGGAATTAAGTTGCATGCTCCAATCCCCATTAAGACTGCAATGCATCGCTCAGGCGGTCTAAACGACTGCGCGCTGAGTTATCGATGACTAGGTCTCCGGCTCGAATAATAACTCCACTAAGTAGAGTCTCATCTATACTGCAATTCAGCTGAACTTTGCGCGCTAAGCGCTGTTCCAATTTGCTGCTGATCTCTGCGCATTGTTCTTCAGAAAGTTCTACCGCTGAAGTAACTTCAACGTCGATCTCTTTCTCATACTCTTTTTTGAGTATAAAGAACTCTTTACAAACATCAGGAAAAGCCATTAAGCGGCCATTCTCTGCCATCACTTTAATTAAGTTCTGACCGAATTCATCAAATTGTTCGCCACAAATTACAATGAATACTTCAGCTAATTTTTCAGCAGTCATAGAACCGCTTAATAAATTATGAACATCATCATTTTGTGCCACTTCGGCAGCAAAAGTAAGCATCTGACCCCATTGGTCTAGCTCACCTTTATCTACCGCAAAGTCAAACGCTGCTTTAGCATAGGGGCGTGCGATTGTAGTCAAATCAGACATATACAGCCCCTTGCTTTAAAGTTTTGCAGTAATGTTGTTAAGAAGATCATCGTGTACATCTTTATCGATTGTACGTTCAAGGATTTTCTCAGCACCAGCTATAGCCAGAGTTGCGACTTGTTTGCGCAGGTCATCACGGGCACGTGTACGCTCTGCTTCAATTTCTGCTTCAGCTTGCGCTAAGATTTTCTGGCGTTCTGCCTGAGCTTCTTCGCGTGCTTCATCAATAATTTGAGCTTTACGTTTGTTTGCCTGATCAATAACCTCAGTTGCAGTGCGCTTTGCTTCTTTCATTTGCTCAGAAGCGTTGGCTTGTGCCAGGTTCAAGTCTTTAGCAGCGCGTTCAGCGGCTACTAGACCGTCAGCAATTTTTTTCTGACGTTCTTCAATTGCTTGCATGATTGGTGGCCATACATATTTCATGCAGAACCAAACAAACAATGAAAAAGCAATTGCTTGACCTAACAGAGTTGCGTTCATATTCACAACAGCTACCCCTCGTTAAGAATCAACTACAAAAATTTAATTAACTATTGAGAGTTAATTAGCCTGCTAGTTGACCAACAAATGGGTTAGCAAACGTGAATAGTAGTGCGATTACGATACCGATCATTGGAACAGCATCCAGTAGACCAGCGATGATGAACATCTTAACTTGTAGCATTGGAGCCATTTCAGGTTGACGCGCAGCGCCTTCTAGGAATTTACCACCAAGAATAGCAAAACCAATTGCAGTACCTACGGCACAAAGACCAACAATAATAGCAACAGCGATTGCTGAAAAACTTAGTACAGTTTCCATTTACGTTCTCCGATTAACATTAATAGTTAGAATAAAGCTTAAAAATTTTTTTTAGTGATCACTATCTTCATGAGCCATTGATAAGTAAACGATTGTCAACATCATGAAAACAAAAGCTTGAATCAAAATAACCAAGATATGGAAGATAGCCCAAGGTAGTGCACCTACCCATTGTAAGTACCACGGTAGCATTGCCGCGATAAGAATAAACACCACCTCACCCGCAAACATATTACCAAATAAACGCATACCTAGAGATAGTGGCTTCGCTAATAACGAAATTACCTCAAGTACCAAGTTAAATGGAATCATGATTGGGTGATTAAATGGATGCAGTGCCAATTCTTTAGCAAATCCGCCTAGACCTTTCACTTTGATGCTGTAGTAGATCATCAGAGCAAAAACACCTAAAGCCATTGCCATTGTTATATTTACATCAGCTGTAGGAACCACTTTCAAGTAAGGGATACCTAGCCAATGCTCTGCAGGATATGGTAAGAAATCGATAGGCACTAGGTCCATCAAGTTCATTAAGATAATCCAGCAGAATATAGTCAGTGCTAGTGGGGCAATCAGAGGGTTGCGGCCATGGAAAGTTTCTTTAACGTTGTCACCAACGAATTCCACTACCATTTCAACAAAACACTGAAGCTTACCAGGTACACCTACTGTTGCTTTCTTAGCGACTGAGCGAAAAACCCAAAGGAATAACATCCCTGTCAACACCGAAAAAAACAGACTGTCTATATGTACGTTCCAGAAACTTGTCTCCTCTACAAGACCAAACTTAGCTAAAGAAAGGTTTTGTAAGTGGTGTTCAATGTATCCGGATGCTGTTGGCGCAGCCATAACTCATCCTATTTTTTATTGTTAATGAAAAGCACTGGCGCAAAGATATTAATACCTAGAACCAGTAAATAGGTCAGTTTGAGGGGAACTAATTCCACCTGCATATACATGTAGACAATAGAGAATAGTAAAACTGTGATAAGGATTTTTAGCGCTTCGCCTGCATAGAACGACGCCGCAACTAACTTAGTTGCACGAGCTCCACTAAATAGGAAAGCACACACACAAAAAACTGCATTTGCGATGACAAAAATACCGCCACCGATTAATGCAGCAAAACCCCAATCAGGATTAACAGCTAAACCTAACCCTATCGCCACTAATATAACCGCGCTAAGCTCGATCAATAACATTTGCTTTGCAAGCACTCGTCCTGGTCTTGCTAACGCCGCTACCATGTATTCGTTCCTCTTTTAAGCCTTCTTTACTACTCGCTTAAAAGCGTGCTGAGAAATTGGCGAAAATTATACGTTCAGCCAAATTGATTGCAATAACAACGCAGCAATCATTTACATTTTTGCATACAAACCGACAACTTTTGTACGAAATTACTTGTTTATTACATAATTGACCTAAATCAATTATCTCATTTAGTACTCTAGTTTAGCAATAAGTTGCTCTAATTTGTGAGGCTCATCAAGAGTAATCGTCACTTTTGACTTACCACTAACAGAACGAGTAACTGAAACGTTTGCTTGCAATTTTTCCGTGAGTCTTCGTGAAAGTTCGATAGCTTCTGTGTCTTCAGGCTTCGATTCAGCTTCAACGTCTGGTTTTAAACACTTTTTGACAAGTTGCTCAGTTTGACGCACGGTCATTTTTTTGGTTGCCGCAGTATTTGCAGCTTCAACCTGGGTATCACCTTCAAGCGCAAGCAGTGCTCGAGCATGCCCCATTTCCAGTTGTTTATTGGAAACTAAACCTTTCACTTCATTTTCGAGCTGATTTAGACGTAATAAGTTACTCACCGTTGCTCTCGATTTACCGATCACATCAGCGACTTGTTGGTGTGTCAGCTCAAATTCGTTCTGTAGGCGCTCTAGCGCTTGTGCTTCTTCGATAACATTCAGATCTTCACGCTGAATATTCTCAATCAACGCCATCGCGATAGCGGCTTTGTCTTCGACTCTCTTGACCAAACATGGCACTTGTTTAAGGCCAGCTTGACGAGCCGCTCTCCAACGACGTTCACCAGCAATAATCTCGAACTGGTCGTGCGCCAATGGGCGAACTACGATCGGTTGGATAATGCCTTGAGATTGAATTGATGCTGCCAGTTCTTCTAGCGCTTCAGGCGCAATATCCTTACGCGGTTGATATACACCAGGCTTCAAGCAACCAACAGCCAGTTCAATAAGCTCACCATCAGCCGACAACGCCTGACTATGAGAAGCAACTTGCTGTTTTTCACGAGCCAATGAGCTAGTTGCAAGCAATGCATCTAGCCCTTTTCCTAAACCACGCTTAGACATTGAGCGAATTCCTTTGGTTGGACCTATACTGGGACTTCTTCACGACGCAACATTTCGCCAGCAAGAGCAAGGTAAGCCTTAGCTCCTGCGGAATATTTGTCGTAGTACATTGCTGGCTTGCCGTGACTCGGGGCTTCTGCCAGACGCACATTTCTAGGGATCACAGTTCGGTAGACTTTGCTACCAAAGTGTTTTTTGAGTTGATCAGATACTTCGTTCGATAAGCGGTTGCGAGGATCGTACATAGTACGCAGAAGACCTTCGATCTTCAGGTTCTCGTTTACAACAGCCGCTAGCTTACTGATGGTATCCATCAATGCAGTCAAACCTTCCAAAGCAAAGTATTCACATTGCATAGGAACCAATACGGAGTCGGCCGCAGCCATCGCGTTGATTGTAAGAAGGTTTAATGAGGGTGGGCAATCAATAAAGATGAAATCATAGTTATTGCGAATGGATTCGAGTGCATTTTTTAAACGAACTTCACGAGCAAACACTTCCATCAGCTTGATTTCTGCCGCAGTAACATCACCGTTAGCGGCGATGAGGTCATAATTGCCAGATGTACTCCGGCAAACTACCTCATCAAATGGGGTGTCTTCAACCAACAAATCGTAAGCAGTTGCTTCAACTTGATACTTGTCGACACCGCTCGCCATAGTGGCATTACCTTGAGGATCGAGGTCAACAACCAATATCTTGCGTTTTGTTGCCGCCATTGATGCTGCTAAATTAATGCAAGTTGTTGTTTTTCCTACGCCGCCCTTTTGGTTGGCAATTGCTACGATTCTACCCACTATGGCCTCGCTGATTATCCCTGACGCGATAAAGTAACTAGATGACGCTCTCCATCAAGCTCTGGCACTTGCAAAGCTTTAATGTCTGTCACTGAACACCATTCAGGTAACAGGTCGATTTCGTCTCTAGGATGTTGTCCCTTAAGAGCCAAAAATACACCGGATTGCTCTTTAGGTAAATGGTGACACCACTCTACCATGTCTGTCATTGACGCAAATGCACGACTGAGCACTGCATCAAACTTTTCTTCTGGTTGAAATTCTTCAACGCGACTTTGAACCGGTACCACGTTGTCGATACCCAGCTCATGAATCACCTGTTTGATAAAACGAATACGCTTACCTAAGCTGTCTAGCAAGTAAAACTCGCAGTCTGGATTCATGATTGAGAGCGGAATCCCAGGAAGACCAGGCCCAGTGCCAACATCGATAAAGCGCTTACCTTGTAAGTGAGTGCTAACAATGATGCTATCTAAGATATGTTTCACCATCATTTCTTGCGGGTCACGAACTGACGTTAGGTTATAAGCTTTGTTCCACTTATTCAGTAACTCAACGTAGCCAACTAACTGGCCACGTTGCTTTTCAGATACTTCAAGTTCAGTCTGGCCAATCAGGTGATCCAGTTTTTCGCGTAATGCGCTCATTATGCTTCCTCACCTTTTTTCAACAGGCCGTGTTTTTTCAAGTAAACCAATAGAATTGAGATTGCTGCAGGTGTGATACCTGAAATTCGCGAAGCAATACCAATTGAGTCAGGCTTAGCTGTCGTTAATTTAAGAACCACTTCGTTAGAAAGTCCTTTTACCTTGCTGTAATCGATATCAGCAGGCAGTTTGGTGTTTTCATGACGCAGTGATTTTTCAATTTCGTCTTGTTGGCGCTGAATGTAACCATCGTACTTCACTTGGATCTCAACTTGCTCAGATGCTTGTTGATCTTCCAGTGCAGGACCAAAACGATCCAATGCAGTTAACTGTGAATAAGTCATTTCAGGACGACGAAGAAGATCTTCACCGCTCGCTTCACGAGACATTGGTGTTTTAAGAATTTGGTTCAGTTGATCAATATCTTCAGATTTTGGGTTAATCCAAGTCTCTTTCAGACGTTGACGCTCTTTCTCCATGTTTTCCATCTTCTCGTTGAAACGAGCCCAACGAGCATCGTCGACTAGGCCAAGTTCACGCGACTTTTCAGTCAAGCGGATATCGGCATTGTCTTCACGAAGCAGCAAACGGTATTCCGCACGAGACGTAAACATGCGGTAAGGTTCTTTGGTACCCATGGTAGATAAGTCGTCAATAAGCACGCCCATGTAAGCTTGGTCACGACGCGGACTCCAGCCTTCTTTGCTTTGAGTAAACAAACTTGCGTTTAGACCCGCCATCAGGCCTTGTGCAGCTGCTTCTTCGTAGCCAGTGGTACCGTTGATTTGACCCGCGAAGAATAGACCTTTGATAAACTTAGTTTCGTAAGTCAGCTTAAGGTCGCGAGGATCAAAGAAATCGTACTCAATCGCATAGCCAGGGCGAACGATATGAGCATTTTCAAAACCCTTCATCGAACGAACAATTTGAACCTGTACATCAAACGGCAGACTGGTAGAGATACCATTCGGGTATAGCTCATGAGTCGTTAGACCTTCGGGCTCAATAAAAATTTGGTGACTGTTCTTGTCAGCAAAACGCATTACTTTGTCTTCAATCGAAGGACAGTAACGAGGACCAATTCCTTCAATCACACCTGCGTACATCGGGCTGCGATCAAGGTTGGCGCGAATCACGTCATGCGTATTTTCATTGGTATGCGTGATGTAACATGGAATTTGACGAGGTTGTTGAGCTCGGCTACCCATGAACGAGAAAACAGGTGTCGGGTTATCACCGTGCTGAACCTCAAGCTCAGAAAAATCAACGCTACGCGCATCGATACGAGGAGGTGTACCTGTTTTCAGGCGATCAACTCGGAATGGAAGATCACGAAGACGGTCAGCCAGTGCGATCGATGGTGGATCGCCAGCACGGCCGCCCGAAGAACTTTCCATACCAATATGGATCTTGCCGCCTAGGAATGTGCCCACAGTCAGAACCACAGCGCTTGCGCGGAACTTAAGGCCCATTTGTGTAACCACACCTACCACTTGATCCTGTTCAACGATCAAGTCATCAACCGACTGTTGGAACAAAGTCAGGTTTGGCGTGTTTTCAAGAACGTTGCGAACAAAGGCTTTGTAAAGTGCGCGGTCAGCTTGTGCACGAGTAGCACGAACCGCAGGGCCTTTTGATGCATTCAATGTTCTGAACTGAATACCTGCATGATCAATAGCTTGCGCCATTAATCCACCCATTGCATCGACCTCTTTTACCAAGTGGCCCTTACCGATCCCGCCAATGGCTGGGTTACAAGACATTTGTCCTAGTGTATCGATATTATGAGTAAGTAATAACGTACTTTGACCAGTACGTGCAGATGCGAGTGCGGCTTCCGTTCCTGCATGGCCACCACCAACAACGATGACGTCAAATTTTTCGTGATAAAGCATGAACCGACCTCAGGTATTCAAACGTTTTCTAGATTGATAAAAAGGAGCGATATTCTACCTGTTTTCATAGCCTGAGAAAACGTTTTTGGGATTTTTCGAAAAAGCTGTTTTTAATTAATATAGATAAGATCTTTAAGGAGATCTTTTATTAGATCTATTATTAGGATCGAGGGTATCTGTGGATAAGTCGAAAATGATCAACGAGATCATGGATCTTTTTTGGATCAAATGATGTGATCTAACTTTGATCAGGATGAGGATTAGCTGGGATCAAAATGGCTACTTATTCACAGGAGGAAATTAG
Organism: Vibrio sp. 10N.286.45.E10; assembly: GCF_002874195.2. Classification (NCBI taxonomy): domain Bacteria; kingdom Pseudomonadati; phylum Pseudomonadota; class Gammaproteobacteria; order Vibrionales; family Vibrionaceae; genus Vibrio; species Vibrio sp. 10N.286.45.E10. The sequence continues at coordinate 355,368 of NZ_MCWD02000003.1, read as the reverse complement.
CCTAAAACTTGTTATTTGGATAACTATAGGTTAATCACCGTATATGTATGATCTTATCCACAGCAGAAATTGAAAATAGATCGCTAATTTTCGATGTTTTTGAAAAAAAGTTATTCACAATCGCGATGTTCAGAGACAAAAAAAGCGGCATAAGCCGCTTTTTGAGAAAAGAGAGAGGTTAAAACTGGTCGCTATGATCGTTAAACCAGGCTTCTGCTGCGTCTTCTGGTACCGGAGTTTCCAATACATCGATAGTAAAACAGTCAGAAATAGGCTGAGCACCGAGCTCTTTCATCTGGCTGTGGACTGATTTTCCCGCCAAACAGAAGGTATCGTAACTCGAATCACCCAGCGCCACGACAGCAAAGCGAACCTGGCTTAAATCTGGAGATTGCTGGGTCAATGCGTCAATAAACGGCTTAATATTATCTGGAAATTCACCCGCACCATGAGTTGAAGTCACCAGCAACCAAAAGCCTTGTTGGGGGATATCATCGTATTCAGGCTGATTATGAAGGGTTATCTCATGACCTTGTTCTTCAAGAAGATCATTAAGGTGATCGCCAACGTATTCAGCGCCACCTAAGGTGCTGCCAGTAATAATGTGGATCATTAAGCTGTCCTTACTAAAGAAAAAGGCCAGCATGAGCCGGCCTTTAAGGGTTATTTACCAATACAGAAAGAGGTGAAGATACGGCCGAGTAGGTCATCGGAGCTGAACTCACCCGTAATCTCATTAAGGTGTTGCTGCGTTATACGCAGCTCCTCTGCCAAGATTTCACCTGCCATATAGCCTTCTAACTGTTGCTGACCAATATCTAGGTGCTCAGATGCGCGTTCTAGGGCATCTAAGTGGCGACGACGTGCCATGAAGCCACCTTCATTGCCACCCGCAAAGCCCATGCAATCTTTTAAATGATTACGCAGTGCATCAACGCCTTGCCCAGTCTTTGCTGATAGTCGAATCAGAGTGGGATCATTAACATGGCAAATTCCGAGATCTTCACCTGTTTGATCGGCTTTGTTACGAATAACGGTCATTCCGATATTATTCGGCAGACGATCAACGAAATCGGGCCAGATATCTTTCGGGTCGGTTGCATCGGTAGTGGTGCCATCGACCATAAATAAAACGCGATCGGCTTGAGTAATTTCTTCCCAAGCGCGTTCAATACCGATTTTTTCGACTTCATCCGAGGCTTCACGCAGGCCTGCGGTATCAATAATGTGCAGTGGCATACCATCAATATGGATATGTTCACGCAGTACATCACGGGTGGTACCAGCAATATCAGTCACAATCGCGGAGTCTTTACCCGATAATGCATTCAGTAAGCTCGACTTACCGGCATTAGGACGACCTGCAATCACCACCTTCATGCCTTCACGCATAATTGCACCTTGATTGGCTTCTTGGCGAACCGCTTCAAGATTGTCGATGATAGCTTGTAAATCAGCACTTACTTTACCGTCAGCAAGGAAATCAATCTCTTCTTCTGGAAAGTCGATAGCGGCTTCAACATAGATGCGTAAGTGAATCAGAGAGTCCACCAGCGTATTAATGCGTTTTGAGAACTCACCTTGCAGCGATTGCAGGGCTGATTTCGCCGCTTCTTCTGAACTGGCATCAATGAGGTCGGCAATCGCTTCTGCTTGGGTTAGATCCATCTTATCGTTCAAGAAAGCACGCTCCGAGAACTCACCTGGGCGTGCTGCGCGTAGCCCTGGAATCGCAAGGATGCGTTTGATGAGCATATCCATTACCACAGGACCACCGTGGCCTTGTAGCTCTAATACGTCTTCGCCAGTAAACGAGTGCGGGTTAGGAAAGTAAAGCGCGATACCTTGGTCTAGCTCTAAACCATCGTGAGATTTAAAAGGGGTGTACTCAGCGTAACGTGGTTTCAGTACTTTGCCGGTAACTTCAAGCGCAACTTGGGCTGCTTGTGGGCCTGAAACGCGAATAATACCGACGCCGCCACGGCCGGGTGCAGTCGCTTGAGCAACAATCGTATCTGTAGTCATAGTTGTGCCTGCTAGCATGTGAAAGCCAAAAAGGGGCGCTCACGATTAATCAATTAGCTGAATTGTAATCAGCTAAAAACAAAAAGGCGACCTTTTGGTCGCCTTTCTTTATCTCTTTCTATTATCGAACTTACTTAGAATGTAAGCCTTTCTTTTCCAGCGCGCGGTAGATAAGCGTTTGCTGAATCAGAGTTACGATGTTCGATACTAGCCAGTATAGAACTAGACCTGAAGGGAAGAACAGGAAGAAGAATGTGAACATAACCGGCATAAAGGTCATGATCTTCTGCTGCATTGGATCCGTTACAGTTGTCGGGCTCATCTTCTGGATTAGGAACATTGAAGCACCCATCAGAAGTGGCAAGATGTAGTATGGGTCTTGTGCAGAAAGGTCAGTAATCCAACCGAAGAACGGTGAGTGACGCAGTTCAACAGACTCCATTAGTGCCCAGTATAGCGAAATGAAGATAGGCATTTGCAGAAGGATAGGTAAACAGCCACCTAGTGGGTTTACTTTCTCTTTCTTGTAAAGCTCCATCATTTCTTGGCTCATGCGTTGGCGGTCGTCGCCAATACGCTCACGCATTGCAGTCAGCTTAGGCTGAAGCATACGCATTTTCGCCATAGACGTGTACTGAGCTTTCGTTAGTGGGTACATAGCACCACGAACGATGAAAGTTAGACAGATGATTGCCAGACCCCAGTTCACAACGATGCCTTGAATGAATGAAAGCAGAGTATGAAGTGGTTTAGCAATGAACCATAACCAACCGTAGTCAACTACTAGGTCTAGGTTTGGTGCAACAGCAGCCATTTGGTCTTGAAGTTTAGGACCAACCCAAAGCGTTGCTTTGAAGCTTGCTTCGTCGCCAGTAGCAATGGTTTTGTTCGGCATGCGAACACCGATGTCGCCAAGGTTACCAATGACACGAGTGTAAAGGTTGCTGCCTGCTTCGTCGCGTGGAATCCAAGCACTTGCAAAGTAGTGCTGAATCATCGCTGCCCAACCTTGACCGTTTGCTAGGTTAAGAGACAGGTTGCGATCTTGCATATCGTCGAAGCTGTATTTTTTGTAACGCGTATCTTCCGTAGAGTAAGCACCACCACGGTAAGTTGGCATTGTTAGGCTACCCCCGTCATCCATAACGTTTTGACGTAGGTGAGCGTACATGCCGAATGTTGCGTTATTGCCAGAGTTGTTGATTACATCGTATTCAACGTCAATCGCGTAGCTTCCGCGTTTAAGTACGAATGTTTTTGTGTAATCAAGGCCGTTCGCTTGGTAAGTCATTGGGATGCGTAGTTCATCCTGACCATCAGCAAGCGTGAAGCTGTCTGCTGAAACTGTATAGCTTGGGCGGTTTGTGCTGCTTAAATCGATACCTTGAGGACCCACTAGACCGCTTTGAGCGATAAATTGGTGACCAGGTTCGTTTTTAAGAAGAACAAAAGTGTCTTCAGAATCGAACTCAGCAGAGTAATCGTTTAGGTTTGCTTTAACGACATCACCACCAACCGTATCAATTGACAGAGTCAGTACATCAGTTGTTACTGTGATAGTTTTAGCAGAAGAAGAAACTTGACCAGGAGCCGGGTCTAGATCATCTGCATAAGATGGCGCTGGTAGGGTGCTGCCAGATTGTGCCTGCTCAACCGCTTGTGGTGCTGGATTCTGAGCTACGTTCCATTGTTGGAACAGTAGGAAAGAAACCAAAGCCAATGCGATTAACAGGATATTACGTTGAGAATCCATCGTTATTTATCTCTGTCTTGTTTTTGGACTGGTGGAACGGGGTCAAAGCCCCCTTCGTTCAAAGGATGGCATTTTAATAGACGTTTGCCTGATAACCAACACCCTTTTACAAAACCGTGAGCTTTCAACGCTTCTATCGCATATAAAGAGCAGGTTGGAGTAAATCGGCAGCGTGGGCCGATGAGTGGACTAATAAACCATCTATAAAAATAGATGGGTATTAGCGCTATCCACGCGAAGGGCGAGACAGGCGAAGCCATAATTTGTCGAGTAGCTTGAACATTTCTTCATTGCTTAAATCTTGCGCGCTCTTCTTAGCGATTACAACAAAATCTTTGTTAGGAAGTTTGTGTTGAGTGTTACGAAAGCTTTCACGAGTAAGACGCTTGAATCGATTACGACCCACGGCGGTTTTAATCTGCTTTTTCGGAACGGCTAATCCAAGACGAGGATTTGAAAGAGAGTTATTTCGGGCAATGATGGTGAAATGAGGGGAGCCAGCTCGATGAGCTTGCTTGAAGACATTTTGATAATGTTCGGGAGTTAACAAGCGTAACTCCCGACCGAAGGCTAGCTTATTCAAAATAATCAAAGATTACTTAGAAAGACGCTTACGGCCTTTTGCACGACGTGCATTGATTGTTGCGCGACCGTTCTTAGTAGCCATGCGAGCACGGAAACCGTGAGTACGCTTACGCTTTAGAACTGTAGGTTGAAAAGTGCGTTTCATTTGTAATTACCTTACTGATCAGTAGTTTTAGGTTTTTGTTAAACCCGGCGTGGGCATTTTTTCTCTTCTTTATATAAGAAAGGAAAACCGACGCCTCTCAACAAAGAGGCGGAATTGTAATCACTGTCACAAAAAGTGTCAATGATTGGGTTAACTAAAATTCCGGTCGGGGGATTATACGTAGAATAACTAAAATCACAAGGATCCTTAGTCGATCCCAACCTTATTTAAGAATTTTTTTAATTTAGGATCCTGTGGATTACCAAAAATATCCTGTGGAGATCCCTGCTCAACAATATGGCCGTCAGCCATGAAGATCACTCGGTCTGCGACCTCTCTAGCGAACTGCATTTCATGGGTAACCACCAGCATGGTTTGATGCTGATTTGCCAGTTTTTTCATTAGGTTAAGAACTTCGCCAACCCACTCAGGATCGAGCGCTGAAGTCGGCTCATCAAACAGTAAAAGCTCGGGTTGTAGTGCCATTGCACGGCCAATACCCACCCGTTGTTGCTGGCCACCAGAGAGCGCGGCTGGGTAGCTCTCACCTTTGTCTCCCAAGCCAATATCATCAAGTATTTGTTGTGCTTTTTCATGGGCTTGCTGCTTTTTCCAACCACGAACGGTAATTAAACCTTCAGCAATATTCTGTCTCGCGGTTTGGTGAGCGAACAGGGCATAGTTTTGGAACACAAAACCGGTCTTACGACGCAGTGCCAGCACCTCTGCTTTGGTGTGTTTCTGAGCATCGACATTAATATCATCAATCGAAATAGTGCCTTGATCGGCTTGCTCTAGAAAGTTCACACAACGCAGTAAAGTAGATTTACCAGTCCCACTTGAACCTATGATGACAATTATCTCACCTTGCTTGATTTCTAGGTCGATCCCTTTCAAAACTTCGGTGTCACCAAACTGCTTGTGGATATTTTGTAATTTGATCATCGTACATACGCCTTATTCAGTTTCACTTCGGCCCAAATTTGAATACGAGTGAGGATAACCACCACGCCCCAGTAAATCAGCGCTACCGCTAAGAAAGCCTCGAAGAAGCGGAAACTAGAAGAAGCCTCCATCTGAGCTTTAGCCATGATTTCGGCGACACCTAGGGTGAAGGCTAGTGAAGTCGACTTGATCATGTCGATGAAGTAGTTCATCAATGATGGCAGTGCCACGCGAGTTGCTTGCGGTAAGATCACTCGGCGCATCGCTTGGCTGGTTGTCATACCGACCGAAAGGCTGGCTTCCATCTGGCTGCGATCAATACCGATAATCGCGGCACGAATACTTTCTGCCATATACGCGGCAAAGTGCAGGGTTAAGCCAATCACAGCGGCGCTGAAGGCATCCAATCCAACCATCCACGGGAAGACTTGTGGTAAGCCGTAATAAAGGAGAAACAGCTGCACCAACAGTGGTGTGCCTCGGAAGAAGCTAATGTAAAGCTGGCTCAGTTGGTCGAGTACTGGGATTTTGAATACACGAATATTCGCCAGTATCAGAGACAGGATCAGAGCAAAGAACAAGCCCCAAGTCGCCATCTCCATCGTGGTGCCTAAATACTTTAGTAGTATCGGCAACAGCTCTAGCATGTAATTAAAGTCAAATCCCATAATCTATCTCGTATTTTTATTGGAAGTGTTGTTCTATATGTAAGTACTGTTCTATCAGGTTTTTTAATCAGTGCACAAAAGCAAAAAGCCCACCGCTGTATAAAGCAGTGGGCCTTGAATGGAGAAAGTGAGTAATTACTTCTGAGTAATGTCCGCACCAAACCATTTCTGAGAGATACTTTCTAGCGTACCATCTGCGCGCATTGCTGCTAATGCTTCATTTACTTCTGCTTGCAGTTTTTTGCCGTTATCGTTGTCCACGAAAGGCCAAGCGTTTTCAATGGTTTCGAATGGCTGACCAGCTAGTTGTAATGGTAGACCTGTCTTCTTGATAAGCTCTAATGCTGATAGGCGATCCATTACGAATGCATCTGCACGACCCAATGCGACATCATGTTCAATACCTGTATCGTAGGTTTTCACATTGATCTTGCCATCTTTGTCGTAGCTGCGAAGCAGTTGTTCAAAGTTTGAGCCTAGGTTTACCGCAACCGTCTTACCATCTAGGTCTTCGATACCTTTAATGCTGTCATTACCTTTACGAACGGTAATTTGTGCGCCGTCTACTACGTATGGGTCTGCGAATAGGTATTTCGCTTTACGTGCATCTGTCATTGTAATTTGGTTTGAAATAGTATCGATGCGACCCGTTTCAAGAAGACCAAACAGACCAGAGAAGTTTGCCGTTACGTATTCAACCTTGTAATCGTTACGCTTACCGATCTCATCCCATAAATCTACTTCAAAACCTTGTAGCTGGTCTTGCTTAACGAACGTAAACGGGAAGTAGCGACCAGACATGCCGACTTTAACTTCAGTCGCAGCTTGAACAGTAGCAGCAGAGAGTGCGATAGCCGCAATTGCAGCCTTAATCCAGTTATTCATTTGGTAACTCCTTATATTTATAGGGTTGGATGTTACTGGGAAAATGCTCAATAGAATAAATAACCAGATGTTATTAACCATAACCAGATTGAATTCCCAATTTGGGGATAACTAGCAAGGATCCGGGCATAAGTGGATCATTGTGTGAGTAAATTAGGGGCAAGATGTGTGGATCCGCCGATTAATTACAAATTTATTGTGAATAACTTGGATCTTATTCACTGGATCTGTGATCAATTGCTGGTGATCTGACTTATCAACAGGTAAAATTAGCAGTCATTTCATATTACTTAAATAGAGTGGGGGCACCGTGTCATCTTCGCTTTGGTTGCAGTGTTTGCAACAGCTTCAAGAAGAGTTACCAGCTACAGAATTCAGTATGTGGGTTCGTCCGTTACAAGCGGAGCTCAATGACAATACTCTAACTCTATTTGCACCGAACCGTTTCGTACTCGATTGGGTTCGTGATAAGTATCTAAATAGCATTAACCGTTTGCTGCAAGAATATTGCGGCAACGATATCCCACATCTTCATTTTGAAGTGGGAAGCAAGCGTGTGATTGCACCAAAGCCTGCGACACCAGCACCGACTCAGACTCGTACTGCAGCCGATGTGGCCGCTGAGTCATCAGCACCTGCGCAATTACAAGCTCGCAAGCCTGTCCATAATATTTGGCGTGATGAAGAGCCTGTCGCGGTTGATTTGAATCACCGCTCAAATGTGAACCCAAAACATAAGTTCAATAACTTTGTTGAAGGTAAGTCGAACCAACTGGGTTTGGCTGCGGCACGTCAGGTTTCTGATAACCCAGGAACAGCCTACAACCCTTTGTTCCTATACGGCGGCACTGGTTTAGGTAAAACGCACTTGTTGCATGCGGTGGGTAACGCCATTGTTGATAATAAGCCAAATGCGAAAGTGGTTTACATGCACTCAGAACGTTTTGTTCAGGATATGGTAAAGGCCCTGCAAAACAACGCGATCGAAGAATTTAAGCGCTACTACCGTAGTGTTGACGCATTGCTTATCGATGACATCCAATTCTTTGCCAATAAAGAGCGTTCTCAAGAAGAGTTCTTCCATACCTTTAACGCGCTGCTTGAAGGTAACCAACAGATCATCCTAACGTCTGACCGTTATCCAAAAGAGATCAACGGGGTAGAGGATCGTCTTAAATCTCGCTTCGGCTGGGGTTTGACGGTTGCGATTGAGCCACCAGAGCTTGAGACGCGTGTTGCGATCTTGATGAAGAAAGCAGAAGACCACCAAATTCACCTTGCGGATGAAGTGGCGTTCTTTATTGCCAAGCGCCTGCGCTCTAACGTTCGTGAGCTGGAAGGCGCATTGAACCGTGTTATTGCCAATGCAAACTTCACTGGCCGTCCGATCACGATTGACTTCGTGCGTGAAGCACTGCGTGACCTACTTGCACTGCAAGAAAAACTGGTCACTATTGATAACATTCAAAAGACAGTAGCCGAGTACTACAAAATCAAAGTCGCTGATCTATTGTCTAAGCGTCGTTCTCGTTCTGTTGCTCGTCCACGCCAATTGGCGATGGCACTGGCGAAAGAGCTAACAAACCACAGCTTGCCTGAGATTGGCGATGCATTCGGTGGTCGTGACCACACGACGGTACTGCATGCTTGTCGTAAGATTGCTCAGCTGCGTGAAGAGAGCCACGACATTAAAGAAGATTATTCGAACCTGATTCGTACCCTTTCTTCTTAATACACAGTATTCTTAACCTTAATAAGCAGAATCTTGGCCACGTACTATTACGCAGTGCCATTTAGACCGTAAGAGCAAGATATGAAATTTACCATTGAACGTAGTCACCTGATTAAGCCATTACAACAAGTATCTGGCGCACTCGGTGGCAGGCCAACGCTTCCAATTCTAGGAAACCTACTGATTAAAGTAGAAGATAACGTGTTGTCGATGACAGCGACGGATCTAGAAGTTGAACTGATCAGCCGTGTAACGCTTGAAGGTGATTTCGAAGCGGGCAGCATTACCGTACCTTCACGTAAATTCCTAGATATCTGCCGTGGATTACCAGATAACTCAGTGATCACTGTGGTATTGGATGGTGACCGTATTCAGGTTCGCTCTGGTCGTAGCCGCTTCTCATTAGCAACATTACCTGCGGCAGATTTTCCTAATATTGAAGACTGGAGCAGTGAAGTTGAAGTGTCAGTGACACAAGCTGAACTTCGCGGTCTTATCGAGAAAACGCAATTCTCAATGGCGAACCAAGATGTTCGTTACTACCTCAACGGTATGTTGTTTGAGATTGAAGGCTCTATCCTGCGCAGCGTGGCGACCGATGGTCACCGTATGGCAGTATCTCAAGCACAACTGGGTGCGGATTTTGCTCAGAAGCAGATCATTGTTCCTCGTAAAGGTGTGCAAGAGCTAGTGAAGCTATTGGATGCACCTGAACAGCCAGTAACACTACAAATCGGTAACTCTAACGTGCGTGCGGAAGTGAACAACTATGTCTTCACTTCTAAGTTAGTAGATGGTCGTTTCCCTGATTATCGCCGCGTAATGCCGCAAAATACCACCAAGACACTTGAAGCTGGCTGTGATGAATTACGTTCAGCATTTTCTCGTGCTGCGATTCTATCGAATGAAAAATTCCGTGGTGTTCGCGTTAATCTTGCGGATAGCGAGATGCGTATTACCGCGAACAACCCAGAGCAAGAAGAAGCAGAAGAAGTACTCGATGTTAACTTCGACGGTGATGCTCTAGAGATTGGCTTTAACGTAAGCTACGTATTGGATGTTCTGAACACACTGCGTTGTGAACAGGTTCGTATCTCAATGTCAGACGCCAATGCGAGTGCTCTTATTGAGAACGCACAAGATGACAGCGCGATGTACGTTGTTATGCCAATTCGCTTATAAGCTGCCCCATGTTGACCTACCGAGTCGTGATTGAAGATTAATATGAAGACGTTATGCCTTTATCGCGCTTAATCGTTAAGCAGTTTAGAAATATTGAAGCCTGTGACATTCAACCGTCATCAGGCTTTAACTTTCTTATAGGGGCTAACGGAAGCGGCAAAACCAGCGTCCTTGAAGCGGTGTATCTGCTCGGACACGGTCGCTCATTCAAGAGTTCACTTACCGGTCGTATCATACAAAACGAGTGTAGTGAGCTGTTTGTACACGGCCGTTTTATGACCTCGGATCAATTTGAGCTGCCAATTGGCATTAATAAGCAGCGCGATGGCACGACAGAGGTTAAAATAAGCGGTCAAACTGGGCAAAAGTTGGCTCAGTTAGCTCAAGTCTTACCTTTGCAGTTGATTCACCCCGAAGGGTTTGATTTACTGACAGATGGACCTAAGCATCGCCGAGCATTCATTGATTGGGGAGTCTTCCACAGTGAGTCGGGCTTTTATGATGCGTGGGGTAGGGTAAAGCGCCTCAATAAGCAGCGAAACGCCTTATTGAAAACGGCAACCCACTATCGAGAGCTGAGCTATTGGGACCAAGAACTGGCCCGTTTAGCTGAAAGCATCAGTCAGTGGCGTGCCACCTACGTTGATCAGCTCAAAGAAGTCGCCGAAGAGATCTGTGCGACCTTCCTTCCTGAGTTTGAGATAAAGATTAACTATTATCGTGGCTGGGACAAAGACACCCCATACGCCGAGATATTAGAAAAGAATTTTGAAAGGGATCAGCAACTTGGTTACACCTTTAGTGGACCCAACAAAGCGGATCTGAAGATAAAAGTGAACGGCACTCCAGTGGAAGATGTCTTGTCACGAGGTCAATTGAAGTTGATGGTGTGCGCGCTACGAGTAGCACAAGGGCAACACCTCACTCAAATGACAGGTAAGCAGTGCATCTATTTAATAGATGACTTCGCTTCCGAATTAGATAGCCAACGCCGAGCACGTCTTGCTGAGTGTTTGAAGGCGACCCAGGCTCAAGTTTTTGTAAGCTCTATTACCGCTGATCAGATTGCAGATATGCATGACGAAAATAGCAGGATGTTTCATGTGGAACATGGCAAAATAGAGCAAGGATAATTAGTCAGAGAGTAACTATGTCAGATAATTACGATTCATCGAGTATTAAAGTACTGAAGGGTCTGGATGCGGTACGTAAGCGTCCTGGAATGTACATTGGCGACACGGATGATGGTACCGGTCTGCACCACATGGTTTTTGAGGTGGTAGATAACTCTATTGATGAAGCGCTAGCTGGTCACTGTAATGACATCATTGTAACTATCCATGAAGATAGTTCTGTGTCTGTAAGCGATGACGGCCGTGGTATTCCAACAGAATTGCATCCAGAAGAAAACGTATCAGCAGCAGAAGTAATCATGACGGTTCTTCACGCTGGTGGTAAGTTCGATGATAACTCGTACAAGGTATCTGGTGGTCTGCACGGTGTTGGTGTTTCAGTAGTTAACGCACTTTCTAAGCAAGTTACTCTTACTATCCACCGTGGTGGCAAAATCCACACTCAAACCTACAGCCACGGTGAGCCTCAAGCGCCACTAGCGGTTATCGGTGACACGGATAAAACAGGTACAGAGATTCGTTTCTGGCCGAGTGAAGAAACCTTCACTAACATCGAGTTCCATTACGACATTTTAGCTAAGCGTCTACGTGAGCTATCATTCTTGAACTCAGGTGTATCAATTAAGCTAATTGATGAGCGCGAAGAAGACAAAATGGATCACTTCGAATACGAAGGCGGTATCCAAGCGTTTGTTGAACACCTTAATACCAACAAAACGCCAATCATCCAAAAAATCTTCCACTTCAACTCTGAGCGTGAAGACGGTATTACCGTTGAAGTTGCGATGCAGTGGAATGACGGCTACCAAGAAAATATCTACTGTTTCACTAACAACATCCCTCAACGCGATGGTGGTGCTCACTTAGCTGGTTTCCGTGCGGCGCTAACGCGTACTCTGAACAGCTTCATGGACAAGGAAGGTTTCTCTAAGAAAGCGAAGACTGCGACCTCTGGTGATGATGCTCGTGAAGGTTTGACAGCGATTGTTTCTGTTAAAGTGCCTGATCCTAAGTTCTCAAGCCAAACTAAAGATAAGCTGGTTTCTTCAGAAGTGAAGTCTGCCGTTGAATCTACAATGGGTGAGAAGTTGTCTGAGTTCCTGATTGAGAACCCAGGTGAAGCGAAAACAGTTTGTTCTAAAATTATTGATGCAGCACGTGCTCGTGATGCAGCGCGTAAAGCTCGTGAAATGACTCGTCGTAAAGGCGCATTAGATTTAGCGGGTCTTCCAGGTAAGCTTGCTGACTGTCAGGAAAAAGATCCTGCACTGTCTGAACTATATATTGTGGAAGGAGACTCTGCTGGCGGTTCAGCTAAGCAGGGTCGTAACCGTAAGAACCAAGCAATCCTACCGCTGAAAGGTAAAATCCTTAACGTAGAGAAAGCACGTTTCGATAAAATGCTGTCTTCTCAAGAAGTAGCAACGCTAATCACAGCTCTTGGTTGTGGTATTGGCCGTGACGAATACAACCCAGATAAACTGCGTTACCACAACATCATCATCATGACCGATGCCGATGTCGATGGTTCTCACATCCGTACTCTGCTACTGACGTTCTTCTACCGTCAAATGCCAGAGCTGATTGAACGTGGCTACATCTACATTGCTCAACCGCCACTTTACAAGGTGAAGAAGGGTAAGCAAGAGCAGTATATTAAAGATGAAGATGCAATGAACCAGTATCAAGTATCTTTGGCTCTAGACAATGCAGAACTGCACGTTAACCCTGAAGCGCCAGCATTTGCAGGTGAAGGTTTAGAGAAGCTTGTTCAGCAATACAATGCAGGCATCAAGCTTGTTGATCGTATGAGCCGCCGTTACCCACGTGCATTGGTTCACGAACTGATTTACGTTCCTCGTCTAACGGCTGAGCAGTGTCATGATGATGCGGCAGTTGAAGCTTGGGGTAAGCAGCTTGTTGAGCAGCTAAACGCGAAAGAAGTAGGTGCGAGCCAATACAGCCTTGAAGTTGAAAAACACGAAGAGCTAGGCTTAAGCGTTCCTAAGATTGTGGTTCGTACTCATGGTGTGACTCATGAACACCTACTGAGCATCGATCTTATTAACTCTAAAGAGTTTGGTAAGCTAGCGGATCTTTCTGAAGCACTTGATGGCTTGATTGAAGAAGGCGCTTACATTAAGCGTGGTGAGCGTACTCAAGAAGTTTCTAGCTTCGTTGATGCTCTGAACTGGTTAGTGAAAGAGTCTCGTCGTGGTCTAAGCCTACAGCGATACAAAGGTCTAGGTGAGATGAACCCGGATCAGCTTTGGGAAACGACAATGGATCCTGAAACTCGTCGTATGATGCAAGTAACGATTGAAGATGCTGTTGGTGCTGATCTGTTGTTTACAACGTTGATGGGCGACCAAGTAGAACCGCGTCGTAACTTCATCGAAGAGAATGCGCTTAAAGTTGCCAATTTGGATGTGTAGTCCAAATCTAAATGATTAAAATTATGAAAAGCACTGCCTATTGGCGGTGCTTTTTTGTGTCTGTAAGGTATTGAAAAGTATTAAATTGGAAAAATTATTGAAAATAATCCCTTGAAACTATTTTGTTCAATCCATATATCTATTTATGAAGAGGATGACTGTCTTGCTCAAAAGAGAAGAAACAGAACCTTCATTACCGCTGACGAAGTATCGCTCAACAGAGGATAACTTTAGCAGCACACAACTTAAAAATTGATTCATTGTCATGTCCCAGCGTTGTTGCCAATAGAGGTGAAACCCGAGGAATGCGAATTGAATCTCTTAGCTGTTTACTGGGTCACACAGAGGTTCGATCTCAGTAAAATTCGCAGCTAAGACTATTGCTTACTAAAAGGATAGCATTATGAGAACTGTAGATTTCACTCCACTTTACCGCAACGCAATCGGCTTCGATCGTCTATTCAACATGATGGAAGCGAACACATCGAAGAACTCTTCTGGCGGTTACCCTCCATACAACATCGAGCAAAAAGACGAGAACAACTACCGTATTACTATGGCCGTTGCTGGTTTTGCTGATGATCAATTAGATCTGACTCAGAAAGAGAACATGCTAATTGTGAAAGGTGAGCGTAAAGCAGAAGCAGAGAAAACCTTCGTATATCAAGGTATTGCAGAGCGCGATTTTGAGCGTAAATTCCAACTGGCTGACTACGTAAAAGTGGTAGGTGCAAGCATGGAAAATGGTCTTCTTCACATCGACCTAGAACGCGAAATCCCAGAAGCGATGCAACCACGTAAGATTGCTATTAATGGTAATAGCCTACTAGAAGGTTAATTACTGTTAGCTCCTTAGAGCTAAAAAATATCGGGAAGTAAAAGTGAAAGAGCACCTCATGAGGTGCTCTTTTTGTATTTGGCCTACAGTAAGCTAAAAGCTCTTATTACTGCTCTGAGTAAGCCTTTTTCACTTCTTCAGCAATGATCGCAATACCTTTCTGCATCGCTTCATCATCTTGTACGTAGTTCATGCGTAAGCACTGGTGAGCATGATCCCACTCATCTTCTTGGCCGATAAAGAAGTATTCGCCCGGAACAATCAATACGCCGCGAGCTTTAAGGCGGTCGTACAGTTCCATTGTGGTGATTGGTAGCTCATCAAACCATAACCATAAGAAGATAGCGCCTTCAGGTTTATGGATACGGAAGCGTGGGTCATCGATAGCGTCTTGTAGTAGTTTTACTGCACGTAAAGATTTCTCTTTATAGAAAGGCTTAATCACTTCACTGCTCAAGCGCAGCAGGTCACCGTTCTCAATCATGTGGTTGGCGATAGCGGGCCCAACACTGCTTGGTGCTAAGCTGATGATGCCATTCATGTTGGTTAGTGCTTGGGTTACTTCTTCACTCGCAATCACGATACCGCAACGCACACCCGGCAAACCAAGCTTAGATAAACTCATGCACAGAATCGTATTTTCATTCCAGAACGGTTCGACATCTTCAAAGATGATGTTTGGAAACGGCAGGCCGTAAGCATTGTCGATCAGTAGCGGGATATTGTTTTCACGCGCGAGCTTATCCAGTTTACGTACTTCATCGTCGGTCAGTACGTTGCCTGTTGGATTGGTTGGACGAGATGCACAGATAGCCGCGACTGAGTCATCAACCTTTAGTTGTTCAAAATCGACGTGGTATTTGAACTGCCGGTTTTCTAGCAGCTCGATCTCTGGGTGGTAAGAGATAAATATATCGTCATCAATACCCGCGTCGCCGTAGCCGATGTATTCCGGTGCGATCGGCAGTAGGATTTTCTTATGTGAGCCGTCAGGCTGTTGACCTGCTAAAAGGTTGAATAGGTAAAAGAAGCCACTTTGACTGCCGTTAGTCAGGCTGATGTTCTTTTCGCTGATGTCCCAACCATAGGTCTCTTTCAGCATTGCCGCTAACGACTTGATGAAGCTGTCTTTGCCCTGCGGACCATCGTAGTTGGCGAGGGCGGCGATGAGTTCTCCATTGGCGAGCATGTCGGCACTGGCTTGGTTAAAGTAATCGAGCATGGCTGGGATAGCGGCTGGGTTACCACCACCGAGCATTATTGCGCCTGGAGTGCGCAGGCCATCATTCAAATCATCCATTAAACGAGTGATTCCAGAGTATCGATTAAACTTTTCACCAAACTTAGAGAACTGCATTACTTATTTTACCTAATTCATTGTGATTGCTTGTTATGTGTCAGTAAGGCAGACCTTATGCCTGCCATCAGTGTATTCCTTGAACATACCGCAATGTTTTTGCGACGCATAGCGCCAAATGCTCTAACACGAAAAAAACTTCTATAAAGTTTGGCTAATGAGTGACAGCTTGCTTATTGAACGCGCTTTTAGTGATCAAAAAAGGGAAGCCGAAGTTTCCCTTTGATTAAATTCGTTTGAGAACCGTGCGTGTTTACTTCGAACCTGTATACACAACCAACACCTTGTCATCTTGGTATTGGCGTTCGAAGGCGTAATAACCCTTGCTGTTACGGATGATGTGCTTACCTTGCGCGACAGCTGGGTGGCGTTGGCGGAATTGGCCAAGCGCTTGCCAATGTTCTAGCAACTCTGCACGTTCGCCGGAGATTTGATCCCAAGGCATGTCTGAACGGGTGCCTTGCATTGGATCGGAACCTGTTGGGCCAAAGTCACGGGCTATCTCATCACCGTAATAGATCTGTACCGCGCCCGGAGCAAGCATCAGTGCATTCGCGGCTTTGGTCTGCTTGGCAAAGTCGCTGCCGTGCTGTGTCCAGAATAGTGAGGTGTCGTGAGACGAGAGATAACTCAACACATTGAACTCGCTGTCACTGTTGATCTTGTCTGCGTAGCGAAGGTAATCAGCATCAAGATCGGATAGACACTTCAGCGCCTTAGGGGCGATGTCGCTCTGGAATTCAAAGTTGATGATCGAATCAAAGCCGTTAGCAAAGTAATCTGATTTGACTACACTGTGTGCCCACACTTCGCCAGTCATCCAGAAAGGTAAATCATCTAAGGCTTTGTCTGGGTTGTTCTGTTTCCACTCAGCTAGTGCTTGGTTAGTGCTCTCTTTAAGCTCTGCCCAGGCGTCCAGTTCAACGTGCTTGGCAGTATCGACCCTAAATCCATCAACACCATATTCGCGCACCCAGTCAGACAACCAAGTGATCAGATGTTCACGAGGTGTTTTGAGTTCATCAGTCGCGCTGGTGGGTTTATTGCGATAGAAGTTAGGCAGCCCGGTTGTCTCTGTCGATTCTGTTTTGAAATCGGGCAGGTGCGCCAAAGACATGGTGAGGTTGTTGTAACCTGGAGAGTCATAAGCGCCAATATCGCTGCGCAGCCAAGCTTTGCCCCACCACTTTTCCCACGCTTCTTTGTCGCTGTAAGATATGTAGTTGTTGAAGTAGTGCCAGTTCTGGCCAGCTTCTGGTTGCCAGTCCGTCCAGTTTTCGCCAAGCGTTTGTTTGGCTTCTTCATCAGTTAGGTTGAGTTTGCCAAAGTCGAACTCTTGCATGTCGGCAAGCGTCGCGTATCCCGTGTGGTTCATTACCACGTCCCAAACAACACGAATGCCTTTGCTGTGCGCGGTATCGATGAAGGTTTTCAGCTCGTCTTCGGTACCCATGTTGTCATCAAGCTTGGTCCAATCTTGGTGGTAGTAACCATGGTAGCCATAGTGTTTGAAATCACCGCGATCACCGCCGCCAACCCAGCCGTGAATTTGCTCTAACGGAGACGTTATCCAGATAGCATTAGCACCGAGTGATTCTATGTAATCGAGTTTTTCGGTTAAGCCTGCCAAGTCACCACCGTGGAAGGTGCCGATTTCGTCTTGTCCGTCTTGGCTGCGACCATAGCTGTTGTCGTTATCAGGGTTGCCGTTGTGGAAACGGTCGGTCATGACGAAGTAGACCGTAGCGTTGTCCCAACTAAAGTCAGCCTTGGTTTCTGGTTCTACTCTCTCCAGCAGCAGAACACCTTGGCTGTTTTCTGCAGGTTGCATGGTGACGCTGCCATTAGTCACTGTGACTTGTTTGCCTGAAAGAGCGTCTCTTACCACGGTGCCATCATCAAAGGTTTGAGTAACATCTATGGTGGTTGGTTGGTCACTGGGTACTGGACAGGCAAAGCTTTGTACTTGCTTCTGCTTTGGCTTTACCTGAACCGTGAGTTCATTGGTCTGTGGGTTGAGCGTAAATTGATAGGTGTTAGCGCGAAAGACTTTAATAGCGATTTCAGATTTATCGGTGCAGTCGTCTAGGCGAAGGGGTTTATTGAACTTGATACGACTCTCTTCGGCCAGCGCATAGTTAGTGCCACAGGTATTTTGAGTATCGCTGATAGAGAAGGTATAGCTACCTTTAGCGAGTTCCTGTTCAGCGATAACAGTGCCTTTTCCTGTCGATTCAAATACGACAGTGTTGTTATCGATCGTCAGCAATAAGCTGTCATCACTGGTTTGGCTGCATGCGCTGAGTGCGAGTATTGAAAGCGCGAGTACTGTTTTTTTCATTGTTCCCTTCCCCTGAATAAACAGGTCAGTTATAGCAAACAATGCCCTCTACAGTCTGAGCGCTGATTCATTCAGATAATCAATAACACCTCTACAAACAAATGCTTGGTTCACAAAAACAAAAAGGGAAGCTTTCGCTTCCCTTTGGGTATTTACCTTTGGTTGCTCAGAGTATGACTGAGAGCAACTGTCTCACTCGTGCTTATTTTTGCAGTAGAGAGATGTCAGCAATCTGTAGGAACAGGTTACGTAGGTTGTTCAGTAGCGTTAGACGGTTCTTCTTAAGCGCTTCGTCATCAGCCATAACCATTACGTTATCGAAGAATGCATCAACCGGTTCACGTAGATCAGCAAGCTTACTTAGGGCTTCTTGGTAGTTGCCTGTCGCGAATGCTGGTTCTAGTGCTTCCGTCATTACTTCAACGTTTTCAGCCAGTGCTTTCTCTGCGTCTTCTTGAAGAAGCGTTAGGTCGATTTCAGCTGGTAGCTCGCCATCGAATTTCGCAAGGATGTTACCTACACGCTTGTTCGCTGCTGCTAGTGCTTCTGCTGCTTCCAGTTCACGGAAGTGAGAAACCGCTTTAACACGTTGGTCAAAGTCAGCTGGCTTAGTTGGACGACGTGCTAGTACCGCTTGGATGATATCAACGCTGAAACCAGCATCTTGGTACCATGCGCGGAAACGACCTAGCATGAAGTCGATAACGTCAGCTTCTACGTTTTCGTTAGTAAGCTTGTCGCCTAGTAATTCTTTCGCTTTACCGATCAGATCCGTTAGGTCTAGGTTGTAGCCGTTTTCAACGATGATACGTAGCACACCTAGTGATGCACGACGTAGAGCGAATGGGTCAGAACCTTTTGGTGCTTGGCCAATACCGAAGATACCTACGATAGTGTCTAGCTTGTCTGCCA
Organism: Vibrio sp. 10N.286.45.E10; assembly: GCF_002874195.2. Lineage (NCBI taxonomy): Bacteria > Pseudomonadati > Pseudomonadota > Gammaproteobacteria > Vibrionales > Vibrionaceae > Vibrio > Vibrio sp. 10N.286.45.E10. Next base: position 336,432 of record NZ_MCWD02000003.1, on the reverse strand, counting down.
TTGCAACTGCTGAAGAGATACCCGTGCTTGGTAGGTCGTCACCAGCGAAACGAGGCATGTACTGCTCGTAAAGTGCTAGTGCAACTTGCTCGTCTTCACCATCGTGAGTCGCGTAGTGCATACCCATTACACCTTGTGTATCCGTGAATTCGAATACCATAGATGTCATTAGGTCACACTTAGCCAGTAGGCCTGCGCGCTTAGATTTCTCAACGTCAGCATCGATTTGCTCAGCGATGTAGCCAGCAAGTTCTGTGATGCGGTCTGTTTTGTCTTTGATAGTACCAAGCTGCTTCTGGAAGATAGCTTGGTCTAACTCAGCAAGACGGTCGATAAGCGGACGCTTACGGTCTGTGTTGAAGAAGAATTCAGCATCAGCAAGACGTGGACGTACAACTTTTTCGTTACCTTCGATAACGTGGCGAGGCTCTTTAGACTCGATGTTTGATACGAAGATAAAGTTAGGAAGTAGCTTCTTGTTTTCGTCGTAAACAGGGAAGTACTTTTGGTCACCCTTCATGGTGTAAACCAAAGCTTCAGAAGGTACTTTTAGGAACTCTTCTTCAAACTTCGCTGTAAGTACTACTGGCCATTCAACCAGAGACGTTACTTCTTCAACAAGGTCATCTTCTAGGTCAGCTGTACCGCCAACCGCAGCTGCCGCTTTTTGCGAATCAGCAAGGATGATCGCTTTACGCGCTTCGTAATCTGCCATTACTTTACCGCGCTCTTCTAGGATCGCAGGGTATTGGTCAGCAGAGTCAATTGTGAATTCTTGTTCGCCCATGAAACGGTGGCCACGGATAGTACGAGCAGATGCTACGCCTAGGATTTCGCCTTCAACAAGCTCATCACCTAGTAGTACTGTCAATGTTTTTACTGGACGGATAAATTGAATGTCTGAGTTACCCCAGCGCATTGCTTTAGGGATTGGTAGGCCAGCCAGTGCTTTCGCAGCAATGTCCATCACCAATTCTTGAACAGGTTTGCCAGCCACTTCTTGTTTGAAAAGAAGCCACTCGCCTTTGTCTGTTTTCAGGCGGTCAGCTTGCTCAACAGTAATACCGTTACCACGAGCCCAGCCTTGTGCCGCTTTGGTCGCGTTGCCTTCAGCATCGAATGCCACAGAAACAGCAGGACCACGTTTCTCAACCACTTTGTCCGCTTGGCCTTCAGCCAGTGCAGTTACTTTAAGTGCTAGACGACGAGGCGCTGCGTACCACTTGATGCCTTCGTGAGAAAGCTCAGCCGTTTTAAGACCTGCTTCAAAGTTAGAAGCAAAGGCTTCTGCTAGAGAACGAAGTGCTGTTGGTGGAAGCTCTTCCGTACCCAGTTCAATTAGAAAATTCTTCGCCATGATTATTTGTCCTTCTTACACATTGGGAAGCCAAGCGCTTCACGTGACGCGTAGTACGCCTCAGCAACTGATTTAGTCAGGTTGCGGATACGAAGGATGTAACGTTGACGCTCTGTTACAGAGATAGCTTTGCGCGCATCAAGGATGTTGAATGCGTGACCTGCTTTTAGAATGCGCTCGTAAGCTGGAAGCGGAAGTGGCTTCTCAAGCTCAAGTAGCTCTTTACACTCTTTCTCGCACTGATCGAAGAAAGTGAATAAGAAATCTACGTCTGCGTGCTCGAAGTTGTATGTTGATTGCTCAACTTCGTTTTGGTGGAAGATGTCACCGTAAGTCACGTTAGAACCGTCTGGTGCTACGTTCCATACTAGGTCGTAAACAGAATCTACTTCCTGGATGTACATTGCTAGACGCTCGATACCGTAAGTGATCTCACCTGTTACAGGCTTACACTCAAGGCCGCCAACCTGTTGGAAGTAAGTAAACTGTGTTACTTCCATGCCGTTTAGCCATACTTCCCAACCAAGGCCCCATGCGCCTAGTGTTGGGTTTTCCCAGTTATCTTCAACGAAGCGAATGTCGTGAACAAGTGGGTCAACACCAAGAACCTCTAGGGAGCCTAGGTACAACTCTTGGATATTGTCTGGCGATGGTTTTAGCGCTACTTGGAATTGGTAGTAGTGCTGCAGACGGTTAGGGTTTTCACCGTAACGGCCATCGGTCGGACGACGAGAAGGTTGAACGTAAGCTGTAGACATTGGCTCTGGGCCAAGTGCTCGTAGACATGTCATTGGGTGAGAGGTGCCTGCACCTACCTCCATATCTAGAGGTTGAACAATGGTACAACCGTTTTGAGCCCAGTAATCCTGCAGCGCGAGGATCATTCCCTGGAAGGTTTTGATATCGTATTTTTGCATAGTCAGGTTCGCGCGATTCTTTTAAATGAATGAGAAAAATAACCTCTGAGTATACCGAGATATTCGTAAAGCGAGTAGGGGTAATCTTGTTTAATTAGTGGTCTAAAATGTCGTTTAGTGGATTTTTTTGCCTTTAATGTTTGTTTTTCGGCACAAGTGGATATTTTGATAAGTTTGACACTTGTGTTTGAAAGCGTGGGTGATTAAAATCTCGCGGTCTTTGGGGAGTAGCTTACTTATTCATATCCTATTGAATGAGTTCGTCCGTCAACATAATTGATGCAAAATCATCATGGCGTTCGAGGCAACCACCACCTTGGTGGCGCTTAGCAAGACCTTAGACAAGCATCGTGAACCGGGATGGGGCGCGAGGTTTGTCTATGGTTAAATATAATAATCTCCATCCCAAATGAGCATGTCGTGAGCGTTTTAGCAATTTCAATTACAACTGTCGCCTTAGCCGAGATCGGTGATAAGACTCAGTTGCTATCTCTTTTATTAGCCAGTCGATATCGCAAGCCGATACCTATCATCGCGGCTATCTTCTTTGCCACCATTGCCAATCATGCCCTTGCAGCATGGCTCGGGGTTGTGGTCGCAGATTACTTATCTCCTGAAGTCTTAAAGTGGGTGCTGGTGGTCAGTTTCATTGCGATGGCGGGGTGGATTCTGATTCCGGATAAGTTAGATGACGATGAACAGATCTCAAACCGAGGCCCGTTTGTCGCCAGTTTTATCGCTTTCTTTATTGCAGAGATCGGTGATAAAACCCAGATTGCGACCTCTATCCTAGGGGCTCAATATGCGGATGCATTAGCGTGGGTGATTTTGGGTACTACCATTGGTATGTTATTGGCGAATGTGCCTGTGGTGATCATCGGTAAATTGTCGGCAGACAAGATGCCGCTTGACCTGATTCGTAAGATCACGGCCTTGTTGTTCGTTGGTTTGGCTATTGCTGCGGCTTTCTATTAATAGGTGGTATTGAGGCTAATCATACTCAATTAGTAGAGTAATGTGTTGTAGGTCATACTCTTACAGTATTGTGGGGTTTATCGAGCGAACGGACATATAACTGTCATACTTGTCATGATATTTTAATCTTGTGAGTTAAGAACACGAGGGCATGATTATGTTGACGCGTTATATGGGTATTACTCCACAAAGCCAAAGTTATCTATTTACCTTTGGTCTTGCACTTACACTATTAGGCATGGTGTTGACGGACATGTGGCTACCAATGGTCGCGGGTGCCATCATCATGACTGCGCTTGCGGTAGAGGCTTGGATTCGGGTCGCGCATATTATTCCGATGCGCAAAGATATCCGAGAAATTCAGCATCAGCTGGAGCATCTGCAAAACAAGTCTAGAAGCGAATAAACAAAAAGCCGCTGGTACTCTGAGTTCTATTTAAGAACATAAGGTACCAGCGGCTTTTTTGATACTTGATAGTCGGTGGGGCGCTACGCCTCCAATCCCTTTCTGATCAAATACTGGTAAGGCAACGTTTCTGTTGCTTGGCCTACCAACTGGTGATCCATGAATCGGCAAAAGCTCGGAATATCTCGAGTTGTCGAAGGATCGTCAGCTTTTACCAGTAACACATCGCCATCCTGCATGTTTCTAATTGTCTTCCTGACCATCATTACTGGTTCTGGGCAACGCAGGCCTTCAGCTTCTAAAGTATGGGTTGCCAGTTCAGGTTTGAATGTCATGGTTTGTATCTCTATATCTATCTAACGAGTGAATAATACGTCTGCAGAAAAAATATGCAATAAGTGCTTGGCAAACAGAATCATTTCCTATAACTTAGTTAACAAGTTGATAACAACTCGAAACAAAGGCAACTAGCTAAGGAGTGGCGATGTTGACAGGATTAGATAGATTAACAATTTATTCGGTTCTCTGTTTTATTTCTTTTTGTGCGTTAGTACTACGTTCATCGACAGAGACCTCACTGATGCCTATTTTTGGCATAGTAGCAACGATTATTGGTATTTGGGTGGAGATGCGCCGTTGGCAAGGTATAGCCGAAGAGCGAGAGCACTAACCCGAATACAACAAGCAAATTCCGATACGACAACATTCCGACACTATCCCCAGATTTTCTTGGGCTTCCCCGCGTAATTGCGGGATTTTTTTTATCTAAAGCATGCTATAAACAACTTAGTGATCAATGACAATCGTATACAGCTAGGTAAGTGGTGTGGAATTAGAAGATATCTATCGTAGAGACCTGAATTTATTGGTCGCTTTAAAGGTATTGATTGAAGAGGGCAGTGTTAGCCAGGCCGCGATTCGTCTTAACTTAAGTCAGTCGGCAACCAGCCGAGTATTAGGGCGCTTAAGAGAGTTACTCAACGATCCCTTGTTTACGCGACAAGGTCAGCACCTTATCCCCACCAAAAAAGCACTTGAGATCAGCCAACGCATTGATCAGCCTTTAGAATCATTCCGCCAATTACTTAGCCCGAGTGATTTTGACCCCTACTACTGCAGTGAGCGCTTCCTGATTGCGACCACTGACTACGCGATGCAAACCATCTTACCTTATGCACTACCGAAGATTTATGAGCAAGCGCCGAACATCTCTTTGGAGTTTGCACCGCTGCAGCATGAACATTTGTTTAAGCAACTCAGCACCGAACGCGTTGATATGGCGATCTGTCGTCCGAGTGGCAGCATTGCACCACTTCATCAAGAGGTCTTGGGGCCGGTTGGTGTGTCGTGTCTGTTATCTAAAAACCACCCATTGGCGGACCAGCCTTTAAGCCTTGAAGACTATGTATCACTCCCGCATGCGATGATTGCGATCAGTGATGGTGTTAAGGCTTTATTAGACAACGCGTTAGCTAATCAACAGCCTCGAAAAATGGTGTTGCGTGCTTATCATCTTGAAGCCGCATTGGCGATTGTTGATAGAATGCCGTTGGTGATCACTGTACCTGCTGATTTGGCTTATTTGGTCGCTGAGCGTTATGACTTAGTCGTCAAGCCGCTGCCATTCGAGTTTATGCCGTTTGATTACTCACTGATCTGGCACTCGCGCTGCGATTCCTCTGCTTCACAACAATGGTTGAGAAGAGTGGTCAAAGAGGAATGTGGTGAGTTGATTCAAAAACGGATTGCGGATGTCGGCTTGGGTTAACTAGGACTGAGTCTGGGTTTACTCGACCCTAATGACAAAAAAGCAAAAGGGCTGATACAAATCAGCCCTTTGTTGTTTTGGGTTATCCAAGCCTAAAGCTGGCGTTTAAGGTTTGATAACTTTGTGATTGAGAATCTATAGTTTAATGACTACGCGACCAGTGATTTGACCGTTAGTGATGTCTTCTGCAGCTTGAATAGCACCGTCTAAAGACACTTCTTTGGTTGCTTGAGCGTAGAAAGATTCTGGTAGTAGCTCAGCCAGTTGCTCCCACGCTTTAATACGTTTTTCACGAGGGCACATTACTGAATCCACACCTTGTAGGCGAACGTTACGCAGAATGAATGGCATTACCGTTGTTGGTAAGTCAAAACCGCCTGCTAGACCACACATCGCAACTGCACCGTTGTAATCAATTTGCGCCAATACTTTCGCAAGCACTTTGCTGCCTACGGTATCAATAGCGCCAGCCCACAGTTGTTTCTCTAGTGGTTTCGCTGGTTCTTCTAGTTCAGCACGCTCTACAATACGTGTCGCGCCTAATGATTTAAGTAGTTCACCGTTTACAGAAGCACGGCCAGTAACTGCTGCGACTTTGTAACCCAGTTGGTTTAGTAGAGTGATAGATACACTGCCTACACCGCCACTTGCACCTGTTACTAGGATTTCACCGTCTTCAGGTTTGATACCTGCATCTACGATAGCTTGCACACAAAGCATCGCAGTGAAGCCAGCTGTGCCAATCGCCATTACTTTCTTAGTGTCAAGACCTGCAGGCATTGGTACTAACCAATCACCGTTTAGGCTTGCTTTCTCAGCCATGCCGCCCCAGTGACCTTCACCAACACCCCAACCAGTTAGAACAACTTCGTCGCCCGCTTTGTAGCGTGGGTCATCAGATTGTGAAACCACACCAGAAAGGTCGATACCAGGAACCATAGGGAAGTTGCGAACAATGCGCCCTTTACCTGTAATCGCCAAACCATCTTTGTAGTTCAAAGAAGAGTAGCTAACATCAATCTTCACGTTACCTTCTGGTAATTGAGACTCTTCAATTTGAGAAACTGACGCGATAGTTTTTTTGTCTTCTTGGTTTAGTACAAGTGCTTTAAACATGATCTGCTCCGTGGAGGAATATTAGGAAACTGAAGTAACTTTAGTTGAATCATCCGAGAAAAAATAATGAAACATCAACATTGAATCTATGCGTTTTGCGCATAGATGTAAGTAGTGATTTTCTTTCGCTAAGTTCGCTGAACGAATCTATGTATTATTGGATGTCGAGTAATAAAAAGTGCAGCTATATAAATATAGCTGCACAAAAGATTACCCTTCAAGTATTACCGTCAGTGATCGCTATGGGCGTTCAAATACCGTTGCAATACCTTGGCCTAAACCAATACACATGGTCGCTAAGCCGTATTTCACATCTTGTGCTTCCATCAGGTTGATTAGGGTCGTCGAGATACGAGAACCAGAACAGCCTAGTGGGTGACCAAGAGCAATCGCACCGCCGTTAAGGTTTACTTTCTCATCAACCACATCCAGTAGACCTAGGTCTTTCGCACATGGAAGAGATTGAGCGGCAAACGCTTCGTTTAGCTCAATTACACCCATATCTTCAATGGTTAGGCCCGCACGTTTTAGTGCTTTTTGGGTTGCTGGTACTGGGCCGTAACCCATGATTGAAGGATCGCAGCCTGCGATAGCCATCGACTTCACGCGAGCACGAATCTTAAGGCCAAGTGCGTTGGCTTTCTCTTCGCTCATGATAAGCATTGCAGAAGCACCATCAGACAGTGCTGATGAAGTACCTGCTGTTACTGTACCGTTTGCTGGGTCAAATACCGGGCGAAGCTGAGATAAGCCTTCAACCGTAGTTTCTGGGCGAATGACTTCATCGTAATCCAGAGTGAACAGTGAACCGTCTGCTGCGTGAGCTTCGGTTGGCAGGATTTCATTTTTGAAACGACCTTCAACTGTTGCTGCTTGAGCGCGAGCATGTGAGCGTGCTGCGAATGCATCTTGGTCTTCACGGCTAATACCGTGCATTTTACCTAGCATCTCAGCGGTTAGGCCCATCATACCGGCAGCTTTCGCTACGTGTTTCGACATGCCAGGGTGAAAATCAACACCGTGGTTCATTGGTACGTGGCCCATGTGCTCCACACCACCGATCAGGCAGATTTCAGCATCACCAACCATGATAGAGCGAGTTGCATCATGCAGAGCTTGCATAGATGAACCACATAAACGGTTGACCGTCACCGCACCAATCTCAATCGGTAGACCAGCAAGCAAGGCAGCGTTACGTGCAACGTTGAAGCCTTGCTCTAGCGTTTGTTGTACACAACCCCAGTAAATATCTTCAATTTCGACAGGGTTTACTTCTGGGTTGCGCTCTAAAATGCCTTTCATCAAATGTGCCGACAGATCTTCAGCACGAGTGTGACGGAAAGCTCCACCTTTGGAACGTCCCATTGGGGTACGAAGGCAATCAACAACAACTACATTTTTCATTTTGCTATTCCTTTTCCAAATGTGGGTTACAGAGAACTGGCTTGTTGGCTGTCGTAAAAGCTTTCGCCCTTCGCTGCCATATCAAGCAATAGCTGAGGAACTTGGTACATTGCACCTAAGTCTTGGTAGCCTTTCGCCATTTCAACGAAGTTACCAATGCCCACACTGTCTAAGTAGCGGAATACGCCGCCTCTGAATGGAGGGAAGCCTAAACCGTAAACCAGTGCCATATCCGCTTCTTGCGGTGTCGCGATAATGCCTTCTTCTAGACAAAGCACCACTTCGTTGATCATTGGAATCATCACGCGCTGGATAATTGTTTGGTCATCAAAGTCTTGCGGCTGTTGGCATACGTCAGCCAAGATAGGAAGAATGTCTTCAGAGAAGGTCTTCTTAGGACGACCGCGTTTGTCTACGCTGTATGTGTAGAAACCGCTGCCGTTCTTCTGACCGTATTTTTCAGCAACGTAAAGTGCGTCGATCGCATCACGACCTTCTTTACCCATACGCTCAGGGAAACCTTGTGCCATTACAGCTTGTGCGTGGTGTGCTGTGTCTAGACCCACAACGTCTAGCAAGTAAGCTGGGCCCATTGGCCAACCGAACTTACGCTCCATCACTTTATCGATCTTAGTGAAATCAGCACCGTCACGTAGCAACATGCTGAAACCGCCAAAGTAAGGGAAAAGTACACGGTTTACGAAGAAGCCTGGGCAGTCGTTAACAACTATAGGGGATTTGCCCATCTTCGCTGCGTAAGCGACTACGCGATTAATGGTTTCTTCTGAAGTATGCTCGCCACGGATGATCTCAACCAAAGGCATGCGATGCACTGGGTTAAAGAAGTGCATGCCACAGAAGTTTTCTGGGCGCTTCAAAGATTTCGCTAACAGGTTGATCGGAATCGTTGAGGTGTTTGATGTAAGAACGGTGTCTTCACCCACGAGACCTTCAACTTCACTCAGCACTGCTGCTTTTACTTTAGGATTTTCTACAACCGCTTCCACAATCACATCTGATTGTTCAACACCTGCATAATGCAGACTTGGAGTAATAGAAGACAGAATGTCTGCCATCTTGAATCCATCTAGGCGACCGCGTGATAAGCGTTTATTCAACAGCTTAGAAGCTTCGTTCATACCAAGGTCAAGAGACGCCTGTGCGATGTCTTTCATCATCACTGGCACGCCTTTTAACGCTGATTGGTAAGCAATACCGCCGCCCATGATGCCTGCGCCAAGTACCGCAGCACGTTCAGTTGCTTTGTTTGCTGACTTACCCGCTTGCTTCGCTAGGCCTTTGATGTATTGGTCATTTAGGAATAAGCCGACTAGTGCTTTAGCTTCTTCTGATTTCGCTAGCTTGACGAAGTGCTTACGTTCGATATCGAGTGCAGCATCACGATCGCTTCGTGCCGCTTCTTCAATTGCAATCACAGAAGTGATTGGCGCTGGATAATGAGGTCCGGCTTTTTGAGCGACTAAGCCCTTAGCCATGGTAAAGCTCATCATCGCTTCTAGTTTGCTAAGCGACAATGCTGATGTTTTCTGTTTACGGCGTAACTGCCAGTCTAGTTTTTCATTGGCAGCCAGAGATACGGTGTTGATTGCCGACTCTAGCAGCTGGTCTGTTTCTACAATCGCATCTAACAAGCCAACTTTTAGTGCTTCATCAGCACGGCATGCTTTGCCTTGAGTGATAATTTCCATTGCGCTGTCAGCACCGATAACACGAGGCAGGCGTACACAACCACCAAAGCCAGGCATAATGCCAAGTTTGGTTTCAGGTAGACCTATGCTGGTGGTCTTGTCACCGATACGGAAGTCGGTAGCGAGTACACATTCACAGCCGCCGCCAAGGGCATGGCCACGCATCATTGAAAGAGTTGGGACAGGAAGGTCTTCTAGCTTGCTGAAGATTGAATTAGCGAATCTTAACCATTCATCAAGTTCTGCTTCTGGCTTAGCAAATAAGCCAAGGAATTCCGTGATGTCTGCGCCTACAATGAACGCGTCTTTGTTTGAAGTTAAGATTAAACCACGTAATCCTGCGTGAGCATTAAGAGCATCTAACGCTTTGTCTAGTGATTCTAAAGTAGCAAGGTCGAGTTTGTTTACAGAGGCTGGAGCACAGAAGCTTAATTCCGCAATACCATCTTGTAATTCCTTTACCTGTAGGGTGTTAGCTTGGTAAATCATTGTCTATCTCCATGACATACAATCCACGATTGTTTGAGAGAATCTTGTTATCTTTCTATTATTGTAGAATACCTGGTAAGACCAGTTATCTTAGTCTGTACCTCTGCTAGATTAATTTCAATACATTTTTTAAACAATTGTTTAACATTGTGCGATGGCACAGATCCTCTAACCCTTATTATTCACGCGTGATACACTTCTCCGCTCTTATTTACTAAGTTAACGATATGAATGAACAGCCCTATTTAATACCGTCAGCGTCAGCTCTGTTTGAAGAAGAGATAAAAAAGAGCGTCTTTATTACGCATCTTGCTCATACTCCAAGTGTAGAAACTGCTAAACAGTTCGTAGAGCAGGTAAAAAAAGAGCATTCTTCAGCACGACATAACTGTTGGGGTTTTGTGGCTGGGCGACCTGAAGATTCAATGCGATGGGGCTTTAGTGACGATGGTGAACCCTCTGGGACTGCTGGTAAGCCCATATTGGCACAACTGTCTGGGTCTGGTGTTGGAGAGTTAACGGCTGTCGTCACTCGTTATTCTGGTGGAATCAAGCTTGGTACCGGTGGTTTAGTCAAGGCTTACGGTGGTGGAGTGCAACAAGCTCTCAAGCTGCTTCAAACTATCGAGAAAAAAATAACCACAAAATTACGGCTAGAGTTAGACTATGGCTTTGTGCCAATAGCACAATCCATCATGGCTCAGCATCAGGCTGTTGAAGTCCAAGCGGATTATGGTGTTCAAGTTGAGCTTATTATTGAAATAGAGCTCCTGCAGGTAGATTCGTTTACCCAAACCATGATCAATAAAAGCGGTGCTAAGGCACTGGTAACGAAAGTCAAAGACAACTAGGAAGTGTGAAGCATTTCGCTTCGTTCAATAGCTCATGCAATTTCGCTCAATTATTCGAATCGTCGGATTATTATTAGCACTTTTTAGTGTATCAATGCTTGCTCCTGCGCTCGTCGCACTGATCTATCGAGACGGTGCGGGTGTGCCATTTGTGACGACTTTCTTCGTTCTCTTATTCTGTGGAGCAACTTGCTGGTTTCCCAACCGACGTTATAAGCATGAATTGAAAGCGCGTGATGGCTTTTTGATTGTTGTTTTGTTCTGGACGGTAATCGGCAGTGCGGGTGCTTTACCGTTTTTGATCGCTGATAACCCGAGCGTTTCGGTAACAGACGCTTTCTTCGAATCTTTCTCTGCATTAACCACTACAGGTGCGACGGTGATCGTTGGCCTTGATGATTTACCTAAAGCGATCTTGTTTTATCGCCAGTTTCTGCAGTGGTTTGGTGGTATGGGTATCATCGTATTGGCAGTAGCCATTCTTCCTGTACTGGGCATCGGTGGCATGCAGCTGTACCGTGCTGAAATTCCAGGTCCAGTAAAAGACAGTAAGATGACTCCGCGTATTGCTGAAACGGCAAAAGCACTGTGGTACATCTATTTGAGTCTAACGATTGCTTGTGCAGTGGCGTTCTGGCTAGCAGGGATGAGTTTCTTTGATGCGATCAGCCATAGCTTCTCTACTATTGCGATTGGTGGTTTCTCGACTCACGATGCGAGTATGGGTTATTTCAATAGCCCGGCGATCAACATGATTACCGTCGTGTTCCTGCTTATATCAGCATGTAACTTCTCTCTTCACTTTGCCGCTTTTGCTTCAGGTGGTGTGCACCCTAAATACTATTGGAAAGATCCTGAGTTCCGCGCCTTTATCTTTATTCAAGCGCTACTGTTTTTAGTATGCTTCTTATTGCTGCTTAACCATCACTCTTATGACTCGTATTACGATGCCTTTGACCAAGCATTGTTCCAAACTGTATCTATATCTACGACAGCAGGCTTCACTACTACTGGTTTCTCCGAGTGGCCGCTATTTTTACCTGTTCTGCTTTTGTTCTCTTCTTTTATAGGGGGATGTGCAGGTTCAACCGGTGGCGGTATGAAAGTCATCCGAATATTACTCCTTACGCTGCAAGGTGCTCGTGAAATGAAGCGTCTTGTTCACCCGCGCGCTGTCTATACCATTAAGGTTGGCGGTTCTGCATTACCACAACGTGTCGTGGATGCGGTTTGGGGATTCTTTTCTGCATACGCATTGGTGTTTGTGGTTTGTATGTTGGCGCTTATTGCAACCGGTATGGATGAGCTGAGCGCCTTCTCTGCCGTAGCCGCAACATTGAATAACCTTGGCCCGGGCTTAGGTGAAGTGGCAATGCACTTCGGCGATGTGAATGACAAGGCTAAGTGGGTGTTGATCGTATCTATGCTGTTTGGTCGTTTAGAGATATTCACCTTATTAATTTTATTGACCCCTACGTTTTGGCGTAGCTAAGGACAACATTGTGGCAAAAGCTCTATTTTTGTATTCAAGCCGTGAAGGGCAGACCAAGAAAATCTTGAACTATATAAAAGAAGAAATGAATGAGTTCGAATGTGAGCTTCAAGATCTGCACACTATTACTAGTGTCGATTTTGCTCAATACGACAGAGTATTGATTGGCGCATCTATTCGCTATGGCCACCTTAATAAGAAGCTATATCAGTTCATTGATGCCAACCTTACTCAGTTACAATCAAACAAGGTCGCTTTCTTCTGCGTTAACTTAACGGCTCGTAAAGAAGACCAAGGTAAAGATACCCCTGAAGGTAGCGCTTATATTAAGAAGTTTCTTCTTAAGTCACCGTGGCAGCCAACTTTGATCGGTGTATTCGCGGGTGCCCTCTATTACCCACGTTATAACTGGTTCGATAGAACAATGATTCGCTTCATTATGAATATGACAGGCGGAGAAACGGATACAACCAAGGAAGTTGAGTACACAAACTGGGAAAAAGTCTCTTTATTCTCTAAGAAACTGCAAGAGATGTAAGAGAAAAGCCTACTTTTGAGGCGTTTTGAGTTCTTTTTAATCGAACGAATAAAAAAACGAGAAAAACTTCAAAAAGGGCTTGCCAGTGTGATCGAAATCTCTATAATGCGACCTCGTTGAAACGGGAAGGCTTCGTAAGAAACCAAAACGAATCAGCAGGTCAAATTAGCCAAGCTAAGCGCTTGAAAAAAGTTTTGAAAATAGTGGTTGACACTAAAACTTAAATCGCTAAAATGGCCGTCCGATTTGAGCGAAGCTCAAAAAGGAAAAGCTCTTTAACAATTTAAACCTATCAATCTGTGTGGGCACTCGTTGATGAATATCAAAACGTTATTACTTAGGTAATAGCAGTTACTTCGGTAACAAAATTGATTTCAATGAACTGAGTGACCAATACAAATAACCTCGGTTATTTGGCACAGTCAATTCATTATCATTCTGTTGGAATGGTAATAGCTTTAAAATTACATAGTAGTTTTGAAGTCAGTATTCGTTGAGTCACAAAATATTAAATTGAAGAGTTTGATCATGGCTCAGATTGAACGCTGGCGGCAGGCCTAACACATGCAAGTCGAGCGGAAACGACACTAACAATCCTTCGGGTGCGTTAATGGGCGTCGAGCGGCGGACGGGTGAGTAATGCCTAGGAAATTGCCTTGATGTGGGGGATAACCATTGGAAACGATGGCTAATACCGCATAATGCCTACGGGCCAAAGAGGGGGACCTTCGGGCCTCTCGCGTCAAGATATGCCTAGGTGGGATTAGCTAGTTGGTGAGGTAATGGCTCACCAAGGCGACGATCCCTAGCTGGTCTGAGAGGATGATCAGCCACACTGGAACTGAGACACGGTCCAGACTCCTACGGGAGGCAGCAGTGGGGAATATTGCACAATGGGCGAAAGCCTGATGCAGCCATGCCGCGTGTATGAAGAAGGCCTTCGGGTTGTAAAGTACTTTCAGTTGTGAGGAAGGGGGTAGTGTTAATAGCGCTATCTCTTGACGTTAGCAACAGAAGAAGCACCGGCTAACTCCGTGCCAGCAGCCGCGGTAATACGGAGGGTGCGAGCGTTAATCGGAATTACTGGGCGTAAAGCGCATGCAGGTGGTTCATTAAGTCAGATGTGAAAGCCCGGGGCTCAACCTCGGAACTGCATTTGAAACTGGTGAACTAGAGTACTGTAGAGGGGGGTAGAATTTCAGGTGTAGCGGTGAAATGCGTAGAGATCTGAAGGAATACCAGTGGCGAAGGCGGCCCCCTGGACAGATACTGACACTCAGATGCGAAAGCGTGGGGAGCAAACAGGATTAGATACCCTGGTAGTCCACGCCGTAAACGATGTCTACTTGGAGGTTGTGGCCTTGAGCCGTGGCTTTCGGAGCTAACGCGTTAAGTAGACCGCCTGGGGAGTACGGTCGCAAGATTAAAACTCAAATGAATTGACGGGGGCCCGCACAAGCGGTGGAGCATGTGGTTTAATTCGATGCAACGCGAAGAACCTTACCTACTCTTGACATCCAGAGAAGCCAGCGGAGACGCAGGTGTGCCTTCGGGAGCTCTGAGACAGGTGCTGCATGGCTGTCGTCAGCTCGTGTTGTGAAATGTTGGGTTAAGTCCCGCAACGAGCGCAACCCTTATCCTTGTTTGCCAGCGAGTAATGTCGGGAACTCCAGGGAGACTGCCGGTGATAAACCGGAGGAAGGTGGGGACGACGTCAAGTCATCATGGCCCTTACGAGTAGGGCTACACACGTGCTACAATGGCGCATACAGAGGGCAGCAAGCTAGCGATAGTGAGCGAATCCCAAAAAGTGCGTCGTAGTCCGGATTGGAGTCTGCAACTCGACTCCATGAAGTCGGAATCGCTAGTAATCGTAGATCAGAATGCTACGGTGAATACGTTCCCGGGCCTTGTACACACCGCCCGTCACACCATGGGAGTGGGCTGCAAAAGAAGTGGGTAGTTTAACCTTTCGGGGAGGACGCTCACCACTTTGTGGTTCATGACTGGGGTGAAGTCGTAACAAGGTAGCCCTAGGGGAACCTGGGGCTGGATCACCTCCTTATACGAAGATATTCACGATAAGTGTCCACACAGATTGATTAGGTTTAGAAAGTAAAAGAGACGAAGAACTCCCAAGTTCTTCAATCCAGTGTCCCGTTCGTCTAGAGGCCTAGGACACCGCCCTTTCACGGCGGTAACAGGGGTTCGACTCCCCTACGGGATACCATTGGGTCGTTAGCTCAGTTGGTAGAGCAGTTGACTTTTAATCAATTGGTCGCAGGTTCGAATCCTGCACGACCCACCATTTCCTCCCAAGGAAATAAAATATGGGGCTATAGCTCAGCTGGGAGAGCGCCTGCCTTGCACGCAGGAGGTCTGCGGTTCGATCCCGCATAGCTCCACCATTCCTTCCATAAGAATGGCTTTTATTTTCACTTTTAAAAAGTGAAGACAAAAGGAAACTTTATGGGCGATTAGCTCAGTTGGGAGAGCACCTGCCTTACAAGCAGGGGGTCACTGGTTCGAGCCCGGTATCGCCCACCATCTTTAAGCATTCTCGTAAGAGAGTATTTAAAAATGGTTTTGAAAGTTTAAAACTTGAAAAACTCTTGCTCTTTAACAATTTGGAAAGCTGACTGATTGATTTACTTACGAGTAATTCAATCAAATTTAAAAGTTCTCAATGTTTATCTTTCATTAGATAAACACAACAAACACATTCAAGTGTCTTGTATTCGAATCAAACTTAGTTTGATTCACAATTGAGTCCGGCAAACAGTCATTGAGAATTAACCCTTCTTAATGACAACCAAAAACCTTGGTTAGTTGCCATACGCTAAGACCCTTTCGGGTTGTATGGTTAAGTGACTAAGCGTACACGGTGGATGCCTTGGCAGTCAGAGGCGATGAAAGGCGTAATAACTTGCGATAAGCCCAGATTAGGTAGTAATAACCTTTTGAGTCTGGGATTCCTGAATGGGGAAACCCACTTACATAAGTAAGTATCCTGTTGTGAATACATAGCAGCAGGAGGCAAACCGGGGGAACTGAAACATCTAAGTACCCCGAGGAAGAGAAATCAACCGAGATTCCGAAAGTAGCGGCGAGCGAAATTGGATTAGCCCTTAAGCTTTTAATGATGCAGGTGAAGAGTCTGGAAAGTCTCGCAATAAAGGGTGATAGCCCCGTAACCGACACATCATAATCAGTGAAAACGAGTAGGGCGGGACACGTGATATCCTGTCTGAATATGGGGGGACCATCCTCCAAGGCTAAATACTACTGACTGACCGATAGTGAACCAGTACCGTGAGGGAAAGGCGAAAAGAACCCCTGTGAGGGGAGTGAAATAGAACCTGAAACCGTGTACGTACAAGCAGTAGGAGCACCTTCGTGGTGTGACTGCGTACCTTTTGTATAATGGGTCAGCGACTTAATTTTAGTAGCAAGGTTAACCGTTTAGGGGAGCCGTAGGGAAACCGAGTCTTAACTGGGCGTACAGTTGCTAGGATTAGACCCGAAACCAGGTGATCTAGCCATGGGCAGGTTGAAGGTTGAGTAACATCAACTGGAGGACCGAACCGACTAATGTTGAAAAATTAGCGGATGACTTGTGGCTAGGGGTGAAAGGCCAATCAAACCTGGAGATAGCTGGTTCTCCCCGAAAGCTATTTAGGTAGCGCCTCGGACGAATACTACTGGGGGTAGAGCACTGTTAAGGCTAGGGGGTCATCCCGACTTACCAACCCTTTGCAAACTCCGAATACCAGTAAGTACTATCCGGGAGACACACGGCGGGTGCTAACGTCCGTCGTGGAGAGGGAAACAACCCAGACCGCCAGCTAAGGTCCCAAAGTATAGCTAAGTGGGAAACGATGTGGGAAGGCTCAGACAGCCAGGATGTTGGCTTAGAAGCAGCCATCATTTAAAGAAAGCGTAATAGCTCACTGGTCGAGTCGGCCTGCGCGGAAGATGTAACGGGGCTAAGCTATACACCGAAGTTGCGGCTACGTACCTTAGGGTATGTGGGGTAGGGGAGCGTTCTGTAAGCCGTTGAAGGTGGTCTGTAAGGGCTGCTGGAGGTATCAGAAGTGCGAATGCTGACATGAGTAACGATAAAGGGAGTGAAAAACTCCCTCGCCGGAAGACCAAGGGTTCCTGTCCAACGTTAATCGGGGCAGGGTAAGTCGACTCCTAAGGCGAGGCCGAAAGGCGTAGTCGATGGGAAACAGGTTAATATTCCTGTACTTCTTACAATTGCGATGGGGGGACGGAGAAGGCTAGGTGGGCCTGGCGACGGTTGTCCAGGTTCAAGTACGTAGGCGGGTGGTTTAGGTAAATCCGGACCGCTACTAACGCTGAGATACGATGTCGAGCTACTACGGTAGTGAAGTCATTGATGCCATGCTTCCAGGAAAAGCCTCTAAGCTTCAGATTGTAAGGAATCGTACCCCAAACCGACACAGGTGGTCGGGTAGAGAATACCAAGGCGCTTGAGAGAACTCGGGTGAAGGAACTAGGCAAAATGGTACCGTAACTTCGGGAGAAGGTACGCTCTTATCAGTGAAGTCCCTTGCGGATGGAGCAGACGAGAGTCGCAGATACCAGGTGGCTGCAACTGTTTATTAAAAACACAGCACTGTGCAAAATCGTAAGATGACGTATACGGTGTGACGCCTGCCCGGTGCCGGAAGGTTAATTGATGGGGTTAGACTTCGGTCGAAGCTCTTGATCGAAGCCCCGGTAAACGGCGGCCGTAACTATAACGGTCCTAAGGTAGCGAAATTCCTTGTCGGGTAAGTTCCGACCTGCACGAATGGCGTAATGATGGCCACGCTGTCTCCACCCGAGACTCAGTGAAATTGAAATCGCTGTGAAGATGCAGTGTACCCGCGGCTAGACGGAAAGACCCCGTGAACCTTTACTACAGCTTGGCACTGAACATTGAACCTACATGTGTAGGATAGGTGGGAGACTTTGAAACCGCGTCGCTAGATGTGGTGGAGTCGTCCTTGAAATACCACCCTTGTAGTTTTGATGTTCTAACGTTGGTCCCTGAATCGGGATTACGGACAGTGCCTGGTGGGTAGTTTGACTGGGGCGGTCTCCTCCCAAAGAGTAACGGAGGAGCACGAAGGTGGGCTAAACACGGTTGGACATCGTGTGGTTAGTGCAATGGCATAAGCCCGCTTGACTGCGAGAATGACAATTCGAGCAGGTGCGAAAGCAGGTCATAGTGATCCGGTGGTTCTGAATGGAAGGGCCATCGCTCAACGGATAAAAGGTACTCCGGGGATAACAGGCTGATACCGCCCAAGAGTTCATATCGACGGCGGTGTTTGGCACCTCGATGTCGGCTCATCACATCCTGGGGCTGAAGTCGGTCCCAAGGGTATGGCTGTTCGCCATTTAAAGTGGTACGCGAGCTGGGTTTAGAACGTCGTGAGACAGTTCGGTCCCTATCTGCCGTGGGCGTTGGAAAATTGAAAGGGGCTGCTCCTAGTACGAGAGGACCGGAGTGGACGAACCTCTGGTGTTCGGGTTGTCATGCCAATGGCATTGCCCGGTAGCTAAGTTCGGAATCGATAACCGCTGAAAGCATCTAAGCGGGAAGCGAGCCTTGAGATGAGTTTTCCCTGGCGCTATAAGCGTCCTAAAGGGTTGTCGTAGACTACGACGTTGATAGGCAGGGTGTGTAAGTGCTGCGAGGCATTGAGCTAACCTGTACTAATTGCCCGTGAGGCTTAACCATACAACACCCAAGGGGTTTTGTGGACTCAAAGAAATACCAAACGCTTGAATGAGTTTGAAGAGAAACTTTTAAAGCTCTATTAAATAGAGAAGCAGCTTTCCGAATTTTAAAATTTGCTTGGCGACCATAGCATTGTGGACCCACCTGATTCCATGCCGAACTCAGAAGTGAAACACAATAGCGCCGATGGTAGTGTGGGGCTTCCCCATGTGAGAGTAGGACATCGCCAGGCTTTAATTTCGTTATTTGCATAGCAAGTAACAACCTCAACAGTGCACAAATCTGTTGATGACAATTTGTTGGAGGGATGGCTGAGTGGTCGAAAGCACCGGTCTTGAAAACCGGCAACCGTTAATAGCGGTTCTAGGGTTCAAATCCCTATCCCTCCACCACCATTGAAAAGCCCGCTGAGAAATCAGCGGGCTTTTTTCATATCTGTCGTTTAGAAAAACAAAAAGAGCACTAACGTGCTCTTTATCTGTGACTCTATCCCCGTTTGTTACCACTTATATATTCTTTAGTCTTGCAGATATTTTCCTTCGGCGACCTGCCAAAATGCTCTAATTAATGGGTTTTCTAACTGTGCTCTCTTGCAGCAAACACCCAACTCAAAGGGTTTGATGGGTTCTATCTTTAAGCGGTCGACTTTATCTCTTACAGGGCTATTGTTAATCACCACGTCAGGTGCAATTCCTACCCCACAACCTAGCGCCACCATACTCACTATCGCCTCATGGCCTGAAACTTGCGCGTATATGTTGGGTTTTATCTTCATCTTTTTGAACCATGCATTGGCACGTTCACGCGCCGTACCTGCTTCAGGGATGATAAAGGGCACTTCATTCCAGTTTGGCTTGTCAGACTGAAGTTGCTGGCTAAAGCTGCTGACACCTGATGGAATTATGACGGATAGTGGAATATCGCTGATGGTCTCGAATTCTAATCTTGAAGGAAGAATGTCTGGCTTTGCTGAAATCGCGATATCCGCCTCATCGTTTAAAATCTTGTCGATGGATTGAGCTGGATCGCCAGTAGAGAGCTTAAATTCAATATACGGATGAATAGCCCTAAATTCGGTTATGAGTTCAGGTAAGTGACTGTAGCTAGCTGTTACTGAACAAAATATACGGATCTCACCTTTAAGCTCTTGCTCTCCACCTTTCAAATGAAGATTGTATTGCTGCCACTCTCCAACGATGCTTAGTGCTACAGGCAATAGGTGTTTTCCTGCTGGGGTGAGATCAACACTGCGGTTGTCTCTGATAAGCAGTTCTTGTCCTGTTTCCTCTTCAAGCTTTTGTATCTGACGGCTCAGCGCTGAAGGACTGACATGCATAGCAGCAGCGGTTTTGCTGAAACTCTTGCTATTACATAAATGTATAAATAATTGTAGAGATTTTATGTTCATGTTCTGCGATCGTTTCCATGTTGCATTTATTGCAATAACTAATTGTGAATATATCACTTTCAGCAACGGAGTGTCTGTTTTAGTATGAAGTCATTCGATAGAGAGATATCGACCTTACGGACTTATTTTTAAAGGAGTGCCCTAGAATGGCTAACTATTTCAATACATTAAACCTTCGTGAACAACTAGACCAACTAGGTCGTTGCCGCTTTATGGATCGTGAGGAATTCGCGACAGAAGCTGAATTTCTTGAAGGTAAGAAAATCGTAATTGTTGGTTGTGGTGCTCAAGGCCTAAACCAAGGTCTAAACATGCGTGATTCTGGTCTAGACGTATCTTACGCTCTACGCCAAGCAGCAATTGATGAAAAGCGTCAATCATTCAAAAATGCTGATGAAAATGGCTTTGTTGTGGGTAGCTACGAAACACTAATCCCTCAAGCAGACCTAGTAATCAACCTTACTCCAGATAAGCAACACACAAATGTTGTTGAAACTGTAATGCCTCTAATGAAAGAAGGTGCTGCACTTGGTTACTCTCACGGCTTTAACGTTGTTGAAGAAGGCATGCAGTTACGTTCTGACCTTACGGTTGTAATGGTTGCTCCTAAGTGTCCTGGTTCTGAAGTTCGCGAAGAGTACAAGCGTGGTTTCGGTGTACCAACACTGATTGCTGTTCACCCAGAGAATGACCCTAAAGGTGATGGCTGGGATATCGCTAAAGCTTGGGCTGCAGGTACTGGTGGTCACCGTGCAGGTTGCCTAGAGTCTTCTTTCGTAGCGGAAGTTAAGTCTGACCTTATGGGTGAGCAAACTATCCTTTGTGGCATGCTACAAGCGGGTTCTATCGTATCTTACGAGAAGATGATTGCTGACGGTATCGAACCTGGCTACGCAGGCAAACTTCTACAATACGGTTGGGAAACGATCACTGAAGCACTTAAGTTTGGTGGCGTAACTCACATGATGGATCGTTTATCTAACCCAGCTAAAGTTAAAGCGTTTGAGCTTTCTGAAGAGCTTAAAGACCTAATGCGTCCGCTTTACAACAAGCACATGGATGACATCATCTCTGGGCACTTCTCTAGCACAATGATGGCTGACTGGGCGAACGATGACGTGAACCTACTAGGCTGGCGTGAAGAGACAGGCGAAACGGCATTCGAAAACTACCCAGCTTCTGACGTAGAAATCTCAGAGCAAGAGTACTTCGACAACGGTATCCTAATGGTTGCTATGGTTCGTGCAGGTGTTGAGCTAGCATTCGAAGCTATGACTGCATCAGGCATCATCGACGAGTCTGCTTACTACGAATCTCTACATGAGCTTCCACTAATCGCAAACACAGTTGCTCGTAAGCGTCTTTACGAAATGAACGTTGTAATCTCAGATACTGCTGAGTACGGTAACTACCTATTCGCTAACGTAGCAACACCGTTACTACGTGAGAAGTTCATGCCTTCAGTAGCAACTGACGTAATCGGCCGCGGTCTAGGTGAAGCATCTAACCAAGTTGATAACGCTAAGCTAATTGAAGTAAACGAAGCTATCCGTAACCACCCTGTAGAGTACATTGGTGAAGAGCTACGTAGCTACATGAGTGACATGAAGCGTATCGCTGTAGGCGGTTAATTAGTCGCTTAGATACTGATAAATTTGCAGAAAAAGCGAAGCAGTATCACTAACTCCTTACAGGTTGGAGTTATAAGTAAGCAACACAACATCTAATAAAAAGGCTTGGTCGCCGTTGACCAAGCCTTTTTGCTTTTAGTAACAAAGTCTTAAAAATCAATCAAATGAACATTGCTTGATCAGTCTTCGTCGACTTTCAGGTCTTGATTGATCCTCAGAAATACAAAAGGGTTGGCGTTTTCACACCAACCCTTTCAGTTTTCTTGCTTTGCGCTTACTTATCGGCAATCTTTGCTTCTAAGTCAGCTAGCTTTTGTTCCATTTCAGTTAGCTTTTGGCGAGTGCGAAGCAGTACTTGTGTTTGAACATCAAACTCTTCACGGCTCACAACGTCTAGCTTGTTTAGTTGGCCTTGGATAACTTGGCGAACTTTTTGATCTACGTCTGAACCAAGCTCTTTTACTGGTTGAGGCATAGAATCGTGGATCTGCTTAGCAATCTGCTCTAGTTTTTTTGGATCAAACATATCAATTAAAACTCCTGAATATTTACCACTATTCTATTTAATCACACTTGAGATGTCGCCTATGGCGTATAAAAAAAGGCCACCGAAGTAGCCTTTTTATTGTTAATACGACTTAGCGATTACTTATTATCAGCTAATTCTCTGTGTGCCGCTTTTGCTTCATCGATGCGAGCTAGCTTTTCTAGGTCTTTGTCTTCTACAAATACAGGTAGAGGTTTGTGTTTTTCAGCCAAGTAGCTGTAAATCACTGGCAGTACAAATAGCGTGAAGATAGTACCAATCGCTAGACCAGCAACGATTACGATACCAATACTAAAGCGCTGAGCTGCACCCGCACCACTTGCGTACATCAGTGGGATTAGACCCGCGATCATCGCAGCTGTTGTCATCAGGATTGGACGAAGACGAACCTTCGCAGCTTCCATTACCGCTTCGATACGAGTCTTGTGATGATGCAACTGTTCTTCTTTTGCAACTTCACAGATCAAGATACCGTGCTTGGTAATTAGGCCGACTAAGGTGATCAAACCTACTTGCGAGTAGATGTTCATTGTTGCCGCACCCCAAGCCAGAGCTATTAGGGCACCACAGATCGCCAGTGGTACAGATACCATGATAACCAATGGATCTTTCAGAGATTCGAATTGAATCGCTAGTACCAAGAAGATGATAGCCAGTGCTAGACCAAAGGTCGCGTAAAGTGCGCTACCTTCAGTTACGTATTGACGTGCTTCACCCATGTAATCGTGGTTGTAGCCACTTGGAAGCTTATTCGCCGCCGTGTCTTCAAACCATGCAATTGCATCACCCATTGCAGCGCCTGGAGCAGGTACTGCACCAATCGTAGCTGAGTTCAATTGGTTGAAGTGAGGAAGAGAGCGAGGCTCTGCCACAACATCAATCGTAATCAAACTGCCTAATGGGACAGCATTACCGTCCGCAGCACGTACGTAGTAGTTATTCATCGATTCTGGGTTCAAACGGAATTTACGTTCAACCTGAGGGATAACCTCGTAAGAACGACCATTCAAGTCGATACGGTTTACGTAGCCATCTGACATCATGGTACCTAGCGTGATACCGATATCTTGCATGGTTACGCCGTATGCGCCCGCTTTATCCTTGTCGATGTGTACTTTCATCGTTGCTGAGTCGTAGTTCAGATCGAGATCCGAGTATACGAATAGTGGGTTTGTCGCTACATCAGTCAAAATGTCAGTGGTGATTTGGAACAAGCTTTCAAAACTGTTTGGCGTTGTAATAACAAACTGAATTGGAAGGCCAGAACCTGCACCTGGTAGTTCTGGCATTTGGAAGGCTGTTACTGCCATTCCTGGAACATCTTTCACCAAACCACCAACGCGGTTTGCTACCTCAGATTGGCTTGCTTCACGCTCACTCCAAGGAACCATAGATGCAATACCAAACGCTTGGTTTGCATTAGGAACTCCTGTGAACACCTGCGCGTAAGCGACTTCTGGCTGGTCAGACAGAATCTTGTTTACGTCGTTCATGGTATTTTGCATGAAGTCTAAGTTCGCATTAGATGGTGCAGTACCCATTAGCATGATTACACCTTTATCTTCTGAAGGTGCTAATTCACTAGGGATGAACTTGAACAACATCGGCAAACTTGCAAATACGATGATAGCAAAGCCAATAAATACTGGACGATGTTGCATTACCGCGCCAAGCATACGCTCGTAACGGTTAGTCATACCATCCAAAACGCTATGAACCTTCTGTTCAAACTTGCTCGGCTCAGCGTGAGCTTTCAGCATTTTTGAACACATCATTGGCGACAGCGTTAGTGCCACGATACCTGATACAAATACAGAACCGGCTAGGGTTAATGCGAACTCTTTAAATAGTGAGCCCGTGATACCGCCCATCATTGCGATTGGAGCGTATACCGCACCTAGCGTGAGTGTCATTGCGATAACAGGGACCGCAATTTCACGAGTACCGATGATCGCAGCGCGGAAAGGGGACTCTCCGAGCTTGATATGCCTGTCGACGTTCTCAAGTACCACGATCGCATCATCTACCACCAGACCGATGGCGAGTACCATTGCCAGTAGTGTCATCAGGTTCCAAGAGAAGCCCATCGCCTGCATTACCATTGCCACACCAATCAGAGATAGTGGGATAGTAACGATAGGGATCAGTACCGCTCGGAATGAACCTAAGAACAATGTGATTACGATTAATACGATTAATGCCGCTTCAAGAATTGTCTTGATAACTTCTTGAATTGACTCGTTAATCGCAATGGTTGAATCGTACATTACGTTCATTGAGATGTTGCTTGGAAGGTTCTTCTCTAGCTGAGGAAGAAGCTCAAGTACATCTGCAGCGATGTTGATTGGGTTCGCACTTGGTGCCGCATTAATTGCTGCAACAACCGCCTCCTGACCGTTCGCACTTGCACGATAAACGTCGTGGCTTTTCTCTAGAGAAACCTTAGCGATGTCAGACAGACGGATAATCTCACCTTCACCACTTCTAACGACTAAGTTCTCTAACTCTTCAGTGTTTGATACTTGTGTATCGGCACTGCCGTTATAAAGAACGAATTCGCCAGTAGCTTGACCTGTCGCTGACTGGTAGTTGTTGGCATTCAATACCGACATAACATCAGTAGCAGTTAGGTTAACAGCTGCCATTTTTGATGGATCTAGCCATACGCGCAGTGCGTATTTCATACCACCATAAAGGTCGACTTTAGATACACCATTTACCGTGAATAGTTGCGGGTTGATTACACGCTCTAGGTAGTCGGTAATTTGGCTCGACACCAACTCATCACTGGTAAAACCAATGTAGAGTACAGCTGTCGTTGAACCGGTAGACATGGTTACGGTTGGATCTTCTGCTTCTTTAGGAAGCTGAGAACGCACCGAGTTAGTCTTGGCCAGTATGTCAGACAGCGCCGCATTCGGGTCGGTGTTCAACTTCATGTTCACGGTAATAGTAGAACTACCGAGCACAGAAGAAGAAGTCATATAGTCGATGTTATCCGCTTGAGCCACAGCCTGTTCGAGGGGCTGGGTGATAAAGCCTTGGATAAGATCGGCACTTGCACCGTAGTAACTCGTGGTTACGGTTACGACGGTATTCGTCATTTCAGGGTATTCACGCACCTGCATTTTGAAGATTGCTTGTAAGCCAAGCAGCGCAATCAAAAAGCTGATGGATACCGCTAGAACTGGACGTTTAATAAAAACATCAGTAAAGCGCATTGTGCCTCCAGTTACAGCTTAGGTGTTTCAGATGGTGGAGTGATTGCATCACTTTCAACAACCTTAACTTTGGCACCGTTACTTAGACGTACTTGGCCAGAAGTTACAACCGTATCGCCGGCTTTAACGCCTTCAAGGATGTGTGCAATATCAGCTGTACGCTCACCTACTTTTACAACATGTTGAGCAACACGTTGAACGCCGTCTTCTTCAGTCAGGATGTAAACATTGTCACCGTATAGAGTGAAAGTAATCGCCGTTTGAGGCAGAGTTACTTGGTTCTCTAGTTTAGGCAGAATGATGTTAGCGCGAGCGAACATACCGCTACGAAGCTTGCCATCATTGTTTGGAATGTCTGCTTGAACTTGGATAAGACCACTTTGGATGCTTACAGCTGGTTCAATTGCACTGATAGAGCCTTCAAACGGTGTCTCTGGGTAAGCATCAACAAAGATGTCGATAGCCTGACCAACATTGATACGAGAGATATCTGTTTGAGAAACTGTGAAGCGCAGACGCATGACACTGGTATCTTCTAAACGAACGATATCGGTACCCGATTGTAGGTATTGGCCTAGGTATACGTTACGAATACCAACAGTACCGTCGAATGGCGCGCGAATTTCACGACGCTCGATCGATGCTTTTAGGCTTTCAATGTCAGCAGATAGAGAGAAGTAGTTCGCTTCTGCTTCATCGTACGCTTCTTTAGAGATAGAACCTTTCTTGAATAGACCTTGGTAACGCTTGTATTTTGCTTTCGCAGCAGGCAAACGAGCTTCAGAACTCTTTAGGTTTGCTTTCTCTACGTCAGAATCAAGACGCACCAGTTGCTGACCACTCTTAACATCAGTACCTGACTCGAAAGAGATCTGGTCAATAACACCGCTGGTCTCGTTCGCTAGTGTCACACCTTGGTTAGGTTCGATGAAGCCGATAGCTTCAATCACTGGAACCCAGTCGATCGGCTGAACTTCAGTTACCGTTACTGGAAACTCTGGTTCAGGGCGGTTGGCCATATACTCAGCAATTTTTTGTTGTTTGAACATGTTAAACCCAATAACGCTGCCGAAAAGTAGTACAGCGATGAGTAACATGAAGAAAGTCCACTTTTTCATTATGGTCAAAACTCCGATCTAGTGTTTAATTATTGCGTCCCAACTGGCTTCGATTGCAGATTCTAGTTCTGCCTCATCAAGTTGGTAAAATCCTAAAGAATGCTTGCGTGCTAGAGAAACACTAGCCGCCAAGCTCAATCCACCTAATACTTCATTGTTAAGTGGTTTAAACAATCCTTGTTCCTTCCCCTCATTAAATAGCAGCTCAACTTGGGCAAACATTTTACGTTCTAGTTCCCTGAAGTTTAGGCTATTTGTGATGGGTAGAGAGTCATACTGAACTCGATTTTTTATTGCGGCTAAATTCGTTCCTGCTAAGTTCCATATGTTCAACCACATAGTACGGTAGCGTTGTTTAATTGGATCCGAATCATTAACCCCTTCTTGAACAGCATCAGCTACTCTTTGAGTCACGAGCATTCGAACATCTTCTATCAAGTGCTCTTTATCATCGAAGTAGCGATAGATAGTGCCTGCAGCCACTCCCGCTTCTTTGGCTAATTTTTGCATTGAAAGGCCTTGGAAACCGACCTCTGCAATTAGCTTTTCAGCTGCAGAAAGTATTTGCTGGCGTTTATCCCGAGGTGCATGAGTTGTCATTATTCCATCACCAGTGAATGAACGTTCATTCATTATAGCCTAAGAACCACACACATGTGCAACAAAGTTTTACACAAGCAGCGTAAAAATCTTGTATAAGAGAACGTAGCATTCGAGGTGTTGCAGCATTATTATAAGCGCGCAATTTAATTCGCTCCTCTAGACCAAATTGAGAACCAAATGAAACTGAACCCAAGACAAGATGAAGCCGTGAAATATGTTTCGGGCCCCTGCCTAGTATTAGCGGGTGCTGGATCCGGTAAAACACGTGTTATCACGAATAAGATTGCTTACTTGGTTCAAGAGTGTGGCTATAAGGCTCGTAATATTGCAGCGGTAACCTTTACCAATAAAGCAGCACGTGAGATGAAAGAGCGTGTGGGGCAAACTCTGGGTAAAGGTGAATCGAAAGGCCTGATCGTTTCGACTTTTCATACCATGGGCTTAACTATCATTCGTCGTGAATACAAAGCGCTGGGTCTGAAAGCGGGTTTCTCTCTATTTGATGACCAAGACCAGTTGGCGCTATTAAAAGAGCTAACTGAGAGGCAGATCGATGGTGATAAGGATTTACTGCGCGCTTTAATGAGCACCATTTCTAATTGGAAGAATGACATGCTGACGCCAGAACAGGCGAAAGCACGTGCTCAAGGCGAACAAGAACAACTGTTTGCATTCTGTTTTGAGATGTACCAAAAACAGATGAAAGCATACAACGCGCTCGATTTTGATGACCTAATCGCGATGCCAGTATTACTCCTGAAAACCAATCAAGAAGTGCGTGAGCGCTGGCAGTCTCGTATTCGCTATTTACTGGTCGATGAGTACCAAGATACCAACACCAGTCAATATGAATTGGTGCGTCTTCTTGTGGGAGAGCGTGGTCGTTTGACGGTCGTAGGTGACGATGACCAATCTATTTACTCATGGCGTGGTGCAAAACCGCAAAACTTGGTGCTGTTAGGTGAGGATTACCCGAACTTACGCTTGATCAAACTAGAGCAGAACTACCGCTCAACGAGTCGAATTTTGCGTGCAGCGAATATCTTGATCGCTAATAACCCACACGTTTATGAAAAGTCACTGTTCTCTGAGATCCCGGACGGTGAAAAGCTCAAGGTACTGAATGCTAAGAATGAAGAGCATGAAGCAGAGCGTATTACAGGTGAGATCATCGCTCACAAGTTTTTGAATCGTACAGAATATAAAGATTACGCAGTGCTGTACCGTGGTAATCACCAATCTCGTTTGATTGAAAAAGCCTTGATGCAGAACCGTGTGCCTTACAAAATTTCTGGCGGTACCTCTTTCTTCGCTAGAGCTGAAATTAAAGACATCATGGCTTACCTCCGCGTGTTGGTGAACCCTGATGATGACAACGCGTTTCTACGTATTGTAAACACACCACGTCGTGAGATTGGCCCGGTGACGCTTGAGAAGTTAGGCAGCTACGCCAATATGCGTGGCAAGAGCTTGTTTGAAGCCAGCTTTGAGATGGGTTTAGAGCAAACTTTGACTGGTCGTGGTTTAGAAAACCTGCGCCGTTTCAGCGATTGGATTGTTCGTATTTCTGATAATGCCGAACGTGGCAATACCGTTGAGGCTGTTCGCTCTTTGGTTCGTGATATTAACTATGAAGATTGGTTGTACGAAACCTCGGCAAGCCCGAAAGCTGCAGAGATGAGAATGAAGAACGTTTCTGATCTTTATAGTTGGATCGTTGCTGACCTTGAGGGTGACAACTACGACAAAGAAGAGAAGACCCTACGAGAAGTGGTTCAACGTTTAACGCTACGTGACATGATGGAGCGTGGTGAAGATGATGACGATGCAGACCAAGTTCAATTAATGACATTGCACGCATCGAAAGGCCTAGAGTTTCCGTATGTGTTCCTGATGGGAGCCGAAGAGGGTATCTTGCCACACCAAACCAGTGTCGATGAAGGTAACGTAGAAGAAGAACGCCGTCTTATGTATGTAGGGATTACTCGAGCGCAGAAAGAGCTGACCTTCACTAAATGTCGTGAACGTCGTCAGTATGGCGAATTGATAAAGCCAACACAAAGCCGATTCCTTGATGAACTGCCGCATGAAGATGTGGAGTGGGAAAGCGTGAAGAAGCCTCAATCTGCAGAAGAAAGAATGGAGAAAGGACAGGCACACATTGCCAACATTCGTGCGATGTTCAACAAGAAGTAATGCCTTGCTTTAATCGCGTTATATAAAAGCCAATAAAAAAGGTGACCATGAGGTCACCTTTTTTGAATCTGGCATTTTTAATTACAGATCGGTAAATTACAGACCGGCAATCATGTGCTCGATAGCATCTTTGATTTCGTCGTCTGAACAGTCCATACATGAACCTTTCGCTGGCATAGCATTGAAGCCGTTGATTGCGTGGTCAGCTAGGATGTCGCGACCTTGGGCAATACGAGGACCCCAGTCACCAGCATCACCTGTTTTAGGTGCGCCACTTACGCCAGATGCGTGACAAGCGATACAAAAGGTACCGTAAACTGCTGCGCCATCGCGAGGGCCTGTTGGTACTGCGGCTACTGGCTCGCTGCCGACTAGGTAAACTTGGCCAACTGGTTTGATGCGTTCAGCAATAGCATCTTGCTCTGCTTCGCTTAAGCCTGAAGCCATAGCGCCAGTTGAAAAGGTTAAAACTGCGATGACAACGCTTAAAATTCGACGAGACATATCCATTAAACTCACTTTACATTCCCAAGGTAAGTACATGCTTACCAATTTATAGTGTTGGAAGGGTGTTTTGGCTTCATCAGCAAATAGCAACTGTTAAACCAATGTAAATAATGGGTGATTATATCCCGATAAGTTGTTGCAATAAACAACAACTTATAAGCTGTGGTGGGTTGTAGTACTCAAATAAGGGGTTTATCACATATTAACTGTCGAAAAAGAGACCAAACAGAAAAAAAAGTTAAAAAAGTACTAGACGGCATAAGGTGATATACGTATTATTCCACTCCGCCGACAGGGCATGCGCCTGTAGCTCAGCTGGATAGAGCGTTGGCCTCCGGAGCCAAAGGCCGAAGGTTCGAATCCTTTCAGGCGCGCCATCCGGTCTCTTACTTAGGTAAGTGAGAATTGGCAAAAAGAAATAATGGTGGCTATAGCTCAGTTGGTAGAGCCCTGGATTGTGATTCCGGTGGTCGCGAGTTCGAATCTCGTTAGCCACCCCATTCTTTCTTTACAAATTATTGGTAGCTTAGGCTTCCAGTGTTGATTCATTCTTCCCAAGAATCGATACGAAACTAGTCGGTGAATAGCGCAGCTTGGTAGCGCATCTGGTTTGGGACCAGAGGGTCGGGGGTTCGAATCCCTCTTCACCGACCACTATTTCAATAATCGCTTTTAGCGGTTATATAAAAAATTAGTGGTGGCTATAGCTCAGTTGGTAGAGCCCTGGATTGTGATTCCGGTGGTCGCGAGTTCGAATCTCGTTAGCCACCCCATTAATTTTGGTAGCTTTTTTGAAGTTTCCAGTTTGAGAAATCAAACAAAATGTCTCGGTGAATAGCGCAGCTTGGTAGCGCATCTGGTTTGGGACCAGAGGGTCGGGGGTTCGAATCCCTCTTCACCGACCACCTTAAGAAAGCTCATCAGAAATGATGAGCTTTTTTTTCATCTGTAGATCACAGGTTGGAACCCAAGTGGGGTTCGCCTGATGTTCAAAGGATGTCTCTTCACTGACCGCCTTTATGAAAGCTCATCAGAAATGATGAGCTTTTTTTTCATCTGTAGATCACAGGTTGGAACCCAAGTGGGGTTCGCCTGATGTTCAAAGGATGTCTCTTCACTGACCGCCTTTATGAAAGCTCATCAGAAATGATGAGCTTTTTTTTCATCTGTAGATCACTAGATAGGAACCCAAATGGGTTCGCCTGATGTTCAAAGAATGTCTCTTCACCGATCACTTAAGAAAGCTCATCAGAAATGATGGGCTTTGTTGCATATGTCGTGTCAGTATTCTTCAATTATTGCTTCTCACAGTGTTGAATTGGTCCAGTTCGACTCGCTCCTCTTTAATAAACTCCTTTTAGAAGCAAGAATCCCACCTTCGATCTCCTCGATTATTACGTCTGTATGGAGGTAGTTCATTTATCAAACGGAAAGATCTATATCTAATTTTATATAAAATAACCACTCAATAATTCGACAAATTAATAGGTCTGGTCTAGAGATTTTTGTGAAAAGTTGAATTTGGCCCTTAATCTGCTCACTAACCCATGTATTTGACAGCTTTCTACGCATTTGGTCGTTCAAAACTCCTCAGATTTATTAAGCCTTTCGTTTCTCTGGTTTGTATTTATCAAAAAAATACAAACGGTTAAATGTATGGTTACTTGGCGTGTATCTAGTTGTTTTATTTGTTTAAATTAACAAAGTTAGCGTTTGTTTCTATAGTGTTAATTGTTTCTTGGAATAATTATTTGTTTTTATTGAATGGTAGTGAGATCTGCTTTGAAGCACAGGTTTAACTCTACAAGTAAGCAGTGGTAAGGAGTTTGTGAGTATTTCTTGCCGATAATATAATGTTGATTTTTCTTACTATATGCTCTCTGGGTGAATAGTTATGTGGCACTTTTGCTTGCTAAGCGTTTAATGTCGACTTTTTATCCTATTTTTGTTGCTTTTCTGTGAATTATTTGCCAAATTGTCAACCGTATAAAATATCAGAACAATATTCTGGTAAGAATGGATTCAATTTTGCAGACAGGGCAGAAAGCTGCCAAAGCAGTAGAGGTCTGGTAATGTCACTTTTAGAAGTAAAAAATCTTCGTATCGAATACCCATCTCGTCATGGAGTTCACGCCGCAGTTAAATCGCTTTCGTTCAACATCGAACGTGGTGAGATCGTTGGTGTTGTAGGCGAGTCTGGTGCAGGTAAATCAACAGTAGGTAATGCTGTGATCGATTTGCTGAGCCCTCCTGGCCGCATTGCTAGCGGCGAGGTATTTCTGGATGGCGAAAAAGTCTCTGGCTTATCTCCTGAACAGATGCGTTCTGTTCGCGGCTCAAAGATTGGTTTTATCTTCCAAGATCCAATGACGTCTCTTAACCCTCTATTCACAGTAGAACAGCAGTTAAAAGAGACGATTCATGCCAACATGAAGGTTTCGGATCAAGAAGCCTACCAGCGTTCATTAGACTTGATGAACCAAGTGGGTATCCCACAACCTGAAAACCGTTTAAAGCAGTACCCACACCAGTTCTCTGGCGGTATGCGTCAGCGTGTGGTTATCGCGATCGCATTGGCTGGTGAACCTGACCTTATCATCGCAGATGAACCAACGACGGCACTGGATGTGTCTATTCAAGATCAAATCTTAGGTTTGATTCGCGATCTATGTATTAAGAAAAACGTAGGTTGTATGTTGGTCACGCACGACATGGGCGTGGTATCAAACGTTACCGACCGCGTAGCCGTTATGTATCGTGGTGACTTAGTTGAGTTTGGCCCGACGGCGAAAGTCCTTGGTACTCCTGAACACCCATACACACACAGTCTTATCTCAGCGGTTCCACGTTCAGACCGTAAACTTGATCGTTTCCCTCTTGTGAGCTACATCGAAGAAGCGCACGAGATGGAGCCTCTAGATGTGAAAAACCACTGGTTAGGCCAAAGCCAAGATCACCGTGATTACACTGGCCCATTGTTGAATGTTGAAAACGTGCACTTACGCTTTACCACCAAAGATTCTTTCTTTGAGAGTCGTCGTGAGTACGTTCAAGCATCAAACAACGTGAGCTTTGAAGTGCATGAAGGTGAGACGTTTGGCTTGGTAGGTGAATCAGGTTCAGGTAAATCAACGATTGCTCGTGTGATTGCTGGCTTGTACGCACCGAATTCAGGCAAGGTAACGTTTGAAGGCGTTGATCTTACTGGTCTTAAATCTGAAAAAGAACGTCGCCCTATGCGTCGTCAAATGCAGATGGTTTTCCAAAACCCTTACACATCAATGAACCCTCGAATGAAGATATTCGACATCATTGCTGAACCTATCCGATTCCATAAACTTACGCGCAACGAGAATGAAACTCGTCAGATCGTGAACGACCTTCTAGAGCACGTTGGTTTAGGCGTAATGGCCGGGGTTAAGTACCCACACGAATTCTCAGGTGGCCAACGTCAGCGTATTTCTATCGCTCGCGCTTTGGCAACTCGCCCTCGTCTTTTGATTTGTGATGAACCTACCTCGGCACTGGATGTGTCGGTACAGGCTCAGATCCTTAACCTACTAAAAGACTTACAAGATGAGCTAAACCTAACCATGCTGTTCATCAGTCACGATTTACCGGTTATTCGCCAAATGTGTGACCGTGTTGGTGTGATGCAAATGGGAGAACTATTGGAAGTCGCGCCAACCGAGCAGCTATTCCAATCGCCTCAGCATGAGTACAGCAAACACCTAATTTCTTTAATGCCTGAATTTACAGGTTTAAGAGAAGAAAAAGCAGTGGCACAAGCCGCGGTATAAAAATCAGCAGGCTGGAGTTTAGCTTGCTAAAAACAATAAACAGACGCAAATACAACAACTAGGGATCTGGATTCCCGCATGAAGGAGTTATGCAATGAAAACCATGAAAAGCAAATTAGCAGTAGCTTTAATGGCAGCTGGCCTAAGCTTTAGTGCAGCAGCAGCAGATATTACCGTTGGCTACGCAGCTGACCCTGTATCACTTGACCCGCACGAGCAGCTGTCTGGTGGCACACTGCAAATGTCTCACATGGTGTTTGACCCTCTAGTACGTTTCACAAAAGAGATGGATTTTGAAGGCCGCCTAGCATCTAGCTGGGAGCGTGTTGATGAAACGACTTTCCGTTTCAACCTACGTAAAGGTGTGAAATTCCACTCTGGTAACGAACTGACTGCTGATGATGTTGTGTGGACTTTTGAACGTCTACAAGCTTCTCCAGACTTTAAGTCTATCTTCACGCCATACGAAAAAATGGTAAAAGTGGATGACTACACAGTTGAGCTAGTATCAAAATCGGCTTACCCACTAGTACTACAAACAGCAACTTACATCTTCCCAATGGACAGCAAGTTCTACTCTGGCCAAACAGCGGAAGGTAAAGACAAGTCTGAGCTAGTTAAGCACGGTAACTCGTTTGCTTCGACTAACGTTTCAGGTACTGGCCCTTTCATCGTAACGCAGCGTGAGCAAGGCGTTAAAGTAACGTTCGAACGTTTCAACGATTACTGGGATACAGAAACTGAAGGTAACGTAGACAAGCTAACACTTGTGCCAATCAAAGAAGACGCGACACGTGTTGCAGCACTTCTTTCTGGCGACGTTGATATGATTCACCCAGTAGCACCAAACGATCACAAGCGTGTTAAAAACGCTAAGAACATCGATCTAGTAACGCTACCTGGTACTCGTATCATCACGTTCCAAATGAACCAAAACAGCAACGAAGCTCTTAAAGATGTTCGCGTTCGTCAGGCGATTGTTCACGCAATCAACAACGAAGGTATCGTTAAGAAGATCATGAAAGGCTTCGCAACAGCTGCTGGTCAGCAAAGCCCAACAGGCTACGCGGGTCACAACGAAGACCTAGTTCCTCGTTACGATCTGAAAAAAGCGAAAGAGTTGATGAAAGAAGCGGGCTACGAAGATGGCTTTACGCTAACTATGATGGCTCCAAACAACCGTTACGTGAACGATGCGAAAGTAGCGCAAGCGTCTGCGGCAATGCTGTCTAAGATTGGTATCAAAGTTGATCTTAAGACTATGCCTAAAGCACAGTACTGGCCTGAGTTTGACCTATGTTCAGCAGACATGATGATGATCGGCTGGCACTCAGATACTGAAGATTCAGCTAACTTCAACGAGTTCCTAACTATGACTCGTAACGAAGAGACTGGTCGTGGTCAATACAACTGTTCTGGTTACTCAAACCCAGAAATGGATGCGATTGTAGAAGCTTCTAACACTGAAACTGACCCAGTTAAGCGTGCTGAAATGCTGAAAGGCGTTGAAGCAACACTGTACAACGACGCAGCATTTGTACCTCTACACTGGCAGAGTGAAGCGTGGGGCGCGAAGTCTAACGTAGGTGCAGCAGACGTAGTAAACCCAATGGTTATGCCTTACTTCGGCGACCTAGTTGTAAAATAATCTAGCTTGCTAGAATCGAGAGCCTGAAGTTTTTCAGGCTCTCAAATTATTAAGAAATAGATTTAAGTTTCGGTATTTGGTCTTCCTTCAGTCTGGCTAAATACCTTTTTTAAGACTGAATTTTGTTATCTAGTCGCGGATTTCGATTAGATAGTCATGGATAGATAAGGGGCAAGGAATGGTTACGTTTCTGGTCAAGCGCCTGTTTCAGGCACTGATAGTGATGTTTGTGATCAGTTTGGTGGCGTTTGCCATTCAGGATAACCTGGGCGACCCGTTGCGTGAGTTAGTCGGTCAATCTGTTTCAGAATCGGAGCGTCAAGCGCTGCGTGATGAACTCGGCTTAAATGATCCCTTCATTACAAAATACACTCGCTTTGTGGGCGCAGCTCTACAAGGTGATCTTGGTACTTCATATTTCTTTAAACGCCCAGCTGTGGACGTAATCTTAGATAAACTAGTAGCAACGCTTGAACTTGTGTTTGGCGCTTCTCTGATCATTGTTTGTCTGTCGATTCCACTTGGCGTTTATTCTGCAATACACCCAAAAAGCTTCTTCACTAAACTGGTGATGGCGGGCAGTAGTATCGGCATTTCTGTGCCTGTTTTCTTAACCGCAATCATGTTGATGTATGTATTCTCTATTGAATTAGGTTGGCTGCCGTCGTTTGGACGTGGTGAGACCGCAAACTGGTTTGGTTGGGAGTCTGGCTTCTTAACGATAGATGGCCTTGCGCACTTAGTACTGCCGAGTATTGCTCTAGCATCTATCATGCTGCCGCTATTCATTCGTCTAGTACGTTCTGAAATGCTAGAGGTTCTTAGCTCTGAATACATCAAGTTTGGTAAAGCAAAAGGCCTAGCGCTGAACAAGATTTACTACCAACACGCTTTGAAAAACACAATGCTGCCAGTATTAACGGTAGGTGGTGTTCAAATCGGTACTATGGTGGCTTACACCATTCTTACTGAAACTGTATTCCAGTGGCCAGGCACCGGCTTCCTATTCCTTGAAGCGATTAACCGAGTGGATACACCACTGATTACCGCATACGTTATCTTCGTAGGTCTTATCTTCGTAGTAACGAACACCATTGTTGACTTGCTATACGGCATCATTAACCCAACAGTGAACATCACAGGGAAAGGAGCATAATCATGGAACAAACAACAACAGCTCCATCTCGTTGGGAGCGATTCAAGCAGTCAGATATTCTGTACTACTTCTTACGCGACAAAGTGGCAATGGTCAGCTTTGCCATCTTTGCAGCCTTCTTAGTGATGGCACTCGCGGCACCGATTTTAGCGCCAACAGACCCGTATGATGTGACGTCTATCGACATCATGGATTCAGAGTTGCCACCATCTTGGATGGAAGACGGCGAAGAACGTTTCTTACTGGGCACTGATGAGCAAGGTCGTGACATCCTATCGACCATGCTTTACGGCTCTCGTCTTTCATTGACGATTGGTTTCTTGGCGGTTGGCCTTCAGCTGACTCTAGGTATCATCATTGGTCTGTCTGCGGGTTACTTCGGTGGTCGTATCGATAGCTTCCTGATGCGTTTTGCCGATGTTCAGCTTTCGTTTTCAACCATGATGGTAGCGATCATTGTTTCGGCTATCTTTAAGGCGAGTTTCGGTAGTGACTTCTACGCGCAATATGCCGTTGTTATGCTGGTGGTGATCATCGGTATTGCCGAATGGCCACAGTATGCTCGTACTATTCGTGCGTCGGTATTGGCAGAGAAAAAGAAAGAGTACGTAGAAGCGGCGCGTGTGATGGGCTTCAGAGCACCTCGCATCATGTTCCGTCATATTCTGCCTAACTGTTTATCGCCAATTTTGGTTATCTCAACGGTACAGGTGGCAAATGCCATCATGTCAGAGGCGGCACTTTCTTTCCTAGGTTTAGGTCTTCCGGTAGACCAACCGTCACTCGGTGCCCTGATCAGTACTGGTTTTAACTACATTTTCTCAGGAGCATGGTGGATCACGGCATTCCCAGGTGTGCTTTTGGTAACATTAGTTCTAGTTATTAACCTATTAGGCGACTGGTTACGTGACGTGTTTAACCCTAAAATTTATAAAGGGTGATAGCGCGGTTTGATTTTTAGAAAAAAAAGTCACTAAACTAAGAGCCGTAAGCAATTACGGCTCTTTTTTTGCTTAATGGATCTGGAACTTAGTATCATTGATACTGTCAATAATACTTAAAATGGAATTCATGTTTTATCGACATCTATTCGGTAATAATCAACCCGTAAGGGTTTAAGTGGTGGTTATGAAATTGACAATGAATGCTGTATGTCGTGCTGTGATGAGAAATTATCGTATGGGGCTTATCGCTGCATCCCTTTTGGTATCGAGCCAAGTTAGTGCAGAATCGGTTCTATGTGATGCTACTCAGGCAAGCACCAATCAATTACCACAGCTAGAGCAGTCATGTCCGATTGGTAAAGGAGTTTGGGGTAGCAAGGCACCTAAACGTCATTCAGATAACGAACTGTTCTGGGTTCAATGTGGCCTGCTGAACAAGCCTTTGTCACTGAGCCGTGCAAAACCTCTATATGAAAAGATCTCGACCAACGTTTGGATGAAGCCGGAAGGCGGAGATTACCGTTGCTTAATCGGACCTTACTCTACCTTCTCTGATGCGAGAAAAGACCTAACTCAGGTACGTAAGGTTCCTGGTTACGGTGAAGCCTTTATTCGCATGGTCGACAAGTCGAAAACCTCGTCACAACCTATTGTGGCAAAACCAGCAGAGCCAAAAATGGTTAAGCCCAAGGCTCCTGCAAAAGTAGAAGCTAAGCCTGCCCCGAAACCTGTGGCTGCTAAGCAAGCCGCGGCGGTAACGAGTACTGCAGCTATTCAGACTCTACCAAGCGGTAACGCGAGCTCAGACAATGATCTAGAGATCGAGATTCGCGTGAAAGCAGACGTTGCGGGTAGCCAATATGCGATACCTTACCTTCTAGATCATCAACAACAGTTCTACATGGAGCAAGGTAAGCCTTGGAGTCGCCTAGATTACGCCAGTGCTGAGTTAGTGTGTAAGCAGGTCAACATGAAGCTGATGACTGAAAAGCAATGGCAGAGCATCTTAGGTTCGAAGGTAATGGAGAAACAGAACTGGCCAATGCACCTACCTTACTGGGGCGCAGATAAGAAAGGTCTGTTTACCAACGGTAACGTAAACCAATTGAAAGGCTCTTCATTGCTCAATGTGATGTGTGTGAAATAACTCCGACATGCAGTAATACCAAACAAGCCTCAGCTAAAGCTGGGGCTTTGTTATTTTTAAATCTTTCTTTTTCAATGTTGGTCTAAGTTGTTGATGTTTATTTCTTCAAAACG
Source organism: Vibrio sp. 10N.286.45.E10 (assembly GCF_002874195.2). Lineage (NCBI taxonomy): Bacteria > Pseudomonadati > Pseudomonadota > Gammaproteobacteria > Vibrionales > Vibrionaceae > Vibrio > Vibrio sp. 10N.286.45.E10. Next base: position 297,616 of record NZ_MCWD02000003.1, on the reverse strand, counting down.
AATTTGATTAAATATCGTTAAAAGTTGTTCAAATAGAGCCGTTGATGCGTAGAAAACCATAACTCAAGCAATAAGGTGATTGAGATTATGAGTTTGAAAAAACGATTAGAAGACGTGGCTCCGCGCTTCGAAGCGGGTGGTAAGTACGAAAAGCTTTACCCAGTGTATGAGGCTTTTGCGACCATCTTTTACACGCCCGGCAACGTAAACCGCGGCATAACCCATGTTCGAGACAGCATAGACCTCAAACGCATCATGATTCTGGTGTGGCTAGCAACTTTTCCCGCAATGTTCTGGGGTATGTACAACGTAGGTCAGCAAGCCGTGATGGGTTTGACTGCTACCTATTCTGGCGCCGAGCTAGCCTCTATCATTGACAGCAGTTGGCGCTTATCGTGGGCGTTTGGTAGTGCTGACGCTATAGTCTCCAGTGGATGGGGAAGCCAGATGTTTCTCGGTGCTCTCTATTTCTTACCCGTTTATGCCACGGTATTTGTGGTTGGTGGCTTTTGGGAGGTGTTGTTTGCTGTTGTTCGAAAACATGAAGTTAACGAGGGTTTCTTTGTTAGCTCGGTGCTGTTTGCACTAATCCTCCCGCCAACCATTCCGCTATGGCAAGCCGCATTAGGTATCACCTTTGGTATCGTTGTTGCCAAAGAGCTGTTCGGAGGGACTGGACGAAATTTCCTTAACCCTGCGCTCGCAGGTCGGGCTTTTCTCTACTTCGCTTATCCTGCCAACATGTCGGGTGGCTTAGTATGGGTTGCCGCTGACGGCTATTCAGGCGCGACACCGCTGAGCCAATGGTATGAAGGCGGTAGTTCGTCACTCATCAACAACATGACAGGTGAGGCGATCACTTGGATGGATGCCTTCATCGGTAATATTCCAGGTTCGATGGGCGAAGTGTCTTCATTGCTGATCATGCTAACGGGTGTGATTCTGATTGTGATGAAGATTGCTTCTTGGCGCATTGTAGCAGGTGTGATTGTTGGTCTGGTGGTGACGTCGAGCTTAATGAACTGGATTGGCTCAGAGACTAACTCGATGTTCTCGATGCCGTTCTACTGGCACTTCGTGTTGGGTGGTGTTGCATTTGGTACCTTCTTTATGGCAACGGATCCGGTTTCCGCGGCGTTCACTAATCAGAGTAAGTGGGCTTACGGGATCTTGATTGGTGTAATGACGGTCGGTATCCGAGTGCTCAATCCTGCTTATCCAGAGGGCATTATGCTCGCTATCTTGTTTGCTAACCTGTTTGCTCCGCTGTTCGACTTTGTCGTGAAAGAGCAAAACATTAAACGCAGACAAAAACGCACTGCACGATAATAAATATGACCCAAAAGAAAAAGGCTTGCATTAGTGCAAGCCTTTCTATTTTTATCACGACTGATTTGAAGTTGATTTAACTCCACTTCAAATCAATCTCGAACGGTTGTGTGCTACCACAGTGTTCACCACACATTTCGTCATAAGCACTGTTATGAATTAGAGTTGCCGACGCCACACCTTGATCACTAAAGTGGTCACGTGCTTGATTGACACTCAAAAATTTCATTGGGTGCTGGTGGTCGTCTTTAATTAACTGCTTTTGCTCACCAACGATTTGGTAAGCCAAGTAAATCCCGCCTTCAAATGATTCAATTAGTAGATTCATCACAAACTCCATTTTTCTAGTTAGGTGGATATTGGTGTTACGTCGAATCGAGAACCAAGGTTCAAAGCGGGCATAAAAAAAGCAGTCCCAAGGACTGCTTTTTTAAGGCTAGCGCATTTTAACCGCAGACTCTAAAAGCACTGAGCGGTATTCATCATTCAGTGCTGCATTCTTTTTCTTTCGAGCCATACTCATCTTTTGGGTTGTATCAAACTTAAACAAGTTGAGGGCTATTTTCCTTAACGCATTAAAAGCCAACGCGCCATTTCCTTTTCTAACTCGGCATTCATCTTCTCTGAAGGTCATGTCTAACATCCAGTGCATACTCTCTACTTGCCAATGACCACGGACAGCTTTAAGTGCTTGTTCTGCATCTAATTCCAGTGAACTGATATACCAACGAGTCTCTTTGCTAACCTTGCCTGTTATGGAGTGCTCGACCTCAGAAGTGATTTTAATAATGCTTCTAAGTCCCTCCCACTGATATTGTTTAGTCAGCCATTCTTTATCAACCACAAGGTGCTCACAGTGTCGCGTCTCGATTCGACCATGTCCTGCGTCTACATCCGTGTGTTGAGCATCGTTCTTCTCGGTGAATTGCTCTCGACACGCCTTATGCCACCAAGCTTCTAGCTCTGCCTGCATCGTTGAGTGATTCCCTTTTAGGGCCAAGACATAGTCCGCTTTGCTTTGAACTATTTGTTTGGCAATCTTGCGCTGACAACCCATCGCATCGAGTGTGATGATGCAGTTCTCTATATCAAGTAAGGTTAACAATTTAGGAATAGCGGTTATTTCATTGCTTTTATCGTCAACGGCGGCCTGACCTAAAACAAGTTGGTTGGAGCAACTCCACGCACTCACCGAATGAAGCGGATTTTTTCTTCCGCGAGTATCGAAAGAGTGGCGTGCTGTTTTGCCATCTACGGCAATGATATCAGTGCCTGTCGTTTGAACTAGCGTCTTCATCCACGACTGAAACGCTTGCTCAATCTCATCTGCTCTGAGTTTGGTGATAACTTTTGTAATTGTATCGTGACGAGGGATGCCATTGAGGAATGGACGGTATTTACGAAGCCAATCTAAACGATTATGGCCGAAATCTTCGATGTCCTCCCAGCCCTCCGCGCCAGAAATCACCGCACTAATAGCAAGTAAAAGAATATCTAAGAGTTGGTGTTTTTTACATCGTTCAATGCGAGGGTCAGCGATGTTTTCGAAATGCTCTAGAAACGAATCAGACATGGAAAAGGCTCTAAATGGATAATAGTTACCAGATCTGATCCCTTAAATTAGGAAAAGTTCAAATTTATAATGATCTTGCCTTAACTGCTTTTTAAAAGTATCAACTAAAGGTGTTGATTAACGCATAGTTACACTGTACCAACACAGGTGGCTTCTGAAATAAATCTGGAAAGGCAAAAAGGAAAAGGTATTGGTGCCTTTTCCAGAAAAACCGACTTTTGAATCAATTTTTCCTAAAAATATTAGATTCACTATATCACTTTCCAGAAATTTCACTATAGGTAACAATTCTATTTTTACCTGTCCTAAAATCATTTTTGCCCTCACCATTGCAAGTGGCAGCGTGAAGTCTAGATATAATTCCAATTTTAATCTGATAGAAACTCTACAAGTCACAGAATCCAATTTCACATATGATACGCTACTGAATGCGTTTGATTTGGTTTTAGTAAGGAAATTAATTGTCGATGATTACAACTAGAAAATATCAGAATGAAAAGCCTGTTGATACTGACTTATTTAATGGGCAGGGGCACAAGCAAGTTGCCAAAGCGATTGCCAGCGTACTGATATCTGATAGTAGCCAGCACATCATCGGCATAGAAGGTAACTTGGGTTCTGGCAAAAGTACTGTAATCAGTATTTTGCAGCAGCAGATTGAAGATAGAGGTTTCCACGTAGTAACGTTTGATGCTGACCAATATCATAATACGCTCAAACCAGCGTTAATACAGAGTATCGAAACTGAGCTTGAGGCTTTAATCGGAAAAAAAGACAAATATCAGCTAGCCAAGCTTGGAAGCGCTGTCGAGATAGCACTCGGAAAACGTCTTGAATACACGAAAAACACTACCAGCCATATATCTCTCTCGGCCATCATATTTGCTTTTTCCTTGGGTGTGTCTGCTTTACAAATAAAGTCCTCACTCAAGTTTTTGGCAGAGCTTGCTAAGGGTGTTCCTAGCTTAGACATGTTAAGTGGGTGGTTGTCTATCGCTTTATTCACTTCGCCTCTATTAGTCTATATAGCTTTAAGAGTTTTTGGATGTAAAACTCGTTTAGGTGACCTAGTGAAGCGAAATAGCACCGACACAATCAGTGAAACTGTCGATGTGAACCGAGAAGTTGGAGCAATTGAACTTAAAGAGGCTTTCGGGACGTTTTCCAACCTCATACCGAAAGGAAAAACTTTGTTGTTAGTGGTCGACAATATTGACCGTGTATCACCTGACACTGCTCGAGAGCTTTGGAGTGATATAGAGATATTGACCTCTCTTGGTAGCGAGCGATTTCGTATTTTGCTTCCATATTCAGAAGAACATTTAGCCAAAGCCCTTGAGAAAAGCGCTGTCGATGAGAGTCAATCTGGCAAAGAGTTTATAAGTAAACGTATTCCTGTTCCATTCTCAGCTCCTCCCATTGTTACTACAGGGTGGCGACGCCAGTTTGAGGTGTATTGGAACGAAACCCTTCCAGACATAAAAGGACAAGAAGGTGTTAAAGATCTAATCGAAGTATGGGCACAAAAAATTACTCCTCGCTATCTAAAAAGTATCGTGAATCGTATTGGAGCTAAGATAGATAGTTGCCCTGAGCCTAACGAGCAATTAAGTGGTGTTTCATGTGCTGCTTATCTTATGGCAGTAAGGGACAACAAAATTACGGTTAATAGGCTTCTAAGTGATCCAAAAAGTGGTAAGTATAACGATGAGAACCCATCTGATATTGAGCGAAAACTTAAAGCCACTCATAAGCTACTTCTTAAGTTCGGTGGAGAGAAGGGGGAGTGGACTAAGCAAGTAGCAGCACTCCACTTTCAGACATCATTTACGATTGCACAAAGTGAGTTGATAGCTGAGCCGATTCGGACAGCGCTAAAAACTTATGACGCAGAGATGTTGGTAGAGCTTAGCTCATTACTTGGGTTTGATGTGCTATTTAGACAGCAACTAGCGGTTAAAAATGCAAGTGATTTAGTCAAAATAACAGACTCTTTAATTCAGGTAGACAATGGTACTGAGATTGTTAAAAAATACCTCAATGACATCAATCATGAGATCAAACACTCTGTAATTGAAGATTATGATTTTGATGAGGATTTGATCGAGAGTTATCGAAGCCTTCAAAGTAATGGCGTCAGTATAGATCGTAAAATAATCAATGAACGTCAAAAGCAAATTACAAAATCCATTAGGAAAATATGGAGGGTCATGGACTCTTTAGAGTCTCCTTCGGACATAAATGACGCTGAATATCAGTGGGATGACCTCGAAAAGGCAATTAAACAATGCTTTGCATTCTATCTGGTTACAGGCATATCTCCATATTTTGTCAATAAACCAACTAGTTCCTTTGTTGTTAATGCGCTCTTCCCTATTAAAGAGCAAATTAAAGAATGGAATGTACTTAAACTTATACAATCGTTGGCTACAGGTGACCTTGTTATTGCTGCATCTAAGCGTCAGAAGCTACTGGAGAGTGAAGATGCTATCTTCTCGGTGCTATTGGAGAAAAAGCGTATTGGTGATCTTGAGGAATTGGGTTCTGAAGACTTTTTAGCTGATATCAACATAAATTCGACTGAAGAGGACGTACTGATAACCACGCTTCCTTTTACCAATCAGTGGAATGAACCTCAAAATAAGACTTGTTACCAGCAATTAGTTAGTGGACTTGAAAGCCATAAAGGTTCTGGCTCTTTAAATGAGGCTACATTAAACGCTTATACTGCTATGTGTGCAGCGTCTTTAGTCAACGAGCTAAATCCGACAGAAAATGTAACAGTTAGGCGACCGAATGGTCAAAATTACCATAAGCAGGCTGCTGTATGGCTGTCAGAAAAATTAAAAGATCAACCTGATTTTTCTCAACACTTAACGGATTACCTAAGCTTTTGTAGGTTCGACAAAATTATAACTTGGTGTAAAGATACTACTGTAGGCAGCTATCTACTACCTCATCTAGAGGAACTTATTGATAATCATCGCATCAATAGAATGAATGTTGGTTCTCTACTAACTGGTGATTATGTTTTTTTGAAAGAAAATACTGAGAATTTAACACCAAAAGAAATTTTGAAATGGATGGAAGGTTGGCATACCCGCGCTAAGGATCCTTTGAAATGGGATCAAACGGTTGTAGAAGATATTATCCAGTGTAAGTCATCCCCATTCTTATCTGTACTTAGTAAGTATTTTGATAATCCCAATGTTACGAAAGAAGATTGGGTGGAAAGAGCCAAAGAGAATCATCCGGTATTCAACAAAGTAGCTCATTACCTTCACAGTAATAGCTGTATTTTGGAGTGTCAAAAAACGCTTCAACAAGCCCTCAAAGTTTTTCCCGAAGGGCACCACAATTACAGTGTAGAGTTGGTACAAATACTGACTCACCTTATAGATGGAAATCAGAGAAACGGAATGCGAATAAGCCTGACGTCTACTTTCTTTAAGAGTGATACGGCTCTCGAAAAACGATATCGAATAATCAGATACTTTGGTTCGCTAATCAACATGCCGACTATCAACGATAGTGCGCTAGAAATTGAGGTAACAGCGTTACTCGATGACTCGATTAATAATGGTCACAAAGATGAAAGGGATTGGCTATTGGAACAGCCTGTTGATGGGGCTGGTTGGAATATAACCCAATGGTCGCTAGATGGCCTGAACGCACTTTATGATGTTTTGAATGATCATCCTGATATCAAGAAAGGTAAGCTAACAGCAGCTGTTGCTAATAGAGTTAATGAACTTAAAGACAATGATAAGGCTGATAGCGCGGCTTAGTAAAAGAGCCAGAAGTAGGTGCCTTGCTTAAGTGAATCTTATATCGATAGATTGGCATGTATTTCGCTTTTTTTTAAGCGAGGCCTACCCTTTAGAGTTATTCATATTTCAGTTTTCTCATAAAGAGCTAATCTTTGATTGTGCGAAACTCATTTTTCCAGAACCTTCCATAATTGGCACTTCGTAACCCTGAAGTGCTTCTTCCCGCATACAGCTTGTCTTTCCATGTGTTAATGACTCTATCGGAGGGTTAGCCTTTGAACGATGGCATCGACTGCTTCTGCACTGTACGCAATGATGAAAAATTGGATTGGCTTCTCCGTACATTACCTACTCGTGAAGAACCATGACTCAAATGCCCTTGATTACTGCGCACCTCGGATTGACTGTTAAGTTACGGGAGAAGTGTGCGTGGACAAATTTTTGATAATGTTAACTACTATATCCCGTTAGTCTAAAATGGCTTTGGTAAAAAGGTGCTTTGGGATTCGCGAACATCTTTAGTAGTGACGCTTTATTTGCGATGAATACTGACTGTGTATTGTTCCCTTGCCGTGTCGTCAATACGGTACGTAGAGAATAGGTCACATCAATATTTAAAGGAGCAAGTGAATCGCAGTTTACAAACCATAACAACGATTTTTTGCTTCCATTTTCGATAGCTTCAAGAAAACCTAAATTTTCTTTTGCGGATAATGCAGTCGCAGCATTGCTGTATTCAGAAAAGTCCAAATAGTGAACACTGATATCTTTCTTTTCGGCAATTAGGGTGGCAACTTTAATGAAATCTGGGTGGATTATTGACGAATCAGCGGTAGAGATTCTAAAGTCCATATCCCATGCATTATGCACAAAAGTTTCAGGAGTTATTTGATGTTCATGAAGGGTGCTTTTTTTGTTCTTATTCAATCTAAACTCTGGCTAGGTTGTATTGGTTACTTTAATAGAATAAATCATGAGCAGCCAATGTACCATCAGCTATACTGAGATCCGCATTTGTGGCGTTTACCTAGCATTGCTATGACTCAACCAGTACAGGTGGTTCCTGAAATTTAACTACTGCTGAGAATCTGACCTAGAGATAGAGCTTATTTTTAAGTGTGACTCTCGAGCCTGTCTCAGTCTCTAAATTCTACTTTCTTTGTTATTTGGCGTGGATGAGTAGTTAGTCAGCTCCGAAAGTAAGATCCAGTACTTCCCGAAAGTAAGATCCAGTACCCCCGAAAGTAAAGAACTTTCTACCCCAACAATATCATCTAGCTCTCGTTGTTTAATTTTTTTTAATGTTAATAATCAATTGTTTAAGCTTAATGTGTGCTATTTTTTAACTTGTGGTCTAACAATTGAACTAAAAGTTCATCTGTATCGAAAGTCAGATTTAGATAAGTTTACCTGTCAATCAGGTGGGTTATTGAACCTTTGAATAAGAAGGTTGATGAGGTGAGGTTAATATCATCTTATGATTTGGTCGAGTTTGAGTTCATATAAAATTGAGGAAGCATGTTGAGTCAAACGTTTAGCTATGGCGGTTAGTAAGTGTACAAATAAATGAATAAGTTGCTAGAGCGTATTAAGAGGCGCTCCAATTGGCTTTTTGATAGTTGTACAAGGCTAGCTATCAGCTTTGCTGTATTGATTTTGTATCGGGAAATTACCACTTTCGCATATATGCACTCTTTGCTTAAGGTTCACATTGCTGAAGATTTGTAACTTGTAGATGAAGCTCTTACAGACCGAATAGGAGAGTACGAGGGTGACTCTCCTAGTCATCTCATTTGAACTTTGATGCAAATATGTATAGAGATCGCTTACACTTGATAGGTTGCAAATAAGTGTGATATAGATCTTGTTTTTACTTTCCTCGTTAAAATTTATTTGGCTAACTAGGGATGCTCTATATGTGCCCTCTATGAGCCTCTACGTGGTTTTTCGTCAAAAATGAGCATACATTCATGTTTGACAAAACTTTTAAATGAGAGAGCTTTCAGCTGCCATATTGATGGATTTTGAGCATCATTGGTTGACACATTTAATAGCAAACGTATAATTCGCGTCCTCGTTTTTAAGCATTTGACCTAAACGTAAATTGGATTTAGATTAGTGCTGTACCAACATTGTTATAACAGTGGTTGTTGGAATTAGTTCCAATAAGGTACACAAATTTGGCCTTTGGCTTAGTAACCCAAAAGGCTATCTGAAGGGAGTGAGACCCCTGATGATGTAAAACAAGGTCTGTTTGATATTACACAATCAAAACGACTGAAAACAATGTAGCCTGCCAACCAAAAGTGGCGGGCTTTTTTCGTTTCTTCTATTTGGTGTTGCAGCTGTATATAAGCACATGTTATAATTAATAATGTTCAATAGATAATTCGGTTTTATATCTAATTTGAACACCCTGCCTACTAAGCAGGGATATAATTTGGGGTCGAATTCTCTCACTCGACTCGTGTAAATATAGGCCAACTTTTGGAGGGTATTTCCCTATGGCATTTGTAAACCAACCTAGTCTGAATCGAGTAGGACACACAATCGTTAAGCTAACAGATAAGCAATTCTCTAACTACAGTTCTCTTTGGAGAGCACGTAAGCTCGGAGAGCTATCTAAAACAGCTCAGTTGCTCAAAGCAATTTCTGATAACCCTCTCTCACAGACCAATGCACTGCGACATATAGTCGATTGTAGTAACGTCCCCGACCTAGTTGGCGCGATCAATAAGAAGTTAATGAATAAGGGGTACATGGTTATTCGGTTAGACCCAATTGGTGTAGCACCGAATGAGGACTTTCATTACTGGTGCTTAGTTGAAGCACCTATTGTGAAAATTCCTGTACAGATGTCTTCTAACGATCCACTACTGAACTAAAAAGTAACTTTAGATTTAAGCACTACATAGAGTAGTGCTTTTGTCATATCTAAAATTCTGCTTAACAATTGAGTAGATTTCACTCTTTGCCTCTTACTCTTGATTTAATTCACCTAGTACTATTTGCAAAGGTAGGTTCTACCTAGTTTCTTTGTGCCTCCGCTCGTTTCTCATCATGCTATACAAGTCCCCGTACGACAAACTATCTGTATTTCTCAGGTGTAGATTGAAGTCTGTTGTAGCTATAAGTGCATATCGGAAATGGTAGAAAACTTCTGGTACGTAAATATTACGTATAGGGTTGACATGGGGAGGGAGTAGCAGTACATTGAGATGGTACGTAAATAGTACGTAAATAATAAATGCGAATAATTAAACGATCGTAGTTTAAAAGTAGCAAAAACAAAAACAGAAAAAGAGGATATGTACATGGCAATAATTAACATTAGGAGCTTTATATGCGTAGAGTTGCAATAGATAAGGAGAACATATTACCCATTAATTTATAGAGATAGGCATATGACAACATTATGTAATGAAAGGGTTGAAAAACCCGCAAGATTAGATTTAAAGACAAACCAATATTTCAAAGCTCAACTCGAAGAAGCGGCTGCTTTATCTGGGGTTAATTTGACGGCATTTATACTATCGGCTGCTGCGGAAAAGATTAAAGAAGTAAAAGAGTTCCACTCTCATACTGTTCTAGAATCTAATGCATTTGAACGATTGTCTGAAATCCTAGAAAGACCACAGCAAGTAGTTACTCCTGAGATGACAGCTTTATTTGCTGAGGAGAAACTAAAATATGGTAAGCCAATGTAACCCTGAAAATGCAACAAACACTATTACAGCTCACCCTTACAAGGGTACAAAGAACCTGAATGGTTCTAAAAAGTTTAATAGTGGTCACAAATTGATTGATTCTTACGCCCAGAAGAATCTAAGAGCTCAAGCGAAGTCACCTGGCTCTGGAGTAACAGTGCTACTGGACAACGATGATGAAGAAAAACTGGCTGGATATTTCACAATTACAGCCCACTCTTTATGTCGCTCTAACTTTGCTAACAGCAATTCTGATGTTGGGAAGACTCCACTTATTCCTGTAGTACGCCTAGTCATGCTAGGGGTTGATAAAAAACATCAAGGAAAGGGTCTAGGTAAACGCCTTATGCGTCTTGCCCTAGAGAATACCAAGCGTGTTGCTTTAGAAATCAACTGCGTAGGTATGTATCTAGAAGCTGATTCCGATGCGGTAGATTTTTATTCAAAGCTAGGCTTTGAAGCCTTAACTGAGCCGCACGAAGATACTGGGAACGTACACATGTTCCTCCACTTAGACAAAATTCCAAACTAATACATAGAATATCGAGTGTTCGTTATTTCTCTTGGACTCCTTTTTAGGGAGTCCTTTTTGTTGTGCGCCGAGCATGGCGTTGATCTAGGAGGTGAAAGTCCTCTACGGGCTCAGTCGAGCGAGAACCGTTAGCCTATGCAAGGGTGTTCACCGTGAGGTGAAATCTGAAGGAAGCAAATGGCAAAACTTGGTTGTGACGAACAGAAATCTGATAGTAGGTCATTACAACTTGGGCAACCTAGCAATAGATAGAATAGCCCGATGCCTCGACGGGAAGTGTGTAGTGATAAATCAGGCACGGCCAAGGGAAAGAGCAACGTCTTACCTCGGGAGATCTTATTACTTGTCTCGATAGAGACTAATACAGCAGCGATGCGGTATGACGAGCAATAAGAAGTCAGCAGAAGGCATAGTACCTTAAGGAAGTACAACTTAAGGGAAGGCCCGAACTGAATATATCAAGAAGCAGTCACTAGACACTCAGTCATGTGGGGTCATAGCAAGATGAAAACCATCTCTACGTCCCAATGGGCGATACAGCAAGTAAAGCTCATGGTGATGAAGAATGACAAGCATGATTGGCGTAAACAGGAGGACGAGTCTTGGTGATCTCAACGTCGTTGATGGAGCAAATCTGCTCTTCAACCAACTTGAATCAAGCTCTACGAAGAGTGAAGAAGAACAAAGGATGTGCAGGTGTCGACAAACTCGACATAGATGCGACTATCTCAACACTTCGACAGGCTTCAAATGGGCAAGCGCTTCGCCAGAGTCTTCTGGAAGGAAGCTACCAACCTCAACCGGTACTTGGTGTAGAAATCCCTAAACCTAGTGGTGGCGTAAGGCAACTAGGTATCCCAACCGTGCTTGATAGAGTTGTCCAACAGGCAATGACCTCAGTACTGTCAGATATCTATGACCCCAAGTTCTCCAATAGCAGTTACGGATTTAGACCAAACCGCAGTGCGCACCATGCATTAACGGCAGCCAGTCATTACATCCGAGAAGGTCGAGGTTATGTTGTAGATATCGACCTAGCGAAATACTTCGACACAGTGAATCACGATAGACTGATGTACAGACTGTCACAGGACATCAGTGATAAACGAGTGTTGAAGCTCATCAGGTTATATCTACAGGCAGGCATAATGCGAAACGGGATGGTTGAACAGAGACAAAGAGGGACACCACAGGGTGGACCATTATCCCCGTTGCTATCCAATATCGTATTAGATGAACTGGATAAAGAGTTAGAGCGCAGAGGGCATAAGTTCTGTCGATATGCAGACGACTGCCAAATCTACGTTCATAGTGAAGAAGCCGCTTATCGAGTTAAAGAGTCGATAACGGAGTTCTTGGAGCAAAAGCTGAAGCTCACGGTAAATCGAGAGAAAAGTGGTGCGACAAGAGTGACAGAGCGGACTTACTTAAGCCACCGCTTCGGGATAGATGGAACAATCCATCTATCGAAGGCAGCACAAACTCAAATGAAGAAGCGAGTGCGGCAGATAACGAAGCGAAACCGAGGGCGAGAGTTGCAAGCAGTCATAGCGGAATTAACTCAATACCTAAGAGGTTGGCAACACTACTTCAAACTCGCCATAGGGAAAAGCAGCTTGCAGCGCTTAGACGAATGGATACGGCGACGGCTGCGATGTTACCGCTTAAAACAACGCAAACGCAGATACGGCATAGCGACATGGTTACAACAACAAGGTGTAACGGAGCGCAATGCGTGGAAGGTAGCGATGTCAGATAAAGGGTGGTGGCACTTGGCCTTAACGCCGCAGATAAATCACGCCATGCCAATAAAATGGTTCGAGGAGTTGGGCCTGTACTCATTGCGAGATGGGTATGAGTCACTGAAAATATATTCGGAACCGCCGTATGCGACCCACGCTTGTACGGTGGTGTGAGAGGACGGAGGCCGTGAGGCCTCCTCCTACTCGATTAATAACACGCTAGAGAGCGCGGATGGGTATATTTTTTTACTATTTGATGGCTATAACCTTACTGCGCTTAAGCTCCATAAGTTGCTCTTTTAGTTCTGTGTTTTCATATTCTAACTCACTAATGCGAGCTAATGCCTGAACTAGCTTGTCATTGAGGTGGTGTTGAGCTGCTGCGAATAAAGCCAGTTTTTCCTTTTCAGATTCAAACTTTTCTTTGAAGTTTTGCTTGATACGTTTTTGTTCGTTGAGCTTAATGCGCACGCTCTGAATCTCTGGTTGTACATAGTCACCCTTGTCTTCTGCTATGTCTGCCTTACATTGCTTTACCTTTTCAACAAACTCAGGGTAGTAGTAACCACTGCCATTCCCGAGATTAGCCTCCTCCTCCACAGCCCTGACACTGAGTTTACGAGAGGTAGGTATTCGATTGGGCTTACCTTGAATTATTCGCTGTAATGCCGTTTCTAAGGTGGTTAGAGTGCTTTCACTTTTCCCCATTACAAGTTCCCCGTGATTCTTAGCTCCGCTTCAAAAGGCGAAAACTCCATATCAAAATCAGACATTACATTCTCTGCCGCTCGTATTTGAGTGATGTAGTGGCTACGTTCGCTGACGGAAATATCATTACCTAATGCCATGTAAGCAACTAAACTACGGTGTTTTTTTTGCCACCACTTTGCTTGTTGCTCATCAATGATACTACTGCCAGAGCTGCAATCTACGCAGAATTGAGGGGTAACCACTCCGTCCATATCACAATCGTAGCCTGATTTACAATAGCTATGGGCTGTGCCATGGAGGGTCAACTTTCCATCTTTGACGGCTTTATAAATTATGTCCCAAGAGCTATAGATGTGTGGTGTATCACCTCGCATCTTTAAAATAGCTTTTCCATGTGAACCTGATAGTTTTTCGTCTGAGTGCCATTGCTGAAATATCTTATTGGCAATCATTCCGGCGTTAATATTATCTAGTGTTTGCTGAATATTTTTATCTGTCGTTAAATTCAATAAACTGGCTACTCGGCCTCCATTTGTATACCACTCAGTCATTGTTAGATAAAGGTGCTTAAACTGCTGCTTTAATGCCACCACAGTACTGAGTCTCTTCTGTATGCAGTAAAATGCCAATGTGCGTCTAAATTGGTGTGTAGTCATAGGCCAAGGTTGACCTACCTTGACTTCTTTATTCACTCTTGCAATCGAATTAGGATTTGATCTAATGCACTCTTGGTAGTCTTCATTGGTGACAATAAAGTTAAACTGTTTGCAGAAACGTTTTAACCGATGATTCCAATCGGTAATGAGCTTAGGGCGTTGTGAGCGAGCACCGTGATTTACCCAGAGAGAGTTAGTATATGCGTCATCGGGATATTTAGTATTCTTACGCCAATGTTTCGTCAGCTCTGACATCAATTCAATCGCCTGTTTAGATGAAGAGGCTGTAACCCATGTCTCTCGCTTTTCCCCTAATTTGAAAGTGTGAGACTGCAACATGTGAAATGTACGACCTTCAAATACATCCATGTAATAGCTATTGGGGGTGAGCTTATCTAACTCTGAATCGCGCATGCCACTAAAACCGCCGCAAATGACGTAGCACGATGTAATAAGTTGCCCTAGATAACGCTGAAATTCACTACCATTTCTCAGCGGAACCCCTTTAACTTTTTCCCTCAATGGGGCAATTATGTCTTTCGGATTTTGAGGTTGATTGTCTGTAATTGTTAAAGCTAATTTTTGGTGCTTAATTTCATCTCTTTCGTCCATAAAAGCGAAAGTGCGACCTTGTTGTATTTTTCGCTCAACTTTTGCCTTCCCTTTTAAATAATTGCTTTGAAGATCAGCTTCTACATCGGCAATTATTTGCTTATGTGGCAAAGCAGCATTTACTAAATCTATCGCTTTACCATAAATGGAATCACATAATTTCTCTGGGATGACAAGCGTTTGCTGCCCATCTCTATCGCTTATTGCCTTGGTTCGAATAGAGGATTGAACTAGCATTAGTCCTAAATTGAGTTGATGCCAAGGTTCTAGCCAGATGCTTGCATTGATGGCAATAAATGCTTTTCTAACAGTGCTTTGTGAGTAGTTTTTTGATTTCAAATAATCTTCAAAATTCGACCAGTTTACAGGGTCGGAAAGTGCTCCTAGTGACTCTAACTGGTTATTTCTCAAAAACTGACAAGCTATTTTCAGATCCGTTAAGCGAGAGTGGCATCCTGTGAAACTCAGAGCTTTTCGTCCTCGTGGGTTTTTATTAAATAGCCACCCAAAAGCGAGGAGTTTCATTTCCAGTTGTAGCTTTGGGTGGTTGTTCCAATGATTAAAGTCCAAGCTGTTTTTCTGTTTATTTCTTGAAAAAGGTATGCAATCCCAGCGATTATCTCCAAAGGTCGCAGTCACATTCCCGTAAGAGTCCTTACAAACAATCACTCGGTAGAGCTCTTCCAACTTACCACTATGGTAAAGATCGACAACATCTATATCCTCAATCTCATGCTCTTTGGGGAAGTCTAAAATGTAGAGTTTAGAAGTATCCATTATGCCTCCCTGCTTAATGGTTGTGGAATAAGCTCAAGAATTGATTCGCTATCATTCCACAAAGGGTGATAACCATCATTCAATTTGGATTCTGCTTGTTTCAATATGTTTGTTTTCAGGTGAGGAAGTATCTTTGTCTCAATAAATGTCACAACTGATTCGAAATTTTTCCGATAATGGTGGGCGTCTAGGTGAAGGTAAAGTGATTCTTCAATACATGCTTTAAAGGATAATAGGCACCAGATGTCATTCACTGCTTGGACAATAACTTGGTCAGGGCAACCAAAACAACCTAACAAATCTGCACATGCCAACTTCTCTCCTTTTTTGAGTAGACCTCGACTTTGTGCTTTTCTCGTATATTTCTCTGACTTCTTTCCAAATGGCGTGGCGCAGACACTCCCACTCGGTGTACGACTTAAATTAGGGATAGAGGTCTTATATTCTTCTTCAACTACCAATACATCGATTCCTAAGTTCGCTTGGGCATGCTTGGCATCGGTTTGGCTTTGTATTTGTTCCTGCCTGATGGATAGGGCGTCTTGCAACATTCCATTATTAGTATGTTTGTTGCCCTTACTGTAATGACGTTTGCGAATCTTTTGGGTGTTATTTATCATCATGTCATTAACGAACTCGCCTTGATGATAAGCGGTTAGTTGAGCCCCTGTTTCTCTGAATCGGCTAACTACAGGTCGCAACCTTCTCCCTGTTTGATCTGTGAAGGTGAAATATTTTTCAACCCAGTCTTTTAAAAAAGAATTGAGGGTTGTACTTTTTATCGGTTGTGTTTTATTTTTCACCACCGTTTTAAGTAGTAGGGCACCTTCATCATCGTTAAGAATTTTTGAAGCGTGTAGAAGTTTATCAAAGAAGCTCATCGCATATTTTGGTACTTCTAATATGTCATGTCCCCCCATTTCTACTTGAATAGTTTTAAACGCGCGACGCTTAAAAGCGGGCATGGTGTACCAAACTTCATCTAGAGATGTTGAGACATTTTTAGGTTGCTTTAACTTAAATAAATCCCCTGTATTGGTATAGGTGTAATACGCTAAAAGAAATGTGCCTGCGCACATCATTTTTGATACACCACCACATAATTGATAACTCTTCCCTTGCCAAGTAAAAGACATGGTTCGAGTACTATTTCCTACTTTTATATGCTTTTCAGGTTGATTAACAAATTGCTGATAAGTTTGGTTGAAAATACGTCTTAAAAACGGAAGTAGTTGGTTCAAATCACTACGAGTATAAGCTTGAAATGGCTCTGTATCTGCTCTCCCCATAATTGCAATGTTGTTAAAATAATCTCTTGGCAAATCAAGGTATCTTGTCGCTAAAATATTTAACTTTGAGCTAATCTGCGAGTAAGTGCTACGCTTTATTTCATGACACATAACGCGATTCTTCTGATATGTCATGTAACCTTCGATAGAAACTTTGGAGAAAGCTTCAACATCATTCTTGTCACACCACTGAAGAAAGTGTGACACAAATGAAAATAAAGCATAGAGTGTTAAGTGACTTTCACCCTCTTTGATTGCTTCATCGAACTGATGTTTTAATTTACGAACACATGTTTCACGATTGGCTATTTCAAAACTACCACTTTGTTGCAACTTACTAGTTGTTGCCCCCCCAATGACAAGTAGGCGGTTGAAGTCCGCAATTTGGTTGCATTCTGTTTCCAATTGAATGCATAGTTCTGGGTTCCAATTACTTAGGTAAGTCAGTTTACTCATTAACACCTCCAAGTGCTTCATGCATGATGGTGTCTAATATTCCAAACTTCACTTTAAATGCTTCTTTGCGTTGAAGGTAATGTACATACTTCCAAGTGGTGTAGTCGTTTCTGTGCCCCATCCAACCCATGAGTAGTCCTATACATTCTGAAGCAAGCAGTCCAACTTCAAGTAAGTCACTTAATCGGTACGTTGCATACGTTGAACGTAGATCATGAAAGCGATGAACGAATGAAGGGTTAATGTCTTTGATTGCAGTTCTTAATTCTGTCCATCTAGCTTCAATAGACTTAGCGGTAACAGGGTTGCCTTGCTCACTCACAAAAAGAGGCTCATGGCGCAGACACAGTTCAAGCCTTTCTATGACATCGTGTTTTAGGGTTAATGAGTTATCAGATAAGGACTCTAGCTTACGATTGAGTTTGTTTACTCGTTTAATTCTACGTTCAGAAGTCCGGTATTCATTAAGAGCGGTTAATAACTCTGATGATATTTCAATACGCCTTTGCTTTAGGTATTTCGTTTGCACACCTGTTGATTGTGGCGATAGAACTATTTCGTAACGATGCTCACTTTCAGCCAAGGGTATTGCTGTATCAAGGGCACTCAGAGAGAGCGTAGCCACCTCTTGAATTCGCATTCCCGTATCAATAGATATCAACACTTGAAAGCGTAATTCTTCTGATGCGCTAGGTAGGTGCTGTGTCAGGATATTTAGTGATTCACGAGTGAGTGGAGATAAAGGTCGAATGTTATTACTGCTGGCGTCCTTCGGTATTTTTATTCGCAAGTCGCTTGTTTCAACGGTGAACGTTGGTGATATGTGAGCCAGCATTCCAGTACTTTGGACGGATACAAACTCCATCTTAAACGGTGCTTCCTTTTCATCCTTTACGCGTAAGTAACCATCATGCATTAGCCACTTATAGTAATTGACGATTTGGTTCATACGAACACTGGCAGTGCTATGTGCCAATTCACCATTCTTAATTTTTTTTAATAAGTGAGATCGAAAAAGGTAAGTGGGCTTGAGCCTCTTGACTGGTGGAAATTGATCCCATGCCAAATCATTGTCTTCAAGGAATTGATAATAAGCGTGTAGAGCTTGAGCGCAAGGTGATAGGTCTCGTGCTGTTTTTACCGTTTTTAGATAGAAAAGGTAGCTATTAGCTTCATGGTTAAATATGCCTTCTTTTGTAAATAGAGTAGGCAAGGAACCAATATTGTTTTTGAGGGGAGAGCAGTGGAGGAGCCCATTGCTTGATGTGCGTAACTTTGTTTCTTTGAAAATATCGCTTGAATGTATGAGTGACGACATAAATATACCTAGAAAAGATCACTGGCTATGCATTGAGCATAGTCAGTGATTGGTTATTTTCCAGATTTACCTATGTGTGTAAGATACTTTTCCTACACTAACCTGTCATGGTAACGAATTCTTCGCTGCCCGTTGGGTGAATCGCCACAACAGAGTCGAAGTCTGCTTTGGTTGCGCCCATCTTCATTGCAACGCCGAAGCCTTGAATCATTTCATCAACAGTGAAACCGATGCCGTGCAGGCCAACTACAGTCTCTTCTTCGCCAGCACATACTAGCTTCATCTTACAAGGTTGACGGTGCTTGGTGACTGCTGTGTACATCGCAGTGAAGCCAGATGTGTAAACCTTGATGTTGTCTTTGCCGTATTGCTCTTCTGCTTCTTGAGTCGTTAGACCAATAGTGCCGATAGGTGGGTGGCTGAATACAACAGTAGGGACTAGGTTGTAGTCCATTTTCGCGTTAGTTTGACCGTTGAATAGACGCTCAGAAAGCTGACGACCTGCTTTAACTGCTACAGGTGTTAGCTCGATACCGCCTTCCATGATGTCACCAACACAGTAGATGCCAGGAACGTTAGTCGCTTGGAATTCGTCTACCTTGATGTAGCCACGGTCGTTTGTCTCAACGCCAGTTGATGCAAGGTTGATAGCATCAGTCGCTGGGTGACGGCCGATAGCCCAGATTAGGTGGTCAACGTTTTGAGTGTTGCCATTTTCTAGGTGTAGAGTCAGTGTGCCATCCGATTCTTTCACAACTTCTTTAGGCACTGAGTGCGTGTGAAGTGTTGGACCTTCAGCTTCCATTACTTCTACTAGCGTTTCGATGATCATTGGATCGAAGCTACGTAGTGGAGATTCTTTACGGCAGAATAGGTGTGTTTCTGTGCCAAGTGCGCTTAGAACGCCAGCGATCTCAACTGCGATGTAGCCTGCACCGATAACAGCAACGCGTTTTGGTTGCTCCATCAGGTCGAAGAAGCCATTTGAATCGATGCCGTATTCTGCACCTGGGATGTTTGGAATCGTTGGACGACCACCTACCGCGATCAGGATGTGATCTGCTGTGTAGTGTTCACCGTTAACTTCAACAGTCTTCTCATCAACGAACTTAGCAAAGCCTTTGATTACGTTTACTTTGTTGTTGCCTAGTACGCGGTCGTAAGATTGGTGGATACGACCAATGTACGCTTGGCGGTTTTCAACCAGTTTGCCCCAGTTGAAGCCTTTTACATCAACGTCGAAGCCGTAGTCTTCTGAGTATAGGTTGATAGCTTCAGCGACTTGAGCGCCGTGCCACATTACCTTTTTAGGAACACAACCAACGTTTACACAAGTACCACCAAGGTCTTGAGCTTCGATAAGTGCAACTTTTGCACCGTGCATAGCAGCGCGGTTTGCTGATGCGATGCCGCCTGAACCGCCACCGATACAGATGTAATCAAAATGAGTCGCCATTACTTTCTCCATTTATTGAAGGTTGTAGTCACAGTGAGAGCACTGGATACCTACGTCCTATAGATTCTTAAATTGTCTAATTATTATATTGAGGGCAGATCGGTTGAACTCAATCTCCCTGTTTAAAATTTATTCGTCCACATCACAGTCTGTCGAAGATTCTTCAGTCTATGATGTGGATTCGAGATTACTCGGGTACGATCCACTCTACTTTGAAGTGACCGGTTGCCGGTGCAATTGCTTCCTTCAAGAATGGAAGAATCTCGTTCATTTGGCTTTCTAGCTTCCAAGGCGGGTTGATAACAATCATGCCTGAGGCTGTCATGCCGCGCTCGTTGGTGTCTGGTGATACGCCAAGTTCGATTTGTAAAATCTTATTGATGCCTAAGCCTTCAAGGCCTTCGATCATATCTTCGATGTCACAACGGTTTACTACCGGGTACCAAATTGCGTAGATACCGGTTGCCCAGCGCTTATGGCTTTGAGCAATCGCTGTCACCACATCGCGGTACTCTCTTGCTAGCTCATAAGGCGGGTCGATAAGTACCAAACCACGACGCTCTTTTGGTGGCAGGCTGCCTTTTAAGCGTTGAAAACCATCTTCTTTGTAGATAGATACCTGACGATCGCGATGGAACTCTTGCTCAAGCAGCGGGTGATCGGCTGGGTGAAGCTCGGTCAGTACCATGCGGTCTTGGTCGCGCAGATGGGCACGTGCAACACGTGGTGAACCTGGGTAGTAGCGCAGTTTGTCGCCGTTGTTTAGTGTTGAGATAGACTCAAGGTAGCTTTGAATGTCTTCAGGAAGGTTCTGTTGTTCCCAAACGCGTGCAATACCTTGCTTGTATTCACCGGTTTTTTCAGACCATTCATGCGTTAAGTCGTAACGACCTACACCAGAGTGAGTGTCATGATAAACAAAAGGCTTATCCTTCTGTTTCAAAGAATTAAGAATAAGGCTCTGTACGATATGCTTTACTACGTCGGCATGGTTACCTGCGTGGAAGCTGTGGCGATAACTTAACAAATTAAACTCTCGTAACACTCTCGATTTAGAGTGTGGTTAGTGTAGGTGGGGTTAATCAGACCATTATAACCCTCAATGGACCATAAATTCTCGAACAATTCAGGAGCAGTCGTTCGCAATATGTGGTTAGTTATTGGTTCTACTATTGAAATTTGCCTTATTGGGCACTATTTAATAACTATTCGCAGGTGATTTTGTTAGGGCGAACCTGAGCCTGATGACTGTAAGACGACCTCATTATAAAAAAGACGAAAGTCTCTAAAGCCAAAGGAATGTTTATATGTCTAATCCGCTATTAACCTTCACGGACTTACCTCCGTTTTCACAAATCAAACCTGAGCACGTTAAGCCAGCGGTTGAGCAAGTGATTGAAGCGTGTCGCAACAAGATAGAACAAGTACTTGAAGGTAATACTTCGCCAAGCTGGGACAACCTCGTTGCTCCGATTGAAGAAGTGGATGATCGTTTAGGCCGTATTTGGTCACCAGTAAGCCACATGAACTCTGTTGTGAACAGCGACGAACTGCGTGAAGCGTATGAGAGCTGCCTACCAGTACTGTCTGAGTACGGCACTTGGGTTGGCCAACACAAAGGCTTGTTTGAAGCGTACAAAGCGATCAAGGCGAGCGAAGCATTCTCTGCACTGAACCGAGCTCAACAAAAAACCATTACCGATGCACTTCGTGACTTCGAGCTGTCAGGCATTGGCCTGCCAGCTGACGAACAGCACCGTTACGGTGAGATCAGCAAGCGTCAGTCTGAGCTAGGCTCTCAATTCTCAAACAACGTGCTTGATGCAACCATGGGTTGGAGCAAACAGATCACAGACGTAGCTGAACTGGCGGGTATGCCTGAATCGGCACTGGCGGCAGCTCAAGCGGCGGCCGAATCTAAAGAGCAAGAAGGTTACCTAATGACTCTAGATATCCCATCATACCTACCTGTGATGACTTACTGTGATAACCAAGCGTTACGTAAAGAGTTGTACGAAGCTTACGTAACTCGTGCTTCAGATCGCGGTCCAAATGCAGGCAAATGGGACAACACTGAGATCATCACAGAGCAGCTTAAACTGCGTCACGAGATCGCTCGTATGCTAGGTTTCAGCACTTACAGCGAAAAATCACTGTCGACCAAAATGGCTGAAACGCCAGACCAAGTACTTGGTTTCCTAAACGACCTAGCAGTAAAAGCAAAACCGCAAGGTGAACGCGAAGTTGAAGAACTGCGTCAGTTTGCTGAAAAAGAGTTTGGAGTTTCTGAACTAAATCTTTGGGACATCGCTTACTACAGCGAAAAGCAGAAGCAGAACCTGTTCGAGATCTCTGATGAAGAACTTCGTCCTTACTTCCCAGAATCTAATGTGGTTTCAGGCCTGTTTGAGGTACTGAATCGTGTGTTTGGTATGTCGGTAACAGAGCGTGAAGGCGTCGACACATGGCATGAGTCAGTGCGCTTCTTTGATATCTTTGATGCGACAGGAGCACTGCGCGGTAGCTTCTACCTAGACCTATACGCACGTGAGCACAAACGTGGCGGTGCTTGGATGGATGACTGTCGTGGTCGTCGTATTACTGAATCTGGCGAGCTACAAACACCTGTCGCTTACCTAACGTGTAACTTCAACAAGCCAGTTGGTGATAAGCCTGCGCTATTTACTCATGATGAAGTAGTGACTCTGTTCCACGAGTTTGGCCACGGTATCCACCACATGCTAACGCAAGTAGAAGCGGGTGCAGTTGCGGGTATCAATGGTGTGCCTTGGGATGCGGTTGAGTTACCGAGTCAGTTCCTAGAAAACTGGTGTTGGGAAGAAGAAGCGCTGTCGTTTATCTCTGGTCACTTCGAAACCGGTGAAGCATTACCAAAAGAGATGCTAGAGAAGATGCTAGCAGCGAAGAACTTCCAATCTGCGATGTTTATTCTGCGTCAGTTAGAGCTTGGCCTGTTTGACTTTACACTGCACACAGAATACGACCCAGAAGTGGGTGCTCGCGTACTAGAAACGCTAGCGGATGTGAAATCTAAGGTGTCGGTACTGCCAAGCCTTGATTGGAACCGTTTCTCACACAGCTTTGGTCATATCTTCGCTGGTGGTTACAGCGCAGGTTACTACAGCTACCTATGGGCAGAAGTGCTTTCAGCTGATGCGTTTTCGGCATTTGAAGAAGAGGGTATCTTCAACACTGAAACGGGCAATCGCTTCCTGAATAACATCCTTGAAATGGGTGGCAGTGAAGAGCCTATGGAGCTGTTTAAACGCTTCCGTGGTCGTGAGCCACAAATTGATGCGATGCTGCGCCATGCGGGTATCAGCGCTTAATATTGTGCTGATAAGAATGTAAAAAGAGCCTCCTTGTGAGGCTCTTTTTGTATCTATTTATCAACGATTATGGGTTAACGTTGCGGTTGATAGGGTTCTGTAATGAAATCAGTGTCTCTGTCGACTGAACTTCATCGATTGCTTGCAGCTTATCTATCAATACAAACTGCAGCTCTTCAATCGACTTACACATCAGCTTTACAAAGATATTGTAAGCACCAGTGGTGTAGTACGCCTCAACCACTTCATCTAAGGCATTCAGCTTGGCGATCGCTGAGTGGTAATCTTTGGCAGCATTGAGGTTGATACCAATAAAGCAACACACGTCGTAACCTAGCTTTTTCGTGTTTACCACAACCTCGGTACGCTCAATAATGTCGGCCGATCTCATCTTTTCGATACGAACGTGAATCGTCGCAGGGCTGACATCGAACTGCTTTGCCATTTCAGCATAAGGAGTACGTGCATCTTCCATCAAGGTTTTGAGGATGGCACGGTCTAGATCATCGAGACGAGCTGTGGTTGTGGACATGCATAATCCTTAGATTGAATGAAAAACATACCGGCCTGAGTACACATCATAGCCAAGGGTGATAATATTAGCAGTAACTATAGGGTTAGGGTGAATTCAGTGCGATTTTCGTTATTTTTTATTGTGATGTGTTGGAGTGTGTTTGCTTCAGCTCAGGCAAAGGATGTATTGGTGATCCACTCTTACCACCAAGGCTTTTTCTGGACAGATGATTTCCATAAAGGATTATCAGATGAGCTCGATCGTGACGGGCTGTCTTACCGTGTGGTTTATCTCGATAGTAAACGCACTCAAAACCCAGAATACCTAGAGCGCGTGTATCAGCTTTATCATACCAAGCTACTGCATGAAGAATTTGCAGCGATTGTCGTTAGTGATAATAACGCGCTCAACTTAATGAAGCGCCTTGCGCCCGATCTCAAAGATACGCCAGTCATCTTTGGTGGTATCAACAACTTCTCCCCTGAAATGATCGAAGGTTTGAACGCGACGGGCATCACCGAAGATATCGACTTAGTTGGCAATATTGAGTTGGTTAAGCGTCTTCAAGCGACCGTAAAGAAAATCTATATTGTTACTGATCACTCGGTCACGGGTGAGGCGATTCGCTCTCAAATCGATTTATTTATCAAAAACCATCCCGATATTTCTGATCTCGTTGAGCACTATGTGCCGGATTCCTACCAAGAGTTAATGGCCTTTTCTCAACGTGTTGACCTAGGAAAAAGCTTGCTGTTTTGGGCGTATTACCGCGATGCACAAGGCAGAGTGAGTAGTGATGAAGATTGGCGACAACTGAATATTAAGACCCAAATTCCATTGTACATGGTGCACGATCTAGGGCTAGGTTTTGGTGCGATTGGTGGTGTGATTCAAAGCGGAGAAACGCAAGGCCGAGACACCGGGCGCGTATTGTTGAGTGTACTGAAAAACCCCAAGGCACCATTGCCATTGGTGGTTGCTGGCGCGCCAGAAATCAAACTTGACTACCAACAGATCTCAAGATGGGATTTGGGTGCCGAGAATGAAGCCTCGGTGACCTTCCTCAACAAGCCAAAGTCATTTTTAGTACGCTACCGCGATGAAATTCGCACCGTAGGTTTGCTGTTTTTGGTTATGTCGTGTGTCATCGCGACATTGGTGTATTACCTCAATCGCCTAAAGAAAAGTGAACGTGCCAGCCGACAAAGCCAGCTGCTGCTTGAGTCGATATTCGACCAAAGCCTGCAGTTTATGGGGATCATTGATAAGGGCGGTGTGTTGTTGTCGAGTAACAGCAAGCTACATGAGCTGCTTTATAACCAAGGCTATAAACTGGGAACACCTCTGCAGCAACATCAACATTGGGAAGATTCTGCACGAGAAGTGCTAAGTGAATATTTCATCACTAAAAGTGAACACCCAGCCTTACGATTTGAAGCTGAGGTGTGGTGTCGTGATCGTGGTGCGATGGTGTTGGATATTTCATTGAAGCCGATGCCAGGCAATGAGAAGGAAGACACTCAGTTCCTGTTTGAAGCGCGTGACGTGACCTCTCGTAAGCTGGCTGAGAATAAACTGTTCCAGCGCGAAGCGAACCTCAAGTTATATTACGACAAACAACCGGTGATGATGATTACCCTCGATGGCAATAACCGCATCCAACAAGTGAACCAGTTTGCGGAGCAGTTACTAGGTTACCCGCTAGAACAACTATTAGGGCACCGCCCTCGAGAGTTCTATGTCGACGAGAATGCGATGATTCCACGTCATATTTTGCTGCAACCACAACATAAGATTCGTGGGGTATGGCGTCGTGATATCGAATATCGCCATGCGGACGGCAGCAAGATCTGGATTCGAGAAAATATCCGCCCGCTAGTGGAGTCTGATCAGCTGTTGATTGTGGGCGAAGACATCACTGAAACGCACGAGCTCTCTGAAAAGTTAGAGTATCAAGCTCGTTATGATCTGCTGACTGATACCTTCAACCGTAACCATTTTGAGCAAGAGCTGCAAAAAGCGCTCAAAGAGGTTGAGAGTCACATGCGAACTCACGCAATGTTGTTCTTAGACTTGGATCAGTTGAAGGTCCTGAACGACACCGCAGGGCATGAAGCGGGTGATGCCGCAATCATGTTTAGCGCCAAATTGCTGGAAGATGTACTGCCTTATAATGCGGTGTTAGCGCGAATGGGCGGTGACGAGTTTGCAGTATTAATGAAAGACTGTACTGAGCGAGATGCGGTGAATGTGTGTCGCAGTATTATCTCGATGATGAGCGAGAATCCGTTCTTGTGGGATGATATTCGACTCAACCTGACCTGCTCTATTGGCATTCGATTGATTGACCATACTGCGGCTTCACCGCAGATGGTGCATGCTCAGGCGGATGCGGCTTGTCATGCGGCTAAAGAAGAAGGCCGTAACCGTTATAACCTTTACCATCAAGATGATGAAGACCTGCGTCGTCGTCACTTAGAGATGGAGTGCGTCAACTTAGTGCATGAGGCTTTGGCGAATGACCGCTTAGAGTTGTTTGCTCAGCGCATTCTTGGTCTAGATGAAAATAGTGAAAAAATGCATTTTGAGATCTTGGTACGTATCAAGAATATCAAAGGTGAGTACATCTCTCCGGGGATCTTCATGCCAGCCTCTGAGCGCTACAACATCGCGCATTTGATTGACCGCCAAGTGGTGGGTCAAACCTTGAGTTGGTTGGAACAACGACCAGATATCATTGATGAGTTGGGGATGTGTTCAATTAACCTTTCCGGTCACTCGATGGGTAACCGTGAGTTTGTCGAGTTCTTGATAGATAGCCTGAGTGACTCATCGATACCGTGTCATAAGATTTGTTTAGAGATCACCGAAACGGCTGCGATGAGTAACATGAAGCAGGCGATCAAATTCTTCACTCGAATCAAAGAGCTCGGCTGCATGATTGCACTGGATGACTTTGGCTCAGGGCTATCGTCGTTTGGTTATCTGAAAAAACTGCCGGTCGATATTGTGAAGATCGATGGCTTGTTTGTACGTGATATTGATGTCAATGAGATGGACCATGTGATGGTTCGCTCGATCAATGATTTAGCTAAGCAGATGGGTAAACATACCGTGGCTGAGTTCGTTGAAAATACTCAAATCATAGATAAGTTGATCGAGCTTGGTGTGAACTACGCTCAGGGCTACATCATAGGGCGACCTAAGCCACTGGCGGAGCTCGTTGAAGAGTTAAGGCAAGAGCGCGAGATAGAACAATTGGTTTAGGTAAGCCGACTTTAGCTGTGAATACTTTTCACCGCTAATATGTATTGTTGAGGCAATCAGGTAAACTGGTTGCCTCTTTTGTTTTGAATACTACTGTCTGTTGGAGACGACCTTGCAACTACAACTGATTTGCGAAGATGCTACCCAAATCGATCATTTGAATGACTTAGCGACCCGCTGGAACTTATCTCATGATGAAAGCAGTGATTTTGCTTTGGTACTGACTAGTGAGCGACTTGAGCTACGTAAAGTCGATGAGCCTAAGCTTGGCGCTATCTTTGTTGATTTAGTGGGAGGCGCTGTCGGTCACCGACGTAAGTTTGGTGGTGGTAAAGGTCAGGCGATTGCCAAAGCCGCTGGTTTAAACAAAGGCGCAACGCCAACTATCCTCGATGGCACTGCAGGCTTAGGGCGCGATGCGTTTGTGTTGGCTTCTCTAGGTTGTAAGGTACAAATGGTCGAGCGTCACCCCGTTGTGGCAGCACTGCTCGATGATGGCTTGCAGCGAGCGCAACAAGACCCAGACATCGGTGGTTGGGTCAGCGAACGTATGAAGTTGATTCACGCTTCGAGTCACGATGCGCTAGATAAGCTCAGTAACGATCCTGATTTCGAACAACCAGACGTGGTGTATCTAGACCCAATGTACCCACATCCAGAGAACAAAAAGAAATCGGCTTTGGTTAAAAAAGAGATGCGCGTATTCCAATCTTTGGTGGGTGCCGATCTGGATGCTGATGGTCTATTTGAGCCGGCGATGAAATTGGCATCGAAGCGCGTTGTGGTCAAAAGACCGGATTACGCAGCTTGGTTAGACGAGCAAAAACCGAGTATGGCGATAGAAACCAAAAAGAACCGCTTTGACGTCTATGTGAAAGCATCAATGACTTAATTGATGCATCAATAACTTAGATACACGCTAAGAAAATTTCCCGTCATAAATACGATAAATTGCCATTTAACACTTGCGATAGTCGCGTTACGGATGTATATCTAACTAAGAATCATTATTATTCTTAGCTGGAGTTGTAGCATGGCTAAACGCTTTTGTAAGTTAAACCGTCGAGATATCACTGAACACTTGGGCGAGATCCACAGCTTGGTGACTGAACCTAAGTTCGTGTGTCGTTCTTGTGCGCGTTCTTCGGCGGATCAAGCGAATCTATGCAAACCAACCGCAATTCCACCTATTGGTTGTCAAAACAAACCCGTTGAAGAGAAAGTCGCATGCGGCCTGTTAGCGGAAACATTACCTGCACCAGAGCTATCGCTTGCAGAAATCAACGAGACAATTGAGCCTAGCGTGCAAATGTTCGATCCAGCCGCAACTGATATTGTTCCTGAGCTTGCAAAAAAAGAGGCAGCACAGAAAAAAGCCAAGTTGAAAAAACTGATGGCGAAGGCGAGTAGTGATGAGAAAGCTGAACTCAAACAAGCGAAGAAAGCAGCTAAGAAACAAGAGAAGTACAACAAAAAGCTCGCGAAGATGATTAAGAAACAGCAAAAGCTGTTTAAGAAAAGCCAGAAACTGGAAAGTGACCTTGAACGCATCAATCTACAATTTGATGATGTCGCCTTCACTGAAACCAAGACTCAGGTAGTGAGCCATAATCACATTCACTGAAGTTGATTCGAATGGTTTATTGCTACAGCGATGATTTAAAAAGAGCGACCTTAGGTCGCTCTTTTGCTTTTTGGGGTTATCCGAGCTAGCTTATGTATCTCGTTCAAATCAGCTAAGCGTTGCTTGCGGATCTTGCTACGCGCTTCTTCACCCAAGTCTCATTGACGAACAAAGAGAACAAGATAACGGCGCCACCAATAGACAATCGAACCAAATCGACATCTCTGTTCCAAATCAGGATATTCACCACAAGACCAGCAGGAACCAATGCATTGTTCATTACCGCCAGTGCACCGGCATTCACCATGCATGCACCTTTATTCCACATAAAGTAACCCAGCCCCGAAGCAATCAAGCCAAGGTAGATCAGGATTCCCCATTGAAGTGTGGTGGT
This sequence comes from Vibrio sp. 10N.286.45.E10, assembly GCF_002874195.2. Taxonomy (NCBI): domain Bacteria; kingdom Pseudomonadati; phylum Pseudomonadota; class Gammaproteobacteria; order Vibrionales; family Vibrionaceae; genus Vibrio; species Vibrio sp. 10N.286.45.E10. The sequence continues at coordinate 268,539 of NZ_MCWD02000003.1, read as the reverse complement.
GGGTAGTTTCTCTGGATTGCCCAGTAGCATGAAAGCAACCGAAGCGACACATAGCGCCCCTAAGTAGAAGTAACCAAATATGGTTCGCTGAGGTAACTCGGTCGATTCCTTCTCCATCACAACTTTGTAGCCCACCTGACCGATAGCAAAGCACAGGTTCGCGCCTTGCACGACGAGGAAGCCAACTAAAAAGTTTTCGTTGATGCCTGCGAATTTAATGAATACCGCGCCTAATACCGCAATTGCCGCAGTCACTAGGTACCACGGAGAGAATTGCCCTTTGAGAAAGTCATAAATCAGCGTGACGTAAATTGGCGTGAAAACGGTAAACAAAAGGACTTCAGGAACAGATAGCAGTAAGAAAGACTGATAGTAGAAGCAGTACATCAGGCCAAGCTGGATACCACCAATAGTCATCAATTTAGCGATCAGCTTACGTGATACGCCGCGAAACTTTAGGAAAGGAAGAAATACGACGCCAGCAAGGGCAACACGCATTAAAACAGAGAACCAAGAATCAACCTGACCCGCAAGGTAAACGCCGATCAGGCTAAAGGAGAAGGCCCATAGGAGGGTAACACCAGCTAAATAGCTCATAGTAAAACTTCGTTAATAAGATATGAGCTGTATGTTACCTAACCTTAAATCATTAGTCTTCTGAATCTCTTAGAGGCACGACCAGCATATCAACCGGAGAGGCGTTGATCAGTTGTCGTGTTGAAGAAAGCAGTTTGCTCCAAAAGTCTTGATGGTGACCGCAAACCACGAGATCAACATTGAACTCGTTGATGGTGTCACACAGCTCATGACTCAAATCGCCACTGCCCACCAGGGTATGGGTGATCGGGTATTGAGCGTGCTCCGCAAAATTTTGCAGCTGAATACGAGATGCTTCCATCGCGTTATGTTGCGTTTCGGCCATGTTGATATCAATCAGGCCAGTGTAGAGTTCCGCGTAGTTAATATCGATATGGATAAAAGAGACTTTGGCTTCCAATGGCTTTGCCAATGCTACCGCTTTATCCACAATTAATTTGCTGTCTTCTGATAAATCGACCGCGACCAAAATATGTTTGTAACTCATATCTCTACCTCCTTTATTCATTGTCTGTTTAAAGATTAGCACTATGCGGTGGCTTTTTTTGCTGAAGTGATCTCATATCCACTGTCTTGCGTAATGACAGCTCGAAATATTGGTTAACTAATGGCCTGCGAGATATTCATTAAAAAGTGATATAGTAGAGAAAATTGAGGATGTAATTAGGAGTCTTAAATGCTGTCAAAAACTATGGTTGAGCAACTGAATGATCAAATTAACCTAGAATTTTTCTCATCCAATCTATACTTACAAATGAGTGCTTGGTGTGAAGACAAAGGATTTGAAGGTGCAGCAGAGTTTCTGCGTGTTCATGCAGTAGAAGAAATGGAACATATGCAGCGCCTTTTCACTTACGTAAGCGAAACAGGTGCAATGCCAATTTTGGGTGCAATTGAAGCACCAAAACACGAATTCGAAAGCCTTGGCGCAGTGTTCCGTGAAACTTATGAACATGAGCAGATGATTACTGAAAAGATCAACAAACTGGCTCACGTTGCTTTCAGCACACAAGACTACTCAACCTTTAACTTCCTGCAATGGTACGTTGCAGAGCAACACGAAGAAGAGAAGTTGTTTAAAGGTGTATTGGATAAGCTAGAACTTGTTGGTGAAGACGGTAAGGCACTGTTCTTTATTGATAAAGACCTAGCGCAATTGGCAAAAGATGGTTCATCTTCAATTATGGAAGCTCCTGCCGTTTAGGTAGTACGAGAAAGACACTGATTATCTTTTTCTTTTGAGTTTTCTTATGAAGATGTAGGGAGGAAAGGATGATCAGCGGCGACACTATTCTATTTGCACTAATGGTTGTGACTTGCGTGAACTGGGCGCGTTATTTTACTGCGCTAAGAACGCTCATTTATATTATGCGAGAAGCGCATCCTCTACTTTATCAACAAGTAGACGGAGGCGGTTTTTTCACAACTCATGGCAATATGACCAAACAGGTTCGTCTGTTTAGTTACATCAAAAGCAAAGAGTATCACCATCACCATGATGAAGTGTTCACTTCCAAGTGTGATCGTGTGAGACAGTTATTCATACTCTCTTCCGCCCTTCTGGGTGTAACGTTGCTGGCTTCTTTCATCGTCTAAGTTATTTAGTGCGTGTGAAGTAGAACTTAGTTTTTGGTGTAAAGCTTTGGTTGTTGGTTTGCTAAGCCAAGTCGTGGTTTTGATGTTGTCTGCAAATTGTACAATTGAACATCAATTGCAAAGTTTAAAATTGCCGCTAAAATAGCGAGCAATTAGTAAGGATGTGCTGTTTATGCACATCCTTTTTTATTGATGGCATTTCGAGAACAGGGCGTACTCGGGCTGCAAAAGTGAAGAAAAGCAGAACCACATGAGTGAAAAATTTGATGTAATCGTAATTGGTGCGGGCGCCGCGGGCTTAATGTGTGCTGCGGAAGCTGGTAAACGCGGCCGACGAGTGCTGGTGGTTGATCATGCAAAGAAACCAGGCAGAAAAATTTTAATCTCAGGTGGCGGTCGTTGTAACTTCACTAACTATGATGTTTCAGCCAACAACTTCCTGTGTAATAACCCTCACTTCGTGAAGTCAGCTTTATCTCAATACACCAACTGGGATTTTATCTCAATGGTGAGCAAGTACGGTATTGAGTTCGAAGAGCGAGACCACGGCCAATTGTTCTGTGTGAATGACCATACCGCAAAAGACATCGTGAGTATGCTGCTTGACGAGTGTAAGCAGGCGAAAGTTGAGCAGCGTTATCGTTGTGATGTTCATTCTATCGAAAAGACCGATTCTGGCTTCAAGATGCATCTCAATACCGACCAAGTTGAGTGTGACTCACTGGTGGTAGCGACTGGTGGTTTGTCGATGCCTAAGCTGGGCGCAACGCCATTTGGTTACAAGATTGCAGAGCAATTTGGTTTGTCTGTGATGCCAACTACCGCAGGCTTGGTGCCATTCACTCTACATAAAGAAGATAAAGAAGCTTTCGCTGAGCTTTCTGGCATCGCAATTCCTGCCGAGATCACCGCGCAAGACGGAACCTTGTTCAAAGAAGCATTGTTGTTTACTCACCGCGGCCTATCGGGTCCTTCAGTACTGCAAATTTCTTCGTTCTGGAAAGCGGGTCAGTCGGTTTCGATTAATCTAGTTCCAGAAGTAGACGTTGCCGAGCTACTTGAAAATTCTCGCGAGAAACACCCAAATCAAAGCCTGAAAAATACCTTAGCGAAAGCATTACCAAAGCGTTTTGTTGAGGTGTTGATTGACCGTAAAGAGCTGGAAGACAAGCCGCTTAAACAGTTCAACGAAAAGCAGCTTAGTGGCATTGTTGAGCACCTAGAGAACTGGAAAATTGCGCCAAATGGCACTGAAGGCTACCGAACGGCCGAAGTAACTCTAGGTGGCGTGGACACCAATCACCTATCTTCAAAAACCATGGAATGTAAGAGCGTCTCTGGCCTCTACTTCATCGGTGAAGTGATGGACGTAACAGGCTGGCTTGGAGGTTATAACTTCCAGTGGTGCTGGAGTTCTGGCTTTGCAGCAGGTCAGTGGGTTTAAGCTTACCCATAGATTTAAAATTACATAAAAATGGCGAGTCATACGACTCGCCATTTTTGTATCTAGTTTAGCGTTAAAAGTAACTCAATTGATGACTTTCTCGATCAATCGAGTCTTTTCGCTCTTATTTACGCAGTTTTGTTTTTTGAAAATTTGATCTGTTGAACCACTAAACCAGCAATGATCAGTACCAAGCCAAACAGTGTCGCTGGGTGAATTTCTTCGCCGATAATCGTGGAAAGTAGCATCAACGAGATAAATGGTGATGCGAAAATCAGGTTGCTGATACGAGCTGTGTTGTTGGTTAGCTTGAGTGCTGATAACCACAATACAAAGGTAATTCCCATCTCGAATAGGCCAACGTAAGTCACCGCCATCCAGCCCTTCGCCGTGATTTGGCTAAAGCTTTCGCCCTCAAAAATGGTTAAACCGATCGCGAATGGCAATGCCACTAAGAAACCAAGCAGTACACCCACCACAGGATCTGCCTTGTTTTTGGTGTTGAGAATCCAGTATCCCGCCCAAAGCAAAGTTGAAAGCAGCGCTAGCGCCACACCGAGTGGGCTATCGAACTGCATTCCTAACACGTCGCCTTTGGTCGCAATAACTACCACACCCGCATAGCTGAAGGTACACGCAATCCAATCTTGTTTACGAATCTTTTGCCCTAGAAAAACCGCTGCCATTAAGGTTAGCGTGATCGCCCAGCTGTAGTTGATGGCTTGAGCTTGTGAAGCGGGAAGCAGGTCGTATGCTTTGAATAGAATCAGGTAATAGGCCAATGGGTTGACCAAGCCGAGCAGTAAGTAATACCAAGGGTTTGAAAGGAACGTAGTACTCAGCTGAGAAAGCTTGCCCTGAAAGGCGCAGACTGCGATCAGCGCAATCGACGACACAATGCTAGCGATAGTCAGCATTTGAATAGGTGAAAACTCAGCAAGGGTCAGCTTAAAAGCAGTAGCGACCGTTGACCACAGCAGTACTGCGGAAAGGCCAAAGCCTAAGGCACGACGTTCGTTCATGGCAACTCATTTTAATTTGATGGGACAGAATACGGAGCGCCTAGTCTATCTGTCGAATTTTAATACGGCAAACTGGACATTTATCCAGTATCAAAATACCATTTAATGAGTTATTTCCAATTAGGCTAAATCATTATCATGCAATGGATTATCGAACATCAGGCAACGCTTATTGCTGCAATTTCTGGCGCGCTCGTCAGCGGTGGCGTCGTGGGTTGGTGGATTAAACAGAAGCTCTCTTTTCAGCAGCGATTGCTCGAGCAGCAGCTAGAGTCCGATCGTTTGTTGCATGAATCTCAGCAAGCTCAGCTCAAATCATCACTCGCAGAGGCGCAACAAGAACTCAATGAGTTAGATGATGACCGAGACAAAGCGGCATTCGAGCTCAAGCAAGCACACGGTAAGGTGATGGCTGCGATGGAAAAGCTGCGCTACTTTGAGGCAGTAAAGCAAGAGCGCCAGCAGTACGCTGATGAGATCAATGTGCTGAAAGACCATAAATCTGAATTGGAAGCCGAACTGCGCGAACAAGAAGCAAGGCATGATCAAGAAAACCTCGCCAATAGCGAAAAGCTGCAGTTGCTAGAACAAGCTGAATCTCGACTTAAGCAGCAGTTTGAATTGTTAGCGAACCAACTTTTTGAGAGTAAAACCGCCAAGGTCGATCAGCAGAACAAGCAGAGCCTAGAAGGTTTGTTGTCTCCACTAAGAGAGCAGTTGGAAGGCTTTAAGAAGCAGGTTAACGATAGCTTTAGCCAAGAAGCCAAAGAGCGCCATACCTTAGTGCATGAGCTGAAAAACCTGCAGCGCCTTAATGAAAGCATGACGCGTGAAGCGGTTAACCTGACTCAAGCACTAAAGGGCGATAACAAACAACAAGGTAACTGGGGTGAAGTGGTACTGGCTCGCGTGCTTGCTGAATCAGGGCTGCGCGAAGGTCACGAATACCAAACGCAAGTGAACCTACAGAACGATGCAGGTAAGCGCTATCAGCCGGATGTGATTGTGCATTTGCCACAAGATAAGCAAGTAGTGGTGGATTCTAAAATGGCATTGGTCGCGTTTGAGCGTTACTTCAATGCCGAAACCGATCAACAGCGTGATGCCGCATTGCGTGATCATTTGGCTTCATTGCGAGCGCATATTAAAGGCTTGAGCCAGAAAGATTATCATCAGCTCAAAGGCATACAGAGCCTGGATTACGTGTTGATGTTTATCCCGGTTGAGCCAGCATTCCAAGTGGCGATTCAGGCTGATCCTAGCTTGGTGAAAGATGCGATGGAGCAAAACATCATCTTGGTCAGCCCAACCACCCTGCTGGTGGCACTGCGTACCATTGATAATCTTTGGCGCAACGACAGACAGAACCAAAATGCACAAGTTATCGCGGAACGTGCGAGCAAGCTTTACGACAAGCTGCGCCTGTTTGTTGATGATATGGAAGGCCTTGGCAGCTCACTTGATAGAGCCAACCAAAGTTATCAAGGGGCGATGAATAAGCTAGTGACAGGGCGAGGCAACGTGATTCGTCAGGCCGAAAGCTTCAAGCAATTGGGTGTTGAAGTGAAGAAACCGATCTCGATTGGTTTGGCTGAAATGGCGCAAAATGAGGCTTTTTCAGAAAATGCCTCCTTAGTAGAAAGACAACCTGCTGAGGATAAAGTAAACTAATCGGCCGCAGCGCCTCTAAATACAAAGAGCGCTGTCGATGAGAACTTACCATGGTAGATAACAGCATTATGGACACAAGCGTGCAGACAAATTCAGCAGTAGAGTCAGAAACCACACACTTTGGTTTCGAAACAGTCGCAAAAGACGAAAAAGTCGCGAAAGTAGCAGAGGTATTTCACTCTGTAGCCGCTAAATACGACATCATGAATGACTTAATGTCGGGTGGTGTTCACCGCTTGTGGAAGCGATTCACGATTGATTGTAGTGGCGTGCGCCCGGGTCAACGTATCCTAGACCTTGGTGGTGGTACCGGTGACCTGACTGCGAAGTTCTCGCGTATCGTTGGTGAAAAAGGCCACGTGGTTCTTGCTGATATCAACAACTCAATGCTGAATGTTGGCCGTGATAAGCTGCGTGATAGCGGCATTGTTGGCAACGTACACTATGTACAAGCGAACGCTGAAGAGTTGCCTTTCCCGGATAACTACTTCGATTGCATTACCATCAGCTTCTGTCTGCGTAATGTAACCGATAAAGACCAAGCGCTGCGTTCAATGTACCGCGTGCTTAAGCCGGGTGGTCGTCTGTTGGTTCTTGAGTTTTCTAAGCCAGTGCTTGAGCCACTATCAAAGGTTTACGACGCATACTCTTTCCACCTATTGCCAAAAATGGGTGAGCTGATTGCTAACGATGCAGATAGCTACCGTTACCTTGCAGAATCTATCCGCATGCACCCTAACCAAGAGACTTTGGAAGGCATGATGCAGGAAGCGGGTTTCGAGAATACTAAATATTTCAACCTAACGGGCGGCATTGTTGCGCTGCACCGCGGTTACAAGTTCTAGTCGAACTTGGTAGCAGGCTCGTTGAGCGTGCTAAACAATAAGAATAAAGACAGAACGGATAGGTTAAGGCTTATCCGTTTTCAAAGGTAAGGACAGTCATGCCATTTGATCCATTGGTAACCGCGGTTATTGAAACCTCTTTAAATACTTTCGTGAACGATGATCCAGCTTTGGTTCGTCGTTTGTCTCGTTTAAAGGGGCAGATCATTCAAGTTAATTTGAAAGAGTTGAATAAAACACTCACTTTCGTTTTCAGCCAACAAATTGATGTGTTGTCGGAATACGAAGGGCAGCCTGATTGCTACCTATCTTTGAATTTATCGGTGTTACCGGAACTGCGTGAGCAATCGAACATCACCAAGCTGATCAAGCAAGATAAGCTGATCTTAGAGGGTGATATTCAACTGGCTCAGAAATTTGCTCAACTGATGACAGACTGCAAGCCTGACTTGGAAGAGTGGTTATCGCGCGTAACAGGTGATGTGGTTGCTCATACCTTGGTCCAAGGCGTTAAAAACGTCGGTGGTTTTGTGGCAAAGCAAGCCAGCAAACATCAAAGCCATGTTGCTCAAGTTCTGACTGAAGAGTGGAAGATCGCACCAGCACCGTTAGAAGTCGCGCACTTTTGCGATCAAGTTGATGACGTGAAAAGCTCTGCAGCACGCCTTGAAGCTAAGTTGAACGCCTTGTTGGAGAAAGCATGACCCCAACAGAACTGAAACGTCTTTATCATATTATCAAGGTACAGTTGGAATATGGCCTTGATGAATTGATGCCAGAGCACCAATTGACCAAAGCCCCTTTATTGGCGCGAAAGTCACTGTTTTGGCTTAAAAATAAGCATCAAGATAAAGAGTTGGGTCATCGCTTACGTCTAGCGCTGCAAGAGCTTGGCCCTGTATGGATCAAGTTCGGACAGATGATGTCGACACGTCGCGATCTGTTCCCTCCTCATATCGCGGATCAGTTGGCATTGTTGCAAGACCAAGTTGCGCCATTCGATGGTCAATTGGCTAAACAAGATATGGAAAAGGCGCTCGGTGGCAGTTTAGATAACTGGTTTACCGACTTTGATATCGAGCCTCTGGCTTCTGCTTCTATCGCTCAGGTGCATACCGCAAAGCTTAAAGAGAGCGGTCGTGAGATTGTTCTCAAGGTAATTCGACCTGATATTCGCCCGGTGATTGACGCAGATCTAAAACTGATGCACCGAATGGCGCGTATAGTCGCTAAGTCGCTTCCTGAAGCACGTCGTTTGAAACCTGTTGAGGTGGTTCATGAGTACGAGAAAACTTTACTTGATGAACTAGACCTGCGCCGTGAGGCGGCCAATGCGATTCAACTGCGACGTAATTTTGAAGGCAGTGAAGAGCTGTATGTTCCAGAGGTTATCCCTGATTTAAGCAGTGAAACCTTGATGGTGTCAGAGCGAATCTATGGTATTCAGGTTTCGGATATTGAGACGTTAAACTCCAACGGCACCAACATGAAATTGCTCGCGGAACGTGGTGTGACCGTATTCTTCACCCAAGTATTTCGAGACAGCTTTTTCCATGCAGACATGCACCCGGGTAACGTATTCGTTAACCCAGAAAATCCAGATAACCCGCAGTGGATTGGTTTGGATTGTGGCATTGTCGGCACACTCAACAGTGAAGATAAGCGTTATTTAGCAGAAAACCTGCTGGCTTTCTTCAACCGAGATTATCGTAAAGTCGCTGAGCTGCACGTTGATTCGGGGTGGGTGCCACACAACACCAACGTTAACGACTTTGAGTTCGCGATTCGCATGGTGTGTGAGCCAATTTTTGCAAAACCACTTGGCGAGATCTCATTTGGCCATGTGTTGCTAAACTTATTTAATACAGCAAGACGTTTCAACATGGAGGTTCAACCTCAGTTGGTGCTTCTGCAGAAGACCTTGTTGTATGTGGAAGGCCTAGGCCGCCAGTTGTATCCGCAGCTTGATTTGTGGGCAACCGCCAAGCCTTTCCTTGAAACCTGGATGATGAATCAGGTGGGGCCGCAAGCTGTGATTAACGCAGTAAAAGAGCGCGCGCCATTCTGGGCAGAAAAACTGCCAGAGCTGCCAGAGCTACTTTATGACAGCTTGCGCCAAGGTAAAGCGATGAACCACAGAATGGATCAGCTTTATCAAGGTTACCGAGATAGTAAGCGTCAGCAAGCAACTGGAAAGTTTTTGTTTGGCGTTGGAGCCACTTTAGTCGTATGCTCCGCAATATTAGTTTCAAGCCCTTATGAGCAGCTATCTATGGGCTGTGGCATCGCAGGTGTCACATTTTGGTTGCTTAGTTGGCGAGCTTACCGTCGTTAGACAGTAGACTCTCTTAATATTTTTTATGTGTAGACAGACCCGAGGACAATGACAATGGGTGGTATCAGTATTTGGCAACTTCTAATCATTGCTGTAATTGTAATTTTGCTATTCGGAACAAAGAAACTGCGCGGTATGGGTGGTGACTTAGGTTCAGCGGTTAAGGGCTTCAAAAAAGCGATGAGCGATGAAGACAAGCCTGCAGATAAGAAAGATGCAGACTTCGAACCAAAGAATATTGAACAGCAGAAGACAGAAGCTCACGCTGAAACAACTGCTGAAACAAAGAAAGACAAAGAGCAGGCGTAAATCGTGTTTGATATCGGTTTTTGGGAACTGGTATTAATATCTGTCGTTGGGTTAGTGGTTTTAGGGCCTGAGCGTTTGCCCGTGGCGATTCGCAGTATTTCCAAGTTTGTTGGACAAGCGAAAAGCATGGCAAATAGTGTGAAAGATGAACTTTCTCATGAGCTTAAGGTGCAAGAGCTGCAAGAAAACCTACGCAAGGCGGAAAAAATGGGTATGGAAGATTTATCTCCAGACCTTAAAGCGTCAGTCGATGAACTCAAGCAGGCCGCTGCTGAGGTTCAACGTCCGTATGCTAAGCCTGAGTCTGATAAGCCAAGTGAGACTAAACCTAGTGTCACGGAAACTGTGGAATCTGAAACCATTCAGGTCAACAGCGAAGCTTCAGCACCGTCAGATAAGAAAACCGAATAGTCTCGCAAGGAGGAGTCGCCGGATACTTGAGTCGCTAGATGTTTAAATAGATAGCTATTCAAGTAAATAACTATTCAAGTGGATACCAATTCAACTGGATAGATACACGCGCGGCTCCTTTTCGATCTTCCTGTTTAAGAGGTTTGACATGTCTTCGACTGAGCAGACACAGCCTTTAATTAGCCACCTTCTAGAACTACGTAATCGTCTACTACGTGCGATTGTCGCGGTGCTAGTGATATTTGTCGGGCTAATTTATTTTGCTAATGATATTTATGAATTCGTATCAGCACCTTTGGTAGATCGTCTACCTGAAGGGGCGACGATGATCGCAACCGATGTTGCATCGCCATTTTTCACACCACTGAAATTAACCTTGATCGCGTCTATATTCCTCGCGGTTCCGTTTATTTTGTATCAGGTGTGGGCTTTTGTTGCTCCGGGTTTATACAAGCATGAAAAACGCTTGATCATGCCGCTATTGGCTTCAAGTTCATTGCTGTTTTACTGTGGTGTGGCGTTCGCTTACTTCATTGTATTCCCGTTGGTATTTGGCTTTTTTACGGCCATATCATTAGGGGGGGTAGAGTTCGCAACCGACATCTCAAGCTATCTTGATTTTGTACTCGCGCTGTTCTTTGCTTTTGGTATTGCCTTTGAAGTGCCCGTTGCGATTATCTTGCTATGTTGGACGGGGGCAACAACGCCTCAATCTCTATCTGAAAAGCGTCCTTACATCGTTGTAGGTGCTTTCATCATCGGTATGATGCTGACACCACCAGATATGATCTCACAAACACTGTTGGCGATTCCAATGTGTATTCTGTTTGAGATTGGTCTGTTCTTCGCACGTTTTTATACGCGTAAGCCAGATGCGGATGAAGAGGAAGAAGCTGAGTCTTAATTCGGAATGCTTCAGTAAGAATCACATAATAAAAAAGCGGCCTAGGGCCGCTTTTTTATTATGTCTGTTTATCGAATCTTTAACTGATAGCCACAGTTCTGACATATATAGAGCTCTTTGATGCCCAAAATCTTATGCCATAGGGTTCGATGTTGACGTTGTAAGTGTTGTGAATGGTCACACATAATCAACTACCTCCATATGCAGGTGGTTGATACTATACATATCACTTAGCTTTCTCAAATAAATTCAGGATAAATCCGTAATAATTACTTATTAATAGATTCATCATAGATTAAACAATGCCTTAGCATTTGTGCTGGTTATGTTTTCGACTTCTTCAAGGGTAATTCCGCGCAATTCGGCGATGCGTTTTGCCACCAATTCTGTATAGGCTGGCTCATTACGTTTACCGCGATTCGGTGTTGGTGCCAAGTATGGGCAATCTGTCTCTAGAATGACGTAATCCATATCAAGATGTGGGATTACCTTGTCCATCCCTGAGTTCTTAAAGGTCGAAACGCCGCCTAAACCTAAGTGAAAACCTAACGCATTGATCGCTTGAGCTTCCTCTAAGCTGCTGCCAAAACAGTGGAATACCCCGCGTAAGCTGCCATCTTGTTCTTTACGAAGTAGGGCAAGTGTCTCTTCAATGGAATCACGGGTGTGGATCACCACCGGTAGATCGAGCTCTTTTGCCCACTGCAGTTGAGTCACGAAAGCCATCTCTTGTTCAGCCTTGAAGGTTTTATCCCAGTACAAGTCGATACCAATCTCACCCACGGCGATAAAGTCATGCTTATCAAACCAAGCTCGAATGGTTTTGAGGGTTTGCTCGATATTCGCATCGACATAGCAAGGGTGTAAGCCCATCATTGAACGGCACACACCAGGAAACTGCGCTTCCGTTGCTAACATTGGCTCGATAGATTCTAAATCGATGTTCGGCAATAGAATGGTATCAATCCCTTGAGCCAGTGCGCGCTGTACGACTTGCTCGCGGTCTTCATCAAATTCGCTCGCGTAAATATGAGCATGGGTGTCGATCATTGTTTTGTCCTGAAAGCGGTCTTTACTGAGTTGTCATGAGTATACGGCAGTGTGAGGAGAAGGTCATTTTTTGCCATTTATCCCTGTTTTTGAGTGGGTTTCATATTTTACTGCTAGCGTCCTGAGCCATCAGTGATATGCTTTTGCCTGTATTTAGCACTTTTCATATCTAAGTATTTCGGTGCTTAGACTAGGCAAGGAGAATCTAGTGTCTGTTTCAATTCAAGGTCAATTCCCAGGTCGCCGTATGCGCCGTATGCGTAAGCACGACTTTAGCCGTCGCCTAATGGCAGAAAATCAATTGTCTGTGGATGATCTAATCTACCCAATGTTTATCCTGATGGGTAAAGACCGCCGCGAGCCTGTCGAGTCAATGCCAGGTGTTGAACGCTTGTCTATCGACTACATGCTTGAGGAAGCAGATTACCTGTCAAAGCTGGGTGTTCCTGCGATTGCTCTATTTCCAGTCGTGAACCAAGATGCTAAAAGTTTATGCGCAGCTGAAGCTCATAACTCAGAAGGTTTAGTGCAGCGCGCTGTACGTTTACTAAAAGAGCATGTGCCAAACATTGGCGTTATTACTGACGTAGCACTAGACCCATTCACCACTCACGGCCAAGACGGCATCATCGATGAAGATGGTTACGTGATGAATGATGAGACGACTGAAGTCTTGATCAAGCAGGCACTATCACACGCTGAAGCGGGTGCTGACGTGGTTGCACCATCGGACATGATGGACGGTCGTATTGGTAAAATCCGTGAGGCGCTAGAAGAAGCGGGCCATATTCACACTCAGATTATGGCGTACTCTGCGAAATACGCATCGTGCTATTACGGTCCATTCCGCGACGCAGTCGGCAGTGCTTCGAACCTGAAAGGTGGTAACAAGAAGAACTACCAGATGGATCCTGCGAACAGCGATGAAGCGATTCACGAAGTCGCGATGGATCTTAATGAAGGTGCGGACATGGTGATGGTTAAGCCTGGCATGCCTTACCTAGATATCGTGCGCCGTGTGAAGCATGAACTTCAAGCGCCGACATTTGCATATCAAGTGTCTGGTGAGTATGCGATGCACAAAGCGGCGATTCAAAACGGTTGGCTGAAAGAGCGTGAAACCGTCATGGAATCACTGCTGTGCTTTAAGCGCGCTGGTGCTGATGGCATTCTTACTTACTTCGCTAAAGATGTGGCTGAATGGCTTGCAGAAGACAATGCACAAGCCGCAGAGCACTTAAAAGAAAAGTAATCGTGTAGAGTTCACTTAAGTGATCAGTAAAGGGTTGGCCATTGTGCCAGCCCTTTCGTTTATAAGGATGAATAAGATGTCAGTTGTCGTGCGTGAAGGTTCGTTAGAAGAAGTGGTGTCTGTGATCGAGCAGATCTCTGAGTTCGCTAAAAAAGAGAGTGTCGCTTCTCTTTCAGAGCGGCTGGTAGGGAAAAAGAACCTTATCTTAGTGGCTGAAGAGGCTGGGGTGCTGCTTGGTTTTAAGATCGGCTATGAATTGGATCAGCAGACTTTTTACAGTTGGTTTGGTGGGGTGTCACCGCTCGCGAGGAACAAAGGCGTTGCACAGGCGCAATTAGACGCTCAGGAACAGTGGGCGAAAGAGCAGGGCTACAGACAGTTAAAGGTTAAGTCTCGTAACCAGTTCTCAGCCATGCTGCGCCTGTTATTAAGAAACGGTTACCTAATCGAAAAATTTGAAGAAAAAGAAGACATTAATGACCATAGAATCCATTTTTTGAAGCAAATTTGAACACTGTCGTTAACAGCATATAAATTAAATGAGATTTATTATCATTTAATTGTTGACTATCAAATGAGAATCATTATTATTAACTTCGTCTTAGGGAATGAGGAAATGTTCACAAGGATGTTAAGTACTCAAGTATCTACTTGGTTACCCAACAGAATTCTCGCGAACTTGTACTAAGTTCTTTTTGACACGACATTGCTCACATTGCTTCCAGTGTAATTTATAGCTTTTAGGTAAAGCTGTGGTATTCAATTTGAATGGCTTTACCGGTTTTTGCTAGGCGACATCTTCGGGTGTCGCTTTTTTTATACCTACCATTTCAACAAGATGCATATTTAGTGGCACGTATTTTTATGAATAAAACGCCATCAGCATTCTTTTCCACAACGCAAGATCGAGAAAAGATCGTTGATCATCTGTTCGATCTGTAAAATTATCCTTTATTTTCAGTTGCTTATTGGTGTTTTTTGAGTTGTTTACCTTAGTTCTCAACAGGGTGGATAAATAATATAAACAGAGTTATCCACAGAACGCTTGCGTCTAAGAACAAAAAATAACAACAAATCGATTATAACGAACACAACCGAGTGAACGGATACAGATCGACAACGTGGAATCCAACCAACAGACGTGGCATTCTTAACAGATAATTTCTGTACTTACTGGATACACAAACATTATGGCTCGTATTCCTGATAACCCATTGATTCTGATCGATGGCTCTTCTTACCTATATCGCGCGTTCCATGCTTACCCTGGCACAATGAGCAATGGTGATATCCCAACTAACGCCGTTTACGGTGTAGTTAACATGCTGCGCAGCATGATGCGTCAATTTGCTTCTGATCGTATTGCGGTAATTTTTGATGCGAAAGGAAAGACGTTCCGTGATGACATGTACCCAGAGTACAAGGCAAATCGTCCACCTATGCCTGATGATCTTCGTTGTCAGATTGAGCCTTTACACAATGTGATTCGTGCAATGGGTTTGCCACTTATCTCTATTCCCGGCGTTGAAGCGGATGATGTGATCGGTACACTTGCTTCTCAAGCTTCTGCGATGGGTATGCCTGTGCTTATTAGTACTGGCGATAAAGATATGGCGCAGCTGGTCGATGACAACGTTACTCTGATCAACACCATGACCAACGTGGTCATGGATCGTGAAGGCGTGATTGAGAAGTTTGGTATTCCACCAGAGCTTATCATCGACTACCTTGCACTGATGGGCGATAAAGTCGATAACATCCCAGGTGTTCCAGGTGTTGGTGACAAGACAGCGACTGCTTTGCTGCAAGGCATCGGTAGCATCGAGAAGTTGTACCAAAATCTTGATGATATTGCGGCGCTTGGTTTCCGTGGTTCAAAGACCATGGCTAAGAAGCTGATTGATAATAAAGACAACGCTGAGATGTCTTACGAGCTTGCTACGATCAAATTGGACGTCGAGTTAGAAGAGACACCTGAGTCGCTTGTAAAAGCACAACCAAACACGGATGAGCTGATTAAGCTATACGGTCAACTGGTCTTCAAGTCTTGGTTGAACGAGCTACTTGAAGGTGGCAGCGGTGTGGTTGAGGCGGATGAAAAGTCGGGCGCAGTGCGTAGCAATACGGCATCAACCACTTCTACCGTAGAAATGAACACCTCTGCCGTGACCATTGATCGCAGCAACTACGAAACCATCCTCGATGAAGCGTCATTCAATGTTTGGCTAGAGAAACTGAAAGCGGCTGAAGTGTTTGCCTTTGATACTGAAACAGACAGCCTAGATTACATGGTGGCGAACCTCGTTGGCCTGTCATTCGCGACTGAAGAAGGCGTTGCCGCTTACGTGCCAGTTGCTCATGATTACCTAGATGCACCGCAGCAGCTGGATCGTGATTGGGTACTTGAACAGCTTAAGCCGATTCTTGAAGATGATGCACAAGCAAAAGTAGGTCAGAACCTTAAGTATGATATGAGTGTGCTAGCGCGCTACGGTATCGAGATGAAAGGCATCAAACACGACACCATGTTGGCGTCTTACGTTTTCAATAGCGTAGGTGGCAAGCATGATATGGACAGCCTAGCGCTACGTTTCCTACAGCACAGCTGTATCTCATTTGAGCAGATCGCAGGTAAAGGTAAGAAACAGCTTACTTTCAACCAGATTGAGCTGGGTGAAGCCTCTCCATACGCTGCAGAAGATGCTGACGTGACACTACGTCTTCATAATCGTTTGATGGAAAACATTGAGCAAGATGAAAAGCTAAAAGCCATCTATGAAGAAATTGAAGTACCACTGATCCCTGTGATGTCTCGCATTGAACGCACTGGCGTATTCATCGATGACATGTTGCTAGGCGCTCAATCGCAAGAGATTGCGGTTCGTCTGGATGAGCTAGAACAGAAAGCCTACGAGATTGCTGAGCAAGAGTTCAACATGAACTCGCCAAAACAGCTGCAAGCGATCCTGTTTGAGAAAATGGGCCTGCCTGTTATCAAGAAAACGCCATCAGGTGCACCTTCAACCAATGAAGAAGTGCTGCAAGAACTGGCTCTTGATTACCCGCTACCTAAGCTGATCATTGAGTATCGTGGTCTTGCGAAGCTGAAGTCTACCTATACAGATAAGCTGCCAAAGATGATCAACGCTGAAACCGGCCGTGTTCATACGTCTTACCACCAAGCGGTAACGGCGACGGGTCGTTTGTCTTCGACGGATCCAAACCTACAGAACATCCCAATTCGTAATGAAGAAGGTCGTCGTATCCGCCAAGCATTCGTTGCACAACATGGTTGGAAGATTCTAGCGGTCGATTACTCTCAAATTGAATTGCGTATCATGGCGCACCTTTCGGGTGATAAAGCGCTTCTGGAAGCATTCCAACAAGGTAAAGATATCCACGCGGCAACCGCGGCTGAGATCATTGGGGTTGATATTGAGCAGGTAACGACGGAACAACGTCGTCGCGCTAAAGCGGTTAACTTCGGTCTTATCTACGGCATGAGTGCTTTTGGCTTGGCTAAGCAACTGGGTATTCCACGTGGCGAAGCACAACATTACATGGATACTTACTTCGAGCGTTACCCTGGCGTGATGCAGTATATGGAAGACACGCGCAGTGCGGCTTCAGAGCAAGGTTTCGTAGAAACCATTTACGGTCGTCGTCTGCACCTTCCTGAAATCCAATCTCGTAATGGTATGCGTCGTAAGGCGGCTGAGCGTGCGGCGATCAACGCACCAATGCAAGGCACAGCGGCAGACATCATTAAGAAAGCGATGCTATTGGTTGATGAATGGATCCAAGCGGAAGGCGATGGTCGTGTGAAATTGCTTATGCAAGTACACGATGAATTGGTATTTGAAGTAGAAGAGTCATCTTTAGCCGAAATTGAAAGTAAAGTACAAGAATTGATGGAATCCGCTGCAGAGCTAGAAGTGCCGCTTGTCGCGGAAGCTGGCCACGGTGACAACTGGGATCAAGCCCACTAATCAGTTTTTGACCTTAATAAGTAAATTAGTATGAGCCAGTGCACAAACACTGGCTTTTTTTTGTCTCAAATAAAGTCAGGTCGTAGTAAGAATTTAGGTGTTTTAATAAAACATTAATGAAAAAAAACTACAAAAGTTGTTTTCATTTCTGAGCAATTGTTGTACATTAAATCTCGTAGGGTACAGAGGTAAGATGTTCTATCTTTCAGACCTTTTGTTTCACGTTATTGGATTAGGCTGATTCAGCCGCCCCAGTCAGTATTTGACTGGGGCGTTTTTTCTTGTGCGAAAGAAAAATATTTCCAACCTGCTATCCCCCCAAAAACCTCTCGTTTTTAGTGTCTTTCATTACACTTTCTCAAGCACAGTGATAAACCCCCTGATTTGCCTTAGATCTGGAATTCGACCAGCTTTTGGTAATTTAAATCCGTCTCTAAGTTGATTGTTTTATCGCTTGAAATAACTTTTATTTTACAAGTGATCGATAAAGGATTGATGGCTCACGCCTTATTTATCAGTGTATTGAGTCGGTGAATGCTCAATGTAATCCATGATTTTCTGTTGTTTCTCGGTGCTGTATTTCAGTGCTTCGGCGGTGATCTGGATGGATTGCGCCATCGAAGAGATATTGTTGGTCGCTTTTACCAAGGTTTGCTGCATTGGTTTCAGGATAAGCAGATAGATAGCGGTCAAAGCGATAATAATGACGGCGATAACGGCCGCCAGCGCAATGATGATCTTGGTCTGAATATCATCCAACAGCATTTGACTGGTTTGTTTAAAGGCGAGTCGAGATTGGTCTAAGGCTTGTGGCAGTTGATTGAGGGATGTCTTGGTGGAGCTCGCAAGCTTATTGATGCTTTCAACGGTTTGGTTCAAGGCTTGTTGCTGGTCTTCGCTTAGGTTGGGGTTGTTGACTATCGCCTGCAAAGATTGCGATATCACCTCAAGAGACTCACTCGCATCTTGGGCGTACTTTTCCATGCCATCGAGGTCTAAGGTCATATCGACATTGATCAGTGGGGCTTGTTCTTGTTCTTGTTCTGCTTCAGAGGCAAACCCTGTCAGTGAGACCAACATAAGTGCAATGATGGCCAATGGTGTTTTCCACATGAGTATTCCTTTCTCATTGTTCTGATTATTTAGATGTGTCTTTTAGTATGGTTCACTTCTATTGGTTTTAGTGGCTAAATCCGATTTTTAACACTAAAAACTTATGCTTAACTCACTCATTTTTGGGCAAAAAAATACCCCACCTATATAAGGAGGGGCATTGATAAGGCTAAATCACGTGTTGTAAGTGCTCTAACCTATAGCGATAAGTAGAGGAACTACTCTGAGTCGTTGTGCTCTTCGTCTGCTAACTCATCAATGATTTGATCAGCAAGCGCAGGCGCAAACCACTCATCCATCTTGGCACGCAGTTGGTCAACGCCGATGCCCTTCATTGAAGAGAAGACATCAACCGCAACATCACCACCGAAAGATTTTGCATCGTTACGGATTTTCAGTAGCTGTGCTTTACGCGCACCACTTTTCAGTTTGTCTGCTTTTGTTAACAAAACCTGTACTGGGATGCGGCTATCGATAGCCCAGTAGATCATTTGTTGGTCAAGGTCTTTCATTGGGTGACGGATATCCATCAATACCACTAAACCTTTCAGGCTTTCACGTCGTTGTAGGTATTCACCTAGCGACTTCTGCCATTTTTTCTTCATCTCAAGTGGTACTTGAGCAAAGCCATATCCAGGTAAATCGACGATATGACAACCGTCCGTTACCTTAAATAGGTTGATTAGCTGAGTTCGACCGGGTGTTTTACTGGTTTTCGCCAAGCTTTTTTGGTTTGTAACGCGATTTAGCGCGCTAGATTTACCAGCATTGGAGCGTCCTGCAAACGCAATTTCGATCCCTTCGTCTTCTGGTAAATGACGAATATCAGGTGCACTGGTAATGAAATGCGTGTTTTGATAATGAATTTTTACGCTCACTGTTAACTCCATCTCGACTTTGTGTAGTCGATTGATTACTTTTTTGTGAATTTGTGTAAAATAACCGTGCTCGGCATAAGGTCGCCTATTGTACCATGAGTGGCAACATAGAGTGGTACTGGAAGCTTGATAATTATAATGGAATGTCATGAAGAAATTAGCGCTAATTTTGAGTCTTTTAGCCAGCTGCTCAGTATGGGCTCAAGGTAGTATTGAAGCTGGTAAAGCCAAATCACAAACATGTGTTGCCTGCCACGGTGCTGACGGCAACAGTCTGATCACTCAGTACCCTAAGCTGGCTGGTCAACATGAGAAGTATCTAGAAAAGCAGTTAAAAGAGCTTAAACTAGGTATGACAAGTGGTGGTAAGCAAGGTCGTTACGAACCTGTAATGGGTGCAATGGCGATGCCTTTATCTGAAGAAGATATGGCTGACCTAGCGGCATACTACGCCTCTCTACCTATCTCTAGTAACTCTACTCCTGAAAATGTAGTAGATGAAGGTAAGGTTCTTTACACTGCGGGTAATGCAGAACGCGGCGTAACGGCGTGTATTGCTTGTCACGGCCCTCGTGGTAATGGTACCGAACTTTCTGGTTTCCCTAAGATTTCAGGTCAGCACGCAGATTACATCAAGGCTCAACTTGAAAAATTCCGCGATGGTGACCGTAATAACGACATGAATGCGATGATGCGTGATGTAGCTAAAAAGTTAACAGACGCTGATATTGATACCTTATCGAAGTACGTTGGTGGTTTACACTAATTTGTCGGTTTCTTGCTCTTAGCCAGAGTATAGGAATGTACGTTCGAGCGAGTTTGAAGAGACGCCCTGATCAGTAATGGTCGGGGCGTTTTCTTTTGCATTGGTTTTATTAATGCATTTTGCATTTATGTCTGATTTATCAATGTGTGATCGATTTGTGTACAAAAGTGTGAAGTCGCACTCTTGTAGTCTTTTTGTAACACGGTAAAGTAACCGCCATCAGCTAGGAGCTGACTTAGATATGGATGATCATCTAGTCTAACGGTATAGACAGAAATGGATCAGGCTAGGACAGCCCAGCAACAAGGTGTTAGAAAAGGATAGCCAAAACTCATCAGGACGATGAACAACAAACAAATTTGGCATGGAAAGCACCAATAACAAATGGAGATTTGTGTACCAAGTTGAGTATGCAAATTTTGGCCGATATAGGCAGATTTAGAGAGCGATAGGTTTTCCTATCGCTTTTTTTATTGATTTGATGAAAAAACACCCAATACCTCTCCACTATAAACTCAGTTTCTGGTATGTTTCGCATCCCTGTTTAAGGATGTGCTATGTATACTTGTCCCTTATGCCATCACCAAGGCGTGAATCACTATTTTGAAGACAAACGCAGAGCCTATCTGCAGTGTCAGCAATGTGAACTGGTATTTGTTAAACCTGAACAAAGGTTAGAAGCAAAAGAAGAAAAAGCACACTATGATCTCCATGAGAACGATCCTAGTGATGCAGGCTATCGCCGCTTTTTATCTCGCATCGCGGATCCACTAACAGACAAAATTTCATCTAACTCACAAGGGTTGGATTTTGGTTGTGGCCCAGGCCCTACGCTATCTATTATGTTAGAAGAAGCCGGACACACCATGGAGTTGTACGATATCTATTACCACCCAGATACCTCTGTGTTGGAAAAAACGTATGACTTTATGACTGCCACGGAGGTGATAGAGCATCTTTATCACCCAGACAAAGTGTGGCAGCAATGGTTGAATTTAGTTAAACCCAAGGGCTGGATTGGTCTTATGACTAAACTAGTAATAGACGTAGACGCGTTTGCTGGTTGGCACTACAAGAATGACCCGACACATGTCGTCTTCTTTAGTCGTCAAACATTCCAGTTTTTGGCAGAGCGGGATAAGCTCGAACTAGAATTTTTTGGAAATGATGTAATTTTACTGAGGAAAGTGCAGTAATGGGTCGTAGTAAGAAATCAAGAAAGCCGGGAGCACTTGGCGCTCCGGAGCCTATGGTTACTCGTAACCGTAGTGAATCTGATGTTGAAGGTCGTGAACGTAAGCGTGTTAAAAAGCGTAAAGGCCTTAAGTCTGGCAGCCGCCACTCAGATGGTAGCGAAGCAAAACAGCGTAAAGCTGCACAAGCTCGTGATCCACGTTTAGGCAGCAAGAAAAAAATCCCGCTGATCGTTGAACCAGCGAAGAAGCCGACTAAACAAGAGCGCAAGCTGTCTAACGAACAAGAGTTAGAAATGCTTGAGAATGATGCTCAACTGAACACATTGCTAGATCGTATCGAAAATGGTGAGAACCTAGGTGCTGGTCTGCAGAAGTTTGTTGATGAGAAACTTGATCGTATCGAACACCTAATGGGCCGCTTAGGTCTACTAGAGCCAGAAGACGATGAAGAAGAGATCTTCGAAGAAGCACCGGTTGCATCTAAGAAGAAAGCGAGCTCTGACGAAGACTTGCTATCTCAATTCGAAGATTTCGATTTAGACAGCTTTAAAGGTTAATAGCCAATGAACGTAACCTTATTAGCAATTGCTGGTGGAATTATCATTCTCGGCTTGGGCTCTTACGCAGGTTACCTTCTACTTCAAGTGAAGAAGCAGACGGAGTTGCAAAAGCAGCATCAAGCACTTGCCATTGAAAAACGTAACGCGACGATTTACGAAAACGTAAATACTTTGTGCTTAGCGGGCATTCAAGGGCAATGTGACTTACCTGAGATCAGTATCCGAGTGTGTATCATTATGGATAATGTTCAGGGTGATGAGCGTGTCGATTTTGATTCTGAGTATCCTGCTCTTTCTGAGCTGTACCATATCGTAAAAGATATGGCTCGCGGAGATGCAAGACAGGAACTGACGAAGAAAGAACGCATGCAGCAGAATCTCACACGCCATAAGGCAGAGACTCGCTTGAATGATGCGGTCATTGAAGATCTGAAAAGGTTGCAAGAGAAGGTTAAGCCTCTCAACAACCAAATCAACATTCAGATGATCTAGTCGCTAAGACTTTTAAAATAGAGGCTTGTTTAATACAGAGTGTTCTTGAGTTGTGCGGTTGTTGAGACATATAGTTTTGTTGAGACATATAGTTTTAATACGCCTTGTTCTTAAGACAGCTTATCTTTATAGATAGTGTTAAATGAGCCTTCTTACCTTTTGCGTCTCGTTAATCCCGACGCTTTGTTAGTGATCAAGCTAGCAGTTCTGAGTTTTTGTCTGAAAAATTGATTTTGTCTTAGAACGACCTTACTGGTCGTGTGGCAAAATAACCCGTCTATATTTTAATGTATGTAAAATGATTTGAGAGACCTTAGGTTCTCGCGGATCTAAATTGGAAATACCGCTATGTCGAGCAAGCCAGTAACAACGAATCAGCAAATCGTTTGGGATCAAGAGATCTTAAACAAGTACAACTATTCGGGACCTCGTTACACCTCATACCCAACTGCGTTGGAGTTTCATGAAGCGTTTACCGTCGCTGATTACGACATGGCGTGTACTCAATATCCTGAGCGTCCACTCTCTCTTTACGTGCATATCCCATTCTGTCACAAGCTTTGTTATTACTGTGGTTGTAATAAAGTCATTACTCGTCACTCGCATAAAGCGGATGAGTACCTTGATGTGATCGAACATGAAATCCGCCAACGCGCCTCTTTATTGAATAGTCGTGAAGTGACTCAATTGCACTTCGGTGGTGGCACGCCAACGTTTTTGACCAAAACACAAATCACTCGCTTGATGATGATTTTACGTGAGGAATTTAACTTCACCGCTGACGCTGAGATCAGTATTGAAGTTGACCCGCGTGAGATTGAGTTAGACGTACTTGATCACCTGCGTAATGAAGGTTTCAACCGTCTGAGTATTGGTGTGCAAGACTTCAATAAAGAAGTGCAGAAGCTGGTTAACCGTGAGCAAGATGAAGAGTTCATCATTGCGATGGTTCAACGTGCGAAAGAATTAGGTTTCCGCTCAACTAACCTTGATTTGATTTACGGCCTACCGAAGCAGACTCAAGCTTTGTTCGCTGAAACATTGAAGCAAGTGCTGGAGATGAAACCGGGTCGTCTATCGGTATTTAACTACGCACACATGCCTCAGTTGTTTGCTGCTCAGCGTAAGATTAAAGACGAAGACCTACCGGAAGCGAAAGAGAAAATGGCTATCTTACAAGATACCATCGAGACGCTAACGGGTGCGGGTTACCAGTTCATCGGTATGGACCACTTTGCTCTACCTGAAGATGAGCTAGCGGTTGCCCAGCGTGAAGGTATTCTGCATCGTAACTTCCAAGGCTACACCACTCAAGGTGAAGCTGACCTAATTGGTTTCGGTGTTTCTGCGATCTCTATGGTGGGTGATGCTTACGCGCAAAACCAAAAAGAGTTGAAGAAGTACTACGCTCAGGTGAATGATTTGCGTCATGCACTTTGGAAAGGTGTGGCACTAGACAGTGATGACCTTCTACGCCGTGAAGTGATCAAGCAGCTTATCTGTAACTTCAAGCTTGATAAAACCATGATCGAGTCTGAATTCTCGGTTAACTTTAATCGCTACTTCAAAGAAGATTTAGAGCTTCTACAAACCTTCATCAACGATGATTTGGTTGAAGTCGATGACAAAGAAATCCGCGTAACTCTGCGTGGCCGTTTGCTGATCCGTAACATCTGTATGTGTTTTGATAAATACCTACGTGCAAAGGCTCGCCAGCAGCAATTCTCTCGCGTTATCTAATCGCTCGATTGAGAATAGAAACATAAAAAATGCCAGCATCATGCTGGCATTTTTGTATCTGACTCATTCGATTTCTGCCTGACTAGGTGAGGCTCTCAGTGGTATTTTGTTTGACCTTGGCACTTTGTTTGGAGTTGCTGAGGTCGGTAGGCCATTGGTCAAACGGAACTGGACGGCTGTATAAGAATCCTTGAGCAAGCGGGCATTGTAGTTGCTTGAGTAATTCTGCCTGTTGCTGTGTTTCAACGCCTTCGGCCACCAAGCTCACTTTGAAACCCTTAGTGATGTTAACGATGGCCGCGACGATGGAGCTATCTAGGTTCTCTTTTTCTAGCTTGCTAACGAAGCTACGATCGATTTTCAGGCAATCAAATGGCAGCTTTTGCAGATAGGCTAGGGAAGAGTAGCCAGTACCAAAATCATCAATTGCGATTGAGACCCCTAATGCTTTTAGTGTCAGCATGTTATCGATGATGGTCGGGTCGTTGTCGACGATGCGTGATTCGGTGATCTCTAGTGTCAGGTTGCTTGCTGGCAGCTTTGTGTCTCGCAACGTGCCTTTTACTTGTTCAACAAAGCCACTTTCGCTTAGCTGATCGACCGATAGATTTACGTGAATCGAGAAATCTTTGCTCCACTTTCCTGACTCAATCGCGATGGCTGTATCTCGACACGACTTATGCAGAATTTGTTTTCCGATATCGTAAATGAGCCCGCTCTCTTCCGCGAGAGGAATGAACTCGAGTGGCGAGATCACCCCTTCATCGGTTATCCAGCGAGCTAAAGCTTCAGCTCCAATAGTTGACCCGGATTCCAGATCAATAATAGGCTGGTAAAACGGTTCGAACTGCTGAAGCTCAATCGCTCGATTCATCCGCGCTAGCATCTTGGTTCGATGTCTTGATGCTTTGCCCATTTCAGGGCTATAAATACTGACATTGGTTTTGTCTTGTTTCGCATTGCTCAATGCAATACTGCTGCTGCGTAACAGTAGTGTGATGTCGTGGAGATTCGAGACCTTCACTATCCCCATCGATACCTTAATCACCACGCTCTCCGATTCCATTGAAAATGGGGAAGCGAAGGTTTGAAGTAAGCGATTAGTCAGGAGCTGAACATCATCGCTTTGCGTAACGTTTGGCGCATAGATGGCAAACTCATCACCACCAGTACGAGCCAGCAGGTATTCGGATGGCAGTGTGCCTCTTAAGCGTGCGGCCGAAATGATAAGCAGCTGATCACCATTGTAATGACCTAGGCTGTCATTGATGTCTCGGAAGCGATCAATACCAATCAAATACAGCGTGCCTTTTTCGTTGTCAGGATGTTTCTTGGCAGCGTCAATAAAGCCTTCACGACTGTATAGCTTAGTTAATGAGTCATAGGTAACTTGAGACTGTAACGCGTGAAACGAGGCCTTTAAGTTGTTGGTCATTTCATTGAATGACTCCACCAACATGCTAGTTTCATAGATATGACCCATCTTTGGCATGCTCGTGTCCCAATCGCCCTTAGCAAGGCGTTTTGCTGCATCCGCTGTCGAGGTTATCGGTTGGGTTACACGATTAAAGGCAATTAATCCTGCAATGACCCCAAGGCAACTCAGTGCCAGCCCGAGCAACCAACTGTTTCTTTGATTTTCTGGCAATTCACCGAGCAGATTACTTTCAGGGATCGACACCCCAATAAACCACGTGAGGCCGTGCTCATCTTCGTAAGGGGTGATTTGGTTGAAGTAGCGTTCGTTGTCTAGGCGGAAGCTAAAGCGCTGCTCGCCCAAATTATCGATTAGGTGGAATTGGTCTACGTAACTGGCGCTTTCACGTATGACGGGGTTAGCACTCTCTGTTGCGAGGAGACGTTGGCCCTTGTGGGTTTTTCCTGTGCCCCATGAAACGACACTGCCTCCGCCTGAATGCGCGACTAAGCGTTGCTGTTTATCGATGATGTAAACAGAGGCATCCGTTCTATCTTTGAGCTTTCGGAGAAATGCATTGAAGGTATTGATCTTGATGTCGCTGACTACGACGGCTTTGAATTCGTTATCATCATAGATAGGTGCGAGAGCAGATAAGGTGATTTCTTGGCGCTCGTCAGCATTGGCATAAATTGGTGACCATAACGGTTTTTTCTGTGTCGCAACGGGTGTGTACCAAGGACGGATTCTTGGATCGTAACCTGAAATTACCGAGCGAATGTCTTCACTGATCTTACTGCCACGGTAAATGACCAACTGATCATTGGTGCGTTCGTCTTGCACCATCAAGGTGTAGCCTTTATTGGCTTCTTTGCGGAAACCGACGTAGTTACCATCTTCAGAACCAAAGCCGATAACATCGAGTTGAGGTACAGCAGTGTAATGGTCTGAAAACGTATAAAAAATATAGTCTTGGACCTTGCTGAGATTACCCGCTTGATAAAGGTGGTGGTAGCCGATGTTATGGCTGAGCGAGAGGTTCGCATGAAATGGCTTTTCTAAAAAATTAGACAGGCTTTGATGAACATTATCAGTCAGTGATGTTAGTTGGCGTGCACTAACATCACTCACCATCTCTTTGTAGCTTAGCTTTTGAGTGAAAACCATTACGCCCATAGTGAACAGAAAAATCATCACGAATGGCAGAACCACTGCGGTTCTCAAAGTAATTTGTGTTTTCAAAGACATCTTTAGCTACAACTTTGGTGAATAGTGTACCGTAATTGTACCGACACTATTCAAACCAAGCGACACTTTTTTGGTTAAAAAGTAGCTGCATCGAAAATAATATAAGGTCTAGTACAGTTCTTTGAGTTTACGAGTTAGGGTATTTCTTCCCCATCCCAAAACCTTAGCTGCATCCTGTTTATGACCATTAGTATGGGTGAGTGCAGCCTCTAGCAGTATACGTTCAAACTCTGGCAGAGCATAAGTCAGCAGCTCTTTTTCTCCTGAATCAAGCGCACACTTTGCCCAATTAGCGAGCAGTTGTTGCCAGTTATCTCCAGCTCCTGAGGTTGTCACCACTTTTTCTTCCAACAGCTCTGGTGGCAGGTCTGAAGGGAGAATTTCGCTGCCGCTCGCCATCACGGTGAGCCAACGACAAATGTTCTCAAGCTGACGCACGTTACCCGGCCAATTGAGTTGGTTGAGTTTCAAAATGGTCTCAGGATGCAGTGTCTTCACTTCAACACCGAGCTCTTCGGCGGCGGATGCTAGGAAGTGGTGAGTTAGCTTTTCAATGTCTTGTTTACGTTCGCGCAGCGCTGGGATATGGATTCGGATAACGTTGAGGCGGTGGAAAAGGTCTTCACGGAAGTCACCTTCATGTACCAAGCGCTCAAGATCTTGGTGGGTTGCCGCAACGATACGCACGTCAACCTTAACCGCAGAGTGTCCACCTACACGATAGAATTGACCATCAGAAAGTACACGTAACAAGCGAGTCTGAATATCGAGTGGCATGTCGCCGATCTCATCAAGAAATAGTGTGCCGCCGTTGGCTTGTTCGAAACGTCCTTGGCGAACGCTGTTGGCTCCGGTAAAGGCGCCTTTCTCGTGGCCAAACAGTTCAGACTCGATCAGATCTTTGGGGATCGCTGCCATGTTCAAAGCAATGAAGGGTTTCTTGGCTCTTGGGCTATGACGATGCAGCGCGTGGGCAACCAGCTCTTTACCCGTACCCGATTCACCATTGATCAGCACGGATATCGATGAGCGAGACAAACGGCCAATAGCTCGGAAAACCTCCTGCATCGCAGGTGCTTCGCCGATGATTTCTGGCGCATTGGTGTCTTCAGCGACTTCATTGGCTTGCTCGCGTTTCTGTTCTTGGCTGTGCGCAATCGCTCGTTCTACGAGAGTCAGTGTCTCATCAATGTCGAACGGCTTTGGTAGATACTCAAAGGCGCCTTTTTGATAAGCATTCACCGCAGCATCGAGGTCTGAGTGCGCGGTCATGATGATTACGGGCAGGTCGGGAGAGCGTTGATGAACCTGATGCAACAGCTCAATCCCGTCAATGCCGGGCATACGAATATCAGACACCAATACGTCAGGAGTCTCGCGTTCAAGCGCAAGTAATACGCTCTCAGCATCAGCAAATGTTTCACACTTTATATCCGCAGATGAAAGTGTTTTCTCTACTACCCAGCGGATAGAACTGTCGTCATCGACGACCCAAACGTATCCCTTACTCATAATTCAATTCCTTTGCAGCCAAATCTATTGTGATAATCATTGTTGTTTTTATGATGTCTTAATCTTTGTGTTACCGAGTTGAGTCTTCATCTCGCTGTTTAATCGCGAGGTTCTTGTGACCTAAATCGGTAGATAAATCGTGAATGTGGTGTTACCTGGCCAACTTTCAACATCAATTTTTCCGTTGTGCTGATCGATCAGGTTTTGAGATATCGATAACCCTAAGCCTGTGCCACCCTCTCGTCCGCTAACCATTGGGTAAAAAAGCGTGTCTTTTAAATCATCGGGGATGCCTGGGCCGTTATCGCTGATCTCAATGCGTGCAGCGAGTTTGTGTCGCTGACCATGAATGTTGGCTTGATGCACCGTTCTGGTGCGAATGGTAATTTTGCCCGAATCTTGTGCCTTTAAAATCTGCGCCGCATTGCTCACGATATTGAGCATCGCCTGTTCAACCTGCGCTGAGTCCATCACTATTGGTGGCAGGCTTGGATCGTAGTCTCGCTCAATCGCCAGTGTGGATCCGGATTCGAGCTCGACCAACTGCCTTACTTTTTCAAGTATCTGGTGAAGGTTTTCTTCTGACTTGGTTCCCGGCTTCTGTGGACCAAGCAGACGGTCGACCAAGGCTCTTAAGCGGTCGGCTTGTTCAATAATGATCTGGGTGTATTCATTCAAAGATTGATCAGGGAGCATCTTGCCAAGTAATTGCGCCGCTCCTCTTAAGCCACCTAGTGGGTTCTTTATCTCATGAGCTAATCCACGCACCAGCAGCTTAGCTGCTTGCTGTTGTGCGTGTTGGTTAAGCTCTTGGCTGAGGCGTCTTTGCTGGTCTATTTTTCGCATCTCAACCAATAACAGCGTCTCTCGCTGCCAAGAGATTGGGCTAACTGTTACCTCAAGCATCAGTGGGCGGTTATCAACCACAAAGGTCACGTCACTGTCGGTAATGCTCTGGCCACTTTGTAGCGGTTGCGTTAGCAGTGCCAAATCCAATGAGGCGTGTTGGATAAGTTGGCTTAGTGGATGATCAACGATGCGTCGTGCGCTCTGCGAAAAGAGCTGTTCAGCTGCCGGATTGGCGTATCGCACATACAATTGCTCATCGAGCATCAATGTCGAAGTCACCATATTGTCGAGAATGGCGCTGGAAAGATGATGTGTATCTATGCTGTCGCTTTTGGCTGATCGATTCACTATTTCGTCCTTGAACTGGTGTTTTTCTCACTGCACCAAAATGGTGCGTAGCTAAGTTCAAGTATGGCGCATATCAACCAGAAGCTAAAGATAATTCATTAGAGTCGCTGAAAGCTGCTTCGATTAGGTGAAAAGTAGAGGTTATTTGGTCTCTTTTAACACATTGGCCTACTTGAGCGTCGCTCGATGTAAATACACGGTGACTGGACTAGTAGATGCAATAAGCTTGCCGCTTCTATGTGCTTGAATTGCAATGGTGTGAGTACCTCGATCGATACCTTTTAATTCCCAGTTAGGTTGGGTTTGAGGAGCGCCATAACGACGGCCATCGAGCATTAATTGTAACTGCTCTCCAATACCAAGTTTTCGGTTGAGCTCTATCTGAATCGGGATTAACCCACGGTTGCTACGAATAGTTTGGTCATGAACTGGAGTCAACATGGTGAGTACTAATTGAGTGGGAACCTCGCGCTCTGTGGTTTCTGTTTCTGCCTGAGTTTTAGCTGGCGTTGCCGTTTTAGTTGTAGATGAAGCCGCGGCGTCAACCGGAGTCGAGGCCTCAAATTTAGGAGCGGGTGCTGCAGCTTGCACATCTGGCAGGCGAAGGGCTTCGGCATCTTGAGCGCTAGGGTTATCACTAAAGTGGAGCACGCCTTCTTCATCTACCCAGGTATACACTGTTTGAGCTGAGCATGAGAGTGCGACTGTTAACCCGATCAGGAACAGTATATTTTTCATATCGTTAGCCTCTTTTTCACCGTTAGATGATTTCACGTTTGGCGTTGGTTTTATTGTATTTCGCGCGACAGCCTCTGAGGGCTTTTGTCTAAGGTATGTTACGAGGAGGGGAGCGTCGAGAGAATATAAAAAAGGCCCGCCTGCGAGGCGAGCCTAATATTTAGTCAGCGATTCTTACAAGGTTGCAGTAAGAAATAGCTTATCTCTACTGGAGATTAAACTGAGTAGTACAGTTCAAACTCAAGTGGGTGTGTAGCCATGTTCACGCGTTGTACGTCGTCAGATTTCAGAGTGATGTAAGAATCAATGAAGTCGTCAGAGAATACGCCGCCAGCTGTTAGGAACTCACGGTCTTCGCTAAGCGCTGCTAGAGCTTCTTGTAGAGATTCTGCAACTGTTGGGATTTCAGCAGCTTCTTCTGCAGGAAGGTCGTATAGATCTTTATCCATAGCTTCGCCTGGGTGAATCTTGTTCTTGATGCCGTCAAGGCCAGCCATAAGCATTGCTGAGTAGCATAGGTATGGGTTAGCTGCTGGGTCACCAAAACGTAGCTCGATACGACGTGCTTTAGGGCTTGGTACTACTGGGATACGGATAGAAGCAGAACGGTTACGTGCTGAGTAAGCAAGCATTACAGGTGCTTCGAAACCAGGTACAAGACGCTTGTACGAGTTAGTTGATGGGTTAGCAAACGCGTTGATTGCACGAGCGTGCTTGATTACACCACCGATGTAGTAAAGAGCCATTTCAGATAGGCCGCCGTACTTATCACCAGCAAACAGGTTAACACCGTCTTTTGCTAGAGATTGGTGAACGTGCATACCAGAACCGTTATCACCAACTAGTGGCTTAGGCATGAATGTCGCTGTTTTACCAAATGCGTGAGCAACGTTGTGTACAACGTACTTGTAGATTTGAGTTTCATCAGCTTTCGCTGTTAGCGTGTTGAAGCGAGTAGCGATTTCGTTTTGACCCGCAGTTGCTACTTCGTGGTGGTGAGCTTCAACTACTAGGCCCATCTCTTCCATTACTAGACACATTGCTGAACGGATGTCTTGAGATGAATCTACAGGAGCTACTGGGAAGTAACCGCCTTTAACGCCAGGACGGTGACCTTTGTTACCACCTTCGAATTCAGTACCTGTGTTCCAAGCTGCTTCTACGTCGTCGATCTTGAAGAAAGAACCAGACATGTCGTTTGAGAACTTAACGTCATCAAATAGGAAGAACTCTGGCTCTGGACCAACTAGAACTGTGTCTGCGATACCTGTAGAACGTAGGTACTCTTCAGAACGTTTAGCGATAGAGCGTGGGTCACGGTCGTAGCCTTGCATTGTTGCAGGCTCAAGAATGTCACAACGGATGTTTAGTGTTGCGTCTTCTGTGAATGGGTCCAGTACAGCAGATGCTGCGTCTGGCATCATTACCATGTCAGATTCGTTAATGCCTTTCCAACCAGCTACTGAAGAGCCGTCAAACATTTTGCCTTCTTCGAAGAAGTCTGCATCAACTTGGTGAGAAGGAATAGAGATATGCTGCTCTTTACCTTTTGTATCAGTAAAACGTAAGTCGATAAATTTAACTTCGTTCTCTTGGATCAGGGATAGTACATTTTCTACTGACATCTTGGATAACCTCCAGTGTTATTAATTCGGTATTAGCTCGATTCGGTTGAAACTAGCATTGATTAATGTCTCTAAGTGCATTAATCGATGCTGATTTATCTATAGCCAAAAACGTGCCAAAAAAATTATTCCATTAATTTCAATGATTTACTTGTTTTTTGATTTTGCTTAATCTGGTTTTTGCACCAAAATGATCTTTAGTTGCACCTTGTTGGTGCAGTGGTTTATCTGTGCACCAATATGAGACATAAGCGAGCACCATTCAGCAATGAATTGCCTAAGTTGTCAATCCACTTTTTTTATTTTGCGGGAGATTTGGCTCGCCACTCGCAGGTGATGCTTTTTTAGAGTCCTACGAATTTGGCTGTTCAATACTGTACTGAATCAAAGTTAAGCGGATATGAATCGCTAATAAAGAAAAAAGCCCCGGTTCAGATCACATATTTCTGGGTTTTTGTCTAGAATCTGGTATATTATTGACCGTTTTTTAAATCAAGCTAGCGGTTATTATCCAAACTTTTGAGATAAGTGACGGCTACTTTTATGAGTGAATCGAGAATCCATGTCTACTCCACAGATTGATAAGTTAAGAAATATCGCGATCATCGCGCACGTTGACCACGGTAAAACGACTTTGGTTGATAAACTGCTACAACAGTCAGGCACTCTTGAGTCTCGTGGTGAAGCTGAAGAGCGTGTCATGGATTCGAATGACATCGAAAAAGAGCGTGGCATTACCATTCTTGCTAAGAACACAGCAATCAACTGGAATGATTACCGCATCAACATCGTAGATACTCCGGGACACGCGGACTTCGGTGGTGAAGTTGAGCGTATCATGTCTATGGTTGACTCTGTTCTGCTTATCGTTGACGCAGTTGATGGCCCAATGCCTCAAACTCGTTTCGTAACGCAAAAAGCATTCGCACACGGTCTTAAGCCAATCGTTGTAATCAACAAGATTGACCGCCCAGGCGCTCGTCCTGATTGGGTTATGGATCAAGTATTCGACCTTTTCGACAACCTAGGTGCTACTGATGAGCAACTAGACTTTACAGTTGTTTACGCTTCAGCTCTAAACGGTTGGGCAACAATGACTGAAGGCGAAACTGGCGAGAACATGGAACCATTGTTCCAAGCTGTTGTTGATACAGTAGACGCGCCTGCAGTTGACCTTGACGGTCCACTACAAATGCAAATTTCGCAACTTGATTACAGCTCTTACGTAGGTGTTATCGGTGTTGCTCGTGTTACTCGTGGTTCTGTTAAGCCAAACCAACAAGTAACTATCGTAAATGCAGAAGGCAAAAAACGTAACGGTAAAGTAGGTACAGTTCTTGGTTACCTAGGTCTTGACCGTCACGAAGTTGAGCAAGCTAACGCTGGCGACATCATTGCAATCACTGGTCTTGGTGAGCTGAAAATTTCAGACACTATCTGTGACGTAAACAATGTTGAAGCAATGACTCCGCTTTCTGTTGATGAACCAACAGTAACAATGACGTTCCAAGTAAACACTTCTCCGTTCGCGGGTAAAGAAGGTAAGTTCGTTACTTCACGTAACATCCTTGAGCGTCTAGAGAAAGAACTAGTACACAACGTTGCACTACGTGTTGAAGAAACTGATAACCCAGATCGTTTCCGTGTTTCAGGTCGTGGTGAACTTCACCTATCTATCCTGATCGAAAACATGCGTCGTGAAGGTTTCGAGCTAGCTGTATCTCGTCCAGAAGTTATCATCAAGAAAGACGAAGATGGCAACCTAACTGAACCGTTTGAAACTGTGACTATCGACGTGCTTGAAGAGCACCAAGGTGGCATCATGGAAAACATCGGTCTACGTAAAGGTGAGCTAACTGATATGTCTCCAGATGGCAAAGGCCGTGTTCGCATGGACTTCATGATGCCTTCTCGTGGTCTTATCGGTTTCCAAACTGAGTTCCTAACGCTAACGTCTGGTTCTGGTCTTCTTTACCACTCATTTGATCACTACGGTCCTCACAAAGGCGGCGTAATTGGTCAACGTAACAACGGTGTTCTAATCTCGAACGCGACTGGTAAAGCTCTGACTTACGCACTATTCAACCTACAAGAACGTGGTCGTCTATTTGCTGAGCACGCGGATGAAGTATACGAAGGTCAAATCATCGGTATTCATAACCGTTCAAACGACCTAACAGTAAACTGTCTGAAAGGTAAGCAGCTAACGAACGTTCGTGCATCAGGTACTGATGAAGCACAGGTTCTTTCGCCACCTATCCGTCACACTCTAGAGCAAGCTCTTGAGTTCATCGACGAAGACGAACTAGTAGAAGTAACGCCAGTAAGCATTCGTATCCGTAAGAAGCTTCTTACTGAAAACGAACGTAAGCGTGCAGCACGTCCAGCTAAGGCTTAATTGCCAGCTGACTAGCTTCTAGCTAATTAAGAAAGCCCTGAGTAGCCTAGCTGCTCGGGGCTTTTGTTTTATATGGCATTAGGATAGATACGGGTAAACGAGATGCGGGATACGAAGAGCGTGTTCCATACCTATTCATCGAATCGTCATTCCAGAATCGAGGGACGAGATATCTGGAATCTAGCTTTTGATTCCTAGGTGGCTTTCAACGAATTGAACTCGCTCAGCTACCGACATAAATGGCACTTCAACGATCTCATAACCTAGCTCTTGATAGACGTTGACCAGCGCGTGGTGAATCTCTAATGCTTCTTCAAAGGGGTAAAGGCGCACTTCATCTTGAACATAAATCGAAGCCTCTGGTCGGCAGAACAAGACTTGTGAGTGATAACCCTTGCTTGCTTCTCGGTAAGTCGCATCTATATCTAGTTTAGCCTGAGC
Source organism: Vibrio sp. 10N.286.45.E10 (assembly GCF_002874195.2). Lineage (NCBI taxonomy): Bacteria > Pseudomonadati > Pseudomonadota > Gammaproteobacteria > Vibrionales > Vibrionaceae > Vibrio > Vibrio sp. 10N.286.45.E10. The sequence goes on along the minus strand of NZ_MCWD02000003.1, from coordinate 233,793 downwards.
CAAATAGCCACCGATATCTGGAATAGCGCGATCGAGAAATGCAGTTGGGTGCTGCCTCGCTTGCTCTTTCTGCTTGCTCATTACACCTAAACATAGCTCAGCAAAGCCCGGAAGGTCTAGCCAAGGCAAGATACCGTTTTCAATCTGACTTTGTTCTTCGATCAGCTGGCGAGAGGACTCTGCGAAGGTTGGGTAACCCGCATCTCCCAAGGCATTAATTAGTGTGGTCTTTCCGGCGCCAGGGCCGCCAGTAATAATGATTGGGTTCATACGGGCTTATCTTGATTCGTTTCTACTGATGTTATTTTTGGTTCAGCTGAGCTAGGAACTTATCCGATTCTGCTATTGCAGCATTCATCTGTTTGATCGCGTAAGCGATGTCTTTTTCTAAGCTCATAAATTCGCCTTGCAGTGAACCCACAGCACTTGCATTGAGGTTGTGCTTTAGATAAAGCGTGTTGTCACGAAGAGTGTTAAGTACAGGGTCCATTTTCTTCTCAGCACGCTTCATTGCTGACAACATGGTCTTAGAAGAGGATTGAGTCTCGCGCAGCTTTTGCTCACTCGAGCGGCGCAGTGAATCACTGGTGTAGAGGTCTAACTCACTCCGCCACTCTTCAAACAATGCATCCGACACATCCTCAATTGCAGCAATACGATCGCTGACATTTTGAGCGGCTTTTTCGCTGTCTTGGTATTTGTCGTTGATTTGGTTGTACATGTCTTCTAGGTCGCCACCACTGAAGTTAGTTAGGCTACTAAGTGCTTCAAGTGCGCTGGTAAACTCTTCCTGAGCATCCTGCTGTGACTCTTTCGCGTCTTCTACTCTGTCGACCATAATGTCACGTTTGTGGTAACCCACTTGCTCCATTGCGGAGTAATAAGCTGACTGGCATCCAGTAAGAGTAAAAATAGAGAGGACTATAACTATTAAATAAGGCATCCTAGTTTCCTATAGTTAAGTAACGGAATATTAATTAGGACTATGAACGAGTTACCAGGGAGTTACAAGTTGAAGATAAAAAAGGTCGGCACACTCAGCATTCAGTTTTCCCGCTATCTTTTGGCGCGCATGACGCATGATAGAGTCAACGTGAATGCGGGGTACTTGGCGTACATTACCTTGCTCTCAATTGTGCCGATGTTGACGGTTTTGCTCTCTATCTTGTCGTCATTCTCAGTCTTTGCTGATGTTGGCGTGGTGATTCAAAATTTCGTCATTACCAACTTTGTTCCAGCATCAGGAGATGCGGTGCACGGTGCTTTGTTAGAGTTCGTTGCCAATACCGGCAAGATGACGGCGGTAGGTAGTGTGTTCTTATTCATTGCAGCGCTGATGCTGATCTCGAATATTGATAAGAACCTAAACTACATCTGGCGAGTAACGGAAAAGCGACGTGCGGTGCTGTCTTTTTCTATGTACTGGATGGTGCTCACGCTTGGACCTATCTTGGTCGGTGCGAGTATTGCTGCAACGTCTTATGTGACATCATTGAGCTTATTGCAAAATGAGGTGGTGTCTGGTGCCTTTAATACAGTGATTCGCAAACTTCCTTTGATTCTCTCTTTCTTTGCGTTCTTCGGTCTGTACCTGCTGGTTCCCAATAAAAAGATACACTTTTCTCATGCAGCAGCGGGCTCTCTGGTTGCGGCTCTGTTGTTCGAACTCAGTAAGAAAGGCTTTGCAGCCTACATTACGCAATTCCCTTCTTACCAGTTGATTTATGGCGCATTAGCGGCAATTCCTATTCTGTTTGTTTGGGTGTATTTGTGCTGGTTGATCGTGCTGGTGGGGGCTGAGGTGACGGCCGCATTGGGTGAGCAGGAACAGTGGAGTGACTCGAAAGAAATGGTACACTCGTCGGATAAAGACAAAATCACAGAGCAAGGAAACAACAGTGATAGCACTGATCCAGAGAGTAAGTGAAGCTGCCGTCCGTGTTGATGGCGAAGTAGTTGGTGAGATTGAGCAAGGCTTATTGGTTTTGTTAGGCGTAGAAAAAGGTGATGACGAAGCCAAAGCCAAGCGTTTGATGGAACGAGTAACTACTTATCGTGTCTTTGGAGATGAAGACGATAAAATGAACCTCAACGTGAAACAGGTAGAAGGTAAGGTATTAGTGGTGTCTCAATTCACTCTGCCAGCCGATACCAAGAAAGGGACACGAGCAGGGTTTTCTCGTGGTGCTCACCCAGAAGATGCAGAGCGTCTTTACAACTATTTCTCTGACCAATGTGAATCAGTGTTGCCAACGGAACGTGGCCGCTTCGCAGCCGACATGAAAGTGTCTTTGGTTAATGATGGCCCAGTAACATTCTGGCTGCAGGTTTAGGCTTAAAGGAATAAGCATGTTTAAACTCATAACACCGACCACCGAAAATCAGCTAAACAAGTATTACCATTTTCGTTGGCAGATGCTCCGTGAACCTTGGCGAATGCCGGTAGGTTCAGAGCGTGATGAATATGACCCAATGAGTCACCATCGTATGATTGTTGATGGCCGTGGTCGCCCGATGGCGATTGGTCGTCTGTATATCACCCCAGATCTAGAAGGTCAGATCCGCTACATGGCGGTGAAGAACTCTCGCCGAAGCAAAGGCATGGGCTCACTGATCTTGGTTGCGCTAGAGTCATTAGCGCGTCAAGAGGGCGCTAAGCGCTTGGTGTGTAATGCACGTGAAGATGCGATCTCATTCTATGAGAAGAATGAATTTGAACGTCGCGGTGAGATTAACGACCAACGTGGCCCAGTGCGTCACCAACAAATGGTTAAGCACCTTGACCCAATGGCGGATGTACTGCGCAAACCTGAATGGTGTAATGAGCTGCAGCAGCGCTGGGAGCATCAGATCCCGATCAGTGACAAGATGGGCATCAAGATTAACCAATATACAGGTTACCAATTTGAGTGTAGTGCTCAACTGAATCCTAATTTGAACCCGCATAACACCATGTTTGCAGGCTCCGCCTTTACGCTTGCGACTTTAACGGGTTGGGGTATGACGTGGTTACTGATGAAAGAGCGTGGCCTGACCGGTGATATCGTATTGGCAGACAGTAATATTCGTTATCGTCATCCGGTTGAGCAAAACCCTGTTGCCTCTACTTCGTTAGACGGTATCAGTGGTGATTTAGACCGCCTTGCGTCAGGCAGAAAGGCACGTATCATCATTCACGTGACCATCCATAGCGGCGATGTGGAAGCGGTAGAGTTTACCGGTACCTATATGCTGATCCCTGATTATAAGAAAATACTATCGACGGATAGCAAGGCGAGTGAATAACTTCACGCTCGCTTGATGATAGATAGAATTATTGATTGAAAGCGCTACTCCTGAGGAGTGGCGCTTTTTTGTTGGCAGTCGTTAATCTCCGAATACTCCGCTTGGGTGAGCTTGCCTGAGATTTGATGGCATGTGTCCGATAGGGTAATCGATAGGGTGTGTTGCTCGGCTTTAAGCAAGTCGAGCTCTCCAGAAACCTCACCATTGAGCGTTTGAATCCTTTGTTCGCCTTGCTCTGCTGCCGATGCACCAATAATGTGCATCGGTTCGAGAGTGAAGCGTCCACGGTCAAAATTGGCATTGAGCTCTGGGATCTCGAATACGTTATCGGTTGAAGTTTCAGAAAGCCTGTCGTTAAAGGTCATCACGCCTTGGCGAACGCTACCAGTGAGTTGACCTGTGGTTGAGTAACCGAGCATCAGTGAGTCGCCATATAAACCTGAAGCTTGAAGTTCGAATTCGCCATAACCGGTTGCATCGAGTGGTAATTCGAGTCGCTGCAGCATAGGCGCAATAGGTAACCCATCGGCTGAGATGTCTAGGCTCCACGGCTTGCTGATTTGGTTAAAGTCGAGTGTCGCATTGGCTTCAATATAGCCATTTCTGAGAGGTGCAAACAGACGTGTCAGCGTCCATTTCCCTTGTTCGCTATTCATTTCAACCACAGGCTGTGCGCTGAGAATATTTTGGTAGCTGGCATCATTGGCGCTCGCCATCAGCTTCCCTTGCCACAAACCTAGCTTTCTATCTTGCAGCAGTTGAACTTGATGACCCTCGACATGTAATCCTGAGACCTGCCAGTAAGGTTGTTGTGCGAGTTGGATGAGTTGACTGCGTTCTATGTTAAGTCGGCTAACCTCGATGCTCTGGAGTTGTGTGAGCCAAGGGATTAGGCGAGTAGCAGGGAGGTTTTTATCTTGGCTTTCAGTAATCCATTTTATGCCTTGCAGGTCGAGTTGCGCTAATTCAATGCTGCTAGGTGTTATTTCGCCATTGAGTTGCACAGTGCCCTGCAGGAATTGAGTATAGAAATCTTCAATCAGAATCTGGTTTGTTTCTAGGTTGAGCTTGAGGTTTGTCTCGATGAACATGTCATCATCAATGGTCACTCCTTCTGCTTGCAGAGAGAAAATGGCTTTCTGTTGCTTCCAAAGTTCAAAGGGTAGTTGGATATTTTCTAACGAGGCATCAAACGCTGCGAGGTGGCCACCTTTCCACTCTACGTCGCTACGCAGAATATCTAGGCTGTTGATGTGGTTAATCTGAATACCTGCCACATCCCACTCTTTGCTTAGTAGGCTTTGGGTTTGCTGCTGATTGAGTCGTAAGCCATCGATGGTCACATTCACTAATGACCAATCTTGCTGATATTGCTCTGCTTGTCCGGAAATCTTAGCGCCACGCCAGTCAAACGAAGTACCATAAAGGGTGCTGTCACTCGGCTTGAGGTCCAGGTCAATCAACAGGTTATCGAATGCTTCACCTTGCCAATATAACTGTGAGGCTGAAAGTTGGGTTTTGCCATAAGGTAGCAGTGAGTTTTGGTTATCCCACACGGGGCCGGCGATCTGAAGGTCGATGCCTCGTGCATTAAAGTTTGGAGTCGAGAAATCTAGATTATTGATCGCTAGCTGACGGAGCTTGAGGTTTGGTTGGGTAAACACTGATGTGAATGTGTCTAGATCGTCGGCTTCTAACTGCAGTCCGCTGATCAATACAGAGTCCAAAACTAGCTTAGTTTCAAGAACAGAGTCTGGGCTGAACCAGATGTCGACCTTGTCGATATACAGGGGTGGTTGTTTTTCCGATTGGCTTTGGGTGATGCCCATCAAGGTGATGTGATAAGGCGCCTGATACTCAACATCTTCAATGAGCACAGGTTGTTCAATCGTATGCTTGATAAAAAAGTTAGCAACATCGGCGCGGTATTGGGTTTGTAGGCTTAACAGCAATGCTGCGATAAACGCAACGGCGATAGCCAACACAATGCCGAATACCATCAATACCTTTTTCATTCCCTGAAAGCCTTAAATCTCAATAGTCTTAAAACAGAGTGGAACAAAAAGGGTCAAGCATCAACAAAAAAGCCCCTCAAAAGAGGGGCTTGCTACAAAAATATCATTTTAAATTGGACGTTCGCTTTTGGCTAAGCCCGAGCAGATGGTTGGATTAGTCCAGTTGAGGACCAGCGGCAACCAGTGACTTACCTTCAGCGTTGTCTGTGTACTTGTCAAAGTTGTTGATGAAGCGTTCTGCTAGATCTTTCGCTTTGCTTTCCCATTGTAGTGGGTCAGTGTACGTGTCGCGTGGGTCAAGAATCGCTGGGTCAACATCGTGTAGCGCTAGTGGCACTTCTAGGTTGAACATAGGAATAACCTTAGTATCAGCCTTGTCGATAGAGCCATCTAGGATTGCGTCGATGATGCCACGAGTATCTTGAATAGAGATACGCTTGCCTGTGCCGTTCCAACCTGTGTTCACTAGGTAAGCTTCAGCGCCAGCTGCTTCCATACGTTTCACGAGCACTTCAGCGTACTGAGTTGGGTGAAGAGTAAGGAACGCCGCACCAAATGCCGCAGAGAATGTTGGTGTTGGCTCAGTAATACCACGCTCAGTACCTGCTAGTTTCGCAGTGAAGCCAGATAGGAAGTGGTACTTCGTTTGTTCTGGAGTCAGTTTAGAAACTGGTGGTAGTACACCGAATGCATCAGCAGTCAGGAAGATAACTTTTTGAGCATGGCCTGCTTTTGAGACTGGTTTAACGATGTTATCGATGTGGTGAATCGGGTAAGAAACACGAGTGTTCTCAGTTTTTGAACCGTCATCAAAGTCGATAGAGCCATCACCACGAACCGTTACGTTTTCTAGTAGTGCATCGCGACGGATTGCATTGTAGATTTCTGGTTCTGCTTCTTTAGATAGGCGAATGGTTTTCGCGTAACAACCACCTTCGAAGTTGAAGATGCCATCGTCGTCCCAACCGTGCTCATCATCACCGATTAGCTCACGTTTAGGATCGGTTGATAGAGTTGTTTTACCTGTACCAGATAGGCCGAAGAAGATGGCAACATCGCCTTTCTCGCCGACGTTTGCACTACAGTGCATTGAAGCAATGCCTTGCAGAGGAAGCAGGTAGTTCATCATTGCGAACATGCCTTTTTTCATCTCACCGCCGTACCAAGTACCACCGATGATTTGAACGCGCTCTGTTAGGTTGAAAGCAACGAAGTTTTCAGAGTTCAGACCCTGTTTTTCCCAATTAGGGTTGGTTGTTTTAGCACCGTTCATTACCACGAAATCTGGTTCGAACGTTGCTAGCTCTTCGTCTGTTGGACGAATGAACATGTTCTTAACGAAGTGCGCTTGCCACGCTACTTCAGTGATAATACGTACACTTAAGCGCGTATCAGGGTTAGCACCACAATAACCGTCTATGACAAACAGGCGCTTGCCAGATAGTTGAGTTGTCACAAGCTCTTTCAGCTCATTCCATACTTCAGTTGTAATTGGTTTGTTGTCATTTTTGCCTTGATCTGACCACCACATGGTATCGCGCGTGGTGTCATCTTTAACAATGTACTTATCTTTTGGTGAGCGGCCAGTAAAGATACCAGTGTCTACCGCAACAGAGCCTAGTTCCGTTACTACGCCTTTTTCGTAGCCTTCCAAACCTGGCAGTGTTTCTTCAACGAATAACTGCTTGTAGCTAGGATTACGAAGAACTTCAGTAACGCCAGTCAGTCCGTGCTTAGTTAGATCAATTTGTGCAGCCTTTGTATGTTCCATAACGGTCATAGGTGCTCCTTGTAGGATATTTTGTAGGGATTTTGTATTAATTTTTTATTGTTATCTGCTCACCATGCTAGCAACGAGACTCTGGGGAAACAGGGATACAGCTCAAAAAGTATCCATATTAATCTTGGGGTTTTAAGCGTCTCGTCACATATTGGCCTAACTAGTCTATCCTGTACGCAAACCTTTGCGCTAGGGGCGAGAACATTATTAATTGATTAAAATTAAGCGGTGATTTTATTACGAGATGTTACGGAGTTTGCGCTATTTTGATCACAAAAAAGGCCAGCTTAGTGCTGACCTTTTTGGGGTAAATTACGTGTTTTAGGTACGCCGTAAATTAATGAACCGTATTGCTGCCTTTATCTGCTGCTTCTGCGTACAGTGCGTCAACATCGTTCTTGTCGAACGAGTAGTTTGTGCCACAATAATCGCAGTGCAGACCAACGCTTCCTTCGGTACTTAGGATGTCGTAGATCTCTTCTTGAGCAACGGTAATGATTGCAGCTGCGCTTCGATCGCGTGAACAGCCGCAGAAGAACTCAACCGGTTGTGGTGTGAATAGCTGTACTTTCTCTTGGTTGTACAAACGGTAAAGCAGTTCGTTTGCTTCAAGAGAAAATAGCTCTTCGTTTTTCACTGTATCTGTCAGTTGCTCTAGGTGCTCGAAGTCGTCTGGTGTGCCAGTGCCGTCAGGCATAACTTGCAGCAACATACCAGCAGCATGTGCTTTGCCTTCGTGCTCACCAGTACGTAGCCATAGACGAGTCTTAAGCTGCTCAGAGTTTGCGAAGTAACCTTCAAGTACTTCAGCTAGTGTGTCGCCTTCAAGACCAACTATACCTTGGTAGCGCTCACCTTTCTTAGGATCGATAGTGATCACTAGGTGACCTTTACCCATTAGGTCGTGTAGACCTGCGTCATCTGCGATATCGCCTTCAAAACGAGCAACACCACGGATCTTCTGATCGTGGTCGCCATTGATAACTGCTAGAGATACAGGGCCGTCACCTTGCAATTGCATCGTGATAGAACCTTCAAACTTTAAGGTCGCCGTTAATAGCGTTGTTGATACCAATAGCTCGCCCAGTAGTTTTTGCACTGGTGCTGGGTATTCCTTGCTAGAAATAATCTGTTGGTACGCTTCATCCATTTGTACCAATTCACCACGTACTGATAGGTCTTCAAATAGGTAGCGATTTAAAACATTACTTGTAGACATTGGGTCTGCCATTTGGCTATTCCTTCTAGCTTATTGAGTCTTGAACTTAATGATGTCACGACGTTGCTTCTTATCAGGGCGACGCTCTGGAGCTGGGTTATGAGCATTCAGTTTACGCTGTGTCGCAAACTCTTCTCTTTTTGCCAAGCTCTCGGTGGTTTCTTCATAGAGGGTTTGAGCGATTGGAGCTCCACCACGATGAGCAGAGATTTTCTCGATAGTCACCGTCTTTTCTTCATTACCTTGGCGCAGTGTAATCACAGCCCCAAGTTCGACAATTTTACTTGGCTTGCTGCGCTGACCATTATAGTGGACTTTGCCACCATCGACCATGTTACGAGCAATGGACCGAGTTTTGTAAAAGCGTGCTGCCCACAACCATTTATCGAGTCTGACAGCTTCATTAGCAGTTTTCATATAGGGCAGTGCCTTATTTAGTAAGAAATGAATGCGGTTTAACTGTAATGAACAGTGCGCAACATGTTTTTGATGATGCTTATCACATTAGGTAGAGGTTTTATGTGGAGGCGGTTGGCATTTTTTTCAAGTCATAATACAAAATAGCCATGTTATGCCGATTTATCGATTTGCTATGATATAGTTTAAGATCTTATTGCTTAAATAAGCTTGGTATCGAACGAATGAATAAAAAAGCTGAAAGTTTAATGATTTGCAGCGTTTGTCGTCATGAAAAGGGACAAGGAAAGTGAACTTTTTAGAGCTCAAAAGTCGCGTAGGTAATTCTCCTATGTTGAGCCGCTTATTAGAGAATGGGTTTGTACTTCAGCAGAAATTAAGCCTAGCGATCTGTTGTGTATTGATTGCTGCTTCCGCATGGATTTTAGGGCAGCTTGCATGGTTTATCGAACCTGCCGAGCAAACCGTCGTGCCTTGGGCAGCATCGGCTTCATCGTCTTCAACGCCTCAATCGACCCTGGATATATCTTCTTTGCAGCAGAGCAACATGTTTGGAGCTTACAACCCAAGCACGCCCGCTGTAGTTGAACAGCAAGTTATTCAAGATGCGCCTAAGACAAGATTAAACCTCGTTTTAGTGGGTGCAGTCGCTAGTTCTAATCCAAAACTGAGCTTAGCAGTGATCGCGAATCGCGGCACGCAAGCGACCTACGGGATTAATGAAGAGATTGAAGGCACTCGAACCAAGCTCAAAGCGGTATTAGTCGATCGCGTGATCATTGACAACTCAGGACGAGACGAAACCTTGATGCTCGAAGGTATCGAGTACAAGCGTTTGGCTGTATCAGCGCCTGAAGTACCTCGTAGCTCTTCTTCAGTTCGTGGTAACAACCCGGCTTCTGCAGAAGAGAAGCTTGATGAAATTAAAGCGAAGATAATGAAAGATCCGCAACAAATCTTCCAATATGTTCGACTGTCTCAGGTGAAGCGCGACGATAGTGTTATTGGTTATCGTGTGAGCCCTGGCAAAGATTCAGAACTTTTTAACTCAGTGGGGCTCCAAAACGGAGATATTGCTACTCAGTTAAATGGACAAGACCTGACAGACCCAGCCGCTATGGGCAACATATTCCGTTCTATCTCAGAGCTGACAGAGTTAAATCTCGTCGTCGAGAGAGATGGTCAACAACATGAAGTGTTTATTGAATTTTAAAACTTTGCGTCTAACGAAGGACGAAAGTGTAGGAGAAGTACGTGAAGCATTGGTTTAAGAAAAGTGCATGGTTATTGGCAGGAAGCTTGATCTGCACACCCGCAGCCATCGCGAGTGATTTTAGTGCCAGCTTTAAAGGCACTGATATCCAAGAGTTTATTAATATTGTTGGTCGTAATTTAGAGAAGACTATCATCGTTGATCCATCGGTGCGCGGAAAAATCGATGTACGCAGCTACGACGTATTGAATGAAGAGCAATATTACAGCTTCTTCTTAAACGTATTAGAGGTGTATGGCTACGCGGTCGTTGAAATGGACTCGGGTGTTCTTAAGATCATCAAAGCTAAAGACTCTAAAACGTCGGCAATTCCAGTTGTCGGTGACCGTGATTCGATCACTGGCGACAGCGTAGTCACGCGTGTTGTGACGGTACGTAATGTGTCGGTTCGTGAGCTTTCTCCTTTGCTTCGTCAATTGAACGACAATGCCGGTGCGGGTAACGTAGTGCACTATGACCCTGCCAACATCATTCTTATTACCGGCCGAGCGGCGGTGGTAAACCGTTTAGCGGAAATCATCAAGCGTGTTGACCAAGCAGGTGATAAAGAGATTGAAGTCGTTGAGCTAAAAAATGCCTCAGCAGCAGAGATGGTACGCATTGTTGATGCGCTGAATAAAACCACAGATGCGAAGAATACGCCTGCATTCCTACAGCCTAAACTGGTTGCCGATGAGCGTACCAACGCAATCCTTATCTCAGGTGACCCTAAAGTTCGTAGTCGTCTAAGAAAGCTTATCGAGCAGCTTGATGTCGAAATGGCAACTAAGGGTAACAACCAAGTTATCTATCTTAAATACGCAAAAGCCGAAGATTTGGTCGATGTGCTGAAAGGCGTGTCGGACAACCTACAATCAGAGAAGCAGTCATCAACCAAAGGCAGCTCATCGCAGCGTAACCAAGTGATGATCTCTGCTCACAGTGATACCAACTCTTTGGTTATTACCGCACAGCCAGACATCATGAACGCTCTGCAAGACGTGATCGCTCAGCTGGATATTCGTCGTGCTCAAGTATTGATTGAAGCCTTGATCGTTGAAATGGCTGAAGGCGATGGCGTTAACCTTGGTGTGCAATGGGGTAACCTAGAAACAGGTGCAATGATCCAGTACAGCAACACTGGTGCGTCAATTGGTGGCGTAATGGTCGGTCTAGAAGAAGCTAAAGATTCTACTACAACCACCGCTGTTTATGACTCTGATGGAAAATTCCTACGAAATGAAACCACCACTGAAGAAGGTGATTATTCAACATTAGCCTCTGCACTTTCAGGTGTTAATGGCGCGGCAATGAGTGTGGTGATGGGTGACTGGACTGCACTTATTAGTGCGGTAGCGACCGATTCAAACTCAAACATCCTATCTTCTCCAAGTATTACCGTGATGGACAACGGCGAAGCGTCATTCATTGTGGGTGAAGAGGTGCCTGTTTTAACAGGTTCAACAGCAGGTTCAAGCAACGATAATCCATTCCAAACGGTTGAACGTAAAGAAGTGGGCATCAAGCTGAAGGTTGTTCCACAAATCAACGAAGGCGATTCTGTTCAGCTGAATATTGAACAAGAAGTGTCGAACGTATTGGGCGCGAACGGCGCGGTAGATGTACGTTTTGCTAAGCGTCAACTGAACACCTCTGTGATTGTTCAAGATGGCCAAATGCTGGTGCTGGGTGGTTTGATTGATGAACGTGCGTTAGAGAGTGAATCTAAGGTGCCATTCTTGGGTGATATTCCTGTTCTTGGGCACCTGTTCAAGTCAACCAGTACTCAGGTTGAGAAAAAGAATCTAATGGTATTCATCAAACCGACCATCATCCGTGATGGTATGACGGCTGATGGTATCACTCAGCGTAAATACAACTTCATTCGAGCTGAGCAGCTGTACAAGGCAGAGCAAGGTTTGAAACTGATGGCTGACGATAATATTCCAGTACTGCCTAAATTTGGTGCAGACATGAATCACCCGGCTGAAATCCAAGCCTTCATTGATCAAATGGAAACAGAATAATGGCTGAATTGGTAGGGGCGGCACGTACTTATCAGCGCTTGCCGTTTAGCTTTGCGAATCGCTACAAGATGGTGTTGGAATATCAGCATCCAGAGCGTCCGCCGGTACTTTATTATGTAGAGCCTCTAAAATCGGCGGCGATCATTGAAGTAAGCCGTGTGGTGAAAAATGGCTTCACGCCACAAGCGATCAGCGCAGACGAATTTGATAAAAAATTGACCGATGCGTATCAGCGTGACTCGTCGGAAGCTCGTCAGCTAATGGAAGACATTGGTGCTGACAACGACGACTTCTTCTCGCTAGCAGAAGAGCTGCCACAAGATGAAGACTTACTTGAATCGGAAGACGATGCACCAATCATCAAGCTAATTAACGCGATGTTGGGTGAGGCGATCAAAGAGGGTGCTTCGGATATTCATATCGAAACCTTTGAGAAATCACTGTCTATCCGTTTCCGTATTGATGGTGTGTTGCGTGATGTTCTTGCGCCGAGCCGTAAACTGGCTCCGCTGTTGGTGTCACGTGTCAAGGTTATGGCTAAGCTAGATATTGCGGAAAAACGCGTGCCACAGGATGGCCGTATTTCTTTGCGTATCGGTGGCCGAGCAGTCGATGTTCGTGTATCAACCATGCCGTCTTCGCACGGTGAGCGTGTGGTAATGCGTCTGTTGGACAAGAACGCAACTCGTCTAGACCTGCACAGTTTAGGCATGACGGCAGAGAACCACGAAAACTTCCGAAAACTTATTCAGCGTCCACACGGTATCATCTTGGTTACTGGTCCTACTGGTTCTGGTAAATCAACGACCTTGTACGCTGGTCTGCAAGAACTCAACAGTAATGAGCGAAATATTCTAACCGTTGAAGACCCAATCGAATTCGATATCGATGGCATTGGCCAAACACAAGTGAACCCTAAGGTTGATATGACCTTTGCGCGTGGTTTACGTGCCATTCTTCGTCAAGACCCGGATGTGGTAATGATTGGTGAGATACGTGACTTAGAGACCGCTGAGATCGCTGTTCAAGCCTCTTTGACCGGTCACTTAGTAATGTCGACCCTTCACACCAATACGGCAATCGGTGCGATTACACGTCTACGTGATATGGGCATCGAACCCTTCTTGATCTCTTCTTCGCTGCTGGGTGTTTTGGCTCAGCGCTTGGTTCGTACCCTATGTAACGACTGTAAAGAACCTTACGAAGCGGATAAAGAGCAGAAGAAGCTGTTTGGGTTGAAGAAGAAAGACAGCCTTACGCTTTACCATGCCAAAGGGTGTGAAAACTGCAGTCACAAAGGCTATCGAGGCCGTACCGGTATTCATGAACTCCTGATGATTGACGACTCGGTGCAAGAGCTGATTCACAGTGAAGCTGGCGAACAGGCAATTGAGAAAGCAATTCGTGGCACAACCCCAAGTATTCGAGATGATGGCTTGAGCAAAGTTCTGAAAGGGGTAACGTCCTTAGAAGAAGTGATGCGTGTGACCAAGGAAGTCTAGTATGGCGGCATTTGAATACAAAGCACTGGATGCCAAAGGTAAGAGCAAAAAAGGCTCTATTGAAGCGGATAACGCTCGTCAGGCTCGCCAACGCTTGAAAGAACAAGGCTTGATGCCGGTTGAGATGACTGAAGCCAAGGCTAAAACTGCGAAAGGTGCTCAGCCCTCGACCAGCTTGAAGCGTGGTATCAGTACACCTGATCTTGCTTTAATTACTCGACAAATATCCACGCTCGTTCAGTCTGGCATGCCGCTAGAAGAGTGTCTGAAGGCCGTGGCGGAACAATCTGAAAAGCCACGCATTCGAACCATGCTACTGGCGGTTCGTTCGAAGGTAACGGAAGGTTATTCGCTAGCGGATAGCTTGGCTGATTACCCACACATCTTCGATGAACTGTTTAGAGCCATGGTTGCGGCTGGTGAGAAATCTGGTCACTTAGATGCGGTATTGGAGCGGTTGGCCGATTATGCAGAAAACCGCCAGAAGATGCGCTCTAAGCTGCTACAAGCGATGATCTACCCTGTGGTGCTGGTGGTGTTTGCGGTGACGATTGTTTCGTTCCTGTTGGCAACCGTGGTACCTAAGATTGTCGAGCCTATTATCCAAATGGGCCAAGAGCTTCCTCAATCGACACAATTTTTATTGGCATCAAGTGAATTTATCCAGAATTGGGGTATCCAATTACTGTTGTTGATCATTGGTGTGATTGTGTTGATTAAGATCGCGCTGAAAAAACCGGGCGTTCGCATGAGTTGGGATCGCAAGCTATTAAGCATTCCACTGATCGGCAAAATAGCAAAAGGGATTAATACCTCTCGTTTTGCACGAACACTCTCTATCTGTACTTCGAGTGCGATTCCTATTCTTGAAGGGATGAAAGTGGCGGTTGATGTAATGTCGAATCACCATGTGAAGCAACAAGTATTACAGGCATCAGATAGTGTTAGAGCAGGGGCAAGCCTGCGTAAAGCGCTCGATCAAACCAAACTCTTCCCTCCAATGATGCTGCATATGATCGCCAGTGGTGAGCAGAGTGGTCAGTTAGAACAAATGCTGACAAGAGCGGCGGACAACCAAGACCAAAGCTTTGAATCGACCGTGAATATCGCGCTAGGTATTTTCACACCAGCACTTATCGCTTTGATGGCAGGCTTAGTGCTGTTCATTGTGATGGCGACCTTAATGCCGATGCTTGAAATGAATAATTTAATGAGCGGCTAAATGACTGCTCACAAGACGTTAGTTTTTGGATTATCGAGAAGAAGGACATTATTACCTTCAACTCGCTGTCTGTAATTTGGAGAAAATAATGAAAAACAGAATGAAGAAACAATCAGGCTTTACCCTATTAGAAGTGATGGTTGTTGTGGTTATCCTTGGCGTATTGGCGAGCTTTGTTGTACCTAACCTATTGGGTAACAAAGAGAAGGCTGACCAACAAAAAGCCATCACTGATATCGTGGCGCTAGAGAATGCGCTCGATATGTACAAACTGGATAACAGCGTTTACCCAACAACGGATCAAGGTCTTGATGCATTGGTTTCTAAACCAAGTAGCCCAGAGCCTCGTAACTACCGTGACGGTGGCTACATCAAGCGTCTACCTAACGACCCATGGGGCAATGAGTACCAATACCTAAGCCCTGGTGATAACGGCACTATCGATATCTTTACACTTGGCGCTGATGGCCAAGAAGGTGGTGAAGGTATTGCTGCGGATATCGGCAACTGGAACATGCAAGACTTTCAGTAAGCCTAGGCTTATTGTCACTTGATGCCGTTATTTGATGTTAGGACGTAAACAGATGGAGTCTAAAGGTGAAAACTAAGCAAACACAGCCAGGTTTCACCTTAATTGAGATTCTTTTGGTATTGGTATTACTGTCAGTAACGGCGGTCGCGGTGATCGCGACCATTCCTACCAATAGTAA
Source organism: Vibrio sp. 10N.286.45.E10 (assembly GCF_002874195.2). Lineage (NCBI taxonomy): Bacteria > Pseudomonadati > Pseudomonadota > Gammaproteobacteria > Vibrionales > Vibrionaceae > Vibrio > Vibrio sp. 10N.286.45.E10. The sequence goes on along the minus strand of NZ_MCWD02000003.1, from coordinate 218,364 downwards.
AGATGTTGCTAAAAAATACGCTCAAAGTTTTTATCAACGAGTTCAGCTACTCAATGAAGAAGCTATTTTAAGTGGCTTGGATTTTGGTGTTCGGGTTGATGAAAAAAAATCGACCTATGTACTGATGGCGCTCAAGTCTGAAGGCTGGCAAGAAGTCGACTTTGAAAAAATCCCCTCTTCAACTGAATTGCCGGAAGAACTCGCATTGTCACTGACTCTAGGTGGTGGTGCATGGGAAGACGATGATCGGCTGTTCAATCCAGGAAGCTTGTTTGATGAAGATATGTTTGCGGATCTGGAAGAGGAAAAGAAGCCAAAGCCACCACAGATCTACATCTTGTCGAGTGCGGAAATGACACCATTTGTATTATCGTTTTATCCAAATACCGGAGACACCATACAAGATGGTTGGCGTATTCGAGTATTGGATAATGGTGTCATTCGATTACTAGAGCCGGGAGAAGAATATGGAGAGGAATAACCGTTCTCCTTATCGCTCTCGTGGTATGACTCTGCTTGAAGTATTGGTTGCGCTCGCTATTTTCGCAACGGCAGCGATCAGTGTGATTCGTGCTGTTACGCAGCACATCAATACTCTCAGTTATCTAGAAGAAAAAACCTTCGCTGCTATGGTCGTTGATAATCAAATGGCCTTGGTGATGCTGCATCCTGAGAAGCTTAAAAAAGCACAGGGTACACAAGAGTTGGCTGGAAGAGAGTGGTTCTGGAAGGTGACTCCCATCGATACCAGCGATAATTTATTAAAGGCGTTTGATGTGAGTGCGGCAACCAGCAAGAAAGCGTCTCCAGTGGTTACGGTGCGCAGCTATGTGGTCAACTAAAAACGTGTGGTTAGCTAAGAGCAAGTCGCTAGGTAAGAGCGTGTCGGCAAATAAGCGTATGCCACGTAAACAAGGTCTATCTTCAAAAGGGAGAGGCTTTACCTTAATTGAAGTTTTGGTCTCGATCGCTATCTTTGCCACGTTGAGCATGGCGGCTTATCAGGTAGTGAATCAGGTTCAGCGTAGCAATGAACTCTCAATCGAGCGCAGCGCCCGTTTGAATCAACTGCAACGTAGTTTAGTCATTTTAGATAATGATTTTCGCCAGATGGCGGTGCGAAAATTTCGCACCAACGGTGAAGAAGCATCATCTAAGCTGATCCTAATGAAAGAGTATTTACTGGATTCCGACAGTGTTGGCATCATGTTTACTCGCCTTGGTTGGCATAACCCACAGCAGCAGTTTCCTCGCGGAGAGGTCACCAAAGTGGGCTACCGTATTAAAGAAGAAACACTTGAGCGTGTGTGGTGGCGTTACCCCGATACCCCTGCAGGCCAAGAAGGTGTGATTACGCCTTTGCTTGATGATGTTGAAAGCTTGGAATTCGAGTTTTATGACGGAAGCCGCTGGGGCAAAGAGTGGCAAACCGACAAATCACTACCGAAAGCGGTAAGGTTAAAGCTAACCTTGAAAGATTATGGTGAGATAGAGCGTGTTTATCTCACTCCCGGTGGCACGCTAGATCAGGCCGATGATGCTTCAAATAGTGACTCTTCAGACAGTAATGAGGGGAATAATGACTCATCGAACTAACAAGCTTGCACGGACAAGGTCTGCTATGGGTCGTAAGCAGCGTGGTGTCGCGCTGATCATTATCCTGATGCTATTGGCGATCATGGCAACTATCGCTGGCAGTATGTCGGAACGTCTGTTTACGCAATTCAAGCGCGTTGGTAATCAACTGAATTACCAACAGGCTTATTGGTACAGCATTGGCGTAGAAGCGCTGGTGCAAGACGGCATTAGGCAAAGCTACAAAGACAGTGATACCGTGAACCTAAGTCAACCATGGGCGTTAGAAGAACAGGTATACCCATTGGATTACGGTCAAGTTAGGGGACGCATCGTTGATGCTCAGGCTTGCTTTAATCTCAATGCATTAGCGGGAGTGACGACCACTTCAAGTAACCAGACACCTTATTTGATCTCGGTTTGGCAAACCTTATTAGAAAATCAAGACGTTGAGCCTTATCAGGCCGAGGTTATTGCAAACTCAACGTGGGAATTTGTTGACGCAGATACCCGAACCACCTCTTCAGCGGGGGTAGAAGACAGCACCTATGAAGCGATGAAGCCATCTTATTTGGCGGCGAATGGCTTAATGGCGGATGAATCTGAGCTAAGAGCGGTTTATCAAGTTACGGGTGAAGTGATGAATAAGGTTCGCCCGTTTGTTTGTGCTCTGCCTAGCGACGATTTTCGCTTGAACGTGAATACACTCACGGAAAAGCAGGCGCCTTTATTGGAGGCGATGTTTGCACCTGGTTTAAGTGAGTCAGATGCTAAACAGCTAATAGACAAACGCCCATTTGATGGCTGGGATACGGTGGATGCTTTTATGGCAGAACCTGCCATTGTTGGCGTGAGTGCCGAAGTTAGCAAAAAAGCGAAAGCATATTTAACTGTAGATAGCGCCTATTTTGAGCTAGATGCAAAGGTATTAGTTGAGCAGTCCCGTGTACGTATACGGACGCTTTTCTATAGTAGTAATCGAGAAACAGTGACGGTAGTACGCCGTCGTTTTGGAGGAATCAGTGAGCGAGTTTCTGACCGTTCGACTGAGTAGCGAACCACAAAGCCCTGTGCAGTGGTTAGTTTGGTCGACAAGCCAACAAGAAGTGATAGCAAGTGGCGAGTTGTCTAGCTGGGAGCAGCTGGATGAGTTAACGCCTTACGCTGAAAAGCGCAGCTGTATCGCTTTATTGCCGGGAAATGAATGCTTAATTAAGCGTGTTGAGATCCCGAAAGGTGCTGCTCGCCAGTTCGATTCTATGCTGCCGTTTTTATTAGAAGACGAAGTCGCACAAGATATCGAAGATTTACACCTGACGATTTTAGATAAAGACGCAACGCACGCTACCGTGTGTGGTGTCGACCGCGAATGGTTAAAGCAAGCTTTAGACCTGTTTCGTGAAGCCAATATTATCTTCCGTAAGGTGTTACCAGATACACTGGCCGTGCCTTTTGAAGAATCTGGCATCAGTGCATTGCAGATCGACCAGCATTGGCTACTGCGCCAAGGTAACTATCAAGCCGTGTCGATCAGCGAAGCATGGTTACCGATGTTTTTGCAAAGTGATTGGGTTGTTGCTGATGACGAAGAGCAAGCGACGACTATCTTTAGCTATACCGCGATGCCGAGCGAAGACGTTCAACAGCAGAGCGGTGCGAATTGGCAAGCAAAGCCTGCGGAATTGGTGATGTCTTTGCTGAGCCAACAAGCGATCACAAGCGGCGTAAATTTACTGACTGGCACCTTTAAAACCAAATCTTCATTCAGTAAATATTGGCGCGTATGGCAGAAAGTAGCGATTGCTGCTTGTTTGCTGGTGGCTGTGATTGTGACTCAACAAGTGTTGAAGGTTCAACAATACGAAGCTCAAGCACAAGCTTACCGCATGGAGAGTGAACGTATTTTCAGAGCAGTGCTCCCAGGTAAACAACGTATCCCAACAGTGAGCTATCTTAAGCGTCAGATGAACGATGAAGCCAAGAAATATGGCGGTTCAGGCGAGGGTGACTCCTTACTAGGCTGGCTAGCGTTATTGCCAGAAACGCTAGGGCAGGTGAAGTCAATCGAAGTCGAAAGTATTCGCTACGATGGCAACCGCTCTGAGGTTCGACTTCAGGCGAAAAGCTCTGATTTCCAACACTTTGAGACTGCGAGAGTGAAGCTCGAAGAGAAGTTTACCGTTGAGCAAGGGCCATTGAATCGCAATGGCGATGCCGTATTTGGCAGCTTTACTCTTAAACCCCATCAATAACCTGCGTAAGGAGATCAGTGATGAGAAATATGATTGAACCACTCCAAGCGTGGTGGACTTCAATAAGTCAAAGAGAGCAACGATTAGTTGTTGGTTGCTCAGTTTTATTGGTGGTCGGTGTTGTTTATTGGGGGCTAATCCAGCCACTCAGTCAGCGAGCTGAACTTGCGCAGAGCCGTATTCAAAGTGAGAAGCAACTTCTGGCTTGGGTAACCAATAAAGCCAATGAAGTGGTTGAGTTGCGAGGCAGTGGTGGCATAAGTGCCAGCCAGCCTTTAAACCAATCTGTACCTGCTTCTATGCGTCGCTTTAATATCGAGTTAATACGCGTGCAACCACGTGGCGAAATGCTGCAAGTGTGGGTAAAACCTGTGCCTTTTAATAAGTTCGTTGACTGGCTGACATACCTGAAAGAAAAACAGGGTGTTGAGGTTGAGTTTATGGATATTGATCGCTCTGATAGCCCTGGGGTTATTGAGATCAACCGACTACAGTTTAAACGAGGTTAATGTGAAACGCGGTTTATCTTTTAAGTATGGCCTGCTCTTCAGTGGCATCTTTATCGTCTTTTTCTCAGTCAGCCTGTTGTTACACTTGCCAGCTTCTTTTGCTCTCAAGCAAGCACCGGTTGTGCGTGGTTTGAGTATCGAAGGCGTTGAGGGCACCGTTTGGCAAGGCAGCGCTAACAGTATCGTGTGGCAGCGCATCAATTACGGTTCAGTGCAGTGGGATTTCCAATTTTCTAAGTTATTCCAAGCCAAAGCAGAGCTGGCGGTTCGCTTTGGTCGTAACAGCGACATGAACTTATCAGGTAAAGGACGTGTCGGGTACAGCATGAGCGGTGCGTATGCAGAAAACCTCGTGGCTTCAATGCCTGCTATGAACGTGATGAAATACGCCCCAGCCATTCCAGTCCCAGTTTCAATTGGCGGACAAGTTGAACTGACGATCAAACATGCAGTTCATGCTCAACCTTGGTGTCAATCTGGTGAAGGTACGCTTGCTTGGTCTGGTGCAGCAGTCGACTCGCCAGTGGGTTCGTTAGACCTTGGCCCTGTAATTGCGGACATAACCTGTGAAGACAGCACAATTGCAGCGAAAGGCACTCAGAAGAGTGCTCAAGTAGACAGCGAATTTTCGGCGAGTGTAACACCTAATCAACGTTATACGTCGGCGGCATGGTTTAAGCCGGGGGCAGAGTTCCCGCCAGCAATGCAGAGTCAACTTAAGTGGCTAGGCAACCCTGATAGCCAAGGTAAGTACCAGTTTACTTATCAAGGTCGTTTTTAGCTAAACAGCTAAGGGTTACTAAATTATAAGATATAAAAAATGGGCACCTCATTGAGGTGCCCATTTTGTTTGAATCGTCGAGAGTTGTAGCGAGCAAACTCGCCTAGTCTTTACCTTGTAAGATTTCTGCCCACGGCAAGTCTGCATCACCGAGTACAATGAAGTTCGGGTTTTCTAGCGTTTCTCTTTCATTGTACGAAAGCGGCTCTAGTTGAGTACTTAAGATACGTCCGCCAGCTTCTTCAACAATGCACTGCGTTGCGGCGGTATCCCACTCTCCGGTTGGTCCAAGGCGCAGATAACAATCCACAGCACCTTCTGCTACTAAACATGCCTTAAGCGCTGCTGAGCCTAGAGGAACCAAATCATAATTCCATGCTGAGCTCATACGACTAGTGATGCGATTGATGTCTTGGCGACGGCTGATCGCCATTGCGATTGACTGGTTTGGCAGCTCGTGACGATGCGTTTTGATTTTAACGCTGTCATTTAGGTCTGGGATCTTCCAAGCGCCTTTGCCACTGTAAGCGTAATAGCTCACGCCTGAAACGGGTGCATATACCACACCCATAACTGGCTTGTTGTGTTCGATTAGGGCGATAATTGTCGCGAAGTCACCACTTCGTGCGATGAACTCCTGAGTACCATCCAGTGGGTCAACTAACCAGTAGCGATCCCACTGAGAACGTTGCTCTAGGCTGATGTCTGCGGCTTCTTCAGATAACACTGGAATATCAGGCGTAAGCTCACTGAGTTTTTTTGAGATCAGCTTGTGTGCTGCCAGATCGGCACTGGTGACAGGCGTGTCATCACTCTTGGTGAACTCTTCGTAATCTTTTTTCTCGTAGATCTCTAAGATGAGCTGCCCTGCAGAGCGAGCAATCTCAATGACAGAGGGTAGGAGGTGAGACAAATCTTTTGTTATTGGCATAAATGTTCTCTTACTCTTAGAGCGAGCCTGAATGTTCTAATTATTGTTTAATACACGAAGGCTTAATAGTAGGGCGGTAATACTGCGAGCCTCACAAAAATCGAGATGTGTTAACAGTTCTTCAGCTTGAGCCAGTGGCCAGCGCACAACGTCTAGTGGCTCTGGTTCATCACCTTCTAGCTTTTCTGGGTAGAGGTCTTCTGCGATAAACAGCGTCATTTTGCTAGAGAAGTAAGAGGGCGCAAGGATCACTTCTTTTAGTGGGGTAAGTTTGTTGGCGCCGAAGCCAATCTCTTCTTTGAGCTCGCGAACAGCGGCTTCGTTTGGCTGCTCACCAGGATCGATAAGTCCTTTCGGAAAGCCCAATTCATAGCGTTCTGTGCCCGCTGCGTACTCCCGTACCAACAGAATATCGCCTTGCTCAGTAATCGGAACCATCATTACTGCGTTGCGGCCGCTAGGCTTCATGCGTTCGTAAGTGCGCTCTTCACCGTTTGAAAAGCGTAAATCGAGAGACTCGATAGAGAATAGTTTTGATTGAGCGACAGTTTGCTGAGCCAAAATTTCTGGCTTGGTCCTTTTTGTCATTGCGCTCGCTCCTTAGCTCATTGGAATTCTTTCTTATAAAGTCATTCTAATATAGGGGAAATAGAGTTGAGTTCCTAGATCCGAGTTTTCATATCCGAGAATTATTGAAGCAGGAACCGATTGCGATCACTTGAATACCTTACTCAAGATGGTAACGAGGCGAGAATATGGGTGAGGAGCATAAGGAATACAAGAGCATAGGAAGCTTGGATTAGAGTGTGTATGCTCAGCCCGAAAACAAAAAAGGTTGATGCTCACGCATCAACCTTTCAAATAACGACTAACACTAAATCAGTGATTAGTAGTAAGAGTGCTCACCACGATCGTGCTCAGTTGCATCACGAACAGCAGTCAGTTCACCTTCGAATTGTTGAAGAAGTTCTTTCTCGATGCCTTCTTTTAGAGTCACATCAACCATAGAACAACCGTTACAACCACCGCCGAATGCTACGATAGCAGCACCGTCTTCAGTGATTTCTACCAAGCTAACGTGACCACCGTGACCAGCAAGTTGTGGGTTAACTTGTGTTTGAATTGCGTATTCAACGCGTTCTAGAAGCGGTGCATCATCAGATACCTTACGCATTTTAGCATTTGGTGCTTTAAGCGTTAGTTGAGAGCCCATTTTGTCAGTCACGAAGTCAATCTCAGCTTCGTCTAGGAATGGTAGGCTTAACTCATCTACGTATGCAGAGAATGCTTCGAAAGAAAGTTTTGTATCAGACGCTTCGATAGCATCTGTTGGGCAGTAAGAAACACCACACTCAGCGTTTTGTGTGCCTGGATTTACCACGAACACACGAATGTTTGTACCTTCAGGCTGCTGTGACAGCAGATTGGCAAAGTGAGTTTGAGCTGTTTCTGTAATAGTAATATTTGACACGACGAATACCTGAGTAGATTTGTAGGTTATTAGCGCCATTCTACTCCTGTCAGATTTGTAATTCAGCCCTTTTTTGTTGGATTGCTGTACAAGTAGTGATTCACAGCTTTTATCCAGAGGGCTCAGGAGTGCGGCAGATGCAGTAAATATCAATCCTTTTAACGCCCACTTCAAGTAGTAATTGGCATAATTGATACACAGTACTGCCGGTGGTTACAACATCATCAATTATCGCGACGTGAGAGGGGATAGTTCCTTGAAAGTCTTGTTTTTGAAGCGCAAAAGCGCTCTTTAGATTGTGTAATCGTGCGGATTTAGTCAGCCCCTGCTGGGAAGCTGTTGAGCGAATTCGACGAAACAACACCTCATCTTTAACGCCAAGCTCTTGAGCCGTGTAATTGGCCAGTAGCTGACTTTGATTAAAGCCGCGATGGGTGTATCGGCGCCAATGCAGCGGTACGCTGGTGAGCAACGGAGCAGGTTGATCGATACGTGATGCCAATAGCTTAGACAGATCACGTGCAAACCAAAACTTATCAGCGTATTTCATTTGTTGGATATAGCCTGCTGTTGGGAAGGTGTAATCACCGACGCAATAGAGCCGATGCCAAAGCGGAGGATTAGCTAAGCACTCACCACATTGATCGACAGTGGTCAGTGTTTTTAAGCCACATCTTTGACAGCGTGGTACAGGTTCAAAGAGCTTGAGACAAGAATTGCACCATCGAGGATGTGTATCACTGGGCAGTTTATCAAGTTTGCACAGGTGGCATTGAGGTGTGACCAGACGTGGTGTGTGTTTTTGTAGCCAATCGGATAACATAGCTCGCGATGCTTTTGGGTTATGGTGTTCCTTTTGCTAACCATACTGAAAAGCACGGATTATCGCTGACGGAAAAAGTAGGGAATATTGAGAATGAGTGACGCGTTATATTGGCATGTTTCTGGGCAAGGGCCTGATTTAGTACTGGTTCATGGCTGGGGAATGAACGGTGCGGTGTGGCAACAAACCGTTAATGCATTACAAGCTGATTTCCGAGTGCATGTTGTCGATTTACCAGGGTATGGACACAGCGCACACTGCCACGCTCAAGATCTTGAAGAGATTGCTCAGCAACTGTTGGCCGAAGCGCCTAAACAAGCGATCTGGGTGGGTTGGTCGCTCGGTGGTTTGGTCGCAACGCACATGGCTCTTCATCACTCAGATTACGTGAGCAAGCTTGTGACTGTCGCCAGTTCTCCTAAATTCGCTGCTGCTAAAGAGCCCGTATTATGGCGAGGTATTCAGCCAAACGTATTAAGCGCATTCACCGAACAGCTGGTGGAAGACTTCCAAACCACCATCGAACGCTTTATGGCATTGCAAGCCATGGGTAGCCCTTCAGCAAGACAAGATGTAAAACAGCTCAAGCAAGCGGTGCTGTCTCGCCCGTTGCCGAACCCTGAATCATTATTAGCAGGATTAAAGATGCTGTCGGACGTCGACCTGCGTGAACAATTGCCTGAGATTTCAGTGCCTATGTTGCGCTTGTATGGTCGATTAGATGGATTGGTGCCAATCAAGGTGGCCAAAGATTTGGGCAATGCTCTGCCTCATACTGAGCAATACATCTTCACGCAGTCTTCACATGCGCCGTTTATGACCGAAGCCGATGCCTTTTGCAGTGAACTGGTCAGCTTCGCCCAAAAATAATCGCTAAATTTATTGCCGGCTTGGTCGATATATAACCTAATACCAATCACAGTAAGTAAGTGTTCAAAAATAGTGTAGGAAAAAGGCTAGAGAACAAGGCAGAGCTTTTTGATAAGTAGTTATTCTACAATCAAAAGTTCTAACGCCGTTATCGAGCGTTTTAACAAGCTAGGTTGAGCAGTTATTTACCACGATTGGTATAACACCAATGTACAGCATGATACTCAGACCTAACTCTCTCCTGAGCTGATTGCGGTAAGTTGGGCTATGCCTGTTGTGCTGACTCACAGTACAACAGCGTTATAGCAATAACGATGGGCGATTCTTGAGGAGAGTTCGCGATGATTGTGTCACCTGCAACTGCAGTGAGTGTGCCACTAATCGCCCCGTCCGTTAATGTGCAAACAGAGCAAGTTGCGCGTGATAATAGAGTTCGAGAACCTGTCGCTCCCGCCGTAGCATTGGCGAAAACCAATGCAGAGCGAAAGGTAAAGTCGGACGATAAGCGAAGGCAGCAGTCGGCTTGGGATCCTTCAGACCATCCGGGTTATGAAATGGAGAACGAGTCAGAGGCCAATTCGATTAGCCAAGAAGAGCCACAAGATCCTTTTGATAGGCTGTTCAGCTTGTTGGCACTGAGAACTTACAGTGCTGACCAAGGAAAAGGCTATACCATGCGTTTTCGCCTGCCAAAGCATGTTTTAGATGCGGCGATTCAGGAGGGACAGATGGAGAAACGACGTAAGGTCATAAAATATCATTATGGTCATGCTGTTGCGCCTCATGCTCCATCAGAAATGCTGATTGTGTTGTAATTATACTCTTCATACTTGAAGCCGCAGCGTTGTTAACTGCGTAAGTTCACCCTAATTACATAGAACCCCTATGCTCATAGGGATGAACTTACTTGTTGCCTAGCTGCAACCCCAATTATTTCGAGTATAAAATACGTAGAATACAGCTCAGCTTCGATGTCTTTTTTGAACACATAATAAAAACCTGCATACCCTAAGGGATGCAGGTTTTTTGTTTTAAGCACATCAGCTTTTTAGATGAGCTAATGGATTATTTTTTCGCTTTAGCAAAGGCTGCGGCAAAAGCACCGCCCATCGCCGCGTTTTGTTGCGGCTCCTCACGACGGCGTTGTCCACCTTGTGAATTCTGGTTCGGGCGGTTTTGCGTGCGAGGTGCACTTGAACGTTGAGCACGGTTATCTTGTCCCGGCTCGTCCTTCATACGCATGCTTAGCGCAATACGCTTACGCTGAACATCGACTTCCATTACCTTCACCTTGACGATGTCACCGGCTTTAACCACTTCACGGGGGTCAGAGACAAAGCGATCGGTGAGCGCTGAAATATGCACTAAGCCATCTTGGTGAACACCAATATCAACGAAGGCGCCAAAGTTAGCCACGTTCGATACCACGCCTTCTAGAATCATGCCCGGTTCTAAGTCTGAAACGCTGTTTACGCCATCAGCGAAGGTTGCTGTCTTAAATTCAGGGCGAGGGTCACGTCCCGGTTTATCCAGCTCCTTGATGATGTCGCTTACCGTTGGTACACCAAAGTTTTCATTGGTGTAATCAATGGCATGCAAGCCACGCAGGAAGTCTGTGTTACCCACCAGAGATTTGATGTCTTTGTGGTTTTTCTCAGCGATGCTTTTCACCACAGGGTAAGCTTCTGGGTGAACCGATGATGCATCGAGAGGGTTCTTGCCGTCCATAATTCGTAGGAAACCAGCACACTGTTCAAAGGCTTTTGGCCCCAAGCGAGCGACTTTCTTCAGCGTAGTACGCGCTTCAAAACGACCATTTTCATCACGGAAATCCACGATGTTCTGAGCGATGGTGCTAGAAAGGCCCGCTACGCGAGTAAGTAGTGCGGCAGACGCGGTATTCACATCAACACCTACGGCGTTTACACAGTCTTCGACAATCGCATCGAGGCGTTTAGCGAGCATAGTTTGGCTCACATCGTGTTGGTATTGGCCCACACCGATCGATTTAGGGTCAATTTTCACCAGCTCTGCCAATGGATCTTGCAGACGACGCGCGATAGACACTGCACCACGGATCGATACGTCCATGTTCGGGAACTCTTTTGCTGCTAACTCAGACGCAGAATAAACCGATGCGCCCGCTTCGCTAACAATGATCTTTTGTGCTTTTAGGTTGCCACGCTTAATCACATCAGCCACGAAGCTGTCGGTTTCGCGGGAAGCTGTGCCGTTACCAATCGCAATCAGGTCAACGTTGAACTGATGAACCATCTGCTCAACCACGTGTGCTGACTTGTCGTATTGCTTTTGCGGTGGGTGAGGGTAAATAGTCTCTGTCGCTAGAACTTTACCTGTTGAGTCCACAACAGCGATTTTCGAACCGGTACGTAAACCTGGATCCAAGCCCAATGTTGCTCGAGGGCCAGCAGGCGCAGCCATTAGCAGGTCTTTAAGGTTGGTTGCGAATACTTCAATTGCTTCGATCTCTGCTCGTTCTTTCATCGCGCCCATCAATTCGGTTTCCATGTGCATAGAAACCTTGATGCGCCATGCCCAGCTAATCACTTGCTTACGCCAAGCATCTGCAGGAGCGCTGCTTAGAGTAATACCGTAGTGATCAGAGATGATGTTCTCGCAGTAAGAACCGCGTACACCTTCTTCTTGTTCAGGGTCTGCATTCATTGCCAACGTTAAGAAGCCTTCATTTCGGCCTCGCAACATGGCTAACGCACGGTGTGAAGGTACTTTGTTTAGCGTTTCGTTGTGTTCGAAATAGTCTTTGAACTTCTCACCTTCGTTCTCTTTGCCAGCCACAACACGAGCACCAAGCTCTGCGTTGCGGTTCAGGTGTTGGCGAATCTTTTCAAGCAGGTTTGCGTCTTCCGCAATGCGCTCCATGATGATCGCGCGTGCGCCATCCAGTGCAGCTTTGGTATCGGCAATGCCTTTATCGCTGCTGATGAAGTTAGCTGCTTCCGTTTCCGGATCGTGCTGTGGTTCATTCCATAACGTATCGGCAAGTGGCTCTAAGCCTGCTTCAATCGCGATCTGACCTTTGGTACGGCGCTTTGGTTTGTATGGAAGGTATAAATCTTCTAGACGAGTCTTGCTGTCTGCTTGAGTGATATCACGCTCGAGTTCTGGCGTGAGTTTTCCTTGGTCTTGAATCGACTTAAGAATCGTTTGGCGACGATCGTCTAGCTCGCGAAGATAAGAAAGGCGGCTATCAAGATTACGTAGTTGGGTATCGTCTAAGCCACCCGTAACTTCTTTACGGTAGCGGGCAATAAAGGGAACGGTGTTACCGTCGTCAATTAGGTTTACTGCGGCAGTGACTTGCTCAGAACGGACATTCAGTTCTTCAGCGATCAGTCGACAGATAGCTTGGCTCATCCGATGAATCTCTTATTTAATATCATGACAAATACATGGGGGTGAGCGTACGCTTTTTCTAGCTTTGGCTGTGTAATTATCCTGTCAGAAGTCGAATTTCCGTTTCTGATACCTGCTTTGTGCGAGATCTCTTACAAGTGATGTGAGACTAAGTCGCTTTAAACCAATGAAATCGTCTTGTTTTTTATATAAGTAATTGATTTTATTGGATTGTGTGTTTATGGGCGTATTTCCCACCTGAAATGTTTTTTGCAACTATCTAGGAAACTCGCTCAATTACCGTAATATTTAACTTGTCGACAGGGAGTTGGCAGGAACAGGAAAAAGCCTAATGGACTAGGTATCTTCAGGATGAAGATTTGATTACTTAGGATGAGTGGTCAGCAAGGAAGTAATAATCTCTGGATGAGATTCGCCAGTCAGGATGACAGGCTAGAATGGACACCGCTAGGATGGCGATGAACAAAAAGGAAATTGGTTAAAGGATTTAGCCACTATCAAGGAAAGATGCAGGGAGCACCTTATCTCGAAGAGATAAACAGTAGCCGGATTGCTGCGATAGAGACTTAACCCCGTCAGGCGAAAGCCTAGCGGGGTTTTCTTTTGTCTGGAGTTTGAGTTTGCTTGAATACTCAGCTCATCGCTAAGTATTTATTAAGTTTGGTTATTCGTTGTCTGCGTAGCGAATCGAGTTAATGAACCACTCTTTGTCGCCTTCCGGTGTTTTTACCGTAAACTCATCATCCACTTCTTTCTTGAGCAGAGCTCTAGCCATTGGTGAGTCGATAGAGATATAGCCTTTAGCATCGCCGTATATCTCTTCTGGGCCGACAATTCGAAACTTCTTAATTTCCCCATCATCATTCTCAATTTCGACCCAAGCCCCGAAAAATACCTTACCTTCTTGTTGTGGCGAGTAATCAACGATCGTGACATCAGGTAGGAACTTTCTTAAGAAACGTACTCGGCGATCGATCTGACGAAGTAAACGCTTATTGAAGGTGTAATCTGCGTTTTCTGAACGATCTCCAAGGCTTGCAGCCCAAGTGACTATCTTAGTAATTTCAGGACGCTTCTCGTGCCATAAGTGGTCATGTTCTGCTTTAAGTTTGTTATAACCTTCTCGAGTGATAAGTTTGGTTTTCATAAATCTGACTTAATGAAATGATGATCTAAGATAGAATATATAGAAAGGCAACATACGTTAACAATTATTTAGGCGACTTTTTCTCCAATAATGTTACATTTTTAATGTATTGAACTCATTAGACTGTGCCCAAAAGCTTATAATCCAATAAGCGATTAATAGGTGGAACCATTACATGCAAGAAAACTACAAAATTTTAGTGGTCGATGACGATGCTCGTTTACGTGCACTGTTAGAGCGCTATCTGTCAGAGCAAGGCTTTCAAGTGCGTAGCGTGGCAAACAGTGAGCAGATGGACCGCCTGTTAACCCGTGAAAATTTTCACTTGATGGTATTGGATTTAATGTTACCGGGCGAAGACGGTCTGTCGATCTGTCGCCGTCTAAGAAACGCAAACAACTCGCTACCTATCCTGATGCTGACTGCAAAGGGTGACGAAGTGGATCGTATTGTGGGTTTGGAAGTGGGTGCCGATGATTACCTACCGAAACCATTTAACCCACGCGAACTGCTTGCTCGTATCAAAGCGGTACTGCGTCGCCAAGTAATTGAAGCACCGGGCGCACCAAGCACAGAAGAGTCTGTGGTTGAGTTTGGTGAGTTTCGCTTGAACTTAGGTACGCGTGAAATGTTCCGTGGTGAAGAGCCAATGCCGCTTACTTCAGGCGAATTTGCGGTACTTAAGTCGCTAGTCACTAACGCGCGTGAGCCAATGTCTCGCGATAAGCTGATGAACATGGCTCGTGGCCGTGAGTATTCAGCAATGGAACGTTCTATCGATGTTCAGATTTCACGTCTGCGTCGTCTTGTTGAAGAAGATCCAAGCAAACCCCGTTATATCCAAACGGTGTGGGGCTTGGGTTATGTATTCGTTCCAGATGGTAAAGCTGTGTAATCTAGCTTTATAAGCTCAAAAGCCGCTTTATCGATTCTGTAATTCAGAATTCTCTATTTACGGGCCATCTCATTGATATGTGATGGCCCGTTTTGTATTCAGCACAATGGTTTAGAGTTATAGTTTCTATTATGTCTCTGTTTCTCCACCTTTCACTTTAGGCCTTCTATGCGCATACGTAGCTCCTTTACTCAGTCGATAGTGCTCTTTTTAACCCTGTTGGTTGCTAGCCAAATCTTTTCATATTACGCCGTGTTTAACTACGCATTGATGCCGAGTTTGCAGCAGTTTAATAAGATATTGGCACACGAGTTAAACCTGGTGTTGGACCAAGGCAGTGATATCGAAATCGATGCACCTCTGCGCCAGCGTGTGCTTGAGCAACTCGGAGTGACGGTTCACGCCAAGGATAGCGAGGCTGCGGGTGAGTATTATCATGCGGTCGCAATTGACCTGATGAGTGAGGAGATGACCAAAGAGCTGGGATCTGAAACCGAAGTGCGGTTGATTCTAGGTAAAGAGAGCTATGTGCTGTGGATGGACATTGCTCAGCTTCCTAACTCGTTGATTCGTATACCTCTGTCTGAGTTGCAAGAAGAAGATTTTGCACCACTATTTCGTAACAGCTTGATCATGGCGATGTTGATCGTCGCAGGTGGTTGGCTGTTTATCCGATTGCAAAACCGCCCGCTCATTGCGCTAGAGAAAGCCGCACAAGGTGTTGGACGCGGTGACATTCCACCGCCATTACCAGTGCAAGGTGCGCAAGAAATTCGTTCGGTAACTCGTGCATTCAATCAGATGTCGAAAGGCATACAAGAACTGGAAGAAGATAGGGCTCTCTTGATGGCTGGTATCAGTCATGATTTACGTACCCCGTTAACGCGTATTCGCTTAGCGACTGAGATGATGTCTCCAGAAGATGGTTACTTAGCTGAAGGGATCATCAGTGATACTGAAGAGTGTAACGAGATCATCAGTCAGTTTATGGATTACTTAAAGCCAGTCGATCGTGATTCATTCCAAGCGGTGTTTGTCGATGATATTGCACGCGAAGTATCGAGCTCTGAGGGTGGCTACGAGGTTCAGATTGAAACCGATATTCCAGAAACCATGAAACCTGCGTTGGGCAACCCGATCGCGATGAAGCGTGCAGTGAGTAACTTGGTGGTGAACGCGCTGCGCTATGGTAATGGTTGGGTCAAGGTATCGACCGGTATGACTGCAGACAATAAGTTGGCTTGGGTGACGGTAGAAGATAATGGTCCGGGCATCCCACAAGACCAAGTCGGTAAGTTGTTTGAACCGTTCACTCGCGGTGATACGGCTCGAGGCAGTGAGGGTACGGGCTTAGGCTTGGCAATTGTGAAACGTATCGTCAGCCAGCATCAAGGTGCGGTGGTGGTGAATAACCGCAGTGAAGGCGGTTTGAAAGCGCAGATCAGTTTTCCTGTGAAGCCGTAAGCTAAGTTTCATTGTTTGGCGAGTCGGTTGGGTTTCTGTTTCGAGATCCCCGACTCGGTCATTCTTCCCTCTCGGGGATGACGCATTGCTAACCATGGACTTTGACGATGACAGTTTACTTTGATCGTCATTCTCTATCGTGAGGAACGAGCGAATAGGGAATCTCGTTCTTGATTGATGGAAGTAACACACACGAAAAAGGCTTCCTTGAGGGAAGCCTTTTGCGTTTTGGATTACGTTAGTTTTGCTAGTTACGCCTTAGAATACACATCGCGTTCACCCAACCAGCGATTGATGATCGCTTTGGCATTGTCTGGGTAGCTATCGTGAATATGACGTGCGATACGATGTACTTCAGGGATTAAACGTTGGTCTCGTATCAAGTCAGCAATCTTAAAATCGGCTAGGCCAGTTTGCTTAGTCCCAAGCAGTTCTCCGGGGCCACGGATCTCTAAGTCTCGTTGAGCAATAACAAAGCCATCGTTACTTTCACGAAGTACACCTAAACGTTTCTGAGCGGTTTTAGATAGCGGCGAGTGATACAGCAGTACACAATGACTTGCGACCGAACCACGACCAACACGGCCACGTAATTGGTGCAGTTGTGCTAGACCAAGACGTTCTGGGTTCTCGATGATCATTAAGCTCGAGTTAGGTACATCCACACCCACTTCAATCACCGTAGTCGCAACCAATAGGTGCAGTTTGTTCTCTTTGAATTCTTGCATCACCGCTTGTTTCTCGGCGGGTTTCATTCGGCCGTGTACCAGACCAATTTTCACATCTGGCAATTTACGTTGCAGCTCTTCTGCGGTATCAGCAGCGGCTTGCGCTTCCAATACTTCGGATTCATCAATCAGCGTACATACCCAGTAGGCCTGTTTTCCTTCATTAAGACACGCATTACGCACCCGCTCAACGATATCATCCCGTTTGGTATCAGGAATCGCCACGGTTTGAATCGGTGTACGACCCGGTGGCAGTTCATCGATAATCGAGGTTTCGAGATCGGCATAGGCCGTCATGGCGAGCGTTCGTGGAATTGGTGTTGCTGTCATCACTAGCTGGTGCGGGTAATAGCCTTGTTTTGCCCCTTTTTCACGTAGCTCTAAACGCTGATGGACACCAAATCGGTGCTGCTCATCAATGATCACTAAGCCAAGGTTTTTGAACTCGACATGTTCTTGGAACAAGGCATGAGTACCGACCACCATTTGCGCTTCGCCGCTAGCAATGCGTGCCAGTTCGGTTTCACGGGCTTTGCCTTTGAGTTTACCTGCCAGCCAACCGACTTGAATGTCCATTGCTTCAAACCAGTTAGTAAAATTAATCGCGTGCTGCTCGGCTAATAGTTCTGTTGGTGCCATCAAGGCGACTTGTTGGCCATGTTCCAGTGCGCGAACCGCCGCTAGTGCAGCAACCAAGGTTTTACCTGAACCTACATCCCCTTGCACTAAACGCATCATAGGGTGCGGCTTTTCCAAGTCAGCTTCGATCTCCTTGGTCACTCGTGCTTGCGCATTGGTCGGAGAAAAAGGCAGCTGAGCCAACAGCTTATCTTTGAGGGTGTTCGCTGGAGGAAAAGGCATCGCCTTGTCTTGCTGTCCTTTGCTACGAACAGACAGCATCGACAGGTTTTGAGCCAGTAGCTCTTCCATAATCAGACGCAGTTGAGCAGGGTGTTTACCTTCATCAAACAGCTCTAGGTCAATGCCTGGAGGAGGCCTGTGAATGGTATGCAGTGCTTGTGCTAGGGTGATTTGGTGGTCGTACAAGCCAGACGGTAGCAGCTCATTGACGGCAGCTTTGTCGATTAGCTCTAGAGCTTGGTCAGTGAGGTTGCGCAGTGTGACTTGTCTTAGCCCTTCAGTGGTTGGGTACACCGGGGTCAGGTTAGCTTCAACATCTGGCTGCTGCCTTGGGGCAAAGAACTTGTAGTCAGGGTGGACGATCTCAAGTCCCATATTACCGCGTTTGATCTCGCCGTAGGCGTGCACTTGTTTGCCTTCAGCAAAGTTATTCTTCATTCCTGCAGTAAAGTTGAAAAAGCGCAGCGTAATCGTACCGTTACCATCGCTGATCTTTACTGCGAGCATCTTACGTTTACCGAAAATGGTATCGACGTGCATTACTTTGCCCTGTACAGCAGCCCAAAGGCCGGCGTGCAACTTTACGATTGGATAGATACGTGTTCGATCTTCGTAGCGCAAAGGAAGGTGAAATAGCAGATCTTGTACGTTGTTAAGCCCAACCTTTTCCAGTTTCTCTGCGACTTTAGCGCCGACTCCAGATAAAGAGTTGAGAGGGATAGCAGATAAAAGCTGTGACATAACAAGGCTCATAAACGTAAGAGAGATAATCTATTCAAGCATTTTACTGGATTTTTGTACAGGATAAAGCTTAGAAGCAGATGCGGGATACGAGTAAACGAGATGCGAAGGGATGAAGAGCAGATGCGGGATGCGGGTAAACGAGATGCGAAAGGATAAGAGTAGATACGGGATGTGAGTAAACGAGATGCGAAAGGATAAGAGCAGATATGGGGTGCGAGTAAACGAGATGTGAAACGGTAAGAGCAGATAAGGGGGGCGAGTAAGCGAGATGCGAAAAGGTAAGAACAGATGTGGGATGCGAGTAAACGAGATGCGAAGGGATGAAGAGCAGATGCGGGATGAGAGTAAACGAGATTCGAAAAGATTAAGAGCAGATATTGGGTGTGAGTGAACGGGATATGGAAAGATTAAAGCAATACATAAAATTAAAGCAGACTCAAAATACGAAAGGTTGAGTGGTGAAAAGCTTTTGCTCTTCGCATCTCGAGACTCGTATCTCTCATCTGCCTTATCGCTTTATCTATCGATATTCAAAAAACTAAATCAGATGTGTAGCCAAGATGGTGAGTCACGAAGTCTTTTGCTCTTCGCATCCCGCCATCTCGAATCCCTCATCTTTATTTTTATCAGTTCTTACGACGTCTTACTTTCAGCGCGTGTGGCATCACACGTAGCTTCTTCATAATGCTCGCAAGGTGAACACGATCTTTGGTGGTCAGCAAGATTGTCACTGTGTACAAGCGTCCATCACGTTCTTCGGTTGAAATACCGTGAATGTTAGAGCCTGTTTTCGAGATAACATTGGTTAGCTCAGCCAGTGCACCTTGATGGTTCTGCAGATCAACCTGAAGCTCAGCAGTGAACTCTTGGTTGTAATCGTCAGACCATTCAACCGCCATGTATTTATCTGGTTCTTTCTGGTAACCACGAACGTTTGGACACGTTTCGCGGTGAACCACAAGGCCACGACCTGGAGATACATGAGCAATGATGTGATCGTCTGGAATCGGGTGACAACAGTTAGCGAACGTCAGTAGCAGGCCTTCAGCACCACGAATAGGCAGTTTCTTCCTAGGCGCATCGCTGTTGTTTTTCACTTCCGTCAGTTCGTCAGCATCACCCAGTAGACGACGAGCAATAACGATACTCATCAGCTCACCAAGACCAATCGATGCGAGCAAGTCTTCAACGCTTTCTAGGCGCAAGTCAGACAATACATGTTCGAGATTCTCTTGGCCGATATCGGTAATAGAGTGCTCGCCAAGTGCGTGGTTCAGTAGACGACGACCAAGGGTAATCGACTCTTCACGACGCATGGTTTTCAGAACCTGACGGATCTTAGTACGCGCACGTGATGTCACCACGTAGTTGAGCCATGCCGCATTTGGACGTGCGCCCGGAGCACTGATTATCTCAATGGTTTGGCCATTCTTCAGCGATTTGCTGAGTGGGTAAGGGTTCATGTCTACACGAGCACCTACACACATGTTGCCGACGTCGGTATGCACCGCGTAAGCAAAATCGACCGCTGTTGCACCTGCCGGAAGTTCGACAATGCGACCTTTCGGCGTGAATACGAAGATCTCATCTGGGAACAGATCAGATTTAACGTTTTCAATGAATTCGAATGAGTTACCTGCGCTTTGTTGTAGCTCAAGTAAGCTCTGCATCCAACGTTGTGCTTTAACCTGTGCGGTTGTCCCGTTACTGCTGCGCGAGCCATTACCTTTGTAAGACCAGTGCGCCGCGACACCTTTATCTGCCATTTGCTCCATATCTTCAGTACGGATCTGGACCTCAACTGGCACCCCGTGAGGGCCGATCATTGACGTGTGCAGAGATTGGTAGCCGTTGGCTTTTGGTACTGCAATATAGTCTTTCATGCGGCCAGGACGAGGCTTGTACAGGCTGTGAGCCTGACCAAGTACGCGATAACAAGTATCTGGGGTATCAACCACTACGCGGAAAGCGTAGATATCCATAATGGTGTGGAAGCGCTGCTCTTTGGTTTTCATCTTGTTATAGATGGAGAACAGATTCTTCTCACGACCAAGTACGCGAGCAGGCAAACCGACTTCTTCAAGGCGGCCTTCGATTTCGCTATGGATACGTTGGATCATCTCCTTACGGTTACCACGCGCAGCTTTCACTACGTTTTTAAGTACGCGATAACGGTTCGGATAAAGGGCTTCGAAGCCTAACTCTTCTAGTTCGGTCTTGATGTTATGAATACCAAGACGGTGAGCTAGCGGAGAATAAATCTCGAGGGTTTCACGAGCAATACGACGCTTTTTGTCAGGACGAAGTGCCCCAAGCGTGCGCATGTTGTGAGTACGGTCAGCTAATTTGATCAAGATAACGCGGATGTCTTGCACCATCGCGAGAACCATCTTGCGGAAGTTCTCTGCTTGCGCTTCTTTGCGATCACGAAATTTAAGCTTATCCAGCTTAGATACACCATCAACCAGTTCAGCAACAGTATTGCCAAATTGAGCTTCTAACTCCTCTTTTGTAACTTCAGTATCTTCAATTACATCATGGAGTAGGGCTGCTTGCAGAGTTTCGATATCCAGACGCATTTCTGCCAGGATTCTTGAAACAGCAACAGGGTGGATTATGTATGGTTCACCCGTTGAACGGGTTTGCCCTTCATGGGCGTTTCTCGCTACCACATAAGATTGACGCAGAGCCTCAATTTGAGGCTCTGTTAGGTATTCTTGGGCAACGTCTTTGAGGCTATCGAATAGATACAAATTAAAGGCCCGGAAGGTTAATTAGTTCGAATGACGTTCTTATCGAGTGTGAGCGATGCTGCTTACTGCTGCAAGTTCAGCCGCTTCTTGCTCTTGTTGCTCTTGACGCTCACGAGCATCTAGTACGTCTTTAGTGATAAGACCTTCTTCGATTTCGCGAAGAGCGATAACCGTTGGCTTATCGTTTTCTTCAGGCACTAGTGAATCTTTACCGCCAGTTTGCATTTGACGTGCGCGGCGAGCCGCAATAAGAACTAGGTCGAAACGGTTGCCAACTTTTTCAACAGCGTCTTGAACAGTTACGCGTGCCATGAGGACTCCAAATAGTAATTAACTAATAAATTTTTGATGACGAGAAAGTATACAAGTTTAACTAGAGACTTTCTAGATCACCGTATACTTATCTCAATGGAAAATCCAGTTCTAGATTATTCCGCCAGTAGTGCTGTAAGCATGCCGCTGTATTTAGCTGCTTGCTTATCTTCTTTCAAACGCTCCGCACGAATGATTGCTCTGAAGTCCATTAGGGCTGCATCAAAGTCATCATTCACGATCACATAATCGTATTCTGCATAGTGAGAAATCTCTGATTTTGCTTCGCTCATGCGTTTCGCAATAACTTCGTCGCTATCTTGACCGCGAACATTCAAACGACGCTCTAGCTCACCATTTGATGGTGGAAGAATGAATACACTCTTTGCTTGAGGCATTTGTTCACGGATCTGACGAGCACCTTGCCAGTCGATATCTAGGAATACATCGATACCGCGATCTAGGTTTTCTTCAATCCAAACGCGTGAAGTACCGTAGTAGTTGCCGAATACTTCTGCGTACTCTAGGAACTCACCTTTACCAATAAGGTCTTCGAAGTGATGTTTTTCTACAAAGTGGTAGTGAACACCATTCTCTTCACCAGGGCGCATACCGCGAGTGGTGTGTGAAACAGATACCTTCATTGCGTAGGTTGGATTGGTTTCTAGCATTGCTGAGATCAAGCTCGACTTACCTGCGCCACTAGGTGCAGATACGATGTAAAGAGTACCTTTGCCCATCTGTATATTTCCACTGTTGGTTGGATTGAGTGAAGGCGATAAACCGACACTATAAAAGATAGCACTGACCTTAATTACGTTCCGGTAATTGCGCGTATAGAGCGGCAACTGGTGAAAATTAGGTCAGAAAAATGGAGGCGAAGAGTAGCACATTTAGATGATTGAGAACAACTGGCTTGATCGTTATTTATTAGCGAATGATCTTCTCAAGGATCTTTGTAGAAATGTAATCACTCATCATCTGCACTTTTTTATGTGATCTGGACAAAATCTGTTGAAGTTTTAATCTCAATCCTTACAATCCGCGCAAACGATTAAATGCTGTATATATCTAGTAAAAAGGTCTAGATGTTTCTACTACCGAGCCTACCTTGGTGACTACAGTTTTTAGTGTAGAGACCTCTCTATTCTCACAGCATTTGAATCACCACATTCTTAATTTATTGCAAAGGTTTTGTTGTGAGTACCGATTCCACCCTGAAAGCCCAGAACACCTCTGGCTCGCTTGATTCGATGTTTAAAATCACTGAAAGAAAGACCACGATCGGCACTGAGCTGTATGCAGGTTTCATTACTTTCTTGGCAATGAGCTACATCCTAGCGGTTAACCCAGCGATTTTGGGTGGTATTCCTGGCATGGATAAAGGTGCCGTGTTTACTGCAACGGCTCTGTCTGCGGCTATCGCAACCCTAATCATGGGCATTTGGGGCAACTACCCAGTGATGCTTGCGCCGGGCATGAGCATGAACGGCTTCTTCAAAGGTTTGCTATTAAGTGGTTCAGTCGCAGTACTTTGGAATGAGGCACTGTTCGGCATTTTCCTATCAGGTATCTTGTACCTCGCGTTCTCGTTGACCAATATCCGTAAATCGATGATTGAGTCGATTCCTGAAGACTTGAAGTTGGCGATTACCGTTTCTCTCGGTTTGTTCATTGCTTTCTTAGGTCTTAAGAATGCGGGCATCATCGTTTCTAACCCATTCGTATTGGTTGGCTTAGGTGACATTTCCGATCCAAAAGTGATCATCGCTTACGTGAGTATTTTCATCGCACTGGGTTGTATGGTTCGTGATATCAAACTAGCGACGTTTATCTCGTTCGTTTCGGCTATCGTGTTGACCATTCTTGCTGACGTCTTCATGGGCACTTCAAACGCGCCAATCCCTGAACAGTTAGTTGCGATGCCACCGAGCATGGCAGGTAGCTTCGGCGCTATCTTTGATTTCTCTGCTTTCACGCCAGAGAAAATGTTCGACCTATTGTTCATCGTACTGATCTTCCTGATTGTTGATTTCTTTGATGGCTTGAGCACGATTGTTGGCGTTGGTCGCGATGCGGGTATTATCGATAAAGACGGCAAGGTGCCAAACGCGAAATCGGCTCTAGTGGCAGATGCGGGTGGTACGGTGATTGGTTCGATTCTAGGTACTACATCTATTACCGCGTTCTCCGAGTCTGGCATTGCTTCTTCTCAAGGTGCGAAAACGGGCTTGGCAGCAGTGATGGTGGCTGGTCTGTTCTTAATCTCGCTGTTCCTATACCCAATCTTCTCTATCTTCTCAGCTGCAATGGTTGCACCGGCGATGGTAGTAGTGGGCATCTACATGGTAGGTCGTCTTGGTCAGATCAACTGGGAGAAGAAAGAGTCACGTATTGCGGCCTTCTTCACCATCATGTTCACAGTGCTAAGCTTCTCTCCAGCGAACGGTATGGCGATGGGCTTTATCAGCTACGCATTCACAATGGTTGTGGCAGGTAAGCGTAAAGAAGTGCACCCGCTTATCTACGGACTGTGTGTGGTGTTCTTAACTTACCTGATTCTGCTGTAAGGCTAATCGGCTGAGTTAAGCTGAGACGAAGAATGAATAGATGGCTCTGCAGTGAATGTGGGGCCATTTTTGTATCTGCGGCTTCTACAAAAGGTGTGCAATTGATGGTGTTCTCCGACAGAGAGTGAGCGACTTATATTGATGCATGCTATTGTAGAGACTGGATTAATTATTTTTTGAAGAGTGACTATGCCTTCTAATTTACCTAGATCTTTTAGTAAGCCGTTTTTAAAAGTATTCCACATTATGGAAGCGGTATTGCTGGTGGCGATCACGCTCGCGACCTTGTTTGCGATGGTCGAAGAGTTCATGCATGTTTTCGCTGAACGCCGTGTACAGCTGACCGACATTCTACTGATGTTTATCTATTTAGAAGTGTTGGCCATGGTTCAGCAGTTTGTGATGAACGGTAAGATCCCAGTGCGATACCCAATCTATATCGCGATGATGGCGATTGCTCGTTACATCACTTTAGGCATGAAAGAACTCGATGCGGTATTGATCGTTTGGTTATCTTTAGCGGCATTTATCTTGGCCGCTGCAACACTCTTGATTCGTGTTGGGCATCATTATTGGCCGTATGTAGACCTTCGAACCAAGCAGCCAGATGAGTAACACTTTGAAGGTTAAGGTTTTATAAATGAAGCCCAGCGATATCGTTGGGTTTTTAATTGGGCTAATTGAACAAAAAAGCATCGATTTATCCAAATAACGCTTTACAAGCAGGCTAAGATCACCAAGAATGGCGTCGCTCTGTTTTCAGGGTTATTAAATGAAACATCCAGTTGTAAAGTAAAACCCTTAGTATTGCTTCATTGTTATTCTCAGTGTTTCCCTTAGCTTCATAGATACATTAAATAATTCAAGCTTTCAGCGCATCGCACTTTTGGCGATTAATTTTTTATTTTTATATAAGGGACACATCATGTCTAACAAAACAAACGGCGTAGTAAAATGGTTTAACGAAGAGAAAGGCTTCGGTTTCCTAACTCAAGACAACGGCGGCGCTGACGTATTCGTACACTTCCGTGCAATCGCTTCTGAAGGTTTCAAGACTCTTAAAGAAGGCCAACAAGTGTCTTTCGAAGTAGAGCAAGGCCAAAAAGGTCTTCAAGCTGCAAACGTTGTAGCTCTATAAGATTTTAAGTCGGCGCAGGTTGCAACAGCAACTTGCGTCACTTTCTCTCTCAAATCTGTTTCCTCCTCAGTTTTACCGTAACACTCTTCTCCACTTGCAATACCTCCTCAAAATATCAAAAATCCTGTTTTACATCCGTCATCTCGTTCTATCTATCGCTGTATCTATTTCTTGCTCTAAGTAAATCTCCAGCGTAACTATCCGCTTACTGACTAGCCTTGATTTTCATTACTGTATCCATAAAAAAAGCCCCTAAAACTAGGAGCTTATCTTGATCTAATCAACACTGTTAGTTAATCAACACTGATTCAGCTAATGGCTATTCACAGTGTGTTACTGACAAACTGTTATTCAATATTCTGGATCTGCTCACGCATCTGTTCGATAAGAACTTTAAGCTCTACGCCTGATGCGGTGATGTCTGTGCTGATAGACTTAGATGCTAGCGTGTTTGACTCACGGTTGAACTCTTGCATCATGAAGTCAAGCTTACGGCCACAAGCGCCGCCTTTCTTCAGTACTACATTCGCTTCTTTCACGTGAGAGTCTAGACGGTCTAGCTCTTCTGCTACGTCTGACTTCTGCGCAAGTAGGATAAGCTCTTGCTCAACACGAGAACCTTCCAGTTCGATTTTCGCATCTTCAAATTTGGTAAGAAGACGCTCACGTTGCCACTCTAGGATTTCTGGCATGCGTGCACGAACTTTTACGACTTCTTCAGTGATTGCATCTAAGCGCTGTACGATTAGCGCCTTCATGTTTTCACCTTCACGAGCACGAGCGTCAATGAACTCCGCAATAGCATCGTTGAATGCTTCTAGTAGGTCTTTGTTGATAGCATCCATGTCTTGCTCTGGAGTTTCCATCACGCCAGGCCAGTTCATGATTTGGAATGGGTTCAAACGGCTCTCTTCGCCTGTCATCGTCATTACTTGGTTGGCTGCATTAATGACTTGCTGAGCTAAGCCTTCGTTAATGCTTAGTTCACCCTTTGCTGCAGGGTTTGCTTCAAAGCGTAGGTTACATTCAACCTTACCGCGCGCTAGACGCTTACGGAAACGCTCACGTAGGATTGGCTCTAAACCACGGAACTGTTCAGGCATACGGAAGTAAGTTTCTAGGTAGCGTTGGTTTACACTACGGATTTCCCATACTGCGCTGCCCCAATCGCCTTTTACTTCTTTGCGTGCGTACGCGGTCATACTATAAATCATCGAATTTTCCTGTCTTTTATCATTCTGAAAATAACGCGCACGCATAGTATCACGATATGGTGTGCTCCCGAAGCTTGTCTCTTGTGACTATAAATAGCCGGTTACGGTAAATAGCTTTGAACGGTAAATAGATTTGAAAGATAAACTGCTATATAATCTCGCCCCAATCAAAACTGTCTCACCCCTTTCTTAGGTGATGCACTCTTTCGATAGTAAATCACTTCAGACTGTTAATAAGGTAGATACCAATGCGTCCAAATGACCGCGCTGTAGATCAAATTCGTCCAATTAAAATTACTCGTAACTACACAGCTTATGCTGAGGGTTCTGTATTAGTTGAGTTCGGCAACACTAAAGTTCTATGTAATGCGACGGTAGAAGAAAACGTACCGCGTTGGTTAAAAGGCCAAGGTAAGGGTTGGGTAACCGCTGAATACGGCATGCTGCCACGTGCAACGCACACTCGTAACCGTCGTGAAGCGGCGAGCGGTAAGCAAGGTGGTCGTACGATGGAAATCCAACGTCTGATCGCGCGTAGCCTACGTGCTGTTGTTGACCTGAAAGTAATGGGTGAAATCATGATCACTGTCGATTGTGATGTTATCCAAGCAGACGGCGGTACACGTACTGCTTCTATCTCAGGTGCAAGCGTAGCAATGGCTGACGCTATCAACAGCCTACTAGCAAGCGGCAAACTGAAAAAGAACCCAATGAAAGGCCACGTAGCGGCAGTTTCAGTGGGCATCGTTGGTGCACAAGCACTGTGTGACCTTGAGTACGTTGAAGACTCAGCAGCAGATACCGACATGAACGTTGTAATGACAGAAGACGGTAAGATGATTGAGATTCAAGGCACCGCAGAAGGCGAACCGTTCAGCCATGAAGAGCTGATGCAGCTTTTAGCCCTGGCGAATAAGGGTATTGCCGATATCGTCGAAGCGCAGAAAGCTGCGTTGGCCGACTAGTTTCTAGATAGCTCCCACATTGGGGGCTATTTTTTTATCTTCGTCGTATTCGCGCCCTCCGCGTTGTTAACTGCGCTTGCTCACCCGAATCACTTACTACTCGTAAGCTCACGGGTTTCGCAAGCTTGTTGCCTAGCGGAAAACACGACTACTTAGAAGATACTAAGAAGAGTTTAAGTTAATTAAGTTTTATTGGATAAACGTAGAGGAAAAACATGAAAGCATATCAACGTGAATTTATTGAATTTGCACTAGAGAAAGAAGTACTTAAGTTTGGTGAGTTTACTTTAAAGTCTGGCCGTAAGAGCCCTTACTTCTTCAATGCTGGATTGTTTAATACAGGTCGTGACCTAGCGCGTTTAGGTCGCTTCTACGCAGCAGCATTGGCGGATTCTGGTATTGAGTTTGATGTGCTATTTGGCCCTGCATACAAAGGTATCCCAATTGCAACCACGACAGCGGTTGCACTGGCAGATCATCACGATGTAGACACGCCTTACTGCTTTAACCGTAAAGAAGCGAAAGACCACGGTGAAGGCGGCAACCTTGTCGGTAGCGCACTTGAAGGTCGCATCATGCTAGTTGATGACGTGATCACTGCGGGTACAGCGATTCGTGAGTCGATGGAAATCATCCAAGCAAACGGCGCTGATCTAGCGGGTGTGCTTGTTGCTATCGACCGCCAAGAGAAGGGCAAAGGCGAGTTGTCTGCGATTCAAGAAGTAGAGCGTGACTTCGGTTGTGCAATTATCTCAATCGTTAGCCTGACTGACTTGGTGACTTTCCTTGAAGAAAAAGGCACAGACGCAGCACACCTAGAGTCAGTAAAAGCGTACCGTACTCAATACGGAATCTAATTCTTGAAGCGTCGAACCTAACGGTTTAGCGTTCTAAGTTTAGAATCGAAAAATCAAAAAGGCCCGAGAGATAAATATCTTTCGGGCCTTTTACTTTTCTATTGAAGTGAGCTGTTTTTTTATCTAAGAAATAGTCGCTCTATTTGTAGCGGCTACTCTATTTATAACGAATGCCGCGTTCAGCTTCTGGATCTTCCATGGTCTTGAAGCGTTTGTGTAGCCACATCCACTGTTCTGGTGCTCTTAAGATAATCTTCTCAAGATAGCTGTTCATGTAGGCAGCGGCGGCTTTCTCATCTTTTTGTGGATAGTTATCTTCAATTGACTCGTCGGCCATGATTTCATACTTGCCGTCGGCATTTCTAAAACCTGACCCCGGAACAAGTGCGCATCGGCTGGTGTAAGCCAGAATGCTGGTGCCTGTGGTGGTACATGCATCTTCTACCGCGAAGAAAGGCACAAACACAGACTTGTTACGACCGTAATCATGATCTGGCAGGTAGAAAAGGATCTCACCCTGACGCAGGATTCGAATCATACGCTTCACGTCTTTACGGTGAATCAGGCGGTTGCCGTTTTGAGTACGACCACGGTATTGAATGAATTCATAAGCCGGATTGTTGTGCGGGCGATAAACACCTAAACCTGAAATACCGAGAACAGCCATTGCTCGCGCAGTGATCTCTAGGTTCAAGGCATGCACACAACACAGCAGAACACCTTTGCCGTTGGCTTTATGTGTACGCAGCATTTGAGTGTCTTTATCTACTAGGATTCGCTTGAAACGCCACGTCGGCCAAAACCAGGTAATGCCCGTTTCGATCAGTGCCATACCGGTGTTCTTGAAGTTCTCACTGACCATTGCCGCGACTTCATCTGCTGGCTTGTCTGGGAAGGCGAGCTCCAAGTTACGTGTTGCGACTGCTACGCGCTTTTTGCCATAGCGAGCGCCCAAAGAGCCTAATGATCGGCCTAACAGCAGTAAGAGGCGGTAAGGGAGAACGTTAACGATAAGCGCCAACAGCCCAAAGCCGAACCATACTCCCCAGTATTTAGGGTGGAGTAACGCCAGAGTAAAAGGTGGCTTAGTAATAACGTGTTGTGCAGTGCTGCTTGTCGGAGAAATTTTCGTCGTCATAACCATCACTTAAGATTTGATTGCTACTTAATTTGATTGCTACTTAATCTGAGCGCTTAATAGAGCCCAATAAGCATCAAAATTTTCTGTCGGTTGATATTTGAAGTCTGAACGAACAAAGCGATTCAAGCTGCCTTCAACTTGACCGAGCAGCTGAGCCGCTAAGATTTTCTCATCAACCGGGAATGATTTCCCTTCACGAAGTTTTCTTTCACGCAGGATTTGGCGAAGTTGCGTCTCAATGCGTTCGAAAAGTTGGTTGATGCGATCACGCAGTCGTTCATTTTCAAACATTAGAGCATGACCAGACAAAATTCGAGTCAGGCCAGGGTTACGTTCTGAGAAAACTAAGATAAGTTGTAGCACTAGGCGTATGCGCTCTAGCGTGTCTTTCTCTTCATCCAGAATACGGTTGATTCGAGACATCAACGCTTCTTCAATGAACTCGATTAGGCCTTCAAACATGCGAGCTTTGCTTGGGAAGTGGCGGTATAACGCAGCCTCAGAAACACCCACTTGCTTGGCCAACTTTACCGTTGTGATACGAGAAGCACCTTCGGTCGATTCCAACATTTGTGCGAGAGCTTGTAGGATTTCTTCACGACGGTTTGATTTTCGAGCACCAGCCATCTATTTACTTCCTTTCCTAAAGATGAGGATTGAGTGAAGAAGGATTATAAACACCAATCAATTCTGTTTCCTAGTTTTGTGAGCCCTAGGTCAACAGAATCGAGAGGTGTCAGCAGATTGTCAGAGCAAATTTGTGCGTTTATGCATCAATAAGCTGTTGGATCTGATCGAGGATCTGGAAACCAAGTGTGTCTTTGCTTTCCAGTGGCAGAGACTTATCGCCGCCTTTCCAATAAAGATGCAGCTCATTGCTACTGCTATTGAAGCCTTGACCTTCGACAGAAACGTCGTTGGCGCAAATCATGTCGAGGTTCTTTCTTTCCAGTTTGCCGCGCGCGTACTTCTCAACATCTTGAGTTTCAGCTGCGAAGCCGACAGTAAATGGGCGACCTTCAGTCATTGTAGCGACAGAAGCGACGATGTCAGGGTTCTTAACCATTTGAATGGTCATGTCGTCTTTACCGTCGACCTTCTTAAGCTTTTGGTCTGCGATGGTCTCAGGGCGATAATCGGCAACCGCGGCGCAGCTGATGAAAATATCGTGTTGAGCGGCGTGAGCAGTAACAGCATCAAACATCTGTTGAGCGCTGTCGACATCGATACGATTAACCTTATTTGGTGTCGCGAGTGATACAGGGCCGCTGACTAGAGTCACCGTTGCACCTTGTTTCGCGGCTGCTTCAGCCAGTGCATAGCCCATCTTGCCTGAGCTGTGGTTGGTAATGTAACGCACAGGGTCAATCGCTTCACGAGTCGGGCCTGCAGTAATAAGCACAGAACGGCCAGCGAGTGGCTTAGGTTGGAAAAATTCTTCACAGCGATGTACGAGCTGCATTGGCTCGAGCATACGCCCCATACCGACATCACCACACGCTTGTTCGCCTGCTGCTGGGCCCCAGATCTCACAGCCACGACGTTTTAGTGTCGCGATGTTCTCTTGAGTCGCAGGGTGGCTGTACATCTGTTGGTTCATTGCTGGAGATACCGCAACTGGCGCATCGGTTGCTAAAACCAAAGTGGTTAGCAAGTCGTTACCCATGCCAGCTGTCATACGAGCAATAAGGTCTGCGGTTGCTGGCGCTAGTAATACCAAGTCAGCCCACTTTGCGAGCTCAATGTGCCCCATGGAAGCCTCAGCAGCAGGATCAAGCAAACTATCAGACACTGGCCTACCAGAGACGGCTTGCATGGTGAGAGGAGTAATGAACTCCTTGGCTGCATTGGTCATGACGACCTGCACTTGTGCTCCACGCTCAACCAAACGTCGAGTCAGCTCGGCACATTTGTAAGCAGCGATACCACCACTAATACCAAGAAGAATTTTTTTCCCTGCTAGGCCTTGTTGGTCAGCGTTACTCAGTGGATTAACCTGTGTTTGCATGATTCTGTTCCTTAATTTTTCTGCGACTTACGATATCAGAACAAAGGATGAGTGCCTAGAAGCAGAACTCGAACAGAGTTGACGCTCATCAAGTTGGTGTTATCAAACTTATCAATTACACAGTTTTGCTAGTGAGTCGTTTCCTTTTATCTCTATCGAAGGATCTCTGATTACGATCTCATTACAGTGGTGGGTCGTGTTCATGACCAGTGATTAGCTTTTATATGCCAATAGATAAAATACCTGCCGAATCGATGCCGAGAGAAAAGCTATTAAATAGAGGGCCTGATTCTTTGAGTGATGCGGAACTGCTCGCGATATTTCTGCGAACAGGGACACAAGGAATGAACGTGTTGGAACTCGCAGACAAGTTGATCAAAGACTTTGGTTCGCTCCGCCATCTCTTTTCAGCAACGCAGGAAGAATTTTGTGCTCATAAAGGGATGGGACAGGCTAAGTATGTTCAGCTACAAGCTGTATTAGAGATGACGCAGCGTTATCTAGCGGAGACTTTGTCTCGTGGAGATGCGCTCACTAGCCCAAGTCATACTAAGCTTTATCTTTCGAGCATGTTGCGTGATCGCCAGCGAGAAGCCTTCTATATATTGTTCCTCGATAACCAAAATAGGGTAATAAAGGATGAGGTGATGTTTGAAGGAACCATCGATGCCGCATCGGTTTACCCGCGTGAAGTGGTTAAACGGGCACTTCATCACAATGCGGCGGCATTAATCTTGGCTCATAACCATCCTTCGGGTGTTGCTGAACCCAGCCAAGCGGATAGGCGGATTACACGCCGATTAACCGATGCATTAGCGCTGGTGGACATCCGAGTTCTCGACCATTTTGTCGTTGGAGATGGCGAAGTTGTCTCTTTTGCAGAGCGTGGATGGATTTGAATCACATTTTAGGTTGTTAGTTGCGTTAAATCTGCTATTATTCCGCCCACATTTTTAGACCTAAAATCAGCTCTGATTACTCAAGCAAGCTGCGCTGCACAAAAAAAGATCACGAAATCCGTAAAAAGGATCTGTTCGGGTCTTGAGCAATGCGTGTCAAGTTAGTATAATGCGCGACCTTTGATAGCCTTGTATGGATTTTCCATAACGGTTTTTACCTTCTATTTTAATTGATAGAGAGGTTCGGCCACCAAGGTTGATATCGAGCTGAAACGATTGGAGAAGACATTCATGTCCCGAGTATGCCAAGTAACTGGTAAGCGTCCAGTAACGGGTAACAACCGTTCACACGCACGCAATGCTACTAAGCGCCGTTTTCTGCCGAACCTACAAACTCATCGTTTCTGGGTAGAGAGCGAAAAACGTTTTGTTAAACTACGTCTAACTGCTAAAGGCATGCGTATCATTGATAAGAAAGGCATCGATGCTGTTCTTGTTGATATCCGTGCACGTGGCGAAAACGTTTAAGAGGAATTAAGCAATGGCTAAAGGCATTCGTGAGAAAATTCGTCTAGTATCTTCTGCAGGTACTGGTCACTTCTACACAACTGATAAGAACAAGCGTAACATGCCAGGCAAATTTGAGATCAAAAAGTTTGATCCAGTAGTTCGCCAACACGTTATGTACAAAGAAGCTAAAATCAAGTAATTGATGCTTTTTTTGCTCTTCTTCAGTAGAAGAAAGAATTGAAAAACCCAGTTTAATCGCTGGGTTTTTTTATATCTAAAATTTGAGTAATTCAATTATTCTTGTTTGATGTAGCGCTTGATATAGCGTCTGATAGATAGAAAACTGCGCAACATAGAAAGTATTGCCACTTTCACGATATACTGATAGCTCAATAGGTTAGATGAGTGGAATCAGATGAGATATCGTGGACGCCGGTGGAACAACATACTCATGTTCAGTGTGATCGCTTTTATTGGCGTGTTAAACCTTCCAACATTGATCAAAGCGTACCTTATCGAGCCTGAACCGCAGGTTGATAGCCCTTATCCTTATCTCCTGAATCCAAAAGCAGAGCTTCAAGCGTTGCACTTTTCCAAGTGGTCTGTCATTCAACAAGACAATCAATGGGTTTACCAGTTCCAAGGTACGGACTTCCCTCAAGCCACCAATGCACAAGAGCTGTCACAGCGTTGGAAAGAGCTTGTGGGCACGGAAGTCGACTCACAGACCTACACAGACCTTACGCCTCGGTTAAATACACCGCACACCATCGAAGTATGGTATCAAGACCAAGAAGAGCCCCAGCGTATTACCTATTATCAATTGCCGGAGTTCTGGTTGTTAAAAAATTGGAATGATCAGTGGTTGGCAGTGTCTATTGAAGAGAGCTACCTGTTTCCAAGCTTTAGCTCGAAACCTTCATTTAAATCAGACAAGCTATCTATATCAGACAAACCACCTAAATCGGACGACTAGATTATGCCTGAATTACCCGAAGTCGAAGTAAGCCGCATGGGGATCTCGCCTCACTTAGTTGGCGAGACCATTAAAACCCTTACTTTTCGCACTCCAAAGCTGCGTTGGGATATCCCACAAGAGCTTAAAAAGCTAGAAGGGCAGGTGATTCGCTCTATCTCGCGTCGCGCAAAGTACCTATTGATTGAAACAGATACTGGCACTGCCATTGTTCACCTTGGTATGTCTGGCTCACTGCGTGTGTTAGACGCTGACTTCCCTGCAGCCAAACACGATCACGTGGATCTTAAGCTCACCAACGGCAAAGTACTGCGCTACAACGATCCGCGCCGCTTCGGTGCATGGTTATGGTCGGCGCCTGATGAGATTCATCCTGTGTTACTGGGATCTGGTCCTGAGCCGCTCACTGACGACTTCAACGCCGACTACATAGCCGAGAAGGCAGAGAAACGTAAGGTTGCCGTCAAGCAGTTCATCATGGACAACAAAGTGGTGGTCGGGGTAGGGAACATCTACGCCAATGAAGCACTATTTTCTTCACGTATTAGCCCTTTGCGCCCAGCAAGTAAAGTGACAAAAGAAGAGTGGGTCTTGTTGACCCTAGAGATCAAACAAGTACTCGCTACCGCCATCAAACAAGGCGGTACTACGCTTAAAGATTTCGCCCAAGCAGATGGCAAGCCGGGATATTTCGCTCAAGAGCTACAAGTGTATGGCAAAGCAGGCGAAAAGTGCCCTACTTGTGAAGCTCTTATTCAAGAGTTAAAAATAGGGCAGAGGAACACGTTTTATTGCGAAGAGTGCCAAGTATAAAAAAACTGAACTTATGTTCACTTTTTTACGCTAGTAGATAGGCAGGCTAATAGCTACAATTACACTAATGATATGAATTGAGAATAGTAGAATGAAATATTTAGTAACTGGCGTTGCCGGGTTTATTGGCTCTGCAGTGTCAGAACGACTATGTGCAGCTGGGCATGAGGTTATCGGTATTGATAACTTGAATGACTACTACGAAGTTTCTTTGAAACATGATCGCCTAAAGCGCATTGAGCATGAAAACCTGACCTTCATCGAGCTGGATCTTGCTGATAGAGAAGGCATGGCAACGCTGTTTGCTGAGCAAAAGTTTGACCGTGTCATTCACTTAGCGGCGCAAGCTGGCGTTCGTTACTCAATTGATAACCCGATGGCGTATGCCGATAGCAACCTTGTCGGTCACCTAGCTATTCTTGAAGGCTGTCGACATAACAAGGTAGAGCACCTAGTTTACGCTTCATCAAGCTCAGTTTATGGCTTGAACCAGAAAATGCCATTCCACACGGCAGACAGTGTTGATCACCCTATCTCGTTGTATGCTGCGACCAAGAAGTCGAATGAGCTAATGGCGCATACCTATTCTCATTTATACGATGTACCGACAACAGGTCTACGTTTCTTTACGGTTTACGGCCCTTGGAGTCGCCCAGACATGGCGATGTTCAAGTTTGCTAACTTAATTGTAGCGGGCAAAGAGATCGACATTTACAACAATGGCGACATGATGCGCGACTTCACTTATATCGATGATATTGTTGAAGGCATTATTCGTGTGCAAGATCGAGTTCCAGAAAAGCAGCCTGATTGGACAGTAGAGCAAGGCTCACCAGCAACCAGTTCAGCACCATACCGTGTGTTTAATATTGGTCATGGTAGCCCGGTTAAATTGATGGATTACGTTGAAGCATTAGAAACAGCTTTAGGCATTGAAGCGAAGAAGAACTTCATGCGAATACAACCCGGTGATGTATACGCGACTTACGCCGATACTGAGGATCTGTTTGAAGCAGTAGGCTACAAACCACAAGTTAAAATCCAAGAAGGCGCAAAAGCTTTCGCAGATTGGTATAAAGCCTACTACT
The DNA here is from genome assembly GCF_002874195.2 of Vibrio sp. 10N.286.45.E10. Classification (NCBI taxonomy): domain Bacteria; kingdom Pseudomonadati; phylum Pseudomonadota; class Gammaproteobacteria; order Vibrionales; family Vibrionaceae; genus Vibrio; species Vibrio sp. 10N.286.45.E10. The sequence goes on along the minus strand of NZ_MCWD02000003.1, from coordinate 182,673 downwards.
CGCTGTAATAATTGATGGTTTTGAATAAAAATAGCGCTCACTGAGCGCTATTTTTTTGAAGAGGGTTAGTGTTTTACTTTCCTATCTTTAGAGCTTTGGTCTGAACTCTTTATCTAGAACTAAAAGGTGGTAAAGGTTTGTTGATAAGTTGAGCGTCATGCTCTTTATTTTGTTCACAATCTTCATAAAGGCGACAGAATAGTCTTTTCTACCTTTATGTTTACGACTACCAATAATTGACGGCTGCTTACTACGTTGTAATCCCGCAGAAGAAACACCAAACATGGGGTGTTTATGGACCCAGGTATTCCGTAAGAATACATCAACTGGATAATTGAACGTTGAACTTTGTTCGATGAAAGCTTTTGCTGCTTTGGGAGATATCGCGTAACAGGCGGTTCCTTGAGGAACTTTCAAATACTTAATAAGATGTTGGGCATCGTAAGTGCTAACTGAGTAATGTAGTTTGTTCTTACTGTCTTGTAAGCGAATAAAACCACACTGATTAATATGCTGCTCGGCGATAGTCAGAGTATTACGAAATGTGTCGGTATCAATCTCGGCATGATCTTCGAAGACTAAAATTGGTTCATTGAGCTCTACACATTTTTGCCAAATAAGGTAATGGCTTGCATAACATCCAACCTCTCCAATGGCATGCGACCTGCCCATATTATGTAAAAAAGCTCTATCGTGAATTCTTTTTAGTAGAGGGTGTTCATCGGTTCGCGCATCAACCCCAATAAAAAACTCAAAATCAACCTGAACATCCTTGAGGGCGTCGGCTGTTGATCTTTGTCTACAATGATTCGCTTTTAAGGTAATACAGTATGATTTCATATAGCTATATTGATGCGTTTATTTATAGTTAACTATGTTATCACTCGCCTCGCTTTTTGTAATGACGGTTCACTTATTTAGCGATTATGGTTGTGACGGGCTTCAAGAATGTTGAGGCAGTACGGCTGATTGACTGTTATTGGCTTTAAAGTGTCAGAGCGACAGTGCTAGTAGTGGATTAAGTTATAGGTATTAACAAAAAAATAGCGCCAATGTGCGCTATTTTTGTTTTTGATGAGCATATTACTTAGCTGTTTTTATTTTGATTTCAGCCGCAACTTTTTGTGGCACAAACTGACTAATGTCCCCACCATGGATAGCCACTTCTCGAACTATTGTCGAAGAGAGGAATGCATACTCCTCTGAAGGCGTTAAAAATACACTTTCAAGGCCGGGCAGGAGTTTTCGGTACATACTCGTGAGACCGAATTCGTATTCAAAATCCATGGTCGTTCTGAGGCCGCGTACCAGCACATTAGCTTTCTGTTGTTTGACAAAGTCGACCAGTAACCCAGAGAACCCCTCAACAGACACGTTAGGTAAGTGAGACACAGCATCACGCAACAGCTCTACTCGTTCATCTAACTTAAACATGGTTTTTTTGCTTGGGCTCGCGGCTACTCCTACAGTGATATGATCAAACATGCTCGCTGCACGGACGATGATATCGAGGTGACCATTGGTTACCGGATCAAAAGTACCAGGGTAGATAACGTGTGTGCTCATATTAGCTGTCCTTGCTTAATGTAGTGGTCGGGTTCGGTGTTTTAATAGAGTTTAAGGCTTTGTCGAGTTTTTGCTTTACCATATCGACGGTGATGTCCTTCATTAAATCATCGCCTTTTGCTCGAGTTCCCCACGGAAGGTCTTGAACCGGTTTCCCTTGTTGCGCCTCTACGTGCTGTTGATACACGCTGACCACGATATCCAGATCGTTGTAAGGGCCAGTTCTACGAGGATCGCTATGTGCGTACAAGCCAATTACCGGGGTTGATTGTGTCGTTGCCAAGTGGGCTGGACCAGTATCAGGTGCCAATACCACCGCTGCATGCTTGAGTACGGCGGTGAGCTGCTTTAAGTTGGTTTTGCCTATTAAATTGATGACAGGAGATTGGCATAGCGCTTCGATGTCCTTACCAAGGTTTACTTCTCGTGGAGCAGGAGAGCCACAAAGTACCACTTGCATGCCTTTTTCTGTAGCGTAATCGGCAATAGCTGCATATCGATTAGTCAACCAGTTACGCGAATCCTTGCTTGCGGCAGGGGAGATAACCAAGGTTGGTTTCTCTGTCATGGTGTCGATGGCCAGCTGTTCGTCTTCCGGTGTTAAAGGAATATCCCATTGAGGCTTATCGAAGGGGACACCAATGTAGCGAGCAAATTCGGCAAAGTTATCCAAAACATGAAACTTATCTGAAATAGGTAGATGGCGATTAGTAAAGAGTGACTGCATTTCACGAGTGCGATCTTTGCCAAATCCCACTTTGCACTTCGCCTTTATCCCCCAAGATAGCACGCTAGCTCTGAGTGCGGCTTGCATATGCAGAAGTGCATCAAATTTACGATCAGATAGCTGACGCCATAATTCACGCATTCCTTTGAAGCCTTGTTTTTTATCGAAAACAATCACCTCAATACCGGGTAGATCGCCGATCAGCATGGCTTCTATTTTGCCGGTTATCCAAGTAATTTTCGTTTCAGGCCACTGCTTCTGGATGGCTTGAACCACAGAAATAGCATGACAAACATCGCCAATCGCGGAGAGGCGAAGTATGCAAAGAGATTGAGGTGCAGTTGAGAACAGTGACATAAAGTGCCCGAAAAAAGTGAATAACATCAGAATTATGCAGATACTCGCATTAGTTGTAAAATAGCAATGACGAAAAGCGACCCAAAGGCCTCATAGATGGAAACGATTAGCACCAAGAACCAAACAATTTGGTACGACCCTGAACTTCTGGCTCAGGTACCAGAGGGCGATATTGCTCAGATTTTTGAGGCTGAATATTGGCAGCAACAAGACGCCATTTCAGGCAGTGCTCAAGGACGCGGTACCACATGGTTCATTCAGCTTGATGGAATACAGGCCGCATTGCGCCATTATCGCCGTGGCGGATTGTTTGGGAAGCTAGTCGAAGACCAATATCGTTTCTCTGATTGGGAGAGTACTCGCTGCGCTATGGAGCTTAATGTCCTAAAGATATTGGCAAACGCAGGTGTGAATGTCCCTAGGCCTATTGCTGCTAGAGCAATTAAAAGCGGACTACTTTATCGAGCCGACTTAATGTCTGAACGAATTCCCAAAGCCAAGGATCTGGTTGATGTATTGGTCAATGGCCCGATAGATGCGGATGTTTATCGTCGAATTGGCCAAGAGATCCGCAAAATGCACGATGCTGGCGTTAATCACACTGATCTCAACATCCATAATATCCTGCTTGATGACTCGCAAAGGGTGTGGATCATTGACTTTGATAAGTGTGGCCAGCAGGCGGGTGATGGCTGGAAGGAAGGTAACTTGAATCGCTTAAAGCGCTCGTTTTTAAAGGAAATGCACAAGCGCCAGATTCAGTGGCAGGTGTCAGATTGGGAGTATTTAGTTCAGGGCTACAAGGCAAATGAATAAAACTATTTGTTTTTTATAAATTTAGCAGGTACACCGCCGTAAACAGTATTTGAAGGTATATCTTTTGTGACTACACTATTGGCTCCAATGGCAACATTGCTACCGATTGTTACTCCTGGGAGGATTACAGTATTAGCTCCAATCCAGACCCCTTCGCCAATATCAATATTACCAAAATAGTTTTTTAGAGGACGTTGCGTGAAATCTTGTTGAGTTTCTGTTGATGAAGTGTACATTCTGACGTTGTGGCTAATACGAGTCCTTTTACCTATTTTTACTGTATAACCAGGCATCGCTTGTATTGCTGTGTTGTGGCCAACATAAGACTCAGCACCACCAATAATGTCGCCTTTTCCATAAAACCTAACGTGGCTTCGTTTCAAATCAAATGTACTATCAATAGAGTAGCGCCTTTTATATTTCGCTTCCTTCTCTTTGATATGTGCTTTCTCTAGTGCTCGAAATAGAGCAGAACCAATCATATAGAACATATAACCTCAAAAATTTAAAACCTGACCAAACTATAATCATTATTTCCTTTGCGTGCTACTAAGTAGGTTGGTTAAAAATTATAATATCTAAGGTTTTGCCTAGAGCCCCTCGGTTCTGCTCGACCACTTGATAAGCCGCTAAGCCTTTCTCTTTACGTAAGTTAGGTTGGGTGAACAGCTCTTTGAGTTGGTGTGCAATTTCATTGCTGTTTTGGCAAATAGTGACGGCTTGAGCTTCAAGCAGTTTGTCTGTGATCTCGCTGAAGTTAAAGTAACTAGGACCATTGAGTAAAGGTAACTGCAGGGCCGCAGGCTCTAGAAGATTGTGGCCACCGACCTTATCGCCCACAAGGCTTCCTCCCATAAAACAGACATCAGATCCGCCAAGTAATACCAACATTTCTCCCATCGTATCCGCAATATACACTTCAATATCAGAGGTGATTGGCTGCTGACTCATTCGAGTGATGGTGTTGAATTGGTGTTGTTTAGCCAGTTCCGTCACTTGGTTAAATCGCTCTGGGTGGCGAGGCACGATCATCAGTAGCGCACTAGGGTTGTCTTTAAGAAGTTGCCTATGAGCGTCTAAGATAATTTCATCTTCGCCTTGATGAGTGCTGGCAGCTATCCATACACAGCGTTCAAAGCCAATTTGTTCACGTAACGCTTTGCTTTTTGATACTTGTTCAGCTGAGATTTCAATATCAAACTTGATCGACCCAGTCACATGCACAGATGCTTTATCTAACCCTAATCGTATAAAACGCTCAGCATCACCTGGGTATTGGCAAAGTACTTGAGAGAGGTTTTTGGCTAAGAGGTCAAAAACGGATTGGAATTTAGCATAGCGCTGGCACGAGCGTTCTGATAGACGAGCGTTGAGTACTGAAATAGGAATCCCAGCTTTCGCGACGCAATGCAACGTGTTTGGCCAAAGCTCTGTTTCCATAATCAACATTTGCTTTGGTTTTACTGATTTAAGGAAGCCTCGTACACACCAAGAAAAATCAATCGGCATGTAGCGATGTTCGACCAAATCACCAAGCTTGTCTATTTGCTCAGCACCTGTGCTGGTTGTCGTGGTAACAATGATGGCTTGATTTGGATCTCGCAGCTTCAATTGTTTAATGACAGGCATCGCAGCAATAGATTCACCCACCGACACGGCATGAATCCAGATAGGGCTTTTACCTTGAGTTTGCGGTGTGATACCGAAATGTTCTTTCCAGCGCTTACCAAAATTTGGCTTTCCGGGTTTGCTCTTATAAAGCCCATAGAGAAGCAGTGGAGAGGCCAATGACAATATAAGAGTGTATATAAGTCGTATAAGCATAAGAACAGTGACACCAGAGGGTAAATTCAGTAATCAGAAGAGTATTTTCTTCAATCTCGAAAGTAAAGAGCGTTATAATTAAATGCTTAGTGACACTTTCAAACGGAAATGGTGAACTCTATCTCATCGCTTATTCAATCCTATCGTTTTTTGCTCTATGTCGAGCAAAACTACTCATTTGCTATCCTTCGTCCATTTTATAACTACGCGAAGCAACTTGGTCATGACGTTAAATGGTTGCTGGTTGGTGAGGATGCTTCTGAACATCTTTTACTGGATCAAGAGCAGAGCGTGTCTTTGACAGAGGCTGTCGCCTATAATCCTTCGGCTGTTTTAGTGCCCGGAGATCGCGTTCCTGCTTTTATCCCTGGATTGAAGGTGCAAGTATTTCATGGCTTGAACGAGAGCAAACGAGGGAACTTATATCCTGAGCGTGGTCTATTTGATTTGTATTGTACCGAAGGCCATGAAAGAACCAACTCATTGGAGCCACTAGCTAAACAGCGTGGCTATTTTCAAGTAAAAGAGACCGGATGGTTGAAGCTAGATAGCTTGTTTAATTACCAAACCAGTGACAAGCATTTTGAAAGACCTCAAATTCTATTTGCTTCCACCTTTTCGCCAAGCTTATCCTGTGCCGAATTAGTTTATGAAGAGCTTAAGTGCCTAAGCCAACTAAACCAGTGGCAATGGTTGGTGACTCTTCATCCGAAAATGAATCAAGAGACGAGAACGAAATATCAAGCACTGGAAGGGGATAACCTTCTCTTTTTCGATAATGACCGAGTGATTGAAATGCAACATCGTGCTGATGTTATGGTGTGTGACAACTCATCGATATTTCAGGAATTCTTGTTGCTCAATAAGCCTGTTGTCACGGTAAATAATCGAGACCCTCAAGCGAGCTTTATTAATATAACGCAAGCGGAACAGTTAGAATCAGCAATTCAACAAGCGATGCTACCTGATGAAGAAAGATATAACGCTATCGCTCATTATGGCCCGTCAATAACGCCATATTTAGATGGGCAATCCTCAGCGAGAGTTCTGAGTGCTATTACTGATGTGCTAGAAAGCGGCTGGCAAGATAACAAGCCAAAAAATTGGATTCGTAACTTTAAGATCCGTAAATCATTAAACTATTGGAAATTCTAGGGCTGAATAATGAGAAAACATACCCTGTCTGTCATTGTTATTACCAAGAATGAAGAAGACCGAATTGAAACTTGCCTTAAATCTGTTGTTGATATTGCCGATGAACTGATTGTTTTAGACAGTGGCTCAACAGATGCAACAGTTGAAATATGCCAAAAATATACAGATAACGTGACAATCACTGATTGGCCTGGCTTTGGTAAGCAAAAGCAGCGAGCTCTAGATAAAGCGACATGTGATTGGGTGCTATCAATTGATGCTGACGAAGCTCTAGATAAAGAGATGAGTGATGCTCTTGTTGCACTATTAAAGCAAGATCAAATCAAACATACAGCGTATAAACTGCCTTGGGGAGTGACCCTTTATGGCACAACGCTCAAATATGGCCGTAGCGCTCGCGCAGTCTTAAGATTGTTCAAGAGAGAAGGTTCTCGTTATACGCTTGATGAAGTTCACGAGACTGTCGTTCCTGAGCAAGGTTCTACAGGAGTATTGAAGGGTTTTCTTCTTCATTACACCCATCGTGATTATGGTCACGGCTTAGATAAAGCAGCGCAATATGCTTGGCTTGGATCTCAAAAATACCACCGTAAAGGCAAGAAGTCACACGGCTTATTCCTCGCTCTACTACGAGCTATATGGACGTTCTTCTTAGTGTATATTATCCGTCGTGGTTTTATGGATGGCAGTGTCGGTTTCATTATGGCTATGACTTACGCTCAAGTGAATTTCAATAAATACGTCGGTTTGTGGATTCTTGAAAATCGCTCAGAAGACCGTTCAACAGACCAAGCTAAATAGGAACCGATAGATGAAGATTTTAGTTTGTGCATCTTACTTACATGCATGGAACAGTTTGCGTCCAGAAGCTGCGATTTTTATCGAGCTAGCTAGTCAAGGGCATCAAGTGACGATCATGACTCAGGGAGAATCTGAGCACGTATATAAGCTAGAAGAGCACGGTATCCGAGTAGTCGATGGTTACCCGAAGCGTAAAATTTGTTTTGATACCATTAAAAAGATCCGTCATGAGTTAAGAACGCATAATTACGACATCTGCTATGCTTTTAACTCTAAGACAATCCCCAATGCAGCTTTTGCGTGTATTGGTTTTGACGTTAAGTTGGTTGTTTATCGAGGTACTACAGGAGGGCTGTATCGACATGACCCAAGTGCTTACCTAACTCAGCTGCATCCTCGTGTAGATGGCATAGTTTGTGTTTCAGAAGCGGTTCGACAAGATGTGGTGAAGCGCGTTTGGAAGAACAAAGATAACGTTGTTACCATATACAAAGGGCATGAATTGGATTGGTATAAAGTACCACCAACTGAGCGCTCCGAGTTTGGTTTGAATGAAGATGATGTCGTCGCGATTACTGCAGCGCATGTAAGACCAAGTAAAGGTATATCTGTTTTACTTGAGGCGACCAAATACATTACTGCACCGAACTTCCATTTGATCTTAGCGGGCAGCGGCTATGAGCCTCACTTTGATGAGATGAAAGCGAGCCCTATGAGTGAGCGAATTCACTACATTGGTCATCGTACTGACATCCCTTCGATCATGTGTATGGCAGATTTTCAAGTTCAGCCATCGACCAGCGGAGAAGGACTACCGCGTACGATTGTTGAAGCAATGGCAAATGGCACAACTTCTGTAGTTACGACCACTGGCGGTGCCCCTGAACTCGTTGTAGATGGTGAAACGGGTTATATCGTCCCTACGGGAGACGCAAAAGCTTTGGGTGAGGCAATGGACAAGCTCGCACAAGATAAGGCAAAGTGCACAACAATGAGCGAAGCGGCTAAGAATCGGCTAGATGAAAGCTTCAGTTCACGAGTGACGGTTAAGAAGCATCTAGAATTTTTTGAGAAGTTACTTAAGCAATAATATAAAGTGAGGAGGGCTATTTAGCCCTCTTTGTTTATAAAAAATTCGGCAAGCTCAAAATCTAATTGTTGGTCAATATCAAAAGAAACTCTATTTTCCATCACGTAGGCAAAGGATTCCTCTGTGTATCTAATTTCGCCGTATTCCTTAAACTTTCGAACATCAAAGATGTAAATAGCTCCATTGAATCGGAAGAAATCCCCGCAATCTTGAGATCGCTTTAATGCTTCTGGGCGAATAAAGTCTCCCATTGTGCCATCTTCTGGAAGCGTGTTAGCCCAAAGCGGTGGGTGTTCACATGGTGTAACGGAAACTACAGAGAAAGCCTGTTTTTCAATGAATAGATCCAATGCTTCATCGATATGTTGAGCTGTCCGCAACGGAGATGTTGGTTGAAGCAGTACAATTATATCTATGTCATTTCCAAACTGTTCTAACGTATAAGTTAGAACACTCTCTGTCGTCGCGGTATCTGATGCTAAGTGGTCAGGTCTTAGTTCTGGAACATCGATACCAAATCGGGAAGAGACATCCGCGATCTCCTTATCATCAGTGCTAACGAATATTTGATCGATATATTTACTGTTTTTCGCTGCATCAATTGACCACCCAATTAATGGTTTTCCAGCTAAAGGCAGCACGTTTTTTCTTGGTAGTCGTTTGCTGCCACCGCGGGCTGGGATAATCGCCAATACTTTTTTAGTGTGAATCATTAGAACATCTCTAAGCTATGGATATCAGCCTGCGCTCGATTGAAATCGTCCATGCGGCCAATATCTAACCAATACTCGTGGATTGGAAACATCAATACATTGTTGCGTGTATTCATATGTTGCTCTAACAACGTAGGCATATCTACACGATGGTTCTTTGGCACAGAATCAATGACTTGAGGCGAGACTACATAAATCCCAGCATTCACAAAAAAACGTTGTATTGGTTTTTCGACCATACTCGTTATTTTGTTCCCTTCTCCATTTATCACACCGTAAGGGATTTGATAGTCGTATTCACGGACACACATTGTTGCATCAGCGTTATTGTCTATATGAAACTCTAACAAGCGTTGAAAATCTACCTTTGTTAGAACATCTCCATTAATCATAATGAGAGGCAGGTCTTTAGGTAGGTTATCAGGCAATAAGCCTAATGCGCCACCGGTTCCTAGCGGTTCATTCTCATGGACATAGGTGATGTTAATGCCTAAATCACTACCATCGCCAAAGTGGTTTTGAATTTGCTCGGGCATATAATGCGTAGAGATATAAAAGTTAACGAAACCCGCTTTAGTAAAGCTTCGTATCACCGTTTCAAGAATTGGTTTATCACCGATCTTTAGCATTGGCTTAGGGCAATTGTCTGTAAGAGGTTTTAGGCGGGTACCAAAGCCGCCAGCCATAATAAAGACAGGGTTTTTCACCAAAGGTTGACTTAATATATCCTGAAGCGTCTCTAAACCAACGACAACCCCACTCTCACTCACTAACGGAATTGACAAAATACCTTTTAGTTCCATCAATTCAATAAGCTGTTCTCTTGAGGTTCCAAGAGTTGCCGTGATTGGAGATGTATTCATAACTGTCGATATTTCATCGTTTAATGAGAGTTTATTCAATAAACCTCTACGAATATCTCCATCAGTCACAACGCCGATGAGGCAACCTTTGTCATTGATGACCAGAACAACACGTAATGCTTCTTTATCAAGAATATCCAGCGCATCTAGAATTGTTGATGACGGTACTAGCTGCACATTTTTCCAATCATGACTCATAGGCAATCACCAGTCCACTTTACATATTTATTTATTTTTATCGGTTCGATTTCTAATTTTTCTTGATTCATTTCTCAAATTTCTTTATCAAATCACATATACGCTTGATGTCTTCCGTCGTGTAGCGACTATCTAGCGGTAATGACAGAATAGTGTCACACAGTGAACTCGGCGCTTGCCTGCTTTTTGGCCAATGAACAGCTAAAAAGATAGAATGCCCCATCAATGCCTTTCGAACTTTATCGCGATTCACTAATGATAATGGCAAGAAAGATGGGAAGTTTGCATTAATGTCTATGAACTGCTCTGAATCGAGCGCCGCTTTAGCAACTCTCAAGTTCTCAACTCGGGCTTTCTGTTCATTTCGGTAATGAAGGGAAAACTGACAAGCTAAGAATACACTTCTGTCTTCTGGCTCATACACTCCAGAACATTCATCAAGTAAGCTCTCCGCACTGGAAAAGAGTGATAGGTAATCACTCTCTTTTCCCACTGAAGCATTAAGGTATTGATATTTAGCAGATTTAGCTTTGTACTTAAGAGTAGAAAAATCAGGTAATCGCTCTTTGCGTAGTTCTGTTAGTGGTGTACTCGACACTAACTGGCTAAAGTCAGCTACAGCTGTAATTTTTCTTAAACTATTGAAGTAGCACCATGGCACTTCAGCAGGAATTTTAGGCGCTTCAATACCAAACACGTCATCGATAATGAGTGGTGTATCCGTGCTTTTAATTAGCTTGTCGAAGGAGTGACTCTCGTGGCCAAAATACTTCACGAGATATATGGCACTGATGCTTCCCAGTTCGTTGGGCAGTTCAAATTCAAAATCTTCTCGAACCTGATAAAATTGTACATCAATATTAAATTCAAGTAAGACATCAACAACTATCTGACACACGAAATCCGGAACAAGAACCTTCTTTCGTTGAAGAGACATAGAGCGAATAGCCCACCTTAATGATGAGCGTCCACTATTGGTTACACCATAGAAAAGACCTTCACTCTCAAGTTCTTGCTCTCCGCCGACCATTTTAGGTTCAGTACTTAACATCATAAAATTGCTTTGTTTTTAAACTGCTTAGTTCAACGGTTTTAAGAGTTTGCACCACTTTTTCAGAGCTATTTCCACGCCCGTAAGGATTCACGATATGCTTTAAAGATGCCATAAACTCCGGAGTATAAACCTCAGCTAATGCCGAAGTGAGATCAGCCTTGTTTACACTAACATCAATTGTGCTATTGGCTTTCACACGCCCTTTTTGACGGTTACCAATGTTAATAGTTGCGAGTTTGAACGACGGAGCTTCCACGATACCACTCGAAGAGTTTCCTACTACAGCATCCATATACTGCAACGCTGACAAATAACGAAGTTGTCCTAGAGAGGTAAATGCAATCGCTTTCTCAGTGTTTTCAGCGACATACTTATCTATCATCTTATTTATCAATCGACCACCTACGTCAGCATTCGCCTTAGTGAAGATGACTAACGTATGCTCCAAAGTGTCTAATGCACTAAGGATCTCTCGAAAATCTCTTTCGACTTCTGCGATATCTTGTGTAGTTTCAGGGTGATAAGTGAAAAGTAAATTCCGCTCTTTTAATTTACAAGATATGGAGTTTTCAAACTCATCTTTCGACATCAACTGCATACGAAGTAAGTTATCAAGGCCGACTTCTCCGACGGTGAATACACGTTCTGGCAGCTCACCCATCTGAATAACTCGAGTGGAATACTCATCCATCGCAGTAAAGTGTAGTTGGGATAACTTAGTAATGGCATGACGAATTAATTCATCGATCGCACCTTCGGTAAGCTCTCCACCACTCAAGTGCGCAACGGGAATACGGGCAATATTTGCCGCAGAAACGATAGGGACCAGTTCATAACGATCCCCTAATACGACAACAATATCGGGCTTTAACTCATCAAACGCCTCTGAAAAGCTGATTTGCGCAAGGCCCATGCTCTTACTAACTCCAACCGGAGTATCCGAGGAAAGAAGGATTTCTACTGTCTTATTCACGACAAATCCATCATCAAGAATTTGCTGATTCGTTAAACCAAACTCTGGAGATAGATGACTACCTGTTGAGATTAGTTGAAGCTCAAGTACTGAATCATTTTGAATATCTTCAAGTAAACACTTTAACAATCCGTATTCAGCTCTTGTCGCCGTGACTACACATATCTTACGCATCAGATCAGTTCCCCAACTTGGTAATCTTTCTTCGCTATTGAATCAACGACTTCATCCCATCGAGTTGGAGAAATACCGTTACCTGGGCGCTTGATTTCAAGCATCTCTGCTGAGATAACTTGTCCGGCAGAAATCGCCTTACCTGCAATAATGCTCTTTCTTACAATATCGCGGTTCGCTTTTTCCGTTTTGGTTGGTACTTTCCAACCAGATCCCATCGCTTTTTCTATGTTGCGAATAGCGGTTACCATATCCGACAGCTCATGAGGTTCTAGACTTGCTTTGTGGTCTGGACCTTCCATTTTGTTGTCTAGAGTAAAATGCTTCTCGATAACTTTTGCCCCAATAGCCACTGCGGCAATTGGGATTTCAATACCTAAGGTATGATCTGAGTACCCAACGGTAACGCCAGGGAATGCTTTCTGAATCGTTAACATTGCTGTTAAGTTTACGTCTTCTGGTGATGTCGGATAGTCTGTAGTGGCGTGAAGTACTGTAATATCTGCAAGTGATAAACCGGCTTCAACAAGCGTGTTGATCGCATGCTCCACTTCATATAAGTAACCCATCCCAGTAGAGAGAATTACGGGCTTTTTAAAACCAGCAATATGACGTAGGAACGGCGTATTAGTTAACTCCCCGGAGCCAATTTTGAAGAAGTCTTGTAGTTCATTAAGGAACGTTGCGCTCTGTTCTTCATCAGGTGTCGACATAAAGGTGATCGCTCTCGCGTCACAGTATGCTTTTAAGTCAGCAAAATCATCGTAGCTCAATTCAAGACGTTTGAGCATTTCAAACTGAGTTTCTTCTCGTTGAGTATTCTCCACTTGATACTCAGCCATTTGAGCATCTTCAGTGACGAGCAACTCCGTTTTCCAAGTTTGGAACTTTACAGCATCAACCCCAGCCTCTACCGCTGCATCAATCAACTTCTTAGCTAGACCAATGTCACCATTATGATTGACCCCCGCTTCTGCGATAATAAAAATATTGTTTGTCATAGTTACCTCTAAGCTCGGTATAACTGGAATAATTTCGGAGTAGTAGAATCTTTACTTTGATCAATCCACATTTGATTCAACATCTGGCGCTTTTCGGGTAAGAAATCTAACCCCGCAATATAAAATGGCATCGTTAAAGGAGAGAATTTCGACTTAAACTTGAACAAACTGTCGTCAGGAGAAGATGTTCGACCTCCACCTAGCATCATGTAACGACAACCTTGGCTTTTAGCATGCTCAAAAGCGGCATCAAGTAGCAAATAATTGCCATTTTCCTTAGCGATGTCCTGATTATTGGCAGACAAGTGGTAATGCGCGAGTTCTTTACCACACATGAAAAAGCCCACTGAAGCATATGTACTTTCTTTCTTTGTGGCGAGTAAAGACACACCATCTAAAGCATTCAAATCATTGAAGTAGTTTTCTTGGAAGTAAAAAAAGTCACTGGCTGAGTTTTTATTCATTGTTTCGTAGTACATCTCCATAAAATCAGAGAGTTGTACTGATGTTGTATCGACAGATAAGTTTTTCTCAGCTCTCTTAACGATGTTTCTTGTTGTTTTTGAGTATGATTTTCGGCGCTCTTCTGTGTTCTTTTCTAGGTCAACAATAACGACTTGGCGCTCAGGGAAATGCATGTCAAATAACGACGGCATTTCACCGACAGTATTAAAAGGGTGAAAACGGATGAACTCGCACACAATGTTCTGAGCTTTGCAATGCTCTCTGTAAGCACTAAATGCACGCTGTAAAAATAACGTATCTGAAGAGTTAGAAATTGGACCTCCGTAACCGTAAGGTGTTTCTAAGTCATACAACTCTTCGCTGATGGTCTGCCCTGCAACACTTCGGATTGGACGTTTTAAAGCACTAAACCAAACATAAGAGCTATCCTCACCATACTGAAATTCAAAATGTTCACCATCGCCTTCATATAGCGCAGAGTATTCTCGCTGGTAGTATATGTCTGACGGCAAATCTGTAATGGTAATATTCGTCATCATTCAGCTCTAAGAATTGGAGTACTAGGTAAATTAACCAAATGCGCTTCAATAAACTCAGACTGAGTTAGATCGCCACACATGGCATTTTCAAACATTGGTAAACGATGCATTAACTTCCAGATTGGGCGAGTCATGACACCAGCAGCATTCGTTTCCTGCAATATATGTTCACGAAATTCAACATCAGGACAAATAATGGCATTCAACCAATAGTTGGATTTAGCGTACTTGGGCTCGACAACAAACTTAATGTCAGTGCCTTCAAACAGGCTTATGTATTGATTAGCAAGACTGCGTTTTTGAATAAGGTATTGCTCAATCACTTCCATCTGCGCACAACCAAGCGCTGCATTCAGATTTGGCATGCGGTAGTTAAAACCTGGCTCATCATGGAAAAATTCATAAGGATGAGGCACTTTCGCTGTCGTAGTGACATGCTTGGTTCGTGCTCCTAGTTCTTGAGTTTTACATAGAACCATACCGCCACCACCAGTGGTAATGATTTTGTTGCCATTGAAGCTGACTGCACTCACATCACCAATAGTACCGGTGTGCTTACCTTTATAGAAAGAACCTAGGCTTTCTGCTGCATCTTCTACTAAAACAAGATTCCATTTCAGGCAAACTGCAACCAGCTCATCAAGCTCTACAGGGTGGCCAAAGGTATGCATAGGGACAACCGCTTTAATTCGTTTGCCTGTATTCTTGTGAATACACCCCGTATTGGTTACTTCAGCATGCTCACTTAAGAATGCATCTACAGCTTTAGGGCATAGGCCTAAGCTCACAGGAGAAACATCCACAAAAATAGGCTCGGCACCCATATGATAAAGAGCGTTACAAGTTGCAACGAAAGTCAGAGCTTGTGTAATAACAAGGTCTCCTCGTTGAACATCAGCCATGTACAAGGCCGCATGTAATGCTGCAGTACCATTGACTGTCGCTACCGCTTTAGCCGCACCTGTATACGCTTCAATCTTTCGCTCAAAATCATCAACAAATTTACCAACGCTAGAAACAAAAGTACTTTCAATCGTTTCCATAACATAGGCTTTTTCGTTGCCATTAAACGTTGGTGCGTGCAACGGAATGAATTCATTAGTTTTATAAGTATCTCTAACAAATTCAACAATAGATGTCGCTTTCATTACTTACTCCGCTTACATCTTACTATCGAGGTATTTACCCGTTTCTTTGTGTCCAAAATCAGGGATCATGGTAAAGAAGAGTTTTACAATTTGATCCTTAGTCCAAGCTTTCTCGCCTTTCATCGCTAAAATGCTGTCTTCGAATAAGGTTAGTAATTCTTGGTCATAAAGTGGGTCGTTTTTAATGATTCCAAGATTTGCAAATCGAGACATGTCCAACTCTTCTTTATCCGTGAAAAACTCTTCAAAGTCTTTCTCACCCGTTGTATCGCTAGCTGTGAACAAACATGGCCACTTTCCTTGTTCAGGAAGTGTATGAGCCAATTGTCGAGCTTCTTCTTCTGTTTCACACAGATGAGGCTCGTAGCCAAGTTGCTCTAAATATTTCACGGCAATATCAGCAAACGAAATAAGATGAAGTGCTTCACTCAACTTAGGAAAAAAAATGTCACGATTTTCACCAAAGATACAAGACATTAGACATAGCTCACCTGACTCTTGAGGGGTCACGAAGTAACGCTTGATATCGTTTGGAGCCACGATAGGTTGGCGTTTTTGAATACGCTGATTGAAACCATGCAGTAGTGAACCATCTGAGAACGCAACATTGGCAAAGCGCGCTGTTGAGATAGTCATTTGTTCACTTTTACGCATTAGGAACATCTCCATAATACGCTTTGATGCGCCCATCATATTGACTGGGTTCGCTGCTTTGTCTGTTGATACACAGAAATACTTTTTAGCGCCAGCATCAATAGACTGTTGAATGGTTTTATCTGTATTAAACACGTTTACATCGATCATTCGCATCAATGTATAGGGATCTTTCTCGCTTCGAACATGCTTAAGTGCTGATAGGTTCAACACATAATCAAACTTACCATCTGCTTTGATGAACGCGTCATACTCGAGAGAGCCAATATCTAAGGCAAATGTTTGGAAATCACCATCGATGTACCCAAATGAGCTGCGAATATCACGAACCAGTTCAACCATGTTGTTTTCGCTAATATCAACAACATGCAGCTTCTTCGGGCTACGTTTAAAAATTTCTTTAGTTACAGATTGGCCAATTGAGCCTGCTCCACCTAAAACAAGAAAGCTAGATTTTGATATTATGTCTGCTAGTTCATTGTGATGCTGTTTTATATCAGAATTGAACAGCATCTCCGTACGACCGATTAGTGATAAGGCATTAGTCATCGAGTTACTCTTTATGTTGAACTTAATTGGATAATTAATTTAGGTAATTATAATTCAAATTTTTGTAAAACTTGCTTAATCCTGAGGTCTAATTCTGCAGGGTTTTTCTCAAAGCTTACAATTGTATCGATTGTTTCGGCTATTTCTTCTTGTTTCAATATCTGAAAAACGTCACAGTATTCTTCCAGCCCCATACCAACGGATGAGAATAACGACACAATCCCAATCTTCTTATCGGACAACATCAGGAATAGCTCAACCGGAAGCTTAGGTGGTAATTGCTCAACACCTTCAAAGAATTTGTTGTAATCGTCTTTTGGCTCTGATGGGTGGAGTTTTAAAACAACATTATAACCTGCATTGACTGCCTGTTTATAAATGTTTTGATAAACTTTTTTGACAAAGTTTATATCTTTGAATCGTAAATTGTTTTCTTTAGATGTTGGTTGAGTGGCGAGAATTATAGTTCTTTTTTCGTGTGTGTAACTATCGACTTGGAATATTTTTGATAATAGGTCTGTCGCATATGTTGATTGTGAAATATTAAGCTTTTGTACTTTGCTATGTATTTGTGATGGTGATTTATCGGGTGAAAGAAGGTGAATTTCTAGACACTCATTTTTCTCTCCCATGATCATTGTCTTTGAATGGTAGCCCTTTAATTTTCTAAATATTTTTTTTATTGGACTATGAATAGGTATTTCAATATAGTTTCTCATTCCATCTTCAATCATCTTATAGTTGGGAACCAGTAATCTAAACAATCTAGACATTTTATTGTCATCATTGAAAACAAAAAGTTCATAACTAACTAAATCTAGAAATATTTTTTCTTCATAGGCATTAATATATGAAATTAATGTTCTCTTTAGAAAGTCAGGGATACGAAAGCCTAGTATAGATGACTTGAGTATAAACTTGCCAATTAGACCTTTTTGTTTTATTACGGATGTTAATTCATCTCTACTAGCCAATACAATTTTAATATTGCTTGGCAAGTTAGATGTATTTATAAGTGTAGAGGGAATACTTTGGTAGTCATTAAACAATACAATAGTTGAATTTTTATTTGACTCAACAGCATGAAAAACACTTAGCATGACATGCCTTACCGTAGAGCACATATATAGATTTGAAATGTCATCTGCCATAGTTACCTCGATCGACTGCGTGTCAATTTGTATGCATAAGAGCATTCTAACTTCATAAAGTTCATTGTTTTTTTATACTGATTTTGAATTTTATATTATGTAGATGACGCTGAATGGTTTCGTTTAAATTGAACCACTCACGCTTAAATTTCTTGAAGAAGCTTCTTGTTCTGGTGCGCTTTTCATATCCGATATCAGAATCAAACTTTGGGTCATTCGTTAAGCAGGGTACCGCAGTGCCATAGCACTCAACATCGTTTTGCCAGAATCGATCCATGTAAATATCTACTGCCATATACCATTCTTTTGAGTGTTTAAGGAATTTTTTCGCCCCTGAAGGTCTTAAGAAATAGGCTGTTGCACTCATGTGTCCTTTAGTGAACTTATGAATGCTGGTAGATTTAGCTCCGAACACTTCGTAAGAATCATATTTACGACGCTTATTTCTAAATAATCGAATGCACTCTACAGATTCTGGTATAGCTCGGGTATCTTGAATGAAATTAATAAATGCCTCTTTAAATAAAAGAGCGTCATCTTCAATTACGATTATTGGCTGATTGAGTTCAACACACTTTTCCCATAATAAAAAATGGCTTGCATAGCACCCTAGTTGTCCTGCATTAAGTGTCTTTGCTCGGTATGTTTGACTTAAGTCATCATTGTAACGATTGAGTAACGGGTGAGGAGGTGATGTTCTGCCATCCACGGCAGAAAATAGCTCGAAAGGAAGGGATAGCTCGTCTAATTGACGACTAATGTTCTCTTTTCTCTCTGTGGAAGATTCTAAATTTATGACAAAGATTTTAGTCATTGGAAACTCTCTTACATCTTGAGCAAATAGGAAACAATAGTAACAAGAATAGTATTAAAGGTTGCGGGTGATTGAGCGGTACATCAGACAGTGATGCTATGAATATCACTGATACAATACTAAGAACTAGCATTTCTTTACGTGTTGATAGTTTATGACTAATTATCACTGGATATATCATCAGTGCAATTAACATAATTAACCCAACAATCCCAGACTTTATAAATTTGTCTAAAAATTGGTTGTGATAGTGTGTTGGGTTAAATTCATATAACGAGGAAGATATTTTTCCGTCATCATAGAGTTGTTTTATTTCTAATTGATGCTTATCGCCACTGCCTAGTATGATATTGTCTTTTATTAAACTTGGAGCTGCTAACCACATTTGAAATCTTAATCCTATGGAATTATTTAACTCACCAGACTCTATTTGATGTATCTCTGATTGAGTTTTTTTAATTGTTAACTCTATATTGTCTTTTAGTAATGTTAAAGATCCAATAGATACTATTAATATAGGAATAATCAGATTGGTTATTGTTTTTTTTGTGAGATTTTTATGTGATATATGGCGTAAAGATACTAAAGTTATAGAAAAAACAAGAGCTAACCACACTCCTCGCGATTCGCTTGTTATTAAAGGGTAAATAACAAGTAGTAAAGATAGTGTGCATATCAATCTTTCTTTAATATCAGAACTTGATAATATTAATGAGTATGCTATAGAACCAATTATTGCACATATAGTCGCGTATGGAATTGGGTTTATATATCCAGAAAATCTACTGTAACCTAAAATTTGATGGTAATAAAAACTATTTAAAAATAGAACTAAGCTGCCTGTGAATAATAATGAAATTAGCAGGTTGTTTTTTATTTCTTTCAGAGGGTAAAAAGCTAGAAATATAGATGTAACGATTAACGCCCTCATTTCTCTAGAGCTTGCACCGTGAGTGTAATAACTGAATATACTATATGATGTTACTAATATAACAATAATTAGATATGGATTATACAAGCGATCTTTTAGGTTGATATTGTTGATTTTAGAAAAAAACAAGCTAGCCAAAGAGCCAATGATTAGAAATATAGCCATTTTCTTATCACCATTCGGAATGATTAGCATGCCCGAAAAAGCAAAAAAGTAAGGAGCAAGTATAAGGGTTTTAAGAATGTTTTTATATAAATTCATATTATGAGTACGGGTTTACATTACTGTCCGGACGAGTCTTAAGAAGTCTCAAGATCCACATATATTGTTCTGGGTTCTTACTCACGTAATCTTCAATGCATTGATTCATCATGCGAGCGTCTTGCTCTTCGCTTCCTGTTGGGAAGGGTAGTGCAGGGTGAAAATCCAACGTGTATTGGCCGGTCTTGCTATCGTATTGAGCAAACAAAGGAACGATTTTGGCCTTACTAAGTTTTGAGAGGCGGCCGAGGCCTGAAATTGTTGCTTTTTGAGTCGCGAAGAAATCGATGAAGACACTATGTTCACGACCAAGATCTTCATCAGGGAGATAGTAACCCAGGTACCCATCACGTACTGACTTGATGAAAGGCTTGATGCCTCCGCTACGGTCGTAAACACGACCACCATATTGCACGCGCTGTCGGTGCATTAGCCAGTCACTGAGTTTGTTTTTTTGTGCTTTCGCCATCGCAGACACAGGTAAATTGCGTGATGCTAATAATACCGCGGGGATATCGATAGCCCATGTGTGTGGCACCAGCAAGATCACATTCTCGCCACTGTCCGTAATATCGGTTAGGTTGCTCAAGCCGTTAATCGAGGTATTGCTCTCTAACCAATCTTTGCTCTTTAGTGTCAGTGAAGCAAAGCCCATCAAAAACGATATAGATGTAACGTATGACTGATAAAGAGTTTCTTCGCGCTGATCCACAGATTGCTCAGGAAAGCACATCTCAAGGTTTACGCGAGCTCGGCGGTTAGCCTTATTCTTGATTTTTACAGCTTGCTTAGCCATAAATTTAGCGAGTGCTAAACGAATGCTATTAGGTAAGAAGCAGACTAAAGACGATAACAGAACAGCAATCCAAGTGCCCCAGTATTTAGGTGCTAGAAATCCCCATTCAAACTCAGGATTGTAAGCTTTTGGATCAAAATCATTACGTTGTGTGGTCATTCGTTCACTACATTATTTAAATCAGAGAGTTAACTTTATATCGGTCACTCGGGGAATGATTATGTTTACTAGATTATCTAATAATGCACCACAAAAATAGGATGTACTAATAGTCTTAATCTGAAATATAAAGCTTACAGCTATGCGTTTACGAGCTTCATGTACTCAGCGACGCCATCTGCCACTGTTTTAAACTCGATATCGCAACCTGTATTGCGAAGCTTGGTTAAGTCAGCTTGAGTAAACTCTTGATAAGCGCCTTTCAAATGCTCAGGGAAAGGAATCGTTTCAATTTCGCCTTTACCATGGTGCTTGATGACTGCTTTTGCGACTTCTTCAAAAGACTCTGCGTTACCTGTACCTAGGTTGAAAATACCTGAAACACCGTTTTCTAGAAACCATAGGTTTACTGCTGCTACATCACCAACATATACAAAATCACGCTTGAAGGTTTCACTACCGGCGAACAACTTGGGGTTTTCACCGGCGTTCATTTGGTTGTTTAGGTGAAATGCTACCGATGCCATACTGCCTTTGTGTTGCTCGCGTGGACCATAAACATTGAAGTAACGGAAGCCAACGATTTGTGGAAGCGTTTCGTTATGCGCTGCAGCATCCGCGGTTAATCGGCGAACGTAGTTATCAAATTGTTGTTTTGAATAGCCGTAGACATTCAATGATCCTTCGTACTCTCGCTCTTCAATGAAAGTATCGGTTTCACCGTAAGTCGCAGCTGAAGAAGCATACAAGAAAGGGATTTCACGCTCAACACAGTAATGAAGTAGCTCTTTTGAGTACTCATAGTTGTTAAGCATCATGTATTTGCCGTCCCACTCAGTGGTAGCAGAGCATGCACCTTCATGGAAAATAGCTTCAATATGACCGAAATCATCACCAGCCATAACTTGAGTTAGAAAATCATCACGATCCATGTAATCAGTGATGTCTAGGTCTACAAGGTTCTTAAATTTCTTACCATCTTTTAAGTTGTCGACGACCAGAATATCGTTGTGGCCCGCTTCATTTAGCGCCTTAACAATATTGCTGCCAATCATGCCAGCACCACCAGTTACGATAATCATAATTTCTAACTCTTTTGAATAAAAAACTGTCACGAGTATAGCAAGGAATGGATAAAGCGGGCTAGTGGAATAATTCCCCAACCAGAGTATGATACGGCAAGCTAAGTTATAAATTAT
This sequence comes from Vibrio sp. 10N.286.45.E10, assembly GCF_002874195.2. Taxonomy (NCBI): domain Bacteria; kingdom Pseudomonadati; phylum Pseudomonadota; class Gammaproteobacteria; order Vibrionales; family Vibrionaceae; genus Vibrio; species Vibrio sp. 10N.286.45.E10. Next base: position 160,695 of record NZ_MCWD02000003.1, on the reverse strand, counting down.
GTTGAGTTAATTACTCAAAACTATAGGTATTATCATGAAGATTGCAGTAGCCGGTACTGGGTATGTAGGTCTATCAAACGCAATGCTGTTAGCACAACATCATGAAGTAGTCGCGGTAGATATCATCGATGAAAAAGTGGCAATGCTAAACAATAAGCAGTCGCCGATTGTAGACAATGAGATTGAGCATTTTCTATCAAATAAGTCGCTGAATTTCAGGGCGACAACAGATAAAACGGCTTACAAAGATGCTGAGTTTGTCATCATTGCGACTCCAACCGATTATGATCCAAAAAACAATTATTTTGATACCAGCTCTGTAGAATCGGTCATTAAAGACGTCATGGATATCAATCCAAATGCCGTCATGGTGATCAAATCAACGGTACCTGTTGGTTATACTGAGCGCGTTAAGCAAGAGCTAAACTGCGAAAACGTTATGTTCTCACCAGAGTTTTTACGTGAAGGTAAGGCTCTGTACGATAACCTACACCCATCACGAATTATCGTGGGTGAGTGCTCTGACCGAGCTAAGGTGTTTGCTAACCTTCTTGTTGAAGGCGCAGAAAAAGAGAACATCGATGTTTTGTTTACTAACTCGACGGAAGCGGAAGCAGTAAAGCTATTCTCAAATACTTATCTAGCGATGCGTGTGTCTTATTTCAATGAACTTGATTCTTACGCGGAAGCGCATGGTTTGAATTCTCGTCAAATCATCGAAGGTGTTGGCTTAGACCCTCGAATTGGTAATCACTACAACAACCCTTCATTTGGTTACGGTGGTTACTGCTTACCTAAAGATACCAAACAGCTGTTAGCGAACTATCAAGATGTACCTAACAATATTGTGGGTGCCATTGTCGATGCTAACCGCACTCGCAAAGATTTTATCGCGGACTCAATTATCAAACGCTCACCTAAAATTGTCGGTATTTATCGTTTGATCATGAAGGCTGGTTCGGACAACTTCCGTGCTTCTTCGATTCAAGGCATCATGAAGCGTTTGAAAGCTAAAGGTATTGAAGTGGTCGTATTCGAACCTGTGTTAGAGGAAGAGCATTTCTTTAACTCGAAGGTTTATTCTGACCTAGAAGAGTTCAAAGCCGTATCAGATGTGATTGTATCTAACAGAATGGTAGAAGAGATCGCTGACGTTGCAGATAAGGTTTACACGCGAGACCTCTTTGGCAGTGATTAATCTGGTTCTAGTTTAGCTAATGCTAATTAGACCAGATGTTAACAGCTCGATCTATCCGTTTAGTGGCGATATACTGAACCTCTAAACGGATAGGGATACTAATAACTAATGAAAACACGTGACAAGATTGTTTACGCTGCTCTAGAGCTTTTTAATGAGCACGGCGAGCGTAGTATTACGACCAATCATATTGCTGAACATATTGAGATTAGCCCTGGCAATCTCTACTACCACTTCCGCAACAAACAAGAAATTGTCCGTGATATCTTTACTCTCTATTCAACAGAGTTGCTCGAACGGTTTACACCAATCCAAGGACAACAAGAAAGTCTCACGCTACTAAAGCGCTACTTAGATTCTATTTTCACACTGATGTGGAAGTACCGATTCTTCTATGCGAATCTGCCTGAAATATTGTCACGTGATGAAAAACTCCACCTTGATTACATGGCCGTACAAGAAAAGTTGCAAACCAACCTTGTCGATATTATGAGAGCCTTTGTTGAGTTGAACTTGCTTAAAGCAACGGATTCGGAAATGAAATCGATGGTCACTTCTCTTCACTTGATCGCATCGGGTTGGTTAGCTTATCAGTCTGCGATGTCTCCTAAAGCTCAAATTACTGAGCAAGTTGTTCATCAAGGAATGCTGCAGATGATCGCGACTGTGAAGCCCATTGCGACTGCCCAAGGTTTTGAGCAGCTGACACTGTTGGAAGATGGTGTAAGGGCGTTGAACTCAAAGTAGAAAGATGCGAGTAATGAAGATCGGGAAAGAGCAGATTCGAGTAACGGGATACGAGTAAACGAAAAGTTTAAAAGCAGATGCGAGTAACCGAGATTCGAGATACGAAGAGCGGTGGTTACTCATTAATACGATTACTGCACTCGCTTTCTAAAGCTCTTGGTTAGCGTTATTCGTATCGATGTCTTCATCACGCATTGTAAATAGCGACGTCACTCCCTACAGCGAGGTACGAGCGCGATAGGGAATCTTTGTGGTGTGGTGAATTAAACATGACAAATAATATATGAGACTGAGATTCCAGATATTTCGTTCCTCAATTCTGGAATGACGAGGTTTTGTAAGTGACTAGTTCAAGGCCTCTTAACTCTTTTGGGTTGCTCAAGATTAATTAGCACCTTTTCCTCGAACCTACTCTTAACCTTTCTGTCTCTGGAACATTCGCCCCCGATTCTGCTTTAAGCTCTTCGCATCTCGGTTACTCGCATCCCGCGTCTGCTTTTAAGCTCTTCGCATCTCGGTTACTCGCATCCCGCGTCTGCTTTTAAGCTCTTCGCATCTCGGTTACTCGCATCCCGCATCTGCTTTTAAGCTCTTCGAATCTCGTTTACTCGAATCCCGTATCTGTTTTTGAGATCTGCGCATCCCTCATCTGCTCTTACCTAACTAACCAACTCTTCGGATTCTGAGCTTGGCTGTTTCTGCGAATTTCAAAGTACAGTGATGGGCGAGTTTGGCCGCCAGTGTCACCAGCAAGTGCGATGGCTTCACCCGCTTTAACCTTGTCACCTTCTTTCTTTAAAAGTGCTTGGTTAAAGCCATAGAGCGTCATATCGCCTTTACCATGGTCAAGCAGTACCACTAAACCATAACCTCGCAGATACTCGGCAAAGACCACCGTGCCTGAGTAAACGGATTTTACTTGCTGACCGTACTTGGCGTTGATCACCATGCCTTTCCAGTTAATTTGGCCCGTTTGGCGTGAACCATAGTTATGTAGCACCTTATCTTTGATCGGCCAAGGTAGCTTACCTTTGCGTTTTGCTAGGCCATCCATCGGGACTGCATTACGTCGTTCTCGAGCTGCTTTTTCTGCTTTCGCAATTTCGGCTTTCAGGCGAGTTTCATTGCGCTGAAGTTCAGCTAAGTAATTTTTGTCGCCAGAAATATTCTTCTTGATACTACCAACGGTTTTCTTACGTTGCGTTTGAGTCTGAGACAACTTGTCACGCTTGGTGGTTTGCTGTTTTAACAATGTTGCTATCTGTTCTTGCTCGAGTTGGCGCTGTTTATGGCTTTCTTCTAGCTCAAGTTGAGTTTGTTCAATCGTTTTGATTGTTGCGGAGCGAGCTTTGGCAAGGTGTTGGTAATAGTGGCTGATGCGATCTTCTTCCACACCTGTGTTGAGGATGTGAGAAGAAGCTTTAGCTCGGCTTGTCATGTAGTAAGTCTGAATCAGTTGTTCTAACTTATCGGTATGGACTTTTTTCTGAGCAGTAAGCGATTTAATCTTGATGTCTAAGTTGGCAATATTTGCATTGGCCGTATTGAGTTGCTTTTTACTGTCTAGAATCGCTTTTTCAAGCGAAGCGATGGATAGCTCTTGTTTCTTGAGGCTTGCTTGTAGGTTATCGAGTTTTTTCTGTTGAGAAGACAGGTTTTTCTGTTGGCGAGATATTTCACTCGATACGCCTTTCAACTCCCCTTGAGAGGCGGCAAATAACGATGTAGATAAAAGAGCAACACAAAGGCTGGCTGATATCAAAAGAGTCCGGCTAATAGCTCGAATTTGTTTCATCATTATCGTCATTTTGCTCTTATTCATTATCAACAGCTGCTGTTAGTCTTTTTGCATTTCGGTTACTCGTATCCCGAACCTGCTCTTAGTCTTTTCGTATTAGGTTACTCGAACCCCGAACCTGCTTTTAGTCTTTTCGTATCTCGGTTACTCGAATCCCGCATCTGCTTTTAAGCTCTTCGCATCTCGGTTACTCGCATCCCGCATCTGCTCTTAAGCTATTCGCATCTCGGTTACTCGCATCCCGTATCTGCTCTTAGTCTTTTCGTATCACGGTTACGCGATTCCCGCATCTGCTCTTAAATCCCATCACCATGGATGAAATTTTGCGAGCGACCGTTGAACCCTTGATCCATATCTAAAGAGGGTTTGTCTGTTTTCGGTTTACCGACAATTTTTGCAGGAACCCCAGCGACTGTCGTATGAGGTGGCACGGCTTGTAGAACCACAGAGCAAGAGCCAATCTTAGCACCTTCGCCCACTTCAATATTACCGAGGATTTTAGCGCCGGCACCAATCATTACGCCTTCGCGGATTTTAGGGTGACGATCGCCACCTTCTTTACCCGTACCACCAAGGGTTACGTCTTGAAGGATAGATACATCATTTTCAACGACGGCTGTTTCACCAATCACAATGCCTGTCGCGTGGTCGAGCATGATAGCTTTACCGATACGAGCTGCAGGGTGAATATCCACTTGGCAAGCAACAGAGATTTGGTTTTGTAGGTAAGTGGCAAGTGCGATACGGCCTTGCTTCCACAACCAGTTAGCCACTCGGTAGCCTTGCAGAGCGTGGTAGCCTTTCAGGTAAAGCAGAGGCATCGAGTACATCTCGACCGCAGGATCTCGATTTACCGTCGCGCAAATATCACAAGCGGCAGCATCAATAATCGATTGGTCCTGTTTGAATGCTTGTTCAACCACTTCACGCACTGCCATTGCTGGCATTGAAGCTGTTTTTAGCTTGTTTGCTAGGATGTAACTGAGCGCAGCGCCTAAACTTTCATGGTTGATGATCGTGGCATGATAAAAACTCGCAAGCATAGGTTCTTGCTCCGACTGCTGTCGAGCTTCCTTCACAATGCATTGCCAAACTTTTTGTTGTTCACAGTGTTTCATTTTACCATCCATTCCTTTAAACCAGATACGTGTAGCGAGATGAGAGATACGAAGAGCTATAAGAGCAGATGCGAGTAACCGAGATTCGAGATACGAAGAGCGAGATGTAAAGAACAGATTAGAGTCGTGAGATACTAGTAATGAAAAGCATTGTCATCGAACGTTTGAAGGCGCTCTTCATCTTTTCGCATCTCGATTACCCGAATCTCGTTTCTGCTTTTACTCTTTTCGCATCTCGAATCTCGAATCTCGTATCCGCTTTTACTCTTTTCGCATCTCGTTTACTCGAATCTCTCTACCGCTTTTCTATCTTTCTGACTTCTTATCTCGAGCAAGTAGGTCTTGCGCCGCTAAGTGTGCATCTTTCCCTTGATACAACACTTGATAAATTTGTTCAACAATTGGCATCTCAACACCCATGCGTTCTGATAGTAACCAAACTTCTTTGGTGTTGCGATAACCTTCTACTACTTGGCCAATTTCTTCTTGTGCAGTGTCGACGTCTTTACCTGAGCCTAATGCCAAGCCAAAACGGCGATTTCGCGATTGGTTATCGGTACAGGTTAGTACTAGGTCACCTAATCCAGCCATGCCCATGAAGGTTTCTGGTTGCGCGCCAAGAGCTGCACCTAATCGGCTCATCTCAGCTAAGCCGCGAGTGATAAGCGCGGTACGTGCATTCGCACCAAAGCCAATACCATCCGACATGCCAGCGCCAATTGCGATAACGTTTTTAACCGCGCCGCCAAGCTGCATGCCGATGAAATCTGAGTTTGCGTATACGCGGAATGTTTTGCCACAGTGAATCTTTTCTTGCAGCTCTTCTAGGAAGTTTTCGTCTGGTGAAGCCACTGAAATTGCTGTTGGCATGCCCATCGCTAACTCTTTGGCAAAGGTGGGTCCTGATAGAACAGCTAGTGAGTAGCCATCACCAAGCACATCATGCGCGACATCTTTAAGTAAACGACCGGTTTCAGGCTCTAAGCCTTTGGTCGCCCAACAGATGCGAGAGTCTGAGGCTAAGTAAGGTTTAATGCTGTTAAGCACGACGCCGAATACGTGGCTAGGAACGACAACGAGAAGGTCGCGACTTGCTGTTACTGCTTTCTCAAGATCTGACTCGATGATAAGACTTTCTGGGAATTCTATATTTGGTAGAAACTCATTGTTCGCACGCTCTGATTCAAGGCGATTCATATGAACAGGGTCATGACCCCAAAGAACAACGTTTGCACCGTTACGCGCTAGAGATATCGCTAAAGAGGTTCCGTAAGAGCCTGCGCCAATTACAGTCATAGTGATCTCTTTACCGTAAGCGTCTGCCGTGTTAGTCGGGTGAGTTGTTTCTGTCATGCTTCCACCTAAAAATAATGAGGGAAATCGAAGAGTTCTGGAAAAGCTTTCTACTAAAGTAAGAAGAGCTTTCAATCTTAGTACAGTGTAAAGAAAAAATGCACATCGCAGAAGTTGCGATGTGCATTTAAAAGCTAACTAGCGCTTGAATCGTTAGAGTTAAGTTCTACTTTGAGACTTAAGCCTGTTCGCCTTCAGCTTGTTGAGCTTGGTTTTGTAGGTAGTTCATGAACAAAGCATCAAAGTTTACTGGAGCTAGGTTCAGTTGTGGGAACGTACCTTTAACCACTAGGCTAGAAATTGTTTCACGAGCGTATGGGAACAGGATGTTCGGGCAGAATGCGCCTAGGCAATGAGCCAGTTGACCAGCTTCCATTTCGCTTGCAGAGAAGATACCGCCTTGTTGAACTTCACAAAGGAATGCAGTGTCTTCTGCGTTCTTAACTGTAACCGTTAAACGTAGGATTACTTCGTAAACGCCTTCGCCAAGTTCACGGCTTTGAGTGTCTAGGTCCAGTTTTACATCTGGATTCCACTCTTTCTGAAACATGTCTGGAGAGTTTGGCGCTTCGAAAGAGACGTCTTTCAGGAAGATGCGTTGGATTGCGAAGTTTTGTTGTGCGTCTTGTTGTGCTGCTTCAGCCATTTTCTTGTCCTTAAAAATTTTAAATTAGACTCTGTTCATTGTATTTATCGAACAGAGCCTGAAAGTTAGTTTATCGGTCAGCCGCTTCTTGCCTTTAACTACTTCTTGCCTTTAACCAAAGGAAGGTTAGCTTCGCTCCAAGCCACTAAGCCGCTTTTCAGTACGCTTACGTTTTCGAAACCTGCTTTAACCAGTAGGTTAGCGCTTTCTTGAGCAGTTTGACCTGTCTTGCATACTACGATGATTGGGTCTGCTTTGTGGCTTTCAAGGCTACCAAAGCTATTTGCTTTGATATCTGACGGCAAAATGTGAACTGCGTCCGTAATATGGCCCTTTTTGAACTCATCCTTAGTACGAATATCAACCACAACACCATTTTCACGGTTAATCATGTGTGTGGTTTGCGCTGCCGTAATCTCTTTGTAGGCTGCGTTTGATGTCTTGATAACGTTCGCAATGATGGCAACAACCAAGCCGATCCATACGATGGCTAAAATCATATTCTCTTGAACAAATGGCACTAACTCTTGCATATCTTGAACTCTTATTCGTTATTGGGCGAAAAACTATAGGTCAGGAGTATAGCGAGAAAGGATAAGAGAATACAGAGGAAGCATGTAGTGGTGTAAACTCTCCTTGTCTCGAGAGGTAAATATACTCCTGAATTTAAAGCCGAAGCTCTTTAAGCTAGCCGAGAAAGTCGGTGTCACGGGGGGACGATAGCTATTTATAGTAACCTCAAATCTATGGGGGGCGTAAAGTTGGCAAAGGAATAGGAATAGGAATAGGAATATCAGCGATAGGAAAAATAACTGGCCGTTGAAAATGAAAAGCTAAAACGACTATTAGCCAAACAGGCCATAGAGTATGAACAATAACTACAGACCACTTTTATCTGAGTATTTCGCGGAAAGCTGCTGGGAAAACATAAACGTCACGAACCTCTTTTCTGTTATGTCCTTTACCTCGTCTAGATAGAGAGGTGTCAAATCATCGGAGGTATCAAATTAACGACCCCCAATATCCGTGGCTAATGTTCGGATATCAAAGGTTCACACAACGCAGGGCTAGAGTGATTATTAGGGGAACTGTCAGCGTCCACATAAATTAAAAGGTAATACAGGGAGATTGCAAAAGTGTAACCTCCCACTATTTCGGACAACAAATTTTATGTTACAGGTTTAACGTGCTTATGATAGTCAATGTTAACTTCTGTTATCTTAAACCCTAAGCTCTGATACAAAGATAAAACACCACTATTAGCTGCAGATATTGTTGTTGAAACCTTTGAGTAATTACTTTCTTTAAGATAATTAATAACAGAGCCCCAAAAGAAAGGAGAATGAAGTTCATGCCCTTTTTTACTTCCGCCTAAAATCAATTCAACAGCATTAGAACCTACAACTTTAAATATCATAAATGATATAATTGCACCAGGAGTTGACTTATTAACCAAACACGTTACGTTTTGATTTGCTAAGTCTTTAACCCACAATGACATCCTGTCATTAGCATGATTTTTAGGTATAAATGGGTCTTCATGAAACCTAGAGTGATTAAACATATCCTTAGAAATTTCAGCAACCTCATGGTATTCAGATGTATTTAATATAGACACATCAATCTTTCTTCTTGAATAAATACTAGGCAAATTAAAAGACTTTAAATTATTTAATGTAACAATGAAGCTAGTCTCTGAAACAAAATATCCTGATTTTAGCATTAGCTCTTTAATTTTCAGGTTCTTTGCAGGGAATCGACCATAAATCAGTTCTGCGTTACAAAAATCATTATTACTTAAGCTATGCAAGCATTCTCTTTCACTACTATAGTCAATATCTTGGATTTCGAAGGTACTAACCATTAACGCTCTTTCATCCCATGGTGTATAACGACCTTTAATCATATACCCTCCTTAGGCAGTACTACCTGCATCAACGGTAAATGTTGCACCCGTAATACCCGCAGCATCTTCAGATAACAAAAATAAAGCCATGCTTGCTGCATCTCTAACATTGGCAAGACGACCTAAACAACTACGTCTTTTGATTTTTTCTAGCTTATCTCCAACAAGACCATCAGTCATGTTTGTTTCCATGTAACCAGGAGCAAGCGTATTCACTGTTATTTGGGATTTACCCAACTCTCTTGCTAATGATTTGGTAAAACCACTAAGCGCTGACTTGGTTGCACCATAAACACTTAAACCGTTAAACCCCGTAGAACCAATAATTGAGCCAACATTGACAATACGCCCACCACGGTTAAGTAACATAGAGCGAGATACATATTTTGTTAATAAGATCGGTGCTTCAACATTGACTTTTAAGAGTGATGAAATATCAGATTCATGCATTGTTGCCAATACGCCATCATGTCCTAAAGCGGCATTATTGATTAGTCCAAAAATGCGTCCATGCTCTTGAGTAACCAGTTTGACTAATTCTGAGATTTTTTTAACCTCTGCAAAATCAAACTGATAAAAGAATACAGCTTCAGGATAACTTGCTTGCAATTGTTGATATTCATTGGTTGGCGTACGACTAATACCAATTACTTTGTATCCAGCTTCTGCAAGCATTTTCGATGTTTCTAAACCAAGCCCTTTTGCACAGCCTGTAATGATGACATTTTTCATTAACTTCTTACCTTTTTACCAGTCGCATTGGTTGTGATTGTCTCAACAATTTTAAACAAGGCTGGTATTTCAAATGATTGAAGACTTTTTTTACAGAATGATAAGACTTCTCGCTTAACATCTTTAGGTGGTAGCTCTTTTGCACTATCACCAATAATAACCTCACAAGCTACGAGAGCTCCAAGCACTGGGTTAGCTTTTGAAAAAACCTTTGCCATTACTACGTGCGAGTGTTGTTCAAGTACAGACTCTACTTTTTCAGGCATAACCTTGTTGCCACCGACGTTAATTGATCCACTTTCACGCCCTTGGAAAAGCACCCGCTTATTTTCGAGGCAGACCATATCCCCCGTATTAATGAACCCTTCATCATTAATATCTAAATTGCCTCTTACAAACTTAGAGCAGCCGTTATTACTTTTGATCCATAAGTTGCCATCAATAATTTTTAATTGGCACGCTAGAGTTGAATCATCGTGCAAATATGACGAGGGGAAGCCTTCTTTTTTGTCCTTAACAACAAAACCTACGCCTGCTTCAGTAGAGGCGTAAATGTGGATGATCATCGCAGAAGGGTAGCATTGCTCCAATGCTGAAAGTACACTCTGGTTACTGATTTCACCTCCCAGAGTAATACGTTTTAATGGAAGTTTTCTGTGTTCAGGCTCCATCAACATTTTGCGCCAAAAAGATGGTGTCGCAGATAGACAGTTCACTGAAGAGCGTACAAATAGAGTAATGATCTCATTCATATTTGCTGTGCTTGGTGGTACGGCAAGCGCCGAACCAGCAGCCAGTGTCTGAAGATAAACCTGCAAACCCGCAAATCGATTCACATCGTAGGTTAAGCCCCAAGTAAACTCCTCTCCTCGCTTGATATCATTCTTTGCAGTTGCGAGCAAAGTAGCTAACGAATAACTGGCCAGTTTTGGCGTACCCGTTGTTCCAGATGTAGCGAGAATATAGGTTTTTACTTGCTCATTTTGGGTTGGCTGTTGATCTGATACTACTTTTACATCGGACACTTTCCCTGCAGATAAATTTATGACGTAATGGATGTCAGCCGACTGGTAGAATATCTCTTCGTGTCCCTCTGCGTCTTTAGGTAACAGGAATACACTACCGCAAATAGAGTCTATCGCAGGTAAAAGTAGCGCCAAAGATTCTCGATCATCAGAAATAATGGCACAGTTTTTATTAGCTAGTTGAGAGTAGTTTGATCTGAGGTTATCGCTTAGTTCAACGACATCGCTATAGGTATAAGATGATGTAGGTGTCGAAAGAAAAACCCTATCGAGAGGAACTCGTTTTACAAGATCAATCAAACAATTTTGCTTATACAGAGTACTTTTCATAAATCTCTACAAATTCACCAAAGGTTGTTGGATATACAGCATCTTCCATTTGTTGGAATGGGTCTAAATCTAACTCTTCATCAAGTAGAGCAACTAGGATTGCAAATCCTAGAGAGTCTAATCCACTTTCCAGTAAAATCTGGTCATCACGAATATCTTCGTAACGTTGCTCTACATCTGTTTGCTCAAGAGCCTCATTGAATTTTTCTAAAATAATATTTTTCATATTAACCACCGATTAAAAACTTGATATGTGTAGGATACTATATCACTCTAGAGAACTGAAAGAATAGAAAACAAAAATGATATGACGTCCCAATTCTAAGGCAAGATCATTATAAATTTGAACTTTTCCTAATTTAAGGGATCAGATCTGGTAACTATTATCCATTTAGAGCCTTTTCCATGTCTGATTCGTTTCTAGAGCATTTCGAAAACATCGCTGACCCTCGCATTGAACGATGTAAAAAACACCAACTCTTAGATATTCTTTTACTTGCTATTAGTGCGGTGATTTCTGGCGCGGAGGGCTGGGAGGACATCGAAGATTTCGGCCATAATCGTTTAGATTGGCTTCGTAAATACCGTCCATTCCTCAATGGCATCCCTCGTCACGATACAATTACAAAAGTTATCACCAAACTCAGAGCAGATGAGATTGAGCAAGCGTTTCAGTCGTGGATGAAGACGCTAGTTCAAACGACAGGCACTGATATCATTGCCGTAGATGGCAAAACAGCACGCCACTCTTTCGATACTCGCGGAAGAAAAAATCCGCTTCATTCGGTGAGTGCGTGGAGTTGCTCCAACCAACTTGTTTTAGGTCAGGCCGCCGTTGACGATAAAAGCAATGAAATAACCGCTATTCCTAAATTGTTAACCTTACTTGATATAGAGAACTGCATCATCACACTCGATGCGATGGGTTGTCAGCGCAAGATTGCCAAACAAATAGTTCAAAGCAAAGCGGACTATGTCTTGGCCCTAAAAGGGAATCACTCAACGATGCAGGCAGAGCTAGAAGCTTGGTGGCATAAGGCGTGTCGAGAGCAATTCACCGAGAAGAACGATGCTCAACACACGGATGTAGACGCAGGACATGGTCGAATCGAGACGCGACACTGTGAGCACCTTGTGGTTGATAAAGAATGGCTGACTAAACAATATCAGTGGGAGGGACTTAGAAGCATTATTAAAATCACTTCTGAGGTCGAGCACTCCATAACAGGCAAGGTTAGCAAAGAGACTCGTTGGTATATCAGTTCACTGGAATTAGATGCAGAACAAGCACTTAAAGCTGTCCGTGGTCATTGGCAAGTAGAGAGTATGCACTGGATGTTAGACATGACCTTCAGAGAAGATGAATGCCGAGTTAGAAAAGGAAATGGCGCGTTGGCTTTTAATGCGTTAAGGAAAATAGCCCTCAACTTGTTTAAGTTTGATACAACCCAAAAGATGAGTATGGCTCGAAAGAAAAAGAATGCAGCACTGAATGATGAATACCGCTCAGTGCTTTTAGAGTCTGCGGTTAAAATGCGCTAGCCTTAGTCCCAATTCATGCTCGTGTCACTTTATCGGTAATGCTATTGCTTACAATAAGTTATGATGATAAGGAAGTTTAAATCGACCACGTCATTACTTAGATCGCTTCTTCCCCCTACCGATGCCAAAGCTACATAGTCAGAATTTTCTGATAACGAAATCAGTGACTTCAAGTGTCTAGGTGGCAAGTCATGATCCAAGCACTTCTTACTACGATATATTTTCAAAGTCGAAAGCATCCATTGCCATTGGTCGCCTCCTTAATCGTGACTATCATAAAAAGTCATATTGAAATTAAAGTTATTTGTATTCAATACTAAAGTTCGATCCCACTATTCCCTTCTCGAGCAGTATAAAGCAAAGCCGCTTTTTAAGAAGACGGATATTTTTATAGAAAACGCTATTGCGATACGACACAAGAAGGCTGGTGCTTTATAGGCTCTAAGTACTTGCAAAACGAACAATGTTTTCGTTGGGTGAGTAAGTAGTCACAGGCTGGCAAGTTAGACAAAGGAATACGCTGGTTAATACACGCGTATGTTGCTAAAATTGACGTTAGAATACTAATTAGAACCGTATGGAACTGCATAAAAGCAGCACCATCTTGCCTTTAGGAGCCAAACCTAAGGGCGGTAGCGTACCCAAATTCAAATGAATGGCAAACCTAAAGGTTGAACAAGAGGCGTTTACGGCCTATTGGGGCGGTTTTTTAAAATAAGCAAAATTTAGGCTTTATAAGAGATAGGCGAAAGTCGACTGTCTTAAAATGAATAAAAAGTGTCTCAGTGTCTTAAAATTGACCGAGGCTAGAAGCTATAAAAATCAATCATTTAATTTCACCTGCCGGTTGGAAACTTCATAAGATGACCCAGAAAAAAATCCTTACGGTTTTTGGCACACGTCCAGAAGCCATCAAAATGGCACCTCTTGTTCATGCTCTAGCGACAGATGATCGCTTTGAAGCAAAGTGCTGTGTTACCGCTCAACACCGTGAAATGCTTGACCAAGTTTTAGAGTTGTTTGAAATCACGCCAGACTATGATTTGAACTTAATGAAAGTCGGTCAAACGCTCAACGAAGTCACCGCGCGTATTTTGTTAGAGCTTAAACCAGTGCTAGAAGATTTTAAACCTGATGTGGTTTTAGTGCATGGTGATACCGCAACGACGTTTGCTGCTAGCCTAGCGGCTTACTACGAGCAAATCGCAGTAGGTCATGTGGAAGCTGGCCTTCGTACCGGTAACATTTACTCACCGTGGCCAGAAGAAGGTAATCGCCGATTAACGGGCGCCTTAACCAAATATCATTTTACACCAACTCAAACATCCAAAGAGAACCTTTTAAAAGAGAACTTTAATCAAGAAGATATTTCAGTAACGGGTAATACCGTAATTGACGCTTTGCTGATGGTAAAGGACAGAATTGATTCTGATAGAAATTTGAACGCCAAGCTTTCTGCTCAATTTCCATTCTTAGATGAAAACAAAAAGTTAATTTTGGTTACCGGCCATCGCCGTGAAAGTTTTGGTGGCGGTTTTGAGCGCATTTGTGAATCGCTTGCTATCACTGCTAAAGCGCACCCGGACACACAAATCCTGTATCCGATGCATTTAAATCCTAATGTCCGTGAACCAGTCAATCGTATATTAGCTGGTATCGATAATATTCATCTGATTGAACCTCAACAGTATCTGCCATTTATTTATTTAATGAGTCGCGCGCACATCATTTTAACCGACTCGGGTGGTATTCAAGAAGAAGCGCCTTCTTTAGGTAAACCGGTATTGGTAATGCGCGATACGACCGAGCGACCAGAGGCGGTTGGTGCGGGTACTGTTAAGTTAGTTGGAACGGATATAAATATGATTACAGCGAACTTACAGATTTTATTGACTGATAAAGCTGCATATCAAGCAATGAGTTTTGCACACAACCCATACGGGGATGGGCAGGCTTGCAAAATAATTTTGAACGAATTAGCAAAATAGAACTTTAGGGAAGCATAATGTCTTTTGAAACAATTTCAGTTGTAGGCTTAGGTTACATCGGGCTACCGACAGCAGCAATGTTTGCATCAAGAAAGTTAAGAGTGATTGGGGTAGATGTTAGCCAACATGCAGTGGACACTATTAACCAAGGTAAAATACACATTGTTGAGCCTGATCTTGATATGCTAGTGCAGGCAGCCGTAACTGAAGGTTACCTAAAAGCGGTTATAAAACCTGAGCCGGCAGATGCATTTTTAATTGCTGTACCTACTCCTTTTAAAGAATGTGCTAAAGGCGAAGTACCTGAGCCAGATCTTCGTTATATTGAGGCAGCGAGCAAAGCCATTGCACCTGTTCTAAAAAAAGGTGATTTAGTTATTTTAGAATCAACATCTCCTGTTGGTGCGACTGAGCAGATGGCTGATTGGCTAGCCGAAGCTCGTGCTGATCTAAGTTTTCCACAACGCGTTGGTGAACAAGCGGATGTAAATATTGCGCATTGTCCTGAGCGTGTTTTGCCTGGTCATGTTGTTCGTGAACTAGTTGAAAATGATCGAGTAATTGGTGGTATTTCAAAACGTTGTTCAGAGCGTTCAGTGGAGCTATATAAAAACTTTGTTGTGGGCGATTGTGTTATTACTAATGCACGTACTGCAGAAATGGCCAAACTAACCGAAAATAGTTGTCGTGATGTGCAAATTGCTTTTGCGAATGAATTGTCAGTTATTTGCGATAAGTTAGATATTGATGTGTGGGAATTAATATCTTTAGCAAATCGTCATCCTCGAATCAATATCTTACAACCAGGGCCAGGCGTAGGTGGTCATTGTATCGCAGTTGATCCCTGGTTCATTGTTTCAAAAACACCAGTTGAAGCACAAATTATACACACAGCGCGAAAAGTGAATGATGCAAAGCCTGAATGGGTCATTAATAAAGTAAAACTAGCTGTTGCAGAGTTTCTACAGGCAAATCCGACTAAAACAGCTTCAGACGTACGTATTAGCTGTTTTGGTCTTGCATTCAAACCTGATATTGATGATTTGCGAGAGAGCCCATCATTATCGATAGCTCAAAAAATTGCAGCAGAGCACCCTTCAGTAGTTAGCTTTATTGAACCAAATATATCTAAGCTTTCATCTTCATTTTCTAATAATGCAAAACTAGTTGAATTAGAGGAAGCAATTAATAAAACGGACATAGCTGTCTTGTTAGTTGATCACTCAGAGTTTAAGAAATTACAAAAGCTACCAGAGAACCTCGTTATTGTGGATACAAAGGGAGTATGGGCATAATGAAAATTTTAGTTACTGGTGGTGCCGGCTTTATTGGCTCAGCAGTTATCCGACATATTATCAGTAATACATCGAGCAGCGTTATAAACGTTGATAAGCTCACTTATGCGGGTAACTTAGAGTCACTTGTCGATGTTGATTCAAATGAACGTTATGCATTCGAGCAAGTAGACATCTGTAATCGCTCAGAGCTTGACCGTGTTTTTGCTGAGCATAAACCGGATGCGGTAATGCACTTAGCTGCTGAGTCGCATGTTGATCGCTCTATCACTGGTCCTGCTGCATTTATTGAAACGAATGTAGTTGGAACATATACGTTATTGGAAGCGACACGCGAGTACTGGAATAAACTCGAAGATCAAGCAAAAGCAGAGTTTCGCTTCCATCATATATCTACAGATGAAGTTTATGGCGACCTTCCTCACCCTGATGAAGTTCCTGAAGGTACAGAGCTCCCAATGTTCTTGGAGACGACATCTTATGAACCATCTAGTCCTTATTCTGCTTCAAAAGCATCAAGTGACCATTTAGTTCGCGCATGGCTGCGTACTTACGGCTTGCCAACTATCGTCACTAACTGTTCAAATAACTACGGCCCGTATCATTTCCCTGAAAAATTGATCCCACTGGTTATTCTTAATGCGTTGGAAGGAAAAGACCTTCCTATATACGGTAAAGGTGACCAAATTCGTGACTGGTTGTTCGTAGAAGACCATGCTAGAGCACTCTACAAAGTCGTGACCGAAGGCAAAGTAGGCGAGACCTACAATATTGGTGGTCACAACGAAAAGCAGAATCTTGAAGTTGTTAACACTATTTGTGACATCCTTGATACGTTAGTTCCAAAAGACACTAAGTATGCTGAGCAGATAACGTATGTACAAGATCGCCCAGGTCACGATCGCCGCTATGCTATCGACTCATCTAAGATGCAACGAGAATTAGGTTGGACACCGGAGGAGACTTTCGAAACGGGTCTTCGTAAGACAGTACAATGGTATTTAGACAACTCCAAGTGGTGTCTAAATGTGCAAGATGGTAGTTACCAACGCGAGCGTCTAGGTGTAGTAACAGGAGATATGAAGTAATGAAAGGTATTGTATTAGCTGGTGGCTCGGGAACGCGTCTCTATCCAATTACTAAAGGCGTATCGAAACAGTTATTACCTGTTTATGATAAACCGATGATCTACTATCCACTGTCGGTGTTAATGCTTGCTGGTATTAAAGATATTCTGATTATTACAACTCCTGATGATAAAGATAGTTTTATTCGCTTGCTGGGTGATGGTAGTGATTTTGGAATCAATTTAAGTTATGAGGTTCAAGAGAGCCCTGATGGTTTAGCTCAGGCATTTATTATTGGCGAAGAATTTATCGGTGATGATTCTGTTTGTTTAGTATTAGGTGATAACCTTTTTTGGGGACATGGCTTCTCTCCACTTCTTTTAAACGCTGCTTCTAAAAGTTCTGGTGCGACAGTTTTTGGTTATCAAGTTCAAGACCCTGAACGGTTTGGGGTTGTTGATTTTGATGAAAATATGAAGGCACTTTCAATCGAAGAGAAACCTGTCAAACCAAAGTCAAAATTTGCTGTAACAGGCTTGTATTTCTATGATAACGACGTTGTTAATATTGCAAAAAAAGTAAAACCATCGGAGCGTGGAGAGCTTGAGATAACAAGTGTTAATCAAGCCTATCTCGAAAAAGGCGAGTTAAATGTTGAGCTGTTAGGACGAGGATTTGCTTGGTTAGATACTGGTACGCATGAATCACTATTGGATTCCGCAATGTTTGTTGAAACAATAGAAAGGCGTCAAGGGTATAAAATTGCTTGTTTAGAGGAGATTGCTTTTAATAATGGCTGGCTAACTAAAGAGCAATTAGAAGTCTTAGCAAGACCGATGATGAAAAATAGCTATGGACAATATTTAAA
This sequence comes from Vibrio sp. 10N.286.45.E10, assembly GCF_002874195.2. Taxonomy (NCBI): domain Bacteria; kingdom Pseudomonadati; phylum Pseudomonadota; class Gammaproteobacteria; order Vibrionales; family Vibrionaceae; genus Vibrio; species Vibrio sp. 10N.286.45.E10. The sequence continues at coordinate 143,082 of NZ_MCWD02000003.1, read as the reverse complement.
AAATTTAATATGAGTAATGAAAGTTCATTGATATTTAATTTTTAATCGAAGTGTTGAGTTCTTATAACTTATACACGGTATGATATAACCTAGCATTAATAATAAATTAAGTGTCAAATTTTAATATATAATTTATTATTATATTTAAGATACCGCTGGGTTGTATTTCAACACTAAAGTTATTGATATTTCCATGAATAGAATGATTTAGAGTGAGTTAAATGTTATTACATTTTTGTGTGATAATTTTATTGTCAAGGTTCGATTTTTATCGAAATTGAAAATACTTAAAATGTACAAACTATAAAAATCAAAAATCGACTGGTAAGCTTACCAGTAGTGTTGGAAGGTTTGGACATTCTTTCATAAACCCCCTCTCTTGAATTGCCTTCTATATTGACTGAATTAGGTATATAAAAATGATTAAATTTAACAAACCGCCGTACACAGGTGATGAAGACCAATATGTTTTGGAAGCAATGCGTAGTGATCAAATGTCAGGAGATGGGAAGTTTACGAAACTTTGTCATCAATGGTTTGAGCAAGTATTTGGCTGTAACAAAGCTTTATTGACACCCAATTGCACACAAGCCTTGGAAATGGCAGCCATTCTTCTAAATATTGTACCAGGTGATGAAGTGATCATGCCTAGTTTCACCTTCGTTAGCACGGCAAACGCCTTTGTGCTGAGGGGGGCAAAGGTGGTGTTTGTCGATATTAGACCTGATACTATGAACATTGATGAATCTTTGATTGAAGCAGCTATCACACCAAAAACTAAAGCTATAGTAGTGGTGCACTATGCTGGCGTGGCATGTGAGATGGATACAATAATGGATATTGCTAATGAAAACCAATTATATGTTGTTGAAGATGCTGCCCAAGCGATGATGACAACTTATAAAGGTAAATATTTAGGAACCATTGGTCATATAGGCGCATTTAGTTTTCATGAAACAAAAAATTATACTTCAGGTGGTGAAGGCGGACTATTACTTGTAAATGATTCTAAGTTTTCTGAACGAGCAGAAATAATTCGTGAAAAAGGCACGAATAGAAGTTTGTTCTTCAGAGGTATGGTTGATAAATATTCTTGGGTTGATTTAGGTAGTAGTTATTTACCAAGTGAAATCCAAGCCGCATATCTATGGAGCCAGTTGAAAAATGCCACTTTGATCAATGAAAATAGACTTACTACTTGGCGCAGCTATTATACAGGACTAATGAAGTTGAGTGAACTGGGTTCACTTGATTTGCCTAGTATCCCTATGGAAGTTAATCACAATGCACATATGTTCTATATCAAAGTTAAGGATCTTAATACCCGTTCCTCGTTGATCTCGTTTTTAAAAACTAGAGGTGTAATGGCAGTATTTCACTATATACCTCTACATAGTTCTCCTGCAGGATTGAAGTATTCGAGTTTCATTGGAGATGACTTACATACTAGCAGTCAGAGTGAAAGGTTGTTACGTTTGCCTATTTATTATGGTATGACCAAAGAAGAAGTGGATAAGGTTATTTCTGAAGTTACTTGTTTTTTCTCTGATAGGACTTGTATTAGTGTCTAAAAAAATACTTCATGTATGTTATTTGGATAAGTTCATCCCTGCCTTCGTACGCCTTGTTCGTGATGAATTAACGGTAAACAAACATCACTTTATTACATTTGGGTCTAATGTAGATAAATATCCAATCGAAGCGGGCGGAGATTTAGAGTATCTTCAAGGTAAACTACTAAGAAATTTCAAAATTGGTTATGAAATGAACCAAGCGGATGAAATTGTTTTACATGGTTTATTTGATTTGGGGACAATTTTGTTATTAGTGGCGCAGCCTTGGCTATTAAAGAAATGTTCATGGGTCATGTGGGGTGGGGATATATATCCTGATACACCCGACGAAAATTCTCCCTTATTATCGGTAATGCATCATACGTCTGAGTTTTGTAAAAGAATCATTGCGCCCCGTATTGGTAGATTGGTTACTTGTGTTAAGGGTGACTTAGTGCATGTTCGAGAAAAATATAAAGCTAAAGGTCAGTATGTATATTGCATAGTGTACGAGAGTAACTGTTTTGACAATAGTTTACAATTGGCGAAAAAAGAGTTCTCTCTTCCATTATCTATTCAGTTGGGAAATTCAGCAGATCCAGAAAACAACCATGAAAAAATTTTACATCGCTTAAAACATGGGGTTCCATCTACCTATAAATTGTTTGTTCCGCTGTCATACGGAGATAAAAATCACGCGAAACATATTTCGGATGTTGGAAAGAAAATTCATGGTGATTCATTTGTACCTATGCTTGAGTTTATGTCCTTAAAAGAATACCGAGAATGGCAGTCCAGTATTGATATTGCAATATTTGCACATAATCGCCAACAAGCCATGGGGAATATCATTACGTTATTAGGTCTTGGTGTTACTGTATATATGAACCTTAATATTTCTTCAGCAAAATATTTCTTAAGCTTGGGGCTTGTACTTGGAGATATTAATGATAAAGAGATAGTAAGACTACCTGAACTGTCGTTAAAAAATAATAGAGAAATTATTAGTCGTGCCTTCTCAAAAGAAACATTGGTTAGTCAATTAGTGTCGTGGATGGAACATTAAAATGATAAAAGAGAAGCCATTACTTAATCGAATATTGTCATTCTCAATAGGTCCAATTGGTCTGGCTGCTTTGAGTTTACTGTCTGTCCCACTTACGGCATGGATTTTTCCACCTGAAGTAATCGGAAAAATGAATTTTGTCGTAATGTTTTCAAGTTTCTGCTTGTTGGTTTTATCTCTAGGATTAGATCAGGCGTATATCCGTTTTTATTATGATGAAGACGATTCTCCTCGGTTGTTAATACAAACCTTTATACCTGGACTTATATTACTTTCAGCAGTTATGTCAGTGTTTGTTTTATTACTCCCTTGGTCTAAGGAATGGTTTGGAGTTGAAGGCTTAGTTCCAATGCTTATTATTGTTACTTACGCCATTCTTCTATTTATTTATAGAAGCTCAAGTATGATTTTGAGAATGAAAAACAAAGGATGGTTGTTTTCTATAACTCAAATATCGATTAAACTTATGACAGTGTTGGTTCTCCTCTATTATTCTTATTTCCTTTCCGAAAAAACATTTATTTGGTTATTATTTGCTCAAATAATAGGAGTTCTCTTTGCTGTAGTTGTTTCAGTAATTGTTACACGGAGAGAGTGGCTATTAGCGATGAAGGCTAAGTTCAATAAATCATTTCAAGTCGAGTTATTGAAGTTTTCCTTACCTTTGGTTATATCCGGTTTGTCTTTCTGGTGTATGACCTCATTAGATCGAGTTTTTATTAAGCATTATTTGGGGTTTGATTTATTAGGTATATATTCTGTAGCTATCAGTTTTTCTGGTGCGGTACTAGTATTGCAGAGCGTTTTTTCAACAATATGGGCGCCAATGGTGTACGAGTGGGCTGCAAAAGGCAAAGGTTTGGAAAATGTGGATGCGGTGACAAGATGGATGACTTTTGCCATCGGAGGTATCTTCTCCCTAGCTGGCCTTTTATCGTGGCTGCTACCCTATATACTTCCCACTGAGTACGCTAGTGTTGAGTTCCTACTTGTTGCCTGTGTTGCTTACCCATTGTTTTATACCTTATCAGAAGTTACTGTCGTAGGAATTAACTTAGCGAAAAAAACTAAATTTATCATGATTGGTTCTGTTTTTGCGTTATTAATTAATATTTCTCTTAATTACATTCTCGTTCCGGTTTATGGTTTAAAGGGAGCGGCTTCTGCAACTGCTATCTCATTTTGGTGCTTTTTGATTATTCGTACAGAGTTATCATGTCATTTTTGGAAAAAGTTACCTAGAGCATCTATCTATTTAGTTTCCACTTGCTGTTTAGTATTATCTATAATGCATGTTTTTTTTGCGAAGTTATACTTTAAAGAATTTATGCTACTTTGGCTTGCGTTTGGTCTTGCTTTAATAGCTAAAAGTTTTATTTATTTCAGGCAGCAAAGATCTCTTTGGGTTGTAGATAAATGAGTAATTATAATATTTATTGGATGAGTGAAAGTTTTGATTAATACGAGTGCAATTGAATTTAGAAAAAATAGTATATTAATTTTTTCTATAACTATAATTATTTCTATTGTGTTATCTTTAATTTCGAGTAATCGTAGTGACGTAAATAAAGACAGAAATGATACCGCTGTTTATAGTGAGCACTTTAGTTGTCTCGTTAAAAAAGGAGAAGACTGCTCATCCATTGTAGGTGGGTTGGACTATGGTTATGGTATTGTCGCAAGCATATCGGAAAAGTTTTCTTTCCATAGTTTTTTTATATTTAAATTTTTTGTTTCTTTTGTTATTTTATTTCCTATTTTGTATCTTGTCCTAAGCAAATCGATCAACCCAGTCCTTTCTTTTGCTTTTTTATTATCAGATTATCGTTTCTATGAATATTTTTCAAATGTTCTTCGACATGGTTTGGCGCTCTCTTTCTTCTGTATTCTAATATTGTTCTTTAGTCGTTATAATTGGAAATATTTACTTGCATTTATCATTGTTCCATTAACACATTTATCGACCAGTGTTCTATTGTTGATTCCATTTACTAAACTTAGAACTGTTTTTATCTTTGTTTTATTATCCGGAAGTATTTTTGGTATATATTTTTTTGCACCAATAGGTGAATATTTCAGTGGTTATTTGCCAGGGAAGATTCAATATTATATCGATCATAGTGAGGGTTTTAAATTTGCATCACCTATACAGTATACAACAATGTTTTTGCTAACGGTTTTATTATATAGAAGTTTTGATAAGTCAAAAATTTTCTTTGCAAATGCGGTTGTTATATTGTTCTTACTATCTATTTGCTTTAATACCATTGGAATGGGATATAGGTTTATATCTTTTTCTTTGCCATTTTACGCAATACTCATTCCATCTGTTTTGAATCTATTTTCTAAGTATTTTGGAAAGTTTGAAAACCAATTTTATGTTACATCTAGTTCGGTGCTCTCTATTGTTTTTATGTTATTGTTTATAAGAAACTATGATTTCATATATTTACACCTGTCATAGTTATTTGAGGTTTTTATGGATTTTTTAAAAATTGACCTCCCATCATTGGGGGATGAGCGTGGTGGATTAGTCGTTGCTGAGTATGGTAGCCATATCCCCTTTGATATAAAACGGGTATATAGCATATTTGAAACAAAACCTGGTGTTAGGCGTGGTTTTCATGCACACAAACAGCTCATTCAGGCTGCTATCGTTTTATCAGGGTCTTGTCGTTTCCTTTTAGATGATGGTACCGACAAGGCAGATGTATTGATTGATAGCCCGACACAAGCATTAATGATAGAGCCATTAATTTGGCATGAGATGTATGATTTTTCAGATGATTGCGTTCTATTAATGTTGGCTAGTGATTTGTATGATGAATCTGATTATCTACGAGATTATGACCAGTTTCTAGCCTTTTGTAATAACAGTGTTGTATGATTTATAAAGATTTTTAAGGATTTGGTAGTGATTAAGTTTTTAGATTTACAGTTAATGAATGAGCAGTATTCATCGCAACTTGTTGAGGCTTCAGCCCGTGTAATCAAGTCTGGTTGGTATGTTCTTGGTCCAGAAGTTGATAACTTTGAGAACCAATTTGCAGAGTTTTGTCAGGTCAAACATGCATTAGGTGTTGCCAATGGGTTAGATGCGCTGTCATTGATTTTTAGAGCCTACATTGAAATGGGATACATGAAAATAGGAGATGAAGTTATTGTTCCTGCTAACACTTATATTGCGAGTATTTTGGCAATAAGTGAAAATGGCCTCGTACCTATTCTTGTTGAACCTGAATTGGAAAATTACAATCTAGACCCTAGTTTAATAGAAGCAAACATAACGGATAAAACAAAAGCTATTTTATCCGTTCACCTTTATGGTCAAGTTACTAAAGCTAAAGAAATAAAAGAAATTGCCAGTAAACATGGTCTCAAGGTAGTAGAAGACTGCGCTCAAGCTCACGGTGCATTATCTGAAGGAACGCCTGTAGGCTCTTTATTTGATGCTGCTGGTTTCAGCTTTTACCCTAGTAAAAACTTGGGTGCACTTGGAGATGGTGGTGCTATAACAACAAACGATGTAGGTCTCTTAGAGTGCTTGAAAAAGCTAAGAAATTATGGGTCATCGCAAAAGTACGTTAATGAGTATAAAGGCTGCAACAGCAGGCTAGATGAACTCCAAGCAGCATTCTTATCCGTTAAGCTGAAAGGCTTGGTTGCTGACACTAATGTAAGAAAAAATATTGCATCTAGGTACTTAGCTGAGATAGATAATAAGTATGTAACTCTTCCATCTTGCAAAGATGTATCAGCGCATGTTTGGCACTTATTTGTATTGCGTTGTGATGATAGAAATTCATTTATTGAGCATATGAATAAAAATAATGTTGAAGTTTTGATTCATTATCCTATTCCTCCTCATAAGCAGGAAGCTTATTCAGAACTCAATGAACAATCGTTTCCGATTACAGAGCTGATACACGATACTATTGTAAGCATTCCAATGAGTCCAGTGATGAAAGATAGTGATGTCACTTTTGTTATTAATGCTGTTAACAGTTATGTGCCTCAAAATTGATTCTGAGTTTTAATATATGAATATCTTACAACTATCATTGGTTTGTGCTCCTAATTGGTCTCATGGTGGTCCTCCTAGAATCATGGCTGACTATGCAAATGGCTTAGCTAAAATGGGGCACAAGGTTACTATTTATACACCTAAAGAAAATAAGCCATTAGAAGAAGAGCAGTGGTCCGGTTTCGAAGATGGTGTAACCGTGGACTATTTTGAAAAATATAATGATTGGCGAAGCTCTTTTTATTTTGATTTTTCTTATAAAGAAATATATCAGTATTTGGTGAGCAACATTGATAATATAGATGTTATTCACCTACCTCAAACTCGCTCTTTGTTAAATGTTATAGCATTAAGGTTCTCGAGAGAGTTCAATATACCGATTATATTACACTCCTTCGGCTCTCTACCTGCGAGATCAGGGTTTGTTAAATCTCTTTACGATAAACTATTCGTATTTCCGATGGTGAAACATTCAGCTTTACTTTTAGGGCAAACAAACAACGAATTGTCAGTTTATCGGCAGTTTGGTGGAAAAGAAGAAGCAATTAAGCTTCTTCCACTAGCCGTTGATAAATACGGAATTCCGGAGTTAAAGGACGTCAATATTGTCAGACAGGAATTTTGTCAACGGTTCAATATTGAATCAAACCATAAATTATTCTTGTTTTTAGGGCGATTACACCCAACGAAAGGGGTACCTTTGTTGGTTGAATCATTCATTGAGGCGACAAAAAATGATGAACAGAGTACTCTAATAATTGTCGGAAATGATGAAGGTGTTGAAAGTAATGTTCGCTCCATCATTGCTGAAAATGATGCCGATAAAAGAGTACGTCTATGTGGGCCCCTATATGCAGATGAGCGTTGGGCTGCTTATCAGACAGCTGATGTCTATGTCATTTCACCTAATATCTTCGAAGAAACACCTTTGGCAGCTGTTGAGGCGTTATCTACAGCGACACCCGTTATAACCAATTTAAAAGCTGAACTGCCTTGGTTGGACGAGTACAAAGCAGGTATTGTTATGCAGTCTGACACTCATCAAGAGCTGCATGAAGCAATAACTCAGTTTGTTGAAATGGATGAAGTTGAGTTAATGAACCATAGAAATGCGGCCTATAAACTATTTTCTGATAAGTATGAGCTGACCGCAGTTTGTGAACAGCTTGATAACTATATATCAAGTATTGTTACTCTTAACATAAAGTCGGTATAAACAGGTAGAACTAATGAAAATTATCATTATTCAAAATACACTCAGCGCATATAATATTCCACTTTTTGATCAGATAGGTAAGCAAAATAATATTGAGTTGTCAGTTTTTTGTGCATCCTCCGAATTGTCTAAAAGTGCGCATAAATATGACCAGTCCGTTTTGAACTTTAATATTGTAAAGTCTCATTGTGGCTTTATTGGAAATGTTTTCAACTCAGTGGGAGTCCCTGGTCCTAGTTCTGATTTGATTGAAAATATAGAGTCTTTCAACCCTGATGTTATTGCTCTCGATGGTTTGAGCAGTGTCGGAAATGCCATGCAATTGTTCATGTCATCTATTGGGAAAAAGTACCCAATTATTTGGTGGTCGCTTGGTGCAATTCCACAACGTGATAATAATATTAGATCCAAAATCGGTGATGCAATACAAAAATTCTGTACACACAAGGCTAGCGCCATTTTTTCATATGGAACCCATTCTAAAAGGTATTATGAGTCACTGGGTGTGCCAAGTGAGAACATTGTTGTTGGTCATAATACAATCGACGAGCAAGATGTGATCAATAATATTAGTTCCATTTCTGATGATGATTTAACAGCTTTAAGAAATGAGCTAGCTATTAAAGATTCAGATAGAGTCAGCGTATATTGTGGTCGAATGCTCACACAGAAAAAAATCGACGTATTGTTAACTGCTTTCAGCCAGTTACAGGATTCGAAGAAGCCAAATGATAGACACTTGGTGTTAATTGGAGATGGGCCTGAACGCGAAAATTTGGAAAATTTAGCTTCGGAGTTGGGTATTGTTGAATCCGTATCATTTGTCGGTGCTCAACACGCAAAACTTAGTAACTATTTTTTGTTAGGTGATTTTTGCGTTTTGCCTGGTCTTGGCGGCCTTGCTATTAATCATGCATTCGCGCATTCACTCCCCGTAATTAGTGGTCCAGCTGATGGGACCGAACTGGATTTAGTCATCACAGATGAGACTGGGATCTACCTTGATTTTGTGAATGTTGATAGATTAAAATTTTCTCTGCAACGTTTATTTGACGATACTGATCTTTGTAGAAATATGGGTAAAAAGGCAAATGAGCTAGTGGTAGGTGAATACTCATTAGAAAATTATGCGAGAAGATTTATAGAAACTGCGGAACGTTGCAGTAAATCAATTTGATAATACTCATTATTTGGAATATGTATGTTCAACAATAAAACTTTATTAATCACTGGTGGTACCGGTTCATTTGGTAACGCTGTACTTCGTCGCTTTTTAGATAGTGACATAAAAGAAATCCGGATTTTCTCTCGAGATGAGAAAAAGCAAGATGATATGCGTAAAGCATTTAACAATGAAAAACTAAAGTTTTATATTGGCGATGTACGTGATCCACAAAGTATTTCGACTGCAATGCGTGGCGTCGACTATGTCTATCATGCAGCAGCACTAAAGCAAGTGCCTTCTTGTGAGTTTTATCCATTGGAGGCTGTTAAAACTAATGTACTTGGTACTGAAAATGTTTTAGATGCCGCAATTTTTCACGGTGTAAGTCGTGTTGTTTGTTTGAGTACAGATAAAGCGGTATACCCTATCAACGCAATGGGCATATCTAAAGCATTGATGGAGAAGGTTATTGTTGCTAAGAGCCGCAACTTGGAAGGTACGAGTACAGTTATCTCTAGTACTCGTTACGGTAATGTAATGGCTTCACGTGGTAGTGTTATTCCTCTGTTTATTCGTCAAATAATTGAGGGCACACCAATCACTTTGACTGATCCATCAATGACGCGTTTTATGATGACATTAGATGATGCTGTTGATTTAGTAATTCATGCGTTTGAGCATGGTGCAAATGGAGATATTTTTGTTCAAAAGGCACCAGCTGCAACAATTGAAGTATTGACACAGGCAATTTTAGAAATGATTGGTAAACCTGAACATAAAGTTAGTGTGATAGGTACGCGCCATGGTGAGAAACTGTTTGAAGCGTTATGTAGCCGCGAAGAGATGTTCGTTGCTCAAGACCAAGGTGATTACTACCGAATTCCTGCGGATAACCGTGACTTGAACTATGCACAGTATACTGAAGAGGGTGAAAAAGACCTGTCAGCCATCGAAGATTATAACTCGCACAATACTGAGCGGTTAGACGTTGAAGGTATGAAAGTTTTACTACGTAAACTTGATTTTATGCGGGAGATTGAGGCTGGTAATATCAATGTACCAGAGGGTGTATAAATGAATATTCTAGTTACGGGAGCTGCTGGGTTTATTGGACGTAACCTATGTGTGTTTCTAAATGAAGCTGGTTTTTCAAATATTGCAAAAATCACTGTTGATGACAATGACGCAAGCATTGTAGAAAAGGTGAAGTCTGCTGATTTTATTTATCACCTTGCGGGCATCAATCGCCCGAAAAATGATGAAGACTTTAAAAAAGGCAATACGGATCTAACACAGAAAATCATAGATACCTTGATTGAAGCAAAGCTTGAAACACCGATCGTTCTAACCTCTTCAATCCAAGCTGAATTAGAAAATCCGTACGGTAAGAGTAAAGCTGGAGCAGAGTTAGCTGTTGCTGAGTACAAGAAAGAAACGGGTGCAGCGACATATATTTATCGCTTACCGAATGTATTTGGTAAATGGTGTCGTCCTAATTATAATTCTGCTGTTGCCACCTTTTGTTACAACACTATTAATGACTTACCCATAACAATTAATAACTCAGAAGCTGCTCTTAGCTTGGTATATATTGACGATGTTTGTCAGTCATTTGTTGATTTGTTAAGTAATGCACCTCAAAGCGATGAGCAATACAGCCACGTTGAGCCGATTTACCAAACAACGGTTGGTGAAGTTGCTTCATTACTTGCGGAGTTTAAAGAAAGCCGCGAAAGCATGATTTCTGCAGAAGTGGGTGGAGGCTTTGTTCGCGCACTTTATTCAACTTATGTTAGCTACCTTGCTCCGGATCAGTTTGCTTACTCTGTGACTCGTCATAGTGATGAGCGTGGTACCTTTGTTGAAATGCTTAAAACCAAAGATTCTGGTCAATTCTCATTTTTCACTGCCCACCAAGGTATTACTCGTGGTGGTCATTATCACCATACTAAAACTGAGAAGTTTTTAGTTATTAGTGGTAAAGCATCATTTAAGTTCCGGCACATCACCACTGGTGAATCTTATGAATTGATTGTTGGTGGTGAAGAGTCTCGTATTGTTGAAACAGCCCCTGGTTGGTCTCATGATGTAACCAATATTGGTGAAAGTGAGTTAATCGTAATGCTCTGGGCAAATGAAATATTTGACCCTGAAAAGCCAGATACTGTTAATTTTAAGGTTTAAAAATGAAAAAGCTACATGTAGTAAGTGTTGTCGGAACACGCCCAGAGATAATTCGTTTATCTCGCGTACTAGCTAAATTAGATGATCACTGCGAACATACTATTGTGCATACTGGTCAAAACTATGACTTTGAGCTAAACCAAGTGTTTTTTGATGACCTAGGTGTTCGTAAGCCTGATTACTTTTTAGATGCTGCAGGTAAGAATGCGGCAGAAACGATTGGTCAAGTTATCATAAAAGTCGATCAAGCTTTAGAGGAGCTTAAACCTGATGCAATGTTGGTATTAGGCGACACTAACTCTTGTCTTGCGGCTATTCCAGCTAAACGTCGTAAGGTGCCTATTTTCCATATGGAAGCGGGCAACCGCTGTTTTGACCAACGTGTGCCCGAAGAGACCAATCGACGTATTGTTGATCACACGGCAGATATCAACTTAACTTACAGTTCTATTGCGCGAGACTACCTGCTTGCGGAAGGCCTACCGGCTGATCGTGTGATCAAAACAGGTAGTCCAATGTTTGAGGTATTAAATCATTATATGCCTCAAATTGATGGTTCAGATGTACTGTCTCGTTTAGAACTTGAAAAAGGTCAATTTTTTGTGGTGAGTGCTCACCGCGAAGAAAACGTGGATTCTCCAAAGCAATTAGCAAAACTGGCTGAAACTTTAAATACCGTTGCAGAATATTATGATTTACCAGTGATTGTTTCAACACACCCGAGAACTCGTAATCGAATTGAAGCTCAAGGTATTAAATTTCATCAGAACATTCAATTGCTGAAGCCATTGGGCTTCCATGACTATAATCACCTCCAGAAAAATGCCAAAGTGGTTCTTTCAGACAGCGGTACAATTAATGAAGAATCTTCCATAATGAATTTTCCTGCGTTAAACCTACGTGAAGCACATGAGCGCCCTGAAGGAATGGAAGAAGCTTCAGTCATGATGGTAGGTTTAGGTGTGAACCGTGTAATGCAGGCTCTACAAGTATTAGAGACTCAACCTAGTGGTAATGAGCGCCTATTACGCCCAGTATATGATTACAGTATGCCGAATGTATCAGACAAAATGGTCAGAATCATTCACTCGTATACTGATTACGTCAAGCGAGTAGTTTGGAAAGAGTACTAAGCGAATTAACTCGTGGGGCTAACTCACGAGTTGCAAAATAGAGTCATATATGAAAATTCTTTTGTTGACCCAATGGTTCGATCCGGAGCCAACTTTTAAAGGCCTTCTTTTTGCACAAGCTTTACGCGATAAGGGGCATGAAGTTGAGGTTCTTACTGGCTTTCCGAATTATCCAGGGGGAAAAGTGTACGATGGTTATAAAATTAACGGCTATCAGAAAGAGGTTATGGATGGGATAACGCTTCATCGAGCACCTTTATATCCAAGCCACGATGGCTCTGCAGTTAAACGAATTTTTAATTATATGTCGTTTGCGGTAAGTTCTTTTATTATCGGGCTTTTAAAAACTAGAAATATTGATGTTATTTATAGTTATCATCCTCCTTTGACGACATCATTATCAGCTTGTTTATTAGGGTTTTGTAAGAGGGTGCCCTTTGTTGTGGATGTACAAGACTTATGGCCTGATACGTTATCTGCGACTGGGATGGTTAATAACAAGAAAGTTCTTAACGTAGTAGGCAAAGTTTGTGATCTCGTATATAAAAGAGCATCTAAAGTTGTCGTTTTATCACCAGGTTTCAAAAAAAGACTCGTGTCAAGGGGGGTACCTGCCGAAAAAGTCGAAGTTATTTATAATTGGTGTAATGAACCAGCTTTAGATAACTTTGAGCTGACAGATATTAAATTGCCAGAAAACGGAAACTTAAACCTGTTATTTGCTGGCAACCTTGGTTTTGCCCAAGGATTACCTTCTATTGTCAAGGCGGCAGAGATACTACAAAGTAATTGTGTTGGCGTAAATATAGTTTTTCTAGGTGACGGTGTTGCTAAGCAAGCCGCTATAGAGGCTACTGAAGAACTAAAGCTAAATAATGTATATTTTTTACCAAGAGTTTCTATGCAACAAGTTGGTTCGTTGCTTTCTTGTGCTGATATGCTTCTTGTTCATTTAAACAAAAATGAATTATTTGAAATTACAGTACCTTCGAGAACTCAAGCAAACATGGCAATAGGTAAACCCATTATTATGGGGGTTGCGGGCGACGCTTCTGATTTAATTAATAAAGCTAAAGCTGGGATTTCTTGTCAACCTGATAACCCTGAATCTTTAGCTGAGGCTGTAACGAATATCTGTTCTTTGACCGAGTTGGAAAGGTTAAGCTTAGGTGAAGCTGGTAAACAGTATTACGAACAACACCTTTCATTGAAGCAAGGTGTTAATAAGTTTATTTCGATTTTTGAGGAAGTTAAGTGAAAAGAATCTTTGATTTTATCGTATCTTTGACTGCTTTGATTGTATTGTTACCAATCATTGCTTTAGTCGCTTGGAAGATCCGAAAAAACCTTGGCTCCCCAGTTTTATTTCGTCAAACTCGTCCAGGGTTGAATGGAAAATCCTTTGAAATGTTCAAGTTTCGCAGTATGAAAGATGCTGTTGATGCTAATGGTAACCTGCTACCTGACGACCAACGTATGACGCCGTTTGGCGGTAAGTTACGTTCAAGTAGCTTGGATGAATTACCAGGGCTTTGGAATGTTTTAAAAGGTGATATGAGCTTAGTTGGTCCTCGTCCTTTATTAGTGCAGTACCTCCCTCTTTATAACAAAGAACAAGCTCGCCGACATGACGTTCGTCCTGGGGTTACTGGTTGGGCGCAAGTTAATGGCCGCAATGCGATCAGTTGGGAAGAGAAATTCACGTTAGATGTTTGGTATGTAGATAACCGAACATTTTGGTTGGACATAAAAATTTTATATCTAACGGTAAAAAAGGTTTTTGTAAAGGAAGGTATCTCAGCTGATGGACACGTCACTATAGAACCTTTTACTGGCTCAAAAAGCCAAGGCTCACAAAGTCATGATAGTAGTCACTCATGAAAAGCTGCGCAATTTTAGGTGCTAGTGGACATGGTAAGGTAGTTGCAGAGATAGCTGAGTTAAATGGCTATCAAAATATTTCTTTCTTTGATGATCGTTGGCCTAGCTTGACTACTGTCGAGCATTGGTTGGTGTCTGGTGATACAAGTACGCTTTTAGCTAACGTAAAAGAGTATGATCTTACTATCGTAGCTATTGGCCACAACGCAACTCGCTGTGTAAAGCAGCGAGAGTTAAAACAAGCGGGCGCCAAGTTTGGTGTTATTGCACACCCTAGCGCAGTTGTAAGTAAACACGCCAAGATTGGTATAGGTTCGGTTGTGATGGCGAATGCGGTTATTAACCCGTTCAGCAACCTTGGAATGAGCTGCATTATTAATACGGGCTCAACTGTTGATCATGACTGTCAGCTTGCTGATGGAGTACACGTTAGTCCAGGTGCAAATTTAGCTGGCGGTGTCGAGGTTGGTGAAAACTCTTGGGTGGGTATCGGTAGTCAAATTAACCAACTTGTTATCGTTGGCTGTGGAGTAACCATTGGTGCGGGTTCAAGTGTTGTAAAGAATGTTCCAAATTTTCAAACCGTAGTGGGCTCTCCAGCTCATGAGCTTATCAAATCATAAAAATTAAAACTGATTAGGTGACATCGTGCTTAATACATCATTTTCCCCATGGCCTTCGTTTACTCAAGAAGAAGCGGACGCCGTAAGTAAGGTTGTACTTTCAAATAAAGTTAACTATTGGACGGGTCAAGAAGGTCGTGAATTCGAAAAAGAATTTTCCGCCTGGGTTAGCTGTAAATACGCAGTGGCTTTAGGTAATGGTACGCTTGCGTTAGATGTTGCGTTAAAGGCTCTTGGGGTTGGTCAAGGTGATGAAGTGGTCACCACATCACGCACTTTTTTAGCATCGGCTTCTTCCATTGTCACTGCTGGTGCTACGCCTGTTTTTGCGGATGTTGATCTGAACAGTCAGAACATTACTGCGGAATCTATTGAGGCGGTATTAACACCAAAAACCAAAGTTGTGATTGTTGTTCACCTCGCGGGTATGCCTGCCGAGATGGATGCAATTATGGCACTCTCTGAAAAGCATGGCTTCAAGGTTATTGAAGATTGTGCTCAGGCACATGGTGCAAAATACAAAGGCCGTAGTGTCGGTACTATTGGTCATATTGGTGCTTGGTCTTTTTGCCAAGACAAGATCATGACCACAGGTGGCGAAGGCGGCATGGTAACCACTAACAACAAAGACCTATGGTCGTTTATGTGGTCTTATAAGGATCATGGTAAAAGCTTTGATGCTATTTACAACCGCGAGCACCCACCAGGCTTTCGTTGGCTTCATGAAAGCTTTGGTACCAACTGGCGCATGACAGAAATGCAAGCGGTTATTGGTCGTATCCAAATCCAACGCATGGCTGAGTGGACTAAAAAACGTCAAGCAAACGCAGCCGCAATTGAAGCGGGGATTGCTGACCTTCCGATCATTCGTAGTGTAGAAATTCCTGAGTACATTGAACATGCAGAATATAAGCATTATATCTTTATTCGCCCAGAGCATTTAAAACCAAGTTGGAATCGTGACAAAATTGTTGACGCGATTGTTGGGCAAGGTGTCCCAGTATATCAAGGTAGTTGTTCTGAAGTTTATCGAGAAAAAGCATTTGATGGTACAAGTTACAGACCTAAAACGCCGCTAAAGAATGCAGTTGAGCTAGGTGAAACAAGTTTAATGTTCTTAGTTCATCCAACGTTGACTCAAGCAGAAATAAATGAAACTTGCCGCGTGTTACGTAAAGTTCTTTTAGAAGCCCAGAGTTAAGTTGATACACAAACCTTTTAACTCAAGTTAAGATTTTTTATTAAAACGTCAGTATAATGCTGACGTTTTATTTTTATAAGTGGATGATATGGTTAGGCTCAATTACATTTGGAATCTTTCTCGTTTTAACAAGCGAATGATTAGTGTTTTGATTGATTCACTTTTTGTTATAGCTTCGTTTTATGCTGCATATTGGACTCGCATTGGCCATATTAAACCTTTAAATGATGTGCTTAATCAATATGTGCTAATAGGTACTTTGTTGGTTACATTGCTTACATTTAGTAAGTTAGGTTTGTATCGAGCTGTTTTGCGTTATCTTACTTTTCATGCGTTAGCTGTCGTTAGTATAGGTACTTTAGTCTCAGCTACGACGGTGGCGTTTCTTGCATTTTATTTGGATGCATCTGTACCCCGCTCTGTTCCCATTATTTACGGAACTTTCTTATGTCTACTTTGCGGTGGTTCCCGGCTAGTTGTGCGCGTGCTAGTTGCACAAGCTAATAGTAAAGGCCGTAAAAAAGTCTTAATTTATGGAGCAGGGTCTGCAGGGCGCCAGCTAGCATTAGCATTAAGAACGTCTGAAACTCATAAGGTCGTAGGCTTCATTGATGAAGACAAAACATTAGAAAACACTATCATTATGGGGCTGCGTGTTTTCGATATTAGTGAATCTGAATCTGTACTTAATCGACAAAGCGTAGAACAAATTCTACTCGCAATTCCTAGTGCTTCTCGGTCAAGGCGCAAGCAGATTTTAGACTCGTTATTTCATCTGCCAGCTGAAGTTCTTACCGTTCCTGATATGAAAGATATTGTCGAAGGTAGGGCGAGTATTGATGAGTTGAAAGACGTACCAATCGAAGACCTATTAGGTCGGGACCCCGTAGCACCTCAACAGTCACTAATGGAAGCCAATATCAAAGGAAAAGTGGTAATGGTTACAGGGGCTGGAGGGTCGATTGGTTCAGAGCTTTGTCGTCAGATCGTCAAACAAAATCCAACTACCTTATTGTTGTTTGAGTTATCTGAGTTTGCTTTATACCAAATTGACCGTGAACTATCGCTATTGGTGGAAGAACTTAGCCTCGATGTGGATATCATTCCACTACTTGGTTCTGTGCAACGTGTTAATCGTTTAGCTACTGTGATGAAAAGCTTTAATGTTCAAACGGTGTATCATGCCGCGGCTTATAAACATGTCCCTTTAGTCGAGTATAATGTGGTCGAGGGTGTGCGTAATAACGTCTTCGGTACTTACTATACAGCTAAGGCTGCTATTGAAGCGAATGTTGAATCGTTTGTTCTTATCTCAACAGATAAAGCTGTTAGGCCCACAAATGTTATGGGGACAACTAAACGTGTGGCTGAACTCGGACTTCAAGCTTTAGCTCAACAAGAAAAAACCAAACAGAACGGAACGCGTTTTTGTATGGTGCGCTTTGGTAATGTTTTAGGGTCTTCTGGTTCTGTGATTCCTTTATTTAAAAGACAGATAGCTCAAGGTGGGCCGATTACTGTTACCCACCCAGACATAATCCGTTACTTCATGACTATTCCCGAAGCAGCCCAGCTAGTGATACAAGCTGGGGCCATGGGCAAAGGTGGTGATGTGTTTGTACTTGATATGGGGGAGCCTGTTAAAATTACCGATTTAGCTACAAACCTTGTCAACTTATCTGGACTTGAAGTTAAAGATGAACAGCACCCTTATGGAGATATTGAAATCTTGTTCTCTGGTTTGCGACCGGGTGAAAAGTTATATGAAGAGCTATTAATTGGCGACAACGTCGCGCAAACCGCCCACGAGCGGATCATGACCGCCAATGAATCATTTTTACCGATTGATGAATATAAACAGTTGATGGATGATTTAGATGCAGCGTGTCATAACTTTGAGCATGAAAAAATTCGTCAGCTTTTATTGAGTTCTCCAGCAGAGTTTTCCCCTACAGATGGTATAGGTGATTTAGTTTGGTTGCGTAACAATAAGTAATCCAAATACAAATTATAAGGTATTGCTTATGATTTACTCATTTACTTGATTGTGGTTATTATCTATCATGATCAATCAGTTGTTTAAGCTGAGCAACTGATTGAGGGTGTGAAAATCACCCTCTACATATAAACGTTTATATCAATGGAAATCATTATGAAAAAGATGGCTCTAGCAGCTGCATTAGCAGTTAGCTTCTCAGGTGCTGCATTTGCAGCAGAAGAAACAGCGGCAGCTGGTTCAAGCACTGGCACAGCAGCAGGTACTGGTGCATCTGCAGCAGCAGCTGGCACAGCAACAACAGTTGCAGTATCGACAGCAGCAGTAGCTGCAGCAGCAGCTGTAGCGGTTGCTTCTAACGAAAGCGGTGCAACAACTACAACAACTACTCGATAATTTTTGAGTAATACATGTTTTAGTTAACGTATGTTTAAAACCATTTTATGTGAAAGCATAAAGTGGTTTTTTTATATCTAATGGATTAATTTTCCATATTGAACATCAGCAACCAGATTGCTAGGAAGCAGAACTCGCCATGCTTAAACCTCTAATCATATCTCTTGGTCTTTTTCTTGCTGGTTGTTCTCAGCAGTTTCAAGACGTCAATTCTACTTTTGATGAAGCCTTTTTTGGAAGCTCTGATGTTGAGCTGTCGAAGGAATACATTCAAACCTTACCGTACTCCAGCATTTACGCGGAAGTGAATGACCAAGGTAAAATCTTCATGGTCTTAGCGTACGTCGGTGAAAACCCTCAAACGGGCGCAGAGCAGTTAAAGTGGATGTCTTCTGACAAAGCGATGATCGTCACTGAAAATGGACGCATCGTACAAACGTTATTGCTTCCTTACGGAAACCTTTCAGGCTTAGCATTCCAACAGTTGGATGAGTACTCGTCTGCAAATAACTCGTCAGCAGACTCTTCTTCTGCGTTTGATGTGTCAGCGAACCCCGGCGCCCAAAAGTGGCAAGCGGTTTACGACTGGCAACCTAACTATCGATTTGGCTATAAAGCAAATATCACCCGAACGTATGCAGGGAATCAAACGGTAGAAACACCGTTAGCGTCTATCGATACCAAGAAGTTTCAAGAAAAAATTTACTTCCCAATGTTAGAGCAAGAGATGACCAACGAGTATTGGGTCGACGGCAAAGGAAAAGTGCTCAAAACCATACAGTATTTAGGCCCTGATATGACAAGGCTTGAGTTAACCGTCCTTAAGCATTATCAAAGCAATTAACGAACAGGGTAATGAACTAAAATGATGAATTATATTAGCCATACATCAAAAATGACGGGGCGTCGGTTGCCAGTAGTGAGAGCTCTGTTAACGGTGAGATCTACGTTAACGAGGAGAGCTCTGTTGACGTTGAGTGCGCTGTTATCTCTGTGTACTTTTAGCTACGCTTCTACGGCATCTAACGTTGTTACGCCTTCGATTAAAACTACAATCGAGCTTCCTCTTCAGGGTGTGACGCTTGAGTATAAAGCTAACGTTCGATTGCTTCAGGTGTTAGACGACGCGAACGCTAGCGGCAGCATTGGTTATTTCCCCCTTTCAGCTCAACTGTTTGATAAAACCAATATTCAAGCTAACGAATCTAACATAGCCCATCAAGCTATCGAAACAAAAAAGCGCAATGTGCTGAACCAGCTTGAAGCTTTCGCAAGAGAAGAGCCAGAAGCAAACCTAGTGCGCCAACAATTAGCCTCTTTCCAATATCTCAATCGAGTTTTTATTGAATTAGACCGCAATGCCGTTATCTCGCAATCAGATAAGAATCCACTGCTTGTTTCAAGTTCTCATACTAACAAGCCGTCAGCCAGTCAAACCCAAGCCTTTTCTTTGTACTTACCACAACGACCAACGTCAATTCAGTTGATGGGGGCAATGAAAGAGTCGGTAGCAATGAATCTGATTGAGCATGGAACCTTGAATGATTATCTCGATGCATTGCCGAACGGCTTTGTTGGTGAATCCGCAGATAAAAGCGTGGCTTATGTTGTTCAGCCTGATGGCGTGGTACAAACCATTCAATACGCTTACTGGAACGAACAGCCGGTTTACCTAGCACCAGGTGCCATCGTATTTATGGCGTTTTACTCTTTGCCATCAGAATACTCAACGTTGAACCAAGATATTGTCGATTTGCTACGTCATAAGGTTGGCCTGTAATGCTGAAACAGAAATCATTCCCTCTATCGGCAGTGTGCACATCGGTTACCTGCGCCTTGTTAATGACCAGTAGCGCTTCTGTTTTTGCAGAGACGGTTTTTGCCGAAACAGCCATTGATTCCTCTTCGATTCGAGCAGAAAAATCATCATTCGACGACACCGAATACAAAACATCACAAATGAACTTTGGTGGTGTTGGCTTAATGCAAATGCCAACAGGCCGAATGGCACCAGAAGGCGAGTTTAACTTTAGTGCCTCGTTTAACAATGAATACCATTTTTATAACGTCAGCCTACAGGTGATGCCTTGGCTTGAAACCACCATTCGTTATACACAAGTACAAGATCTGCTTTATAGCGGAGGCACGGACCAAGATTGCTCTCAAAACTCATTCAGTGGTTGTACCAAATACACAGATAAAGGTATCGACTTTAAACTGCGTTTGATCGAAGAAGGGTACTACTTGCCTGAAGTATCAGTCGGTATGCGTGATTTTGGTGGTACTGGGCTATTTGATGGTGAATTTGTTGCGGCCACCAAACGCTTTGGCCCTGTTGATTTTACCTTGGGCATGGCTTGGGGATACATGGGCACCAGTGGCAACTTCACTAACCCATTGTGCAAAGCCAGTGACAAATATTGTGAACGTCCATCTGACACCAAAGGTAATGGTGGCAGTGTCGACTTTGAACGCTGGTTTAAAGGTGATGCAGCAATTTATGGTGGTTTTGAATATCAAACCCCTTATAAGCCTTTAACCTTGAAGCTTGAATACGATGGCAATGATTACTCTCAAGATTTCCCAGTAGTACGTGGTGGTGTCGACATGACACAACATACGCCATGGAACGTGGGTGCTGTGTACCGTTTCACTGATTGGGGCTCAGCGAAAGTCAGCTATGAGCGAGGCGATACTTTAACCCTTGGTTTCGATCTCTCGACTAACTTCAATGAAATGTATTCTGTGTGGAGAGATACTGAAACAGCCGAATTGCGCCCGAGTGGTGTTGAGGCGGTGGACGATATTGATATGGGGGCCCTCGCAGAACAGCTTGAAACGGTTGCTGGCTATGAACAAGCGCAAATCTTGGTCGACGATAACAGCATTGTAGTAAAAGGTACTCAAGTTAAATACCGAGACAGAGATATTGCTCTTGAACGCGGTGCAACGGTTATCGCGAATGCAGTCCCGAGTTACATCGACACCTACAAAATCATCGAAAATGATAAATCGATGGAACTCACAGAGACGACGGTAGATGCTCAAGCGTTCAAAGCGGCCGCTAATAACAATTATCTTAATGCTCAAACCAGTGATGCAACCGATACTCACGAATTAGAGCGCAAGAAATCCGTTATCTATCATGACGGGCGTGAACGATTCGATGTGTCGATTTCACCAAATTTAGCTCAATCGTTCGGTTCAGCAGAAAATTTCTACTTATACAGTCTGGGTTTATACACCAATGCTTCGTTCTGGGCGTTAAACAATGTTGAATTGTCGGGCTCTTTGTACGTTAACTTAATCGATAACTACGACAAGTTTAACTATACCGTCCCATCAGACGGCACTGACCAAACACCAAGGGTAAGAACCTTGTTCCGCTCTTACGTTGACGATCCAGTTCGCTTAGATCGCTTACAGCTGACTTGGTTTGAAGACTACGGCAGCGGTGTCTACACCCAAGCCTACGGTGGTTACCTAGAGAGCATGTTTGCTGGCGTAGGTGGTGAAATTCTTTACCGCCCATTCAACCAAAACTGGGCGATTGGCGCAGACATGACCGCGATCAGCCAACGAGACCCTGAAAGCTGGTTTGGTACGTTTGATCAAGAGATCCAAGTCAACCCAGACGACAGCAGCCGAACGTATAAAGTGGTCGATAAAGGCACGACGGGCTTTATTACCGGTTACTACACTCCACAATGGGACTTCTTGAGCGATACCTTACTGAAAGTCGGTGTGGGTAAATTCCTTGCGGGTGATATCGGTACTCGTGTCGACTTCTCTAAGCAGTTCAAGAGTGGCGTGATTGCCGGTGCGTTTGTCAGCTTAACCGATATGACAACCGAAGAATACGGTGAAGGCAGCTACACCAAAGGCTTCTACGTATCGATTCCGTTTGATTTAGTCACAGTGAAACCAAGCTCAAGCCGCGCTGGCTTTACCTGGTTACCGATCACGCGTGATGGCGGACAAGTGCTGAATAAGCAATACAACTTGTTCGATCAAACCGATGCTCGCTCACCTTGGTTCCAAAGACCAAGTAGCGTGAAGTAGCGTGAAGTAGCTTGAAAGCAGATGCGGGTAACGAGTAAGCGGGATACGAAGAGCGAGAAAAGATAGATTCGGGTAACGAGTAAGCGGGATGCGAAGAGCGAAAAAAGATAGATACGGGTGACGAGTAGACGGGATACGAAGAGCGAAAAAAGATAGATACGGGTGACGAGTAGACGGGATACGAAGAGCGAGAAAAGATAGATACGGGTAACGAGTAGCGAGATACGAAGAGCCGGGAAAGAGCTGTTTTGAATAATCGAGATTTGAACCTGCTCTTATCTCTTAGCTCTTCGTTTACTCGTATCTCGCTACTCTCATCTGCTCTTTAGCTCTTCGCCACTCGTTCACTCGCATCCCGCATCCCGCATCTGCCCTTGCGCTCTTAAGCTCTTCGAATCTCGTTCACTCGCATCCCGCATCCCGCATCTGCTCTTGCGCTCTTGCGCTCTTAAGCTCTTCGCCACTCGTTCACTCGCATCCCGCATCTGCTCTTAAGCTCTTCGCATCCCGTTCACTCGCATCCCGCATCTGCTCTTAAGCTCTTCGCATCCCGTTCACTAGCATCCCGTATCTGCTCTTAAGCTCTTCGAATCTCGTTCACTCGCATCCCGCATCTGCCTTTAAGCTCTTCGCATCTCGTTTACCCGCATCCCGCATCTGCCCTTAGGCTTTTCGCATCTCGTTTACTCGAATCTCGTATCTGCTCTTTAACCATTCAACTAGGTTGATAATAACCACAATTTGTGGATAATGCTTACGGATTAAACTAACCGTATGCAAGCACACTTTTTTGCTACGCCTTAGACAAAATACGCCTATTCAAATTCCATATTGATAGGGGCAGATTAACTACGCAGTGTGATGTCGCGGAATATCAAGGGGCGGTAGCGTTCCTATCTTTGACATTAAGATGGAAGCGAGATCACGATAGTGGCCTTCCTTAACTCTATTAAATGCTGCGTAGCTGATAAAATTGTTTGCTCTAACTTCTTTGGGTGTCCTTTGGGATATCACGACACATTCCGTTTCTATGACTTGGTTAACATGAAGATTAATAAAAATCGTCTCCTTTTAGCGCTCCTTCCTGCATTGCTTGCAGGGTGTACTACTCCAGGAACTCACCTTTCTACTGGCAACAAGAATGTGATTCAGCCTTCAGAGGAACAGCAAGAATCTGATATCTCTGACGTGGTTAACCTTTACCCACTGACAGCGCAATCAGTATCGAGTTACCGAAAAGAATCTTTATCGGTTTCCCAAGCTAACCCGACATTAGATGTTGATATTGCAAAGTATGAATATCAAGTGGGTGTCGGTGACATATTAAACATCACCATTTGGGATCACCCTGAACTGACGATTCCAGCGGGCTCTTACCGTAGTAGCGCAGAAGCCGGTAACTGGGTCCATGCAGACGGCACCATCTTCTACCCTTACATTGGTACAGTCGAAGTGGCGGGAAAAACCGTTCGTGAAATTCGTACGGATATTGCGACTCGTTTAGCTAAGTACATCGAGAGCCCTCAGGTTGATGTTAATGTAGCGGCCTTCCGCTCTAAGAAAACCTACATTACGGGTGAGGTTTCAAAACCTGGCCAACAGCCGATTACTAATATTCCATTAACTTTACTAGATGCCGTGAACCGCTCTGGTGGTTTGTCTGAAGATGCAGATTGGCGCAATGTTTCATTAACCCGTAATGGCGTGGAAGAAAATATCTCGCTTTATGGTTTGATGCAACGTGGTGACTTAACTCAAAACCGCTTACTGCAAGCCGGTGATATTGTTCACGTACCGCGTAACGATAATCAAAAAGTCTTCGTGATGGGTGAAGTGAATGACCCACAACTGTTGAAGATTGACCGTGTCGGCATGAGCCTAACCGAAGCACTCAGCAACGTAGGTGGCATCAACCAACTGACGGCAGATGCAACGGGTGTGTTTGTGATCCGAACTTCTGATGATAAATCAGAACGCATGGCAGACATCTACCAACTGAATATGGAAGACGCATCAGCTTTAGTCATTGGCACCGAGTTTGATTTAAAGCCTTACGACATTGTTTACGTTACGGCAGCACCAATCAGCCGTTGGAACCGTGTAATTGGTCAGCTTGTACCAACCATTTCAGGCTTCAACGACCTAACCGAAGGTATGTTGCGCGTTCGTAATTGGTAATAAGCCCTGGTTTGTAATAAACCCTAATTAATCATCAGGTTGCATTGTACGTGTAACCTGATTTTTACATCTAAAAGTAAACCCAGTTTATAAGCCCAATACAATTAGAGACCATTATGTTTAATAAAATTTTAGTCGTATGCGTGGGCAATATTTGTCGTTCCCCGACCGGAGAGCGAGTTTTACAAAACTTGCTGCCTAACAAAGAAGTGGCCTCTGCCGGTATCGCGGCCGAGAAAAGCCGTCTAATCGGTAAGCCTGCAGACGACACCGCAATCTTAATTGCTGCTGAAAATGGTGTTGATGTTGAAAGTCATCAGTCGCAGCAAGTTACACCACAGCTTTGTGCTCAGTATGATTTGATATTGGTGATGGAGAAGGGCCATATGGAGGCGCTCACTCAAATATCACCGGAAGCGCGTGGTAAAACCATGCTGTTTGGTCAGTGGATTGGCCAGAAAGACATTCCCGATCCGCACCGTCAAA
This sequence comes from Vibrio sp. 10N.286.45.E10, assembly GCF_002874195.2. Taxonomy (NCBI): domain Bacteria; kingdom Pseudomonadati; phylum Pseudomonadota; class Gammaproteobacteria; order Vibrionales; family Vibrionaceae; genus Vibrio; species Vibrio sp. 10N.286.45.E10. Next base: position 117,918 of record NZ_MCWD02000003.1, on the reverse strand, counting down.
GCCGTGAAGCGTTTGAATATGCTTATAAGCTGATTGACGAAGCGGCGCAAGCTTGGGCAAAAAAGCTGTAGGTTTAAATGCAGTAGATTTTAAATAGACAGCTTTTTAAACGTCATGCTCTAAACGTAGGCGTGGCTAAGCCACCAACAGAATCATATAAAAGAGAAGTACGCGGAGCGTATATATCGTCTCTTGAATAGCAATAATTTAGGAAGTAGCAAACAAATGACAACACAACCCTCTCAGCAATCGCATACAGATAACTCTGATGAGATAGATTTAGGAAAACTGCTTGGCATTCTGCTGGACGCTAAATGGCTAATCATGCTGACCACATTTGCTTTTGCTGTGTTTGGTATCGCGTTTGCTCTGCTTTCAACGCCAATATACAAAGCCGATGCCCTGATCCAAATTGAAGAGAAAAGCTCTGGCGGAATTTCATCGATGGTCGGTGACATGGGCGAGTTGTTCTCTCAAGAATCTTCTGCCACGACAGAAGTGGAGATCATCAAATCTCGTATGATCTTAGGCGAAACGGTTGATAAGTTTAACTTAACGACAGTGACCTCACCTAACTATGCACCAATCGTTGGCAAAGGCTTTGCTCGCTTAACCGGTGACATCAACCACATTGCGGTTAGCCGTTTTAACATGCCAAGCTATGCGAGCGACTACGGGCACACGATCCAGATCCTAGATGCCGAGCAGGGCACCTACCAATTAGTTCGCGACGATGAGCGCGTTATCCTAAAAGGCAAAGTGGGTGAGTTAGCCACTGCCGACGACTACAGCTTGTTTGTGGCAGGTTTTGAATCACACAATGGTTTTGAATTTTCTATTGGTAAACAAAGCCGACTAGAAGCGATCGAATGGCTGAAAGCTTCTTTGTCTCTGTCTGAGCAAGGTAAGCAAACCGGTATTCTGAAGTTGAGCTTTGAAGGCGAAAACAAGCAGCAGATCTCTGAGATACTCAATCACATCAGCCAGATCTACTTCTTACAGAACGTGAAGCGCAATTCAGCGGAAGCAGAAAAGAGTCTAGAATTCTTAGAAAGCCACCTGCCGGGCATCAAGTCTGAGCTGACTGGCTATGAAGATACGCTAAACAACTACCGCCAAAAGAACGAATCGATCGACTTGGGTTTAGAAGCGCAATCAACCTTGAAGGTAATGGTAGAGCTTGAAGCGCAATTGAATGAACTGACGTTTAAAGAGAGTGAAATCAGCCAGCGCTTCACTAAAGATCACCCAGCATACAAAGCCCTACTTGATAAGCGTAAAACGCTATTGGGTGAGAAAGAGCGCTTAAATAAGCAAGTACAAAAGCTACCGAAAACACAACGTGAAGTACTGCGTATGACACGTGATGTTGAAGTAAACCAACAGATCTACATCCAGCTATTAAACAAGGTTCAAGAGCTGAGCATCATCAAAGCTGGTACGGTTGGTAACGTTCGTATCTTAGATGACGCGCAAGCGTATGCTCGTGCCGTTAAACCGAAGAAGCCACTGATTGTTGTATTAGCAACGCTACTGGGTGGCATGCTAAGCGTCGCGTTTGTATTAGTAAAAGCAGCGTTCCACCGTGGTGTGGAAAGCCCAGACCAAATTGAACAAATCGGACTTCCGGTTTACGCCGCGGTACCAAAATCAGATTTACAGATTGAGCTAACCAACCGCTTTAAATCGAAGAAACAGCAGACCAAGGGGACTCAAGCACTGCTTGCCGAATCGAACCCTGCTGATCTTTCGGTTGAAGCGCTGCGGGGCCTGCGTACCAGTTTGCACTTCGCAATGCTCGAAGCGAAAAACAATATCTTGATGATCTCTGGCCCTGCGCCAGGCATTGGTAAGTCATTCATCTCGACCAACTTTGCCGCAGTAGCCGCAAAAACGGGTCAAAAGGTATTGTTGATTGATGCGGATATGCGTAAAGGTTACCTACAACAAAGCTTTGGTGTTAACTGGGATAATGGCCTTTCGGATGTATTGAGCAGCAAGCAAGAGTTCACTCAATCAGTGAAGTCTACGCCAGTTGAAAACCTAGAAATTATTACTCGCGGCCAAGTGCCACCTAACCCATCGGAACTGCTGATGCACCCACGCTTTGCCGAGCTAATGGAATGGGCATCAAAAGAGTATGACTTGGTGATCGTCGATACCCCACCCGTACTTGCAGTAACCGACCCAAGTATTGTCGGCGCCTTCGCGGGCACCACATTAATGGTCGCGCGTTACGGTCAAAACACCATTAAAGAGATCGATGTTGCTCGCAACCGCTTCGAACAATCAGGCATCGAAGTGAAAGGCGTTATCTTCAACGCCATCGAGAAGAAAGCATCAAGCTCATATGGCTACGGTTACTACAACTACGCGTATTCGAGCGACAAGAAATAAAGAGCAGTAACGAGATGCGAGTAACCGGGTAAACGAAGATCTAAAGACAGTAACGGGATGCGAGTTATCGAGTATCGAAAAAATAAGAGCTAAAGAGCTGAAAGGCAGATACGAGATGAGAGTGGCGAGATACGAAAAGCGCCACTCGAATCCGCTCTTCATCTCTTCGTTACTCGTTTACTCGCATCCGCTTTTAGTCTCTTCGCATCTCGATACCCGTCACCCGCATCTGCTCTTTGGCTCTTCGTATCTCGTTTACTCGCCACCCTCATCTGCTCCTCTAGCTTTTCGCATCCCGTTTACCCGTCACTCGAATCTGCTCTTTAGCTCTTCGCATCTCGTTTACCTGCCACCCTCATCTGCTCCTCTAGCTTTTCGCATCCCGTTTACCCGCTACCCGCATCCGCTCTTAATCTTTTCGCATCTCGATACCCGTCACCCGCATCTGCTCTTAGTCTCTTCGCATCCCGCTTACCCGCTACTCGCATCCGCTCTTAGTCTCTCCGCATCTCGCTTACCCGTCACTCGCACCCGCTCTTAATCTCCTCGCTATTCGTTTACTCGCCACCCTCATCTGCTCCTCTAGCTTTTCGCATCCCGTTTACCCGTCACTCGAATCTGCTCTTTAGCTCTTCGCATCTCGTTTACCCGCTACCCGCATCTGCTTTTAAGCTCTTCGCATCTCGATTACTCGCATCCCGCATCTGCTCTTCTACTTCTTAACCACCCCTCCCGTTAAATACAATCCAATCGCCGCTAGCACAGGATAACCAAACGCTTCATTGGTCATTTCCCCCAACGGTTTCCAATCGTAGCCGTGCATACAACCTAAAATAACCATCACATGCAGCGCCACATAAGGAATGGTGAACAACAACACAATGTAGCGCTGTACCAACTTAAAAGGTTCATACGCTTTAAGCAGTGCCAGCTTGTGCTTCGCTTTTTCTTCATCAGTAAAAAACATCGCATCTCCTGTGTTGGTGATTGCATCTAACCCTTTGTTAATGGAAGACTGGCTCCCAAATATTCTTCCGAACAATGTCATACTGCTCCTTGGTTTATTGATTGGCTTTGACCGCATGTATAGCCTTTGACAGTCTAACCTTCTCGCTCTTCATCTCTGCTTTCCCGCTCTTCGAATCTCGCTACCCGTCACTCGCATCCGCTCTCTTAGCTCTTCGCATCTCGCTTACTCGCATCCCGCATCTGCTCTTAAGCCTTTCGAATCTCGCTACCCGTCACTCGCATCCGCTCTCTTAGCTCTTCGCATCTCGATACTCGAATCCCGCTACTGCTCTTCCTGCTCTTCGCATCTCGATACTCGAATCCCGCTACTGCTCTTCCTGCTTTTCGCTACTCGTTTACCCGAATCCCGTATCTGCTCTTAAGCTTTTATCTTCAAAACCGGACACGCTTTATTCACCCTCCAATCTTTATGCCCCTTAACATTCTCATCTGGAATCAAGAACTGCTCTTGCAGTGCAGCAGTCAAACCAAACAGCGCCTTGCGCTGCGCAAGCGTAAAGTTATCTTCTGGTTGCAGGTCGGCATTACAGCCGCCGACCATACAAACCCCAATATTGCCCTTGTTGTGTCCTTTCACATGCGCACCGGTTTGCGACAGTGGCCTGCCAAGTTCGACATCCCCATTGCGACGAATAACAAAGTGATACCCGACATCGCGCCAGCCTCTCTTTTTATGCCATCGACGAATCTCGGCTACGTCTATATATTGCTGTGGCGGCGTGGCGCTGCAATGCACTGTAATAAAGGAATAGGGCGGACAAAAAGGTAAGCGGAGTAAAACTGAAACCAAGCTTAGAGAATAGGAAGCAGGAGATAAGCAAGGCTCTAACGAAGGGATGAGCGCCACTCTGCTAGCCTGCTCTTTCGAGTCAACCAATTCTTGTGAATCAGCAGGCGCTTGCAAGCCAGGTGCTTTTAACGACTGGTGTGGAACTCGATCAGTTGCTGGTGGAGTGTTTGACAAAATAAATCCTCGTGTTGTTGTAAATGGGCGGTTAAAGACGTTGATAACGATTCTTTTAAATTAGGGTGCAGTGCGATGTGTCGTCGCAAACTGGCGGCTACGGTTTTGGCATAACCAGAGTGGTGGTTTACATAGCGTAAATACATCACGTAATAACCCAGTTGCTGCCTGCGCCGCGCTCGGCTGATCATCCAACAAATATCCTCATAGCTGGGGATGTCACCGCATTCATCCTCATTTAAATAACAACCTTCAATTTGGCTTTCTTTGTAGCCGCCGGCTTCATAGCTCAGTACTTGGCCAGCCCCATCATTATCATTAAAAAATAACGGCTGGCGTGATTGAGTGAGGGAGTTAGCACGGCACTCGATGCTCGCCATACCGGGTTGATACGCTGAAATAAAAAGAGAAACTATCGCCTTCATTAAGCACCTTATTGCTGCATGGGAGGGCAATGTACTTCAACATTCTTGATTGGGGTTCGCGGTAATAGCATGAAAAGAGAGGGACTCAGAAAAGTGAGAAGTACTTCGAAAAATCACAGATCAATAAGGCTTGTGTTGCATATATATCCGAGGCGATTAACCAAACATCTTTTCTTACAACTTATCTCATAGGCCTTTCGCCCCTAAAGCGCCAAAAAGTGTTGTTAATGCCCTTTATATCAATGGATTTCTATACGAATGACTAATTAACAAGGAGCGTTAACCATGTGTGTTTCTCTAATTCTTTCTTTTATCCCATTAAAAACCGGTTCGCCTATCAGCAAGTTGGTGCTATTAAAACTTGCTGATAATGCCGACGCGCGCGGCGTGTGTTTTCCTTCCTTCAATTACTTGGCGCAATATTGCGAAGTGTCGGTAAGAACCGTGAAACGACACGTTAACGAGCTCGAAAAACAAGGGTTTGTGAAGCGGATAAAGCGCTTTGATGATTCAGGACGCCAGCGCAGCAATATCTATCAGCTGCGCCTACCCAGCGACAGCCACATTCAGCAGGCCGATTTAGACCAAGCAGATAGAGGTTTAGATCAAACTGACCATTCAGACACCTACCAGGGTGACTCAAGATCCAGCACGGAGAGTGATCGTCCGGCACACATAATCTTTCATAAAGAACATAAAACAGAGCTGAGCTTGAAAAACGGCCTCTTAGATGACGCCGATGTTCTTGATCCCCCAATCTGTTCTGAACAACATGAGAGCTCCCCCTTCACCTCCAAACCCGAAATCAAAACCAAGAGCGAAGCTGTGATTCATCTGCTCACCAAAGAAGGCAGCGCGCCGATTTATCATGAGTTCACCACCATATTAGAGCGCACCTACCCAAAGTTAGATGTGTTGCAAGAACTGCATGCCATGCAAGCGTGGCTGTACATCAACCCCGATAAGCGCAAACCCTTTGAGCACATTGGCCACTTTGTGAATGGCTGGCTAAGAAGAAGCGCCCAAGCCAAAACGGAGCGAGACTCATCGCCAGTCTTTAAGCAAGCTAGAGCAGCTAAGCAAACAAGAACGGCTAAACCAGCAAGGGCTTCTGATTCTACATCGACCAAGGAAGCCAAACCCCAATCGGCAGCCAAACCCATGGATCCCAAACAACCCACACCTGTCTCTCAGGCGCTAGCGGACTACAAAGCCAAAAGCACCACCAACCCGTTCGAAGCACGTATCAAGGCCTTAGTTCAATCCAAATCGCCCGGCACGGATTCTAAGCAATGACCATTCAATTATTCACAGACTAAGCGCTTGTTCACACAGCCCAAAGCTATTGAAAACCAAGGGCTTAGGAAAGTCAAAGGCGAAGGCAGAACAAACGCGAATACAGACAAAAAACGTCAAGATACAAAAGTAGAATTAGGGAGAGGGCAAATGGACGATATCAGCCTAAAAAAACTGACAACAAAAGAAAAAGTCACCATTTTAGAAAAAGAGATAGCGCGAGTGGAAGGGCGCATTGGCGAGTTCTTGAAACTGCTGGTTAACCACTACCCACAAGGGCTAACACGCACAGAAATTAAAGAACTTTTGGCGGTAAACAATAACCCAAGCTTCGTGTCGCTGTACCGAAACGGCAATATTTTCATTGATATAGAAAAGCGCTATTGCAATACAGCGCAAGAAAACCGCTACCACATAGGAACCCAGCTTCTACAAGACGTACAATGTTTTCGTTGGATAAACGGATGGTGAGAGGTCTCTCCAAGTAGGGTAAATTTCAAACTGGTCAATATGCACTTACTTTGCTAGAATGCGCAGCAAATTAGAAACCGTATGAAAACCGCATAATAGCGGTTAAGTCATCAAACTTGCCTGTAGGAGCTAAACCTAAGGGCGGTAGCGTGACCAAATTCGGATGGCGAGCAAGTCAAAAAGGCTACGAGCTGCAAAAAGACTGTTTTTGTGGCCTATTGGGGCGGTTTTAAAAAAGGCAGTAACATCTAGGTTTTACAAGGGATGGTCCAAAACAGACTGTCTCAAAATGAATAAAAAGTGTCTCAGTACGTTTTCATTGCTGAGGTAAAAACTCACAAAAAAATCACTTCTTTAATTTCACCTGTCGGTTGGAAACTTCATTTAAATGACTAAGAAAAAAATTCTTACGGTTTTTGGGACACGTCCAGAAGCTATCAAAATGGCACCTCTTGTTCATGCTCTAGCAGCTGATGATCGCTTTGAAGCAAAGTGCTGTGTTACCGCGCAGCACCGTGAAATGCTTGACCAAGTATTAGAGCTGTTTGAAATCACGCCAGACTACGATTTGAACTTAATGAAAGCCGGTCAAACGCTGAACGAAGTGACGGCGCGTATTTTGTTAGAGATTAAACCAGTCCTAGAAGAATTCAAACCTGATGTGGTTTTAGTGCATGGCGATACGGCAACAACATTTGCTGCAAGCCTAGCGGCTTACTATGAGCAAATCGCTGTAGGTCACGTAGAAGCAGGCCTTCGTACGGGCAATATTTACTCGCCGTGGCCTGAAGAAGGTAACCGTCGCTTAACGGGCGCGTTAACCAAGTATCACTTTGCACCGACAACTACCTCACAAGAGAATCTTCTAAGAGAAAACTTCAACCCTGATGATATCAGTGTTACCGGCAACACAGTGATTGATGCGCTATTGATGGTAAAAGATAAAATTGATTCTGATAGTGATTTGAACGCAACGCTGTCTGCTCAGTTCCCGTTTTTAGACGAGAGTAAAAAACTTATTTTGGTTACTGGCCATCGTCGTGAAAGTTTTGGTGGCGGTTTTGAACGTATTTGTGAATCGCTTGCTATTACGGCTAAAGCGCATCCTGATACACAAATTCTGTACCCAATGCACCTTAATCCAAATGTACGTGAACCCGTTAATCGCATACTTGCCGACATTGATAATATCCACCTTATTGAGCCTCAGCAATACCTACCATTTATCTACTTAATGAGCCGCGCGCACATCATTTTAACTGACTCGGGTGGCATTCAAGAAGAGGCTCCTTCACTAGGTAAGCCGATTTTGGTTATGCGCGATACGACTGAACGCCCTGAAGCAGTTAGCGCTGGTACAGTAAAACTTGTTGGTACTGATGTAGAAATAATGGTTAGCAACTTGAACGAATTACTGACGGACACAGAGGCGTACGAAAAAATGAGCTTTGCCCATAACCCTTACGGTGATGGAAAAGCATGTGAAAGAATTTTGAACGAATTAGCATAATAAAAATTTAGGAAATAAGAATGTCTTTTGAAACCATCTCAGTAGTGGGTTTAGGCTATATTGGTCTACCAACAGCGGCTATGTTTGCATCTCGTAAGAAAAAAGTGATTGGTGTTGATGTCAACCAACATGCGGTTGATACCATTAACCGTGGTGAAATTCATATTGTAGAACCTGATCTCGATATGCTGGTAAGCGCCGCTGTACAGCAAGGTTACTTAAAAGCCGTTACGACTCCAGAAGCTGCGGATGCCTTTTTGATTGCAGTTCCTACCCCATTTCTTCCTACTGAAAATGAAGGTGATATTCCAAAGCCTGATTTGCGCTATATCGAAGCTGCTTCAAAAGCAATTGCGCCAGTACTTAAAAAAGGTGACTTAGTTATACTAGAGTCTACATCACCAGTCGGTGCAACTGAGCAAATGGCGGAGTGGTTGAGTGAAGCGCGTTCAGACTTAACATTCCCACAAACGCACGGTGAAAGTGCAGATGTTAATGTTGCACATTGTCCTGAGCGTGTATTACCCGGTCATGTAGTAACTGAGCTTGTGCAAAATGACCGCGTAATTGGTGGTATGAGTAAGCGCTGTTCAGAGCGCAGTGTAGAATTGTATAAAACCTTTGTGATGGGTGAATGTGTAATTACAAATGCTCGAACAGCAGAAATGGCTAAGCTGACTGAAAATAGTTGTCGTGACGTGCAGATCGCTTTTGCTAACGAGCTGTCGATGATTTGTGATGATCTCGATATTGATGTGTGGGAATTGATTGCTCTAGCAAATCGCCATCCTCGAATCAACATTCTACAACCTGGACCTGGAGTTGGTGGGCATTGTATCGCAGTTGATCCTTGGTTTATTGTTTCAAAAACACCAGAGTTAGCTAAGTTAATTAAGACTGCGCGTGATGTTAACGATAAAAAACCTGAATGGGTAATTGATAAAGTAAAAATTGCATTAGCTGAATTTTTACAAGCGAACCCATCTAAAACCGCAAAAGATGTGACTATTGCTTGTTATGGTTTAGCATTTAAACCTGATATTGATGACTTGCGTGAAAGCCCGGCATTAGATATTACAAAGGCAATAGCGGATTTTCATGCAGGACAAGTGTTAGCCATTGAGCCTAATATTGAAGAAATTAAGCATGATAGTATTAAACTAGTGACAATTGATGAGTCTCTAACAAAGACTGATATTCATGTGATGCTTGTAGATCATAAGCAGTTTAAGAAGATTAGATTAAATGACTTATTTGTAATTGATACTAAAGGTATATGGAATTAATATGTGCGGATTTTTTATTACTAATGATATAAATGTAGGTATCGAATTTTCTGGGCTAATTGAAAGTAAATTAAGATTTCGAGGTCCTGATAGTTCTTCTGGTTTTATTGACTGTCGTAATGGTTGGCGCGCCTATCATTCTAGATTAGCCATTATTGATTTAGATGCTGGTGTTAACCAACCGATCTTTGATGAAGATAATGGAGTTCTAGTTTTTAATGGGGAAATTCTAAATTATAAAGAACTCGGATATAAATATTTCGATAAAGAATACATTAGCGATACTGTATTATTGAGTGATTTAATTAAAAATGACCTTGTTGATAATAATGAGCTCGATGGTTTTTTTGCTTATGTTTATATCAATGGAAGTGGAAAGCTACGCAGTGCCACTAGGGATCATTTCGGTGTTAAACCATTATTCTACCATGAATCGGAAGAGGGGTATTTAAGTTTTTCTTCTGAACCATCATTATTGAAAGAAATCTTTTCACTAGATGTTAATGTCAATGCAATCGAAGAGTACAAAGCATTAAGAAGCCCTGTGTTTTCTGGGTCATTTTTTAATGAAGTGTCGATTGTGAATCCGGGAACTTGCTTAATCAATGGAGAATACTTTAACGTAAAAGATAAGTTATCTAAGATAAAAGATAAGAATAAACTTAATATAGACGACTTAAAGTATGCTTTAGATACCGGTTTAAAAACTCGTTTAGTGTCAGATGCCCCTGTAGGTTTGTTATTAAGTCGAGGCGTTGATAGCCATCTTCTAAAAAATATGGGTAAATTCAATAAACTTTATACTATTGGTTTTAGTTCTGATGAAGATATTTTATATCTAAAAAATAAAAATTATGAGAATTTAACAATAGTAGAAGCAAATTCGGAGCAATATAAGAAAGATTTAACTCACCTTTTATACACAAGAGGTGAACCAATGTCCGTACCCAATGAAGTTTTATTATATCGAGTCGCAAAAACAGCAGCAAAAGATGGTGTTAAGGTACTATTATCGGGAGAAGGTGCTGATGAGTTTTTCGGTGGTTATGATCGAATTTTCCAATGGGCAAAGAAAACAAACATATTTAACGTTTCTGATTTCTTGAGATTATATTGTTACGGAGATGTTGTTGAAGGTTCCTATTTATTCCGTCGATTTGAAAATGTTTTTTCTGAAGTTTGTGAACTTTCTGTTTTTGAGCAAGTAAGGTGGTTTTTTATTCGTTATCATATGCCAGTTCTCTTCCGAAGATTGGACTTTTCACTCATGGCTGCTGGGGTTGAAGGGCGAGAGCCTATAGCGAATATGCATACATTCATGCAGGCAGTTGAATACTCTAGTGAAGACTTAATGTCAGATCAATTGGGTAAAGTTCCATTAAGGGAATTGATCAGTATGTATATGGGAAAAGAATTTGGGTATGAACAAAAAGTAGGTTTCCCCGTCGACCTGAGAGAGATATTTAATCACAAAGGCTGTAAAACGTCATATGAAATATGGTTTGAAGAAAATTTAAAGGTGTTAGGCTTATGATTATTGGATATACGAGTGGCGTGTTTGATCTTTTTCATGTCGGTCATGTGAATATTCTACGAAATGCAAAATCGATGTGTGACAAATTGATTGTCGGTGTTACTGTAGATGAATTAGTTTTATATAAGGGCAAGCGTTCTGTTATCCCTTTTAATGATCGAATTGAAGTTGTTAGATCTTGTAAATATGTTGATGTAGCAATCCCTCAAAATAATATGGACAAAGCAGCAGCAGCTAAAAAAAGCAGAGCAAGTATACTTTTTGTAGGCGATGATTGGTACGATACAGATAAATGGAAACAACATGAAAGTGAGTTAAATGATGTTGGTTGTTCTGTTATATATTTCCCTTATACTAAGGGTACATCGAGCACTCTAATAAATAATACAATTACTGATTTGAGAAATAGTAGTGAATAAATTTATAGATAAATTAAAATCATTGCTTGAGCTTGTGTGTAGTTTCTTTCTACCAACAATTTTAACTATTATACCGAAGAGTAAAAAAATATGGTTACTTACATCTTGGTCTGGACTTCGATTTGAAGATAACTCTAAAGCATTTTATTGTTATTTATCTAAAGAGCAACGAACTATTCGGCCTATATACATAGTAAAATGTAAAAAACTTAACATACAGTTAAGAAAAGAAAATATTGATTGTTACTATTATTTGAGTGCATATGGTATTTTTTATCAAATAATCGCATCTCACATTTTTTTTACTCATAACATTGGTGCCGATTTTTGTCGGCCATTAATATCAAAATCAACATGTAGAGTTAATCTTTGGCACGGAATGCCAATCAAAAAAATAAGATTCGATGACCTCGTAACATATTCAAGTTTAAACATTAAAATCAAGTCGAGTGAAATTTACAAGTATTTTTCAAATGAAAAATATGATTATATTCTATCATTAGGAAAAAAAAGTACAGAAATATTATCATCGGCATTTGGTCATTCGCCTGAAAGCTTTCTTGAATTCGGTTTTCCTCGCAATGACATATTGTTAAGGGGGGAAACCAGCTCTGAATACCGAAGAATATTATATATGCCTACGTTTAGGAATAGTATTGGATCCTCAATAGATATATTTTCAGAATTTGGTATTTTATTAAAAGAAACTAATAATAAATTAGAAGAAACCAATAGTAAACTTTTTGTAAAGTTGCATCCAGCAAATGTTTTACCAGAATTTATTATCAATGAGGCCAGAAACTATAAAAACATAGTAATTTCTCTTGGTGATGCAAGCTCACTGATTTTGGAATCAGATGTTATAATTACAGATTACTCAAGTGTTGCTTTTGATGTGTCGTCTTCTAACAAATCGTTACTACTCTTTTGTCCAGATCTAGATAATTACTTTAGTTACCAAAGATCTTCATATATTAATATGGACACACTTAAAAGCGAACATTATTTCTCTAATTGGGATGAATGTATTCTAGCCGCCACTTCGACATCAAAAGATAAACAAGTAGCACCGTCATGGTTATTAGATTTCCATGACTATGAGAAAGGGAAATCTTGTAGCAATTTATACCGACATTTAATTAGTGAAAATTTCAATGGAAAAGTCTAATAACATTGTTTATAGAACCGTAATTGCTTTGTTTTTAAAAATTACAGGGGCTGCTATTGGGTTATTTCTTAGTATATACTTAAGCCGGCATCTCGGTGCATCTGAGCTAGGTAAATATTACTTGGCTCTATCACTTTTGACAGTACCGCTGACAGTTTGTATATTTGGATTAAATACATCAACAATGAAAGTACTATCTACTTTCAACTTGAATAACGAAAATAAAGAAATTAATACATATTTTTTTGTTTCTCTTGTTCTTGTTTTATTTGCTAGCATTTTGATGGTTTTTACGATCTTTCACTTTAACGAATATTTTTTTACTAAAGTTTATGGTAATCAAACAATCAAAGATATATTTATTTATTTGTCTTTAAGCTTACTACCACTAGCATTGTTTAATTTGTTTGGCCATGCTCTACTATCTATAAAGTCTACATTTTTTGGAATGATTGTTTTAGGTATTTTACATAATATTTTAATTTTATTGATTTCATTATTTTTTCCTTTAGAACAAGCCCAAGATATAGTTGGTTATTATGTTTTTTCTGCCTATGTAACATTATTTGTGGCTGCTGTTATTTGGATTTTCAAAATTAGGACATTCTGTTGTTATAAATTTAATAAAAAACACTTTTCTAATGTTTTCGAAGGCTCGACTTCCAATTTTCTAGCTCAGTCATTAGGGCAACTTTACACACAGGTCCCTATTTTAATTATTGGGCATTACTATTTAAGTAATGATGTTGCACATTATGGAGTGAGCCTAAAACTTGCGATGTTGATTAGTTTTATCCTTATGGCTGTAAATCGAGTGGTAGCTCCCGATTTTTCATTTTTATATAGTCAAGGTGAAATGGAAAGCTTGAAAATGTTAGTGAGAAAGTCCACTAGATTAATGATCGCTGTTTCACTCCCAGTATTAGTTTTTGTTCTATTTTTTGGAGAGCAGGTACTTTCTTTTTATGGTGATGATTTCATTATTGCAAGTAAATGTCTCACTATATTGGCCTTCTCTCAATTCATCTATGTTTTCTCAGGCAATGTCAATGTTTTACTCCAGATGTCGAATAATGAAAATGTCGTAAGAGATAGTTCATTGGTAAGTGCAATATCTATAGCACTGTTAAGTACTTGGCTTGTTCCGTTATGGGGAATTGAAGGAGCTGCTGTGAGCACTTTAATTTCAATGTCACTGGCTAATGCTTTGTCAGCTATTCGAGCCAAGAATATTTTGGGTATAAATACATTTAGGTTCTGGTAAATGTTTAAGATATATGGAAAGTTAATTAGTTTATTACATACTTTTATTTTTAAATTTGACTTTAATCTTTTTGAAATTAAAGTCAAGATCGCGAGTGTAAAGCGTATAAAAATAGATGGTGACTTTAGCTTGGGAAATGATTTTTTTTCTGGTGAAGACCTCTATATAAGTACTAATAAATACTGTTCTTTAATGATTGGTGAAAAGGTTATGTTTGGCCCCCAGGTTATGATTTTAGGCGGGAACCATAACTTGAAATATTCACAGAGCTTTATGAAAGACTATGTCGATGATGACGCAGACACTAAATCGATTGTCATTGAGAAAGGGGTTTGGGTAGGTGCTAGAAGCTCTATCCTTTCTGGTGCCACTATTTGTGAGGGGGCTGTTGTAGGAGCTAACTCATTAGTGTCCGGCTATATTCCACCTTTTTGTATTGCAACTGGAGTACCTAGTAAGAAGTTTCGGTCTCGCTTTAATCGAACTTCTTTAACTGAATATTTATATAGTACAAATTCTAATTATGAATTTGATGAAGTGATAGAAATATATAATGAATATGGGGTCAAATTGATTGATTGATATTAATAAATCGAGCGCTAGAAGTTATTTTTTTGCTTTTAGTCTTCTAATTACTCTCGCTATGCCAATGGGAATAGGGGGATACACATTATCATATATTTATTCAATATTTATTGTTTTTATTATCACACTGTTTTTTATTGTAAATAATCATATAGTAATTAGCCTAAAGAGATTATCAATTGTTGTATCTTTTGTTGTCTTAGTTTTGGTGTGTGCTTTTTTTTCTTCGTCCGAAATCTATTCGTTCTGGGAGTACAGAGAGTATGCAAGAATACCAATCATGATAGTTTCTTTTTATTACATTAGTAATAATGTCAATTGTACAGTAAAGTCAACATCTTTTCTTCTTTCAATGTTGGTATTATTAGATTTTATGATCTTTTATTTATGGCCTTCTGGTGCACTTTCAAAGCAACTGATGTTATTAGTTGCGATGCCAGGTATGAATGATTATTTAGATTCTTATTGGCGTCATATTGGTATTGGAGGTAACCCTAATGTTTCATCTTTAATTTATGCCATTAATATACTAATTGCTATAAACATATTGAAGTATAATCAATACTATGGAGTCAACCATACTTTTAAATGGTTTTTGATCTTGTCAGTTTCTATATCTATCTTTTTGTGTTTGATGACATTTTCTAGGACCGGGATAATATCTTGTCTTTTAGCAATATACCTAACAATTAATAATAAAATAAAATGGTCTTCATTATTGTTGGCCGTTTTAATCTTATCTTATTTATCTTTCCCTGAATTATGGCAACCAATATTAGAACGCTTTACGTCCTTTTCTTCACTGGAAGCTCGGACTCAACACTGGAGCCTTCTGACTCAAAACTTCTCGATATTTCGACTTATGTTTGGCTCACCATTTGAAGTTGATGTTATAGATAATGATTACTTGTATCTTTTATTTAGGTTTGGTCTTGTTTTTTTGTTGATTACTGTTGGGTTGTTGTTTTACATATGGGGCCGTATTGGTTGCGAAGTTAGGCGAGAGTTGTATTTTAGCTTGATTTTATTTGTTTTAATTTCAGCTATCCCCGGGGGACCGTTAACATCACCGAAAATTTATACATTTATTGTATTGTTCGGCTCACTTATCGCTTATAAAAAGTTGAATAAATTATGAAAAAAAAAGTAACGTTAATTGGTTCTCTACCTAATCCGATAGGCGGGATTTCTAGTTACTGTAAAAGGTTACTTACTAGTGATCTTTCTTTTCACTATGCAGTAATGGTCGATTTATATTCTGGCTTAGATAAATATAATATTCCTATTAAAGTTTTTAGACCAAAATTCTATAATAAAATATATAAAGCAATCTGGATTTTTTTATTATTAGTTTTAAAACAACAAATGTATTACATTTTAATTTTTCAGGAGTAAAAGGTTCATTAATTGCTTTGATTTGTTTGAAAAGAAGAAAATCATGGGTGTTAACGTTACATAATGGAAGCCTTAAATTACCCAGTGGTATTATAGGGTTTTTATGCTCGTATGCATTAGGTCGGTTTGATAAAATTCTCGTGATATCACAAAAACAGTATGATTTTATGCAACGTATGGGACTTTCTCACAAATGTATTTTTGTCGATAGCTACATACCATTAAAAAATGAATTAAATCTTTCAATAAAAAATAAAACGCGTGTTACTAGATTTATCGAAAATTATGACAAATGCTTGTTAGGTAGTGGTTATGGAAAAAAAATATACTGCTTTGACTATTTGGTTGACTTCTCTCGTGATAATCCATCTGTTGGGTTGATTATCGTACTGTATGGCGAATTTGAAAAGGATGTCATTAATTTTTTAAAAGAAAGTGCATTGCAGTTAGATAATTTAATTTTATTAGACTCTCTTGAAGAGAGTGAATTTAATAGCTTGTTGCAGCATATTGATATTTACGTAAGGCCAAATAGTGTTGATAGCTTTGGTATAGCATGTGCTGATGCCATTATGTTTGGCAAGTTAGTTGTCGCGTCAGATGTTTGTAAGAGATTTGAAGGTGTTAACACATTCAAAACCAATGATTATGATGACTTTGTTCGAGTTTTGAATAGTGCACTTTTATCAACACATAGCAAATTAACAGAGCTTGATCCTGAACTATTAATACAAGAGAAAATTTCAGTTTATAATAAGGCATACAAATGAAGCAGGTTTTACAGAATATAAGTAATGGTGAGACAAATTTAGTTGATGTTCCTTGCCCTCAAGTTCGGACCGGAAGTCTTTTGATTTCAACTTCTAAGACATTAGTTTCTGCTGGAACCGAGAGGATGTTAATCGACTTTGGAAAAGCCAATTTTATTGATAAGGCTCGTCAGCAGCCCGATAAAGTTAAAATGGTACTCGGCAAGATCAAAACAGATGGCTTGATGCCTACTGTTGATGCTGTGCGTTCCAAGCTTGATCAGCCTCTTCCTCTTGGTTACTGCAATGTAGGTACTATTCTCGATAGCGGTGGTACTAGTTTTGATGTAGGTACTCGTGTAGTTTCTAACGGCAATCATGCTGAAGTGGTTCGTGTGCCTAAAAACCTATGCGCAAAGGTTCCAGATAATGTTGACGATGAATCCGCAGCGTTTACGGTTTTAGGTGCTATTGGCCTCCAAGGTGTCCGCCTTATTAATCCTACACTGGGTGAGTGTGTGGTTGTCACTGGACTTGGCCTTATCGGTCTTATTACAGTTCAGTTACTTCGTGCTAATGGGTGTCGTGTTTTAGGTATTGATTTTGATTCATCTAAATGTGAATTAGCCCGCCAACTAGGTGCAGAGACAGTGGATTTGTCTAAAGGCGAAGATGCCATTAAAGCGGCTGAAGCATTTTCTCGAGGCCGTGGTGTTGATGGCGTTATCATTACAGCTTCAACAAAAAGTAGCGAGCCATTAAGCCAAGCAGCAGCAATGTGCCGTCAACGTGGGCGTATTGTCCTTGTGGGTGTTATCGGACAAGAGATTTCTCGTGCAGATTTCTTTGCTAAAGAACTTACATTCCAAGTGTCTTGTTCTTATGGTCCAGGTCGTTATGACACTGAATATGAAGACAAAGGGAACGATTATCCTGTTGGTTTCGTTCGCTGGACAGAGCAGAGAAATTTCGAAGCTGTCTTGGATATGATGGCTTCTGGTGCGCTGGATGTTAAACCGCTTATTACCCACCGCTATGCGATTGATGACGCGCTAGAAGCATACAAGTGCCTAGATGACAAATCATCGTTAGGTATTGTTCTCGATTATCCAAATAACGACACTGCAGTGTTAACTGCTCGCTCTGTCACTTTAAATTCTGAAATTGCTTCATCGCCATCTTCCGCGTCTTGCGCATTCATCGGTGCAGGGAATTATGCGTCACGTGTTTTGATGCCCGCTTTTAAAAATGCAGGTGCAAGCTTAAATACTGTTGTAACTAGTGCTGGTATGAGCGCTGTGCACCACGGTAAAAAGCAAGGCTTTGTTAAAGCGTCAACTGACTATGCAGGTGTACTAGCTGATAAAGCTATTGATACAGTAGTTATTGCAACGCAACACAACCTGCACGCTCAACAAACTATTGATGCTATTAACGCTGAAAAGCACTTGTTTGTCGAGAAGCCTTTAGCGCTTGTAGAGTCCGAAATCGACCTTATTGAAAACGCCTTTAATGAAAGCCAAACTAAACCTAAAGTCATGGTTGGCTATAATCGACGTTTCGCGCCACATGTTGTCAAAATGAAAGCGCTCTTGTCTTCTGTTAAAGGCCCTAAAACGTTCATCATGACAATGAACGCTGGTGATATCCCTTCTGATCATTGGACCCAAGATCCTACAGTAGGTGGTGGGCGAATTATCGGTGAAGCATGTCATTATATTGACCTAATGCGTCATTTAGCTGGGTGTAAAATTACAGGCTTTAATGCTATGTGCATGGGTGATGCGCCTGGCGTTGCTATTCGTGAAGACAAAGCTAGTATCACACTGTCATTTGAAGATGGTTCAATCGGTACTATTCATTATTTTGCTAATGGTGGTAAAGACTTTCCGAAAGAGCGTATTGAAGTGTTCGCCAATGACGCAGTCCTACAACTTGATAACTTCAGAAAACTGGTTGGTTTTGGTTGGAAAGGGTTTAGTAAAATGAAATTGTCGAGCCAAGACAAAGGGCAAAATGATTGTTCTAAGGCGTTTGTTGATAGTATCAAACAAGGCTCTGCATCACCGATTAGCTTTGATGAAATCATTGAAGTCGCTAGGGTTTCATGCCAAGTAGCAGAGCAACTTAGAAAGTAAATCACCAGTAAAGGGTAATAAGGGGCTAAGGCCCCTTTTTTAGATATGAATAAAATTTTAAAGCTTTACCACACCCTCAAGTACTTAAAGCCTATTCAATTCAGTAACCGAATATCAAGACGATTCACTAAGGTTAAATTTACAAAACCAGAAGTAACCTTAAACGACGTATCAACAACAAGTTGGCAAACATTTGCGGTATTAAATTCATGCTATGAAGACAATGGTCAGTTTAAGTTTTTGAATGTCGTAGATACGGTTAGCGACTGGAATGACGCAACAAAAGCTAAACTTTGGCTTTATAATTTGCATTACTTCGATGATTTAAATCAGTCTGGATGGCAAGACAGAAGTGAAATTCATAATAGTTTGGTTAATACCTGGATAGAACAAAATCCGAAGATGATGGGGAATGGATGGGAGCCTTATACTATTTCACTCAGAACGGTAAACTGGATCAAATGGTTCTTGTCTGGTAACGAACCCAAACAAGAGTGGTTGGCTAGTTTATCACTGCAGGTTCAAGCTTTAGAGCAGCAATTAGAATATCACTTATTGGGTAATCACTTATTTGCAAACGCTAAAGCGTTGATGTTTGCCGGTTGTTTTTTTAAGGGTGAGTTAGCAGATGTATGGTTAAAGCGTGGTCTGGCTATTTTAAACGAAGAAATCCCAGAGCAAATTCTTGCTGATGGCGGTAATTTTGAACTAACGCCTATGTATCACAACACCATCCTAGCCGATATGCTTGATTTGTATCAGCTAAGTCTTATCTACCCTACTAAGATTCCGAAAGCTACCAGTCAATACTGGCATGAACTCATTGGAAAAATGTTGTCATGGGCTGAAGAAATGCAGCACCCCGATGGTGACGTCTCTTTTTTTAATGACTCTGCTATAGGTATTGCGCCTAAGTTGGCTAGTTTGCAACGCTATGCCGAAGTACTCAATGTTAAGATTCCCGACACTAGTAAAAATCAAGTTACCGCACTAAAAGAAAGTGGTTATGTGGTGATTAAAGACCAAGTTAATAAGCTAATCATTGATGTCGCAAAAGTAGGGCCTGATTACATTCCCGGTCACGCTCATGCCGATACCCTTTCATTTGAATTGAGCATTGATGGACAGCGAGTATTCGTAAACAGTGGCACATCTGTTTATGGCTTAGGCGAAGAAAGACTAAGGCAACGCAAAACCGAAACTCACAATACGGTGGTGGTTGATGGCATGGATTCATCTGAAGTCTGGAGTGGATTTCGCGTAGCAAGACGTGCATATCCTAGCAAGCCAGTCATCATAGAGAATGAAGGTCGCATTGGTGTTGAATGTTCTCATGATGGTTACATGCGTTTGCCTGGAAAGGTGACGCACACTAGAAAGTGGGAGCTAACGGAAGGTGACTTACTTATTATTGATAACCTAACGGGTACGTATAACCACGCAGAAGCCCATTATCACCTCCATCCTGATGTTAGAGTTGAAGGAGTAAATAACTCTAGTCAAGTTAGACTCCACTTGCCGAACGGCACTAAATACACGATTAACGCTGAGGGTGCTGACATTAAGGTACTTGAGACGACATGGCATCCTGAATTTGGCTTATCGATAGCCAATAAAAAGCTGGTACTAAATTTTAAACAGAATGAAGTGAACTTTGTTCTAAAGCGAGCGTAGCAATGCATATTCTTTTTCTTACTGATAACTTTCCGCCAGAAGGCAATGCGCCAGCAACCAGAACTTATGAACATGCTATCCGTTGGGTGAAAGCGGGGCATAAAGTGACGGTGATTACGTGCGCACCAAACTTTCCTGAAGGTAAGGTATTTGATGGGTTTAAAAACAGCTGGTATCAAACTCATGATCTCGATGGCATAAATGTCGTTCGTGTAAAAACGTTCATCACTGCGAATGAAGGTTTTGTAAAACGTATTCTGGATTACATGTCATTCATGGTAACGGGCTTCATCGCAGGGCTGTTTCAGAAAAAACCGGATGCGATCGTAGCGACTTCACCTCAGTTCTTCTGTGCTTGCGCCGGTTGGGCGTTGTCAGCCGTTCGTAGAAAACCGTTTGTGTTTGAGTTACGCGATATATGGCCAGCGTCTATTACAGCGGTTGGTGCTATGAAGGACAGCTTAGTTATTCGTATGTTAGAAAAAATAGAAATGTTTCTTTATAAGCGAGCGGACGCAATTGTGTCAGTGACTCATGCATTCAAAAAGGAGCTCATCGAGCGTGGAGTTGATGGAAGCAAGATTGAAGTCGTTCTTAATGGTGTCGACTTATCTAAATATGAACCACAGGACAAAGATACTGAGCTTGCAAAACAGTATGGGTTAGAAGGTAAGTTTGTCGCAGGTTACATTGGTACTCACGGCATGGCTCATGGGCTCGAGCATATAGTATCTGTGGCGGAGAGATTGCAACATTATGATAATATTCGCATTGTTTTTGCTGGAGGCGGAGCAGCTAGACAAAAAGTCGTTGACCTAGTGAGAGAAAAGAACCTTTCCAACGTGGTGCTTATTGAGCGACAGCCTAAAGAAATGATGCCTAAAGTATGGTCTCTTTGCGACGTTTCACTGGTCCCTTTGGTGAATAGCGACTTGTTTAGGACTGTGATTCCTTCAAAAATATTTGAATGTATGGGTATGGGTATACCTACAGTTATGAGCGTGCCAGAGGGTGAGGCTACTGCGATTATACGTGAAACCAACTCGGGCTTAGTTGTAGAAAGTGAAAATGTCGAACAAATCACTGATGCTGTGCTGAAGTTATATTCGGATAAAGACCTTTATCAGAATATACGTCAATGCAGTATTGAAGCAGCTCCAAGGTTTAGCCGAGATATCATGGCTGGGGATATGGCTTCTATCTTTAAAAAGCAGGCTGATAAACCACAATAGTTAACACTATTGGGGCGATCCTTTTTTTGATCCTTTCTTCTTATTGTAAAAGAGTCGGTTAGTCAACAGGCTGTCTTAGCGTGAGAAAGCTGTGATCCTTTTACTGACACAAAAGCTATCCAAAGCCTCTTATTTTCAGTGTTGAAACGCCACTTATTTTTTTCTTTGAATTATCTTTATCGAAATGGTTTGGGTTGGTCTACTGGTTTGGCTTAGCTACCAGTAGAGACTGGACTTTGTCCCAATCGTCTCACCTATTGGGGCGTGATCCTTGTGATCCTTTTTTCTCACGCTAATACATGACGTTAGACAAGAACTGTCTCAGCGCAGAGACGGTTTTGAGACAGTTTTCATCCTTGTCAACGAGCCCCAATGGTCCGTTCCCGTTGACCTATCGGGGCTCGCTGCCTTTTTTCAGCTTCACGTTATTTCAACAAAACGTGAGCTTCCCATCCATCACATCCTCTAAGTTCTCTAAGGATAACCCTTTGTAATGGATCTCATAGTTGTGCAGCTTCATCTTTTTGATAAGCTCTTGAGATTTTTCAATCAGTGTATTTGGATTGTATTTACGCGGGTTTCTCTTCACCTCAGCGATCAGAACTTTCTTTTCAAGCTCATTGATCGCGACGATATCAATTTCATTTTTTCCCTTGGGATCCCAATAACCACCAATTTGGTTAAATTGCCCCGATTCCGCTAAAACGGCTTTGAATAACCCTTCTAACTCCCACCCGGAATAGGTCTTGAAATCCCTTGCTAAGTGCGCATGCACATACCCATAATTGTCCATTTCTAACGCGCTGTGATTGCGATGTACAAAGTGAAACCAGAACTTCAAGAACGGATCTTCTATCGAGAAGCGTGAATCTCGTGAGGTAGGTTTAGACGAAATTGGCTTTTGCTTGGCGATAACATCATAGTCTTTTTCGAGCTTTTCTAACGCGATGGACACATCCATGTTCATAACGCTTTGAATTTGTGATCGGCTTGTGTAACCACGGGAAATAGCGCTCAATATATCGAAATAAACGGGGTGCTCTGAACCAAAATCTTCCACCAAACGATGCAGCCCTTCTTTTAAAAAAGGCGAAGACGGCGCAATGACCTGCTCAAAAATGCGATTGGATGTTGATTGACTTCCCATCCTTGAGAGCCACTCCAAGTATTTAGGGATCCCCCCACTGAGACACCACCATTGCAGCATCGCTTCAGCATTAAAGCTTTGGGTATCAAGCATGATTGAACGGATGTAAGAGGGCTTAAGTGGTTTTATTTTGAAAAAATAATCATCACGGTTCATCAGAGGCTCATCCGCACCTTTGAAAATTCGGTTCATTAGACTATACATTGAGCCACAACAAATCAGATGCATCATCGCCTGAGTTTTATAGGTATCCCAAAGATTTTGGATATCAGAAAAAAGGCTGGGGTTAACTCTTTGTATGTCTTGAAACTCATCAATAATGAGAGTCAGTGGGGTGGACGTAGAATAGTCGAGTAAGAATTCGATGATCTCTTTAAGAGAGCTTGGGCGGAAAAACTTAGCACCAAGCTGATTAGCGATGAGATCGGTAAACTCTTCGACTAATGCGGGCTCTGTTTTTCGACTCACAAAGAGGTATAAGGTCTTGTTATCATCCGAGTGATTGTAGGCTTCATGCAAGAGCCGAGTTTTCCCTACTCGACGTTTACCGACCACAACGCTGAGTTGTCCTTTCGTCTTAGGTAAATTGAGAGAAATATTTTGTAGTAACTCTCGCTCTTCCTCTCGGTTGTAAAATGTTTGCATCAATAGTCCTTAGGTTACCTTCTATGCATAAAGGGATACTTTAATTTTACATAGTATAGGCGTGATTAAGATAAATTCAATTAAGCTGTATTATAGCAGCTTAATTTTTTGCAACTTAAGTTTAATTCTTGAAAGTGTCTATTTGTCAGTTGCTTCTTTATTTTTTAAAGTTTGCTCATTGGTGGTCATGATGGCTCAAGCTTGCTTAACTCAGATCTCTCTTCAAGAAACGGCGTACTATCACTGCATTTCACGGTGTGTACGCCTTTTTTATGTGGCGAAGATGCTTATTCGGGTCACAGCTTTGAGCATCGCCGAGTATGGATTGTTGAAAGGATGCGGCTTCTGTACACCATTGGATTTCAAAATAGGCAGTTTCTCTAGTTGGTGCTATATACAGAGCTGGTACCGCTTTGTCGTTAGAGTGGGATGGCGACAAAGTGACCAGCGGCGGCCGTGCCATCAGAGTAGATAGCTCTAATATCACTAGTAAACTGAACTTGGAGAAATGGATTAGGGTCTATGGCTGTGCAAGCACGCTCACCATTGTCGTTGTATACCCTATTTAATGCACGGTAAAAATGACGGCCAGGTTCGATTATCAGCAGTGGCGGCGTCTTACTCATAGTCTTGCTCTTTTGAATCAAAGGTTAAGTCACGCAATGTGCTTTGAGCACTTAAACAAACCTGCTAGGTGTAACCAATACTGGTCACTAAGTTAAACAAATTGCTATACCTGCACTAATGGATGGCAAGAGGCAGACTGTCCCCATAGTCTTGCGTTAGCTACGCATCTCAACTAACTTCAAACGTAAAAAGATCGCTACTAAGTGGTATTTTGTATCTTAAATCGACTACGCTAGATGATGTTTTGTATCTGTTTTGCGATACGCTTTATTTCATGGTGTATCTGTAATTGTATACGTATGATTTATTATGCATCTGATTTAAAATGCATAGTAAATGGTTGGGTATTCATAACTAGATACAAGTATCTCGTATGTGTAAGCGAATTAAAATACAATAAATTGTTAAATGTATCTTAACTTAACTACACTTAAGGCGTCATCAATAGAAAGCGAGGCGACTATGTACTCTTTTCAAAGCAACTCGAACAAGCAACAACCCGTTAAGAAAACGGTTTTAAGACAGTACAGAGAACTGGTTGATGCAGTTAAGGAAACACGACTCCCCTCAATACCTAAAGAGGGCTGGATTAGAACAGTAAGAAAGGCTCTTGATATGTCAGGCGCCCAGCTAGCAGATAGAGCCGGCATGACAAGAAATAGAATTTCAGTTCTTGAAAGGCGCGAGGCTGGTGGCGATATCACTCTAAATCAGTTACAGCAACTAGCTGAAGCGCTAGACTGTGACTTCTCATATACTTTAAAACCGAAAAAGTCTGTCTCTGACACAATACAAGAGCGTGCGCTTGAGATTGCGAAAATAGAAGTGAGGAAAGCATCTAAAAATATGTTTCTAGAGGCGCAATCAATTAACAAAGAGAAAGAAAACATATTAATAAGTGAACTAGCCGAAGAAATTATGCGTGCTGGTGGACGTAAGCTATGGGGTAAAAATAAGGAAGAGAAAGTATTTTGATCATCAGCAATGAGCCAGAAGGTGCTACATCTCTTGATCCAGATGATATGGAAGGGTTGAAACACCCACACGTAACAACAAGAGAGCAACTAAACGAACTTGAACAGTCCAATATACTAGCAGGCCAACAGTGGGTTACTGGTATCTCTGGCCTAACGCTGGATTCTATTTTCTCAGCTGAATTCGTTCTTGCCCTCCATAAAAACCTATTTGGCGATGTCTGGACCTGGGCTGGAACCACTAGAAACAAAGAGTTAAGCATTGGTTACGATCCTTTCCAAATCAGGCCCAAGCTCCACAACTTTCTAGAAGACGCCAAGTGCTGGGTAGAATTTAATCACTTCTCAAGCCTAGAGCTCAGTGTTCGTATACAACACAAGCTTGTTGAGATTCACCCTTTCCCAAATGGGAACGGTAGGCACTCGCGTATATTTACCGACGTAGTTCGTATCGTTCTACTAAAAGAGCCACCGCTTAACTGGGCGGAGGGCAACTTAGAGAAAGTGAGCGAAGAGCGCAAAGCTTATATCTCTTGCCTTAAGGAAGCGGACAAAGGTGATTTTTCTTCGTTCGTTAAGTACCTAGAGAACCTTGGTAACTAACTTAAACAACTAACGAGCCGTGTTGATTTTCCTACCTGGATGCTAGAGTCACCAGTCAACTCGGCTTTAGTGAGCAAAAATGGTTAGCTATGGCGTCGCGTATTGGGGGGCGAGATCACTGCGCTGTGGGGACGTTATCTGAATTAGTGTAATATGCCCATAATATAGGGCGTTGCTGGGTTTCTGACCAAAAGAGCATTAGCCTTTAAGCGTTAACATAGTGATCACAGCAACGGTGCTAAATCTTGAAATTAACAGTGCCATCTATAATATTTAAGACTTTACGGGGTATGCTCATTGCTAAATGAGACAGCAACCTAAGATAAAGATAAAGATAAAGTGTGTGATTCATAGACATCCTTTCAACTATACTGGGTGTCTATGGATAGAGAAATTCAACAAAGATTACAGTGGGTAAAAATGTATGAGGAATGTGGTGATGCAGGCCTCGTATGTCGACGCTGTGGTATTTCTAGACCAACATTACGCAAGTGGGCTAAGCGATATAAGCAGTGTGGAGTCGCTGGTCTGAAAAGCCAGAGCAGACGCCCTCATTCATCTCCAGGTAACAAGGTCACTGATGAACTAAGAGCATTGATCCTTACGATGCGTGAGAAACGCAATTTAGGGGCGCGGCGTTTACAAACGGAATTAATCCGACTTCACCAAATACATCTAAGCACCGCGACACTCCATAAAGTTTTATCCGAAGCATCAGTCAACCCCATCGTAACTTACCGACGCAAAAAAGATTTCCAAAGATATGAGCGCCCAATTCCTGGTGATAGAGTCCAGATGGACACCTCTAAAATAGCGCCTGGAATTTATCAGTATACAGCTATTGATGACTGCTCTCGCTATCGGGTTCTAAGGTGTTACTCTCGGCGCACAGCAGCAAATACAGTCGACTTTATTGATTGTGTAGTTGAAGAGATGCCATTTCCTATCCAGCGTATTCAGACGGACAGAGGGCGTGAGTTCTTTGCTGAGAAAGTCCAGAAACAACTCATGATTTATGGAATCAAGTTTCGCCCAAATAAGCCTGGCTCACCTCACTTGAATGGCAAAGTGGAACGCTCACAGAAAACAGATAAAAGTGAGTTCTATCCGACTATAGATGTCTCTGTGGGGCTGGAAGAACTGGATCGGCTACTAGCTGAATGGCAACACTACTACAACTGGGAACGGCCCCACAGCTCGTTAAATGGGCTAACCCCGATAGACAGGATTACTGAGATATCTGATCAAACCCCTTTGTCTGAAGAGGTATCTCAGCACTACCAAATCAAGAAAGAGCGGTTTCAAGAGCAGAATTACAAGCTCGATCTTCAGCTAAGAAAATTGAAACCATCTCTATGAATCACACAGATAAAGCTAAAGGCTCATATCAAATTTATTTGTGGGTGAGCTTGGTTGTGAAATTCTCTTACCCATGCTACTCATTGTTTCTCTCACATAGTCCCAATACTCAGGTACATCAAGCGTTTTTGCTTGCAATGTTTTAGGTACAAATCGACTCATCTCGCTGTTGAAGTCTGCTTTAACTGCATCATTTTCAGTTAGGTTTTTCATTTGCCTGCCCAGCGCAATCAAAAAGTCATCACGCTCTTTGTCGCGGGCCTCTAGTTTGTTGTTGATTAACTGGTTATTGACCTCAATACCTCTTTGATTTAGCCACACAATATCCCACACATCACGGGGCTTAATTCGCCTTGCCCTGTATGCTAAAGCAATGAATTTATCAGCTAAAATCTCGTCCATAGTTTGGCAACGGATCAGCATACCTTCTGTTGGTGTGTCGATTCCGTAGTGATTTATAGGCACTCGATTTGTCAAATCGAAAGAGGGTAAAGCACAAACATCAATGTGCATTTTCTGTCTGGGTAGATCAGCACGGTTTGGTTCTTTCTCGATGCTGATTTTCCACGATGATGTATTCCCTTGCTTGTCTGGGCTAGGTTTATTGACGTATACAGGTATTTCATATTTCTTTTGCAAAAAGCTCTGTATTTCATCCTCAAGCCCATCAAACATCGATGGCTTAAAATCATGACCACCATTAAAGTCTAAGTCTTCAGATAACCGAGAGCTGTTGTAGCAAAGGCGTAGTGAGGTACCGCCAATGAAGGTGAGTCTTTGTAGTGCCCCGTGTTCTGTCATGACATGCAAAATATCATGATGAAGTATCTCTTTTTCGATCACTTCAACAACAGGTGCTAACTCAGGGTTACGCTTTAGAATTTCGTCTATTTTTTGTTTTAGCATAGTAGAGAGCCCAGTTAGTGATTTATCATTTGTAGGTTTCGTTTACAGCTTTTTAAATCGGCTAATGCTCGATGAGGCATAGCTCGATACATTTTCACCTCTTCGTCGAAGAATAGGTCATTTTCAAGCTGTGATACTTTGTGCTTAGTATGTGTAAACTCAACCACTCCGTAGCGAGTTTTAAATGTCCCACTTCGCCCCCGAGTCATTAGAGTCAGGCGATCCATAATGATTTGAGATATCTCTCCAGTACGTGATAATTCACTCTCTAAACTTATATAGCTTAGGTAGCCAGGCCTTAATTTACGGGCGACTTCATATATTGCAGTTCGGGGATTTGGAGGGGTGATTGTGCTTTCAAAAAGACCATTAGCGATTCGATTAATGGTGCCCTTTTTAACACAGTCGTGCAGAAATTTGTTAAAACGGGGTGTTTGTTCGACATTGAGAAGGTAGGCAAGTTCAGCCTTGCTGAATACGCCTTTGCCAAATTTACTTGATTCAGCCATAGCTGAAATTAGTTTTTCTGCCTTAGTCACAGGTCTACACTAAGTTACTTAATAAGTAACTTAGTGTAGACCATTTTGTGAGTAAAAGAAACGATGGTATCCATCAGATGGCGAAAATACGGGACACCCATGTATTTACTTAATTCTTAAATACTAACTACGCTTAAATTATCAGTCACGATTACAATAAGGGTATGCTATGCCAACTATTTCAATGTTCTATGGCATCATAGTTCGAATGTATTACTTTGATAACCAGTAGCATAGCGCACCACATATACATGTTCACTACCAAGGGGATTCTGTTATTGTTGAAATACCGAGTGGGCGTATTCTTGAGGGCAGTATTCCTTCGAACAAGCAAAAGCTTGTTGACGCGTGGGGTAAAATCCACAAAGATGAATTAATGGCCGATTGGGAGTTAGCTATCAATGGTGAATCGGTGTTTAAAATCGATCCTTTGAAATAGAAGGCAATGATGAACCCTAGTGTAGTTTCAGTGCAACCAACGGATGATTACAAGCTTATTGTCAGCTTTGACAATAGTAATACTAAACTCTTTGATGTTTCACCTTATCTAGATAAAGGCATCTTTCAAGAACTAAAAGATGTGAGTTACTTCAAACGGGTTTCGGTCGCATTTGGCTCGGTCGAATGGCCGAACGAGCAAGATTTTAGTTACGATACACTCTATTTGTTGGGAAAAAGCTTAACTTAAGTTCTTCAATATAATCAGAAGGCTGATAGATGACTCAAGCACGTTCAACTCAAGTTTCCCTTCAAGATACGGCTTACTATCACTGCATTTCACGATGTGTGCGTCGCGCGTTTTTGTGTGGAGAGGATAAGTATTCTGGGCAAAATTTTGAGCATCGCCGTGTTTGGTTGGTCGAACGCATGCGTTTACTTAGCCAATTAGCCAAGTGTTTGCGATTGATGTGTGTGCCTATGCCATTATGTTGAACCACTACCACTACCACTACCACTACCACTACCACTACCACTTAGCACTGCATGTTAATATGGCATCGGCGGGATCTTGGAGTGATGAAGAGGTCGTTCAGCGTTGGACTACCTTATACAAAGCGCCTTTGCTTGTGAGTCGTTGGCTTGGTGGTGAGTTAAAATCTAAAGCTGAAATCAATAAAACGCTTGAGCTTATTAATGAATGGCGTGAGCGTTTGCAGGACATCTCTTGGTTCATGCGTAACCTTAATGAGTATGTCGCTCGTGAAGCGAATAAAGAAGAAGGTTGTAAAGGCCGCTTCTGGGAAGGGCGGTTTAAGTCTCAAGCTTTGTTGGATGAAAAAGCGCTGCTAAGTTGTATGGCGTATGTCGATTTGAATTCGGTTCGGGCTGGCATGGCGCAATCATTAGAGGAATCTGAATTTACTTCCGTCTATGAACGCATTCATTCAATGGCTTGCAAAGGCGATGAAGGTAAAGGCGAGGTCGCCTCTTTACCCGCTAAAGACTTGGCTGGCTTTTTAGGGAATGAGCGACAAATGCAGCCTTCGGTGATTTCTAAGATAGGGGGCATTGAGTTCTCTTTGTTGGATTATTTAGCCCTAGTGGAAGCATTAGGCCAAGTGGTTCGGCCAAACAAGCGTGGTTATATTCCGCCATGTGATAATACGATTCTTGAACGGCTTAATATGGGGGCTGAGGAATGGCTTAAACTCTCAGAAAGCTTTGGGGGCAAATTTCGCTGTGCTGTTGGAGCTGCTCAAGAGCTTGAAAGCTATGCATTGCACACCAACCGAGCGTGGGTATCAGGGCAAAGTTTGATGACGGCTTGTGACGCCTAGAGGGAGTAGATGTGGTACTCAGTTTCGTATGAGTGATCGACATTTTTAGCATCGAGCGTTTCACCACGTTGCAGCTTGGATATTATGTTCCCGACTTCAACAATGTCAGGAATCGACATCTTGTTTACTTTTTTGAAGTCTTTCTTAAATTGAGTTGAGTATTTTAACTCATACATTGTTAACTTTACCTTCAGTGAGTTCAGACAGCAGCGAATCAACTGAATCCGTTTTGTGCCCCTTACCTTCAATAAGCTCCACGATGGCAGCAGCAGTCACATCGTTTGGTTGTGGTACCCTTAAATCAAAAGGGATTCCACCGTGGTTGATGACAGCTTTCGCGAAGAGTTTAATTGCCTGGGAAGTACTTAAACCAACCTCATCACAAATATTTGTAAAAGCGACTTTAGTATCGTGGTCAATACGTGTACTCAGCATTTCATTTTTCATGTTTATACCTTTATGTAGTGCAATGTAATACAAAGTATAACAGTGTTTGAAAGCGTGCAATAATAAGCAATTCAGGGTTAAGCGTTGTATGGCCTATGTTAGTTTGAAACCAGTTGAGACCTATGTGGTTCAGTATCACGAAGCGGTGGTTGATATTGTGGTTGAAAAATCGGCAATGCTTAACAGCAAGTAATTCCCAATTGTGGATACAGAAATTACCGATTTTCCTAACCGATTAAGAGCTAAAAAATTCATCGCTAAGATATTAGCTAGAGACAAACAATAACCAAAAAAGGCTTAAACCTATGTCACTGTTTGATTACCTTATCGAACTCTCTATGTTCTTCTTTCTCTCCTTTTCGGTGTTGTACTGCATGCGTAAAGTAGGCTATGCCATTGGCTTAGTCGATAAACCGAATGCCAGAAAACACCATGAAGGTGTGGTTCCTTTGGTGGGCGGGATCTCTCTCTGCATCACCGTGTTGTACTTCCTTTACGTGAATGCAGCTGAGTTCAAGAATGTAGAGATAGCGGCAGCGTGCTTAACGGTACTGGTATTGATTGGGGTAGCCGACGACCGCTTTGATATCAGTTTTAAGCTCAGAATGGGCGTGCAAGCCATCTTAGCTCTGATCATCATGAACTATACGGGGTTAACCCTCTCTCATGTCGGTAATGTGTTCGGATTGGGTGTGTTGGATTTCCCTATCGTGGTTGATAGCATCGTTACTGTCATCGCTGTGCTCGGTGCCATTAACGCCTTTAACATGGTCGATGGTATTGATGGGCTACTGGGTGGTTTAAGCATGGTGGTATTTGCATCGTTAGGTGTGGTGTTCTTCGCTTATGAACTCGAGTTTTACGCCTTTTTTATGGTCGTGATGGTGGTGATCTTATTCCCCTTTGTTCTGTTTAATTTAGGGTATTTTGGCAAACTGCGTAAAGTGTTTATGGGCGATGCCGGTAGCATGATGATCGGCTTCATTGTCATCTGGGTTTTAATTGGCGGAACGCAATCTGAAGAGGGGCCTTATGTCATCCGCCCTGTGACCGCCTTGTGGTTAATCGCAGTGCCTTTGATTGATATGATGGCCATTATGATCCGCCGGGTTTGTAAAGGGCATTCTCCGTTTAAACCCGATCGTGAGCATTTCCACCACATTATGCAGCGTATCGGCTTTACCCCTCGTGAGTCTTTAGTGGTGATTTGCTTGGTGCAATTAGTGTACTCAACGCTGGGGCTATTAGGCGAATACTTCCAAGTACCAGAATACATTATGTTCTACATCATTGTGGCGTGTTTCTTATTCCACACTTACGCGATGACGCACTCATTTAAAATGGCCAAGATAGTAAGAAAGTGGAAGAAACTAGAAGAAAAACAACCTGATGAGACGGCAGTGTTGTGATTTAAAGGAAAATCAGCTCCGGGAAAACCTTGGATGCAGACAATAAATTCTGTAGTAGGCTC
The DNA here is from genome assembly GCF_002874195.2 of Vibrio sp. 10N.286.45.E10. NCBI lineage: Bacteria > Pseudomonadati > Pseudomonadota > Gammaproteobacteria > Vibrionales > Vibrionaceae > Vibrio > Vibrio sp. 10N.286.45.E10. Next base: position 85,886 of record NZ_MCWD02000003.1, on the reverse strand, counting down.
TCATTGAACGGGTACAGTAAAAGCATCGTGAAATCCTAAAGGCTAGTTAGTTGCCCATTTAGCACGCTGGTGCTAACATTTGTGTGTACAGTGCTTTTTAAGGAACTACTCATGGATGCTAGAATCCAATTTCGTGTTGATGACGAAACAAAACGCCTAGCTCAGCAATTGGCTGAGAGCCAAGGCCGCACTCTGAGTGATGCTTGCCGTGAACTGACAGAACAAATGGCAGAGCATCAAAGAAAAACATTATCTCATGATGCTTGGTTAACAAAACAAGTAGAACTTGCTTTTGAAAAGTACGACTCTGGTAAAGCGGTGTTTATTGACAATGATTCAGCCAAATCTCGAATGGAAGCCCGTAAAGCGAGGGTTCGTAGCCGAGGTCAGCAATGATTTTATGGGAAGAAGAATCTCTTAATGATCGAGAGAAGATCTTTGAATTTCTCTACGACTTTAATCCAGATGTAGCTGAAAGAACCGATAATATTATTGAAGCCAAAGTCGAAAACTTGCTTGAGCAACCTTTAATAGGAGTACAACGTGAAGGCGTTCAAGGGAGACTGCTCATTATTTCTGAAGTTTCGATGATTGTTTCATATTGGGTTGAAGGTTCAATTATCCGTATTATGCGAGTTCTACATCAGAAGCAAAAATTCCCTACAGACTAATGTGGTGCACGATTAAAATACAGGACCAACGTTCTCTCATTCAACACATCGATTTTATTCCACACTTACGTGATGACGCTTTCGTTTAAGATGGCGAAGGTTGTAAGAAAGTGGAAGAAGCCCGCTGCAAAATAACTTAATAGCCAGCACCTAATCACTTAAATAACTCGGTGAAACGACGATGATTCGCCTGCTATTTGATCTCGGGTGAATCAGGGCTAGAAAGCACTAGCCCTTGTTATCGCTATCCTATCGGTATCGTTAGTCTTGCCACTGCCAAGGCTGCTGCCTGTACTGATATCGGTTGAGCTGAAACGACACCGGTTTCTTAATGGTCGTGTAGCTGTAACACTGCCTGTTATGCGGCTTATCGATAATGACGGTCTTCTCGCCATAACAAATATCACTGCGTGGATCTTGGCAATGTTCATACAAAGCAAAAGATAACGCTTGGCACCATTGAAGGTGTTTTTCCCACACTATTGACCTATTCAAATGCCCATCTGTTTGTTTAAGTGCGTAATAGTACTTCGCTAAAGTCAGCCCAGGGGACTGAGCGTGTAATCGAACATCGTGAAACATAACCATGCCTGAGGTCATCATACTGTCGGCGTACTTATCGAGTACCGATTGCAACGCTGGATCTTCCATAAAACGCTCATAACATTGCTTGGCTATCGCTTCTAAGCGGTGTTGTTCGCTCAATGAACTTAACGCCATTTCTTGTTTGTTGCCGATGAGTGTATAAACCGAAGGCAGTTCAGAGCCTAATGCAAAGGCGCACAGTTGATCATTATCGGTTAGGTTTTGATGGAAGTATTGAGCGCGGTTAAAGGTCAGTATCATCATGCCGCACCTCCTAACATCATGTCATTGAACGCCAGTCCATCTTGGCCAGAAGCGTTCGCCACGTACGGGGCGTAGACCTCAAACAGCAATTTGGTGTCGCTGTGCCCGAGTTTGTGTGAGATATAGATCGGATTTTCATGCGCGGCAATGTGCAGTACCGCAGCCGTATGGCGCGTCTCGTAGGCGCGGCGAGGTTTAAGACCGGCCTTTTTCAATGTGGGGTGCCATATCTTTCGGCTAACGTAATGGGTATCAAGTCCACGCCCACTTTTTGAGGCAAACACAAATGAGCTGCACTCATCTCTCTTTTCCCACTGACGTTTTAACGCCGCGAACAAGGTGTCGCACATCTGCAAATCACGACGTGACTTCGGCGTCTTCACATCACAAATCTCTCCATTCACATAATTTTGTCTCACGCGAATCAAGCGATGGTCAAAATCAATGTGCTCCCAATACAGGCCATGCACTTCACAACTTCGCATGCCCGTCCAAAATCGCAGTAAAAAATAATCATGCCATTGCTCATCACAGCATTCTAAGAAAGTACGGACTTCATCCATGGTCAGCGGTTTCGAATCCGCTTTTTCCTCTTTCAGGGATTTGTAGCGTCGAAATGGGTAATCAAAATGATGCTCTTCGGCGGCGAGGCTCAGAATGGCAATCAGCGGCCATAAAATATTATTGATGCGCTTGTTGGTGAGTTGTCGCTCGCCATTGGCCTTACGAGCTTCTTGCAGGGTCTGACGAAAAAATTCCACTTGAGAGAGCGACACTTCAGAGACTAAGGTATTGCCAAAGTGCGGAATGAGGTAGTGTTCAAGGGTGTTCTTCACCACGCCTTTATAACTGGCTTTCCAGTTGCCTTTCTGACGCTCATACCACTGATTCGCAAAGTCATTGAAAAAAGGATACAGGTGGTCGGGGTACTTCTCGCGCTGTAAGCGTTCAAACAAGGCCACTTTTTTACTGTGTGGAAAGTAATCACGGTATTGAAAGGTGCCAAGGTCAATCTCGGCGTTCATTTGTTTGAGCGTGGCTTGAGCAAGCCTGACATTTTTTGGGGTGGCCATTTGCTGGGTACCTTCGCGAAAGCGTTGGCCGTACAAATGAAGATCGAACTGAATGCGCCCATTAGGACGGATGCGAAGATGAGCCATAGCGGCCTCCATTGATATCAGATCTTAAATAGATCTGTCCCTCACCAATGGAATTCGCTAGAATCGAGCCATCGGCTGGGTCTGCTTAAACGTGTCGCAGCCGGTACGGGGTAGGGAGGTTGCCGCCTTCCTATCCCAACTGCATATTGTGTGTGGCGGTGTGACGCAAGGTCATCATCTGCCAACGTATTTCACGGTATCTTCCAAATCCTAAAGCGTGTCTTCACGCCTATTTCTTCCGATAGCCTATAAAACGTTCAATATTGACTCTAGTCTTTTACTGGATCGATGTCCAGTGCTTTTGGTTGTTTTTTCATCAGAAATGACGGTTCATTGGTGCGCCGCTGATGTGCCATCAAACCCAAACATGTCAGCCTGTTCTCCGTCTATTTTCTCTTGACGTTTTTTGGGTCCTGAGTACGGTTTGGTGGCAAATTTCGCTGTGCGGTGGGCTCGGCTAAAAAGCTTGATGTTCAAGAACGGTAAAAGTATGCATAGTTGATAGGTCGTGTATCTATTGACTATACAGTTTGTGGTGATATGCTTGTATACGTGATAGATATACACAGGTAATTATTATGGCTACCAAATCAGCCCCGATCAATATGCGAGTATTTCCTTCCGTCCGTGATGTTATTGATGCAGCGGCAAGCCTACAGAAAGTGGATAGAACCGTATTCATTCAGCAAGCCGCTTTGAATGAAGCTCAAAAAGTACTGGCAGATCAGAAAGATTTTAGATTAGAACAAGCGGCATTTGATGCTTTTGAAAAAGCGTTTGATGAACCACCTAAAATTCTTGAGGGTGTTCAAGATTTATTCCAAAGGAAGTCGCCTTGGGATTGATTAAACCTCGCTTACTTACAGGCAGTGATCACATCAATTCCTTTTGTTGTGGTGTTGAATCTCTCGATCTGTGGCTTAAGAAACAAGCGCTAAAAAGTCAAAACCGTGGTAGTGCGAAAACTTATGTCGTCATTGATTCAGAAAGAAACGTGGTAGTGGGTTACTACGCTATCGCAATGGGGTCGGTATCAAGAGATATCGCTTTTAGTGCTTTAAAACGCAATAGCCCCGATCCAATACCAATGGTTGTATTGGCGAGACTTGCCGTTGATTTGAAATATCAAGGTAAACATATCGCTGTTGGTTTGCTCAAAGATTGTATTTTGCGCTCTATGGCTGCGATGGAAGTGGTCGGTGGGGCAGGTATATTAGTTCATGCTTTAGACGATGAAGCTCAGTCCTTCTATACAAAATTTGGCTTTAAAGAATCGAGTATAGATAGGTTGGTGCTGATGGCAAGAATCAGCGATTTAACCCAATCACTCCAGGCCCCCCTGAGTATAAACGTGAAAGCCGAGTAGCGCTATCGAGGACAGCGTTGAGGCGCTCTCTAGCGCCCCGGAAAAGGCTTGCTGGTTTATTGAACCGTAAAACGCTCATCCAAATCCCAATTGCAGTAAATAATGCCCACAAATAGCGGGTAAAACACTTGATAACTTCGTTGGCATGTTGATTGTAGAATCATTACTTATCGACGCCCCTGATCTTGTTATCAAGCCTTTTCCCTGCGCGACGTCTGAGCACTTACTGACTATCATTAATGGCCTTACACGTCATCAAATCCAAACAGATCGTTTTGTTCAGGCTTATCACTTGAGAGCTGTGAGATATCGATGATCCGTTTTAGCTCAGGCAAGAGTGGCAAAGCACGCTCCAAAGGCACACTGTAATAAGGGTGCTTCCCATCTTCGTCATTGTGAAACCCCAATTTGAGTTCACCTTGCGCGCTGCGCAGCACCGTCATCTTGACTTGATCAGCCGATGTGATGTCTTTGATACGTACATTTGATAAGGCGTTGAGGTTGACGCTATACAGTTGTTCTTGTGAAGTAATGATACTCTTGGTCGTGAGTGCCATTAAGGCGCCCACTTTGGGTGCTAAGCTCGCGAAATACATACTTTCAGGGGTGAGGTAAAGTAAGGCTTGGTTGGTTTTTTTAATCTCTTCGATTTTTTGAAAATTGTCCCTTTCGGCTTTAAATTCAAGAATATCAATCACCACTTTGGCTTCTAACTCAAAATGTTGCTGCTGTCTTTCTCGGTAGGCGCGCAATGGCGCCAGGGAGTGGCAATACACCTGCTCTCCATCGCTAAACATCGCTTGCTCATCATCGATATAGACAGACAAGGTCTCGCTTTGTGTTGTTTGCGCGATCGATTCCAGTGAGTGCTTGGCCTCTGGAGTCAGGGCCATATCGATGTCGATGTTCATACCCTTAGGGAGCGCGAAAGGAATGATGTCGTTGTCTCGCTCTATTTGAACGCGGTTGCTGTCTTTGTTGACCTCAAACACTGAGAAAGGGGTGCAGGTATTGGCCAGTTGACATATCGCCAGCGCTTGTTTGGCCTCAATAATTTGCTTGGGGTGCGTCATGACGCTATCAAAGAAGGCCAGATGATGTTCACAAGCGGGCTGCGCGAGGGCGTAGCGAAAGGAGTTCAGTTCGGTTCGCCCTTCCAGCACGACGCCGTCTTGTTGGTTGTCATGACGGAGCTGCAATGAAATCGTTTCTTTTTGGTCGATATGATTGGTTTGGCACAGCCATAGGTTGGCAAAAGCGGTGGCGCTAAACGAGAAAGCGGCGTTGTCCAATGTGCAATCCGACGCTCTGTCCAACGTGGTCATGATGAGCTTCTCCGTCGCGCCGCCAATGAGGTGAAGCGATTTATCAGTGACAATGAAGGTGACAAAGGGGTGCTCGCTGCCTTTTTTGATGCCGCTAACCAGCTCGGTAATGCGTGCGTGTACTTCTGGTTGAAAGTTCAGTGTGTTCATAATGTGTGTCCTTTTGGCTGTGAGGCGTTAAGTATCATGGTGTTCCACCATGTTTGAAATTGCTCTAGAAGAAGTGGATCGGTGACCTCTAACCCCAACGCTATCTTGAGTTGAGTGCGACCGGTGGGGATGATGATTTTATTCGCGGTGTCTTTTGCTGTGAGTAAAGCCGCCTGTATAAAGTCCCATTTTTTACTGTCGAGACGTTTTCGGTTTTGATGCAGCGTGATATGACAATGGTATTTGAGCGGTGATTGCTTGAGGGTGTGGAGCGCTTTTTCCACCTTTTGGTTGCATGGGCTAAGAAAATACAATTGCTTGCCGTTGATCACTCCCTCGTCATCGCTTTGCGGCGGTTTTTCTTCGAGGTGAAGCTCGCCAAGGGGACGTAGGGCGGTTCGTGCGGCTTTATTCCATTCAATGCCTTGGTATTGCCCAAAGGCGCGCCATGCGTCACTCACCATGGAAAAAGCCAAAGGCGTTTCTTTTAAGCGTTTGATTTGCTCTCGAGTTTCCCACTGAAAACGATAAGGGCGGGTTTGGGCTACACTTGAGACGCCTTTTGTCCAAAGTCCAATCCACTCGTTATCGTTTGACTCCGCCTTTTGAAGTCGTTCTTGATCACCACTTGGTTTGCGCTTGCTGCCCAAACGTTGGCTCAGAGCCTCCGCCAGCTGTGCATGAGTAAAGCTCGGCAGGTGGCGCTGCTTTTCAGAGGGTGAAAGCTGGGCATATTGAGGGCTGAGTCTCATCAGAAGACGAGTGATGTCATTGGAACCGGGTTTCATTCCCCAGAGGTATCTTAGCTCGGCATGTGTGTATTCTCGCTGTTGAGGGAGAAAGGCAGGCGCGACCCATTCCATGCCATGCAGGTAATGCAGTCGGGTTGTCGCATAGTGTTGATGGCCCAGCATTCGACCGATTTCATCAAACAGCAGCATATTGTTTAACTCTGAAAATGAACGCCCTTGCAACCAGTATTGAAATCGTTGCTCTACAACGGATGTTGAGAAGAGAGACGCGGTGACGGGTTGATGCGTTTTATGCCAAGCCTTTGGCGCCGCACCGTTAGCAAGGCAAAGTGCTTGTTGATAGAGCAGCTTGGCGCCACTGTGGCGAAGGTGATGAAAGCGCGCTTTTTTACCGTGTAATTGTTTGAGCACTTTCGTGATAGGCAAAAGGTAGTGGCGCGCTCGTAAATGGATGGACTCGTCTTCAAAGCCAATGAATGGCTCGCGAGGAGGGCGGTTGGCTTTGAACGCCAGTAACAACCGTATTAATTTGGCGCCGATTTCGGGCATCACAACCTGAACCGTGCGCGCGTCTCCGCTTTTTGTTTTGCCTTCCTCGGTATTGGTAATGTAGATCGCAAATAACTGACCTTTTTCATGGGTGCATCGAATATCTTGAAGGCGCAGGCGTAAGAGTTCCCCGCGTCGAAGGGCGCCGTAATAACTCAATAACGCGCTGACACTCGCAAATAACGCCTGCATCGGGGACAGGCTGTGCGTTAATAACTGAGTGACCAGGTGGTGCACCTCTTCAGCGCTAAGAGAAAGGGCATCAATTTTTAGGCTTTGGGTCGGTTTGATGAAGGTTGAGAGATCTAAGTGCTCAGTGATGGATTGCTGAGTGAGAAAACGGAAGAATTGATACAGAGTCCATTTTTCCATTGTCTCGTCTTGGATGAGGCGGTATCGGTCTTTGGCCCATTGTTGCAGGGCTTCCCTGTCATTGGCGATCGAGAGAGGGAGTGGGGTCGTCGACAGTTCATTTTTAAAACTGGTGTAGCGCAGCAAGGTGGCGGGGCTGAGGGTGTTTTTTTTCACGCCGCCAAATTGCTTCAGCTCTTGCACATAATCAAACAATAAGCGGGGCAACAGGTTGTCGGCTTGCCACTCGGGCTGAGTGGGCGCAGCTTGTTGGGGCGTATTGAGCGACTTGATGAGCATGGCGTGAGGCCAGCGATGAAACGGAGTCTCTTGGTTCGTATCTTTGGGTTTTATCTTTGCAAATGATGGTGGCTGATAAATATCTTGCGCTTTGGCTACGCGCGATGAGGCCGTCTCTTGTGGTAACGCACTTACATGGCGCATGGGATCAGAGAAATCTTTTAATATTTCAGGGGGGATGGCGAAGCGATGAAGCCATAAGGTTTGGACAGATTGTTGCCATTGATGAGGGGTAAGCGCTTTGCGCAGCGCAGAGGGGTAAAAATCATCGAGTGAGTTGAGCAATCGGTTAAGTGTCACTCTTGGGTTGCCCGGCTCTTGCCGGCACTGCCAGTCATAGAAGGCGCGGGCAGCAAGCGGTGATACGGCGTAGCGCGTAAAACTGACGGGTTCGGTATCATCAAAATACGATAGGTTAACAGGGTGCGTGATAGTTAGGGTGAGTTGATCGCCAATGCGCTCCAGCGGGGTGGGATCATTGAGTCTTTCACACCAAGCGTTGAGCGGCAGAGGCGCCACTTCTCTCATCAAGGTCAACACGGTCCACGCCAAGTTTGGGCGACCTCTGTGCTTGATACGATGCAGGCTCTCTTGTTGGTAGTGCAAAGAGATAGCATGGGCCCTTGCACTTTGTTGATACAGCGAGACCAACCACAAGTGTTCATGATCGTTAAATTGTTGCACCTTTACCGGTGGTAAGTCCCAGCCGCACACCTGGTTTAGGTAGTAAAGGGTCTCATCACGCGCCCGTTTTAAAGCTCTTTGTCGGCCTGTTGGGATGCCTGAAATGGCTCGGTTTATCGAGGCCATTTGTGACTCGGTCAATTGGCGTTCATGCTCACTTTCTTGGCCCTTCTCTTGGGAAAGCAGCGTTAAGAAGGCCTCGAAGGCGTCAACTTCAGCGCACGCTAGCGACTGCTGTTGATAGAAGTGATGGATGTGTTTTGCGGTGTGGCTTTGACGGTTCATAAGGCACGGTCCTTTTTTGAAGGGCAGGGCGTAATGGCAGAGAGCTGCAGCCGCGATGGCCAATGGTTCAAATGCGCAATCAATGTTTGGTTGCAAGCTTGAAAAGCATAAGCGCTGCCAAGGTGTTCACCCAGTTCGCTGTGGCCCATCAGGACATCAATTTGTTGGGTGGTTAAGCGGGGGTGAGTGGCCATCAAGGCGTGTTGGGCAAAGCTGTGACGAAGCTGGTAAGGGACGACTTTTTCTTCGGGGGCCCCCAGCCTTTGTTGAAAGCAATGCTGCCACTGTGCATGCATAAACAACCTCAAGGTTTTTGCGGTGAGGGGGACGGCGACGTTGTTCTCATCAATCAAGTACCATAAGGGCCCCATGGCAGAGGCGCCATTGGGCGCTAACGTTTGGAGCACGAGCGCTTGAAGTTTAAGGTAAGACTCAATCGCTTGTCGTAAGTAGTTCGGAATATCAATAAGGCGATAGCGTCCCTTGTCTTTGATAAGGGCGCGTTGTAAATCAAAGCAGGCTTCCCGTTCTATCGAGATGTGGTGAGTAGGGCGAGTGCCGGTAAGAAGGACAAATAACAACGCCAGTTCGTAGGTGCGCGCGTTGTAATACTCACGAAGCGCGTCTTGGGAGGCGTTTTTTTCTGGCGCCGTTGCCAGTTGTTGGCGAAGGTGACCAAAGAAGAGACTCAGCTTGGGAATCGGGATCGCGCGCGTAGAGCCAATGGAAATGGGCGGTATTGGAATATAGGTTCGAGCGCCCTCGGTCAGTTCGAGAGTGAACGCCACGATCGCGCCTGATTTTTTGAGGTAAGGGGGACGCTCGTTAAGCGTTGTAAAGACGGGAATAAGTGCGCCAGTGGTGGGAAGCCTGACATCACAAAAGGGTTTAATATGACGCTGGTTTATTTGGGGAATGAGTCTCTGCAAATAGCGGTTGTGCGCACAAAAAATCTCATAGCGAATTTGATCGCAGTTCAACATTTGGTAACTCAGTGCACTGTGATGGTGGACTTTCTTGGCGGTGATGAGTTTTTGGGCTGGAAGTGAGAGATAAGGATCGCAATGTGCCATTCGCTCGATGTAGGAATACAAGAGGTCTTTTCGCAGCACAAGTTGGCTTCTCAGCGCCTCCGGCGTGCGTAGCTTTCTCTTTTTTAATCGCCAAAAGAGCTGTTTCTTTTGCATTTTAGTGAGGCGAAGCTCCGTGTCATGATGAGTGAGCCAATAGCTAAAGACGGCATTGAGCGCGTCTGGCATGGGTTGCCATAAATACACGGTTTCCTTTACCAAGGCGCAAGTTATGGCATATTCGACCCATGAAACGCCACCTTCACGCACTCGGCGAAGGTGATGAAGCGCACAATCGACTCGCCCTGAGACTAACACCAGATCGGGAATATCCTGTTCTCTTTCGATGCCAGACAGGTGGCCTGCGATCCATAAATACAGAAAGTAAATGTGATAAAGGTTGAGGGGTGTCGTGGGTTCAGTCAGCACGCCCGACGTCTTGGGTCTGAGTTCATGCAATACATTGGCGATGGCAAGGCCGACGTTATACGCATCGACGGGTACGCCGCCAGCATTGTTGGCTCGGTTGCGCTTTTTTTCATTTGATTGTCTACCCATAAGTAAAATCCTTTAGGCATGATAAAAGTAAGCCGAACGTACGTGATTCGATAATCCGAATGTTGTACGTTTCAGTAAGAAAGTAGAGAGTTAAGTGTGATCAGGATGGAGCACGATCGAGTCTGCGTGTGAGGTTATCAGGTCCTTGATGGGCAATCCCATCTCAGCGCTGAGTAACAATCAGCAGTACTGCAACACAGCAATAAAAGCGGTGTCGCCAGTTAGTGAGCGAGAGTATGAAAGTCTCGCGAGTGACACTGCATGACGCACAAAGAGGTGCGGTCATGGTGCAGTTGAGTGTAAAGGGGACGGCCATTTCCCGTTATTTATAAGGCAGTACCTTAATGGCGAGGTTGAAGCGAGACCGCAATACTTATCTCGCTTAGTGCCAGAACATGGCAATATTGAGTTTAAAGACAACCGTGTACGGCTGTCTTTATAAAGTTAGCCAATGTTCAGTGGTGACGTCAAGCCGTTATCTGTGTTTTATGTGTGATATCACATTGCATCATGTTACACATTATCACGTAGCAAGTTGGGTGTGTCCGTTTTCACCCCTGTGTCGCGTCAATGCTTAGGGGGCATGTTCCAAAAAAGCATGTCATGGTTGGGTATGCTGCGGTATGAATTTATTCTTAGACGCAAAAAAAAATGATCTTAGCGACCTCTAGTCCCGCAGGGTGAAAAAATAAAGTCTTTATTATCAATGTGTTGAAATTTTTTACCTGACCGCTGTAGAAGGGTATCAATAGGTACATGAATTAAATCGTTCATGCGTTTTATGACTTTAATTGTTATTATTATCAATGGGTTAAGCGATTGTATCGATGAGTGTTTTCTATGTTTTACATCGGCGGATTCAAAGCGACCCTAACGTTGCAAAGCGCCGTCAAGCGATGATTCACTTTGCCAGTTGCGACTGATCTTATGAGTTCGTTTTGGCATCGTTTCTGTTAAGCTCAGAGGACAAAAGTAAAGGTTGTGAGCATCAAAGTGAGGATGAGATGAGCGATGTATTGAAGACAGTGAGTGAGACCGTCAATGATTTACACCAATCAGGCGCGATCGATGAAACGACGTTAAATCAATTTGAAGAGGTGTGTTCAAGACGCCCCGATGCCGCTGAAGAGAAGAAAATACAAGACGTGAAAGACAAGCCCTAGCGAAAATGCGCCGTTTTAAGGCGGCGGCTTTCGATACGTTAATGTGAGTAAAGGTAAGCCTTCGTGTTAACGAGTCGGGCGGTCGTTATCCCGTTGCTTTTCACACCAAGCGATGATGTTATCGGCTTTTAATGTTGCCCAGCCTAGCAACAGCATCAATACGATCAACGCCCAGCCGGTGACATTGAGCCAAGAAGGAACGTTATCACTGACCGCGATAAAGGGAATCGTCATTAACAACGCACTGAGAATTGGGGCTAACATGATGTTGTCCTCTTGATGTAAGCGCCTATCACCAACGCTCGATTTTCACTGAAGGTCACCTGAGGGCCGAGTAACCACCTAACAAAATGAGATTAGCATAGCGGCTTAACGGCGCAAGTTTTACTCCACGCGGGTCTTTAGTTTTGATTTGCTTGTTGCTATTAGTTTATTCAACGTTGGGCCTATTAGACGAATACTTCCAAGTGCCAGAGCTTAGTGTGTTCTTCGTCATCGTGACGTGCTTCAGAGTTAAATCACAATCGCTTAAACCAAAATAAACACAGAAAAAGGGCCTAATCTCAATGTGAGGTTGGGCCCTTTTTACGTTTAACTTGAGAAGTTTTAGACTTGAGCGCTTTTGCTCTTAATTATTTTCATTTGAAACCTAAACCATTAATACACTTCTAATCACTAGTACACTTTTTCTGGAAGGTTACGCCAACTTCTAATCCAACTTGTGATGCGCCAAATATAGCTCATCACTATGGTGTAAGACGCAAAACAGATCATAAACAGGATGAACATGGTCGATTCAGCGATCGCTAGGAATTCACCGTAGATACCGAAGCCTGCAAAGGCACTTGCGATAGCGCAAATGATGGCGAGCGTTTGACGTGATGTAAAACCAAGGCGCTGGAATATGTGGTGTAGGTGCTCTCTGTCGGGCTTGAAAGGAGAGTCACCGCGGCGCACACGTCTGAACATGATCGCGGCCATATCCATGAGCGGCACAGCAATCAACCACAGTGCAGTAATCGGTCGCATCATAGCTTCTGATGGATCTTGGCTTGCGCCCAGCAGTAACCAAATCACAGTAAATCCAATCATCATGCTGCCAGCATCACCCATGAAAACTCTACGTTCACGCCCAAGAATACCCAGATTCATTAAGATATAGGGAATCGTCGCGGCAATGAATACAGCACATAAGTAAGCTAAGCCGTGTTGACTGTCGATTTTAAGCAAAATTGCGATACCCGCAAAGGTTACAATAGCAAGCCCGCCTAATAAGCCATCAATGCCATCCACCATATTGAACGCATTGATAGCACCAATCACCGCGAGTACCGTGACTACAGGGCGAAGAAACCCTAAGTGTAGCTCTCCGGTTCCAAAGAGGTTACCAATGTTCTCTAGTCGGATATCGGCGAAATACATCATGCAAATAGAGAGTATCGTTTGAACCACAAGTCGAATCTTGAAGCTGATATCGAATTTGTCATCAAGCGCGCCGATAAAAATCAGTGCGGCGATAGAGGCTAAAAATAGCTGGCTATGGGGGATCACATCGGGGTGCGTGACGATAAACTGGCCTATCGATAAACTGATAGCAATACCACCGACAAGTGGGATTGCGCCCTTGTGCAGCTTTCTTTCATTGGGTTTATCTACTAAGCCGACGACTTTCGCTACTTTTCGCATCAAAAAGAGTGAGGAAAAGGAGAAAAAGCCAACAAATGATAGCTCTAATAACATGATGAACTCTAGCCAGTTTTTTGTAGGAATTTTAATTGCGTGTAGCTTACGCTAAAACCACCTGTATGTACACTTGGTTGAGTATGTTTTATTCGGTGGATTTTGAGTGTGACATTCGGTTTTAGTATGTAATTCAGTGTTAATACAGAATGACGACAGCGGTATTTCCCTCAATACTATTGCTCAAGGTTTATACGATGCTTAAACACAAAATGACGCTTTTTTTCACATTCGATCATCCTACCTACGCCCTTTCTTGATCTTCCACTACAGTTTTGACTGTAAACTGTAGTAAAATTACGCTAATTTGTTTTTATACCGATTTATTTTGAATTGAACGAGGTCAGTCCTATGTCAGCTAAGAAGCCAATGGCTCTAGTGATCCTTGACGGTTACGGTTACCGTGAAGACAACCAAGACAACGCTATCGCGAACGCTAAGACACCAGTATTAGACGGTCTTATTGCTAACCAACCTAACACGCTAATCTCGGCTTCTGGCTTAGATGTAGGCCTACCAGATGGCCAAATGGGTAACTCTGAAGTGGGTCACACCAACATTGGTGCGGGTCGCGTGGTATACCAAGATTTAACGCGCATTACTAAATCAATCGCAGACGGCGAATTCGCTCAAACTGAAGCGCTAGTGAATGCTGTTGATAAAGCGGTTAAAGCAGACAAAGCGGTTCACATCATGGGCCTTATGTCTCCAGGTGGCGTTCACTCTCATGAAGATCACATCTACGCGGCTGTTGAAATGGCAGCAGAGCGTGGCGCAGAGAAAATCTACCTACACGCTTTCCTAGACGGCCGTGATACGCCGCCACGTAGCGCAGAAAACACATTAGCTCGCTTCCAAGCGTTGTTCGCTAAGCTAGGTAAAGGCCGTGTGGCTTCGCTGATTGGTCGTTACTACGCAATGGACCGTGATAACAACTGGGATCGCGTTCAAGAGTCTTACGACCTTCTGACTCAAGCAAAAGCTGAGTTCACATTCGATACGGCGGTTGCTGGCCTAGAAGCGGCTTACGATCGTGACGAAAACGATGAGTTCGTTAAAGCGACTGAAATCAAAGCGGAAGGCGAAGAGTCTGCCGCTATCGTGGATGGCGATGCGGTTATCTTCATGAACTACCGTGCCGACCGTGCTCGTGAAATCACACGTGCGTTCGTGCCTGATTTCGATGGTTTTGCTCGTAAAGTATTCCCTGCGATCGATTTCGTGATGCTGACTCAATACGCAGCAGACATTCCACTGCTATGTGCATTCCCACCAGCTTCTCTAGAGAACACTTACGGTGAATGGCTATCGAAAGAAGGCAAAACGCAGCTACGTATCTCTGAAACAGAGAAATACGCGCACGTGACGTTCTTCTTTAATGGCGGTATCGAAGACGAGTTCGAAGGCGAAGAGCGTCAACTTGTTGCTTCTCCAAAAGTAGCAACTTACGACCTACAGCCAGAAATGAGTGCACCAGAGCTAACTGAAAAGCTAGTTGCAGCAATCAAAGGCGGCAAATACGACGCTATCGTTTGTAACTTCCCTAACTGTGACATGGTTGGCCACACTGGCGTTTACGATGCAGCAGTTAAAGCCGTAGAGTCGCTAGATGAATGTCTTGGCAAAGTGGTTGAAGCAATCAAAGAAGCCGATGGTCAACTGCTTATCACTGCTGACCACGGTAACGCGGAAATGATGGTAAACCCAGAAACGGGCGGCATCCACACAGCGCACACTAACCTACCAGTACCACTTATCTACGTAGGTAACAAAGACGTTGAGTTCAAAAAAGGCGGTAAACTGTCTGACTTAGCACCAACAATGCTTTCTCTATCTGGTATCGCAATCCCTGCTGAGATGTCAGGTGATGTGATCGTTAAGTAATCACTTAACTTTCATCGAATACTAGAACGGCTGCGCGCGAGTGTAGCCGTTTTTTTGTATCTAGAATTTGTATAGATGCGAGATACGAGTAAGCGGGATTCGAAGAGCTTTAAGAGCAGGTTCGGGATGCGGGTAATCGAGATGCGAAGAGCTTAAGGGCAGGAATTGGGTGAGAAAAATATGCAGGGGAGAACATAAGGGCACGACCTTAAACAAAAGACGAAAAGAACGGTCTTGATGAATATCGAAAGAGTGACATTTCTTGAATGATTAGGTAGCTTAAGGCTCATACTATACTTGTCTTTTACCTTACCTCTAGGTTGTTTATATGAGCTCAAATCCATACCGTTGGAAGCAACGACTGCAAAACTTAATGAAAGCGCAGCAAAGGCTTGAGAGAGCGTGCTCACAAGATAGCTACAATGAGTTAGAGCTCGCTGGGTTAGTACAAACTTTTGAATTTTCTTTCGAACTTACATGGAAGACCCTTAAAGACTTACTTGAGTTTGAAGGGTTTGATGTGGCTTCGCCGAGGAGCGTTTTTCGTACGGCCTTAGAAGCTAAGCACCTATCTTCGGAGCAGTGTGAGATTATGCTTGAAGCACTCATAAAACGAAATTTATTGTCTCACACCTATGATGAGGAAAATGTCCTTGAAGCTCAGTCACTGATCTTAGAGTCATTTTCACCAGTGATAGGACAAGTCACACTCTATTTAAAGCTTAAATGTGATCAAGAGGGTCAATGCGAACAAGAGGTTAAATGTGATCGGTAGTTATTTGGTTAAACCAGACTCTGTCGGCCTTAAGCCTCATCAGTATCAGCTGATTGAGGATATTGTTTTGAACCATGTCTCAGTCATTCATGCCTGGGTATTCGGTTCTAGAGCCCTTGGAACTTATAAAGATAACTCCGACATCGATATTGTTATCGAGGGGCACGGTATTTCGTTAAGTGTCGTCGCAGGCTTGCAAGATCGTTTAGAACAGTCGTCGCTTCCATTTAAGGTTGACTTGCTCGTTAAGCATAGAATTACATCAAGTGAGTTACTTGCCCATATTGACACTTATGGGATTAAACTAAAGTAACCGAACGTATTATTATCAGCGTAACGGTGATGTTGATTCTTGAACCGATTGTTTACGTTTTGCCAGTTTATCTCGAATCTGAGAGCCGGAGTTTACTCGGCCATGTTTTTTATCATCAATAGAAAACGATAATAGTTTCATTAGCGCTATAGCTCCACCTCTACGCTTTCGATCTTCATAAGATTCAATCGCATCAGTGGACATTACCATCACCTCTTTGTATGAAATTTTAAATATAGACGATATGTTGTCTGGTGATAATGGCGCTTCTTGATGGCGAAACGTTTATATTTTTGCTCTAGTGAGACAAATTATTGCGTTTTATCTATAACCGAACGTTCAAAATCCAACAACCACTCTTTGCGGTTCATGCCGCCGGTGTAGCCGGTTAATGTGCCATTCGCCCCAATCACTCGATGGCAAGGCACAACAATGCTAAACGGGTTTTTACCGTTCGCACCACCGACCGCTCTTACGGCTTTCGGGTTGTCCATTCTTTTTGCTTGTTCACCGTAGCTGATGGTTTCGCCATAAGGGATACTGGTCAAGGCGACCCAGGCTTTGCGTTGGAAATCGGTACCTTTGGGTTCTAAAGGTAAGTCAAAGCTGGTGCGTTGGCCTGCAAAGTATTCGTCTAGTTGGCGAGCGGTTTCAAGGCATAACGAGTCGGGGTTTTCTGTTAGCTCTGGTTCGGTATTGAGATGGTCAATTTCAATAAGCGACACACCATTACTCACAATGATCATCTTGCCAATTGGTGCGTCATAAAGCATTTTGTAAGTGGTGTCTTCCATGTCATCTTCCTTCTTTTAGTCTTCTTCTGCTCTCAAGCTCTTCGAATCTCGTATCTGTTTTTGAGGCTCTTCGCATCCCGTTTACCCGAATCTCGCATCTGCTCTTAAGCTGCTTGAAATTTGATTCATGATGCGCAACGCGCTACACTCTCTGTATGATTAAAACATTCAAGCATAAAGGCCTCAAAAAGTTTTTTGAGACTGGCAGTAAAGCCGGTATTCAAGCTAAGCATGAGCGTAAGCTTAGGATGCAGTTGGCAGCTATAGATACTGCAACCATTATTGATGATGTTGATCTACCTGGCTTTAAGCTTCACCCATTAAAAGGGGATAGAGATGGTATTTGGTCAATCACAGTAAATGGTAATTGGCGTATTACTTTCGAATTTATTGATGGTAATGCCTATATTTTAAATTATGAGGATTATCACTAATGAGTATGCACAACCCTCCTCACCCAGGTGAGTTTATTTATGACCTATATATGGAACCGTTTGGTTATAGCTGTCGTTTTGTTGCAAAGCAGCTTGATGTATCACCTTCTACGCTGAATCGTGTTCTTAAAGGCCAAAGTGCAGTTTCTCCTGAAATGGCTTTACGCCTTTCTAAGTCACTGGGTAGAACCCCGGAGAGTTGGTTAACAATGCAGGATCACTATGATCTGTGGCAAGCAAAACAGAACGTTAATCTAGCGAAGGTAAATACGATCAACTTTGCTTTAGCGACATAAATATAACGAAGATGGACTAAGCGCTGCGCAGTCAGCGTTTGTCTTCCAGTTTTTGGTTTGTACTATCCCTCTTAGTATCCCGGTTACTCGCATCCCGTATCTGCTTTAGTCCTTACACGAAGTGCAAAGCAATACCCTGAAACACCGCCGACAATGTTCCCCAAGGCTAAGCCTATAAACAGTCCTTCGACACCATCAATTTGGCTGCCTATCCAAGCGAATGGCAAGGTAAACACAAACAAACGCATGAAGCTCCATTGAAAGGCTTTGAGTGGTTGATGCATAGCATTCATGCCGCTGATCAGCATCATCACAATACCTTGGAACCCATAGCTAAAGGGAACGACCAACAAGTAATGCCACAAAATGCCTCGTACGGATTCTTCTTGAGAGAACAGGGCGGCCAAAGGAATGCTTAGCGGCACCATCATTAAGAAAATCAAACCCTGAAATAGCACAGCAAAACGCATGCTTAAGAACAGAGCCTTGAAACTACGTTGTGGATTCTCAGCGCCAAAGTTTTGCGCCATGAAAGGCGTGAGAGCAGAGGTTAAAGACATCAGTACGATGATCAAAATCGATTCAATTCGCTGAGCTGCGCCATAAGCTGCAACAGCTTCAGTCCCTTGCTTGGCTAACATCATCATAATGATGGCACTAGCTAGTGGGTTTAGCGCATTGGAGAGTGCAGCTGGAGTGCCGATAGTGAGAATTTGTTTCCAGTCATCGATGATGCTTTTCAGTTTGGGCGGAGCAAGTAGCTTTTCTCGTATGGTTAATACATACAGTGAGCCACATAAAGCACCAAACCAACTGAATCCGCTAGCAATGGCTGCGCCTTGAATTCCTAATTCAGGGAAGGGGCCGTATCCAAAGATCAGCAGCGGGTCGAGTATGCCGTTAATTAGGCCAGCTAACATCATGACCTTGGCCGGTGTTTTGGTATCGCCACTCGCTCGTATCGCGCTGTTACCTGCCATTGGAATAACAAGTAGTGGAATGGCTAAATACCAGACTGTCATATATTCGGATATCAGTGGCAGTAGCTCAGGTTCAGCGCCTAACAAAGTAAACATAGGCTCTAGCGTTACGAGCCCCAGTGTTGATGTAAAACCAACAAGCAACACCGCAAGCAGTAAACCGTGGCAAGTAAAACGAGCCGCATTTTGTGCGCAACCTTGACCAAGTAACCTTCCAATACACGTCGAAAGGCCGATGCCAATCCCCATGGTGATGCAGTTGATGGCAAAGGTGACAGGGAAGGTGAAGCTCACCGCAGCAAGGGCTTGGGTACCCAGTAATGAGATAAAGAAGGTATCGACTAAGTTAAACATCAAGATCGCCACCATACCGAATATGGTCGGTATGGTCATGGTACGCAATGTACTCTCAATAGGAGCAGTTAATAGCCCGTGCTTATCTTGCATGTAAAACGCCGATTGAACTAGAATATGGCTAGGATACAGTGAATTGTGAGTAGTCTGAAGATCGCTTTCATAAAGTTTACAAATCACACAATACTAACAGCATACGGTGTGATAGCATTCTGCCGTTATTAATTCAGATGTTTTGAGAGATTTATAGTGAAGCAGCATACACAGCCACACTCCCTGCAAGACCCATCGTTGGATACAACGGGCGATAAGATTGATTTGTTAGAGCTTTTTAAGGCCTTGTGGGACGGCAAGTTAATGGTCATATTGGTTACTGCTTTATTTACTGCTAGTAGTATTGGTTTTGCTTTGTTCGCTCAAGAGTTGTGGTCTTCCAATGCAAAGATCACCAAGGGTCAACCCCAAAACCTAGCTGCATATCAACAACAAGTGAAGCAGTTTCAACCTATTTTCGATATCTATCAAGAAGATGGCACCGTCCTTGTCAGTAGAGAACTGGATGGTTTGGTTGATCCTAAGGTATTGTTTCAGCGCTTTATGAATACCTTTAATTCAGCGGATAATAAGAGAGATTTCTTAGGTAATAGTGCTGCGTTTCAAGAGTTTAAAAACTCTATGCTTGTTGACAGTTCTGATATGACACCGGATGAGGTTAGAATCTTATATGCAAAATGGTTTGATAGTATTTCCGCTTCTAAAGTCGATAAAAAGGATCTTAATTCACCATATACTATTAGTTTTCAAACAACGACTAAGGAAAGTAGTTTCGACTTGTTAACAGCTTACATTTTGACTACAGAGTTAAAAGCTCGTGAAGATGCATTTAATAACTTACGCGCTATAGTGAATAGCAAGCATAATGAGCTGATCCAACAAAAAAGAATTTTAGAAAGCCAGGCAAGTACTAAGTTGTTAGTTGAAACTGAGCGAACAAAATATGCAGCCCAAATTGCCAAGTCTGCAGGAGTCGATAGACCAATTCAAACAGGCAATGAGAGTGAATTATTTAGCATCGATTTAGGTGCTAAGGGCTTAGATGCAAAAGTTAAAGCCCTAGAGTCAGTTAAAAATTTAAGTGTTATTGAGCCTCGTCTTCAACAAATAAATGCAAAACTGGATATGTTGAAGAATCTTGAAATTGATCGAAATGCTGAGTTTCAAACGTTCCGTTACTTAGATAATGTTGAAAAACCGATAACTCGTGATAAACCTAAACGTGCTTTGATAGTTATATTTGGAACATTGTTAGGTGGTATGTTTGGGGTTGCGATCGTTCTAATACGTTTTGTGTTTAGAAAAGAAGACTAAGTTTCTAATGGCTAGTGTTATCACTGGCCATTTTTCTTTTCTCACTCCTTGTTGTTTGAGTTTCCTCACAAAAAGTCCACCTCCCCCCTTGGGTTCTTCCACATCGCCCCAACATACTCTTTAACCCCATGCCAATCGTGGCAACTATCAAATTAAATGGAAATTATCAGGAGATCTGACCGATGAATATCCGTCCTCTACACGACCGAGTTATCGTTGAGCGCCAAGAAGTTGAATCTAAATCTGCTGGTGGCATCGTTCTAACTGGTTCTGCCGCTGAAAAATCAACTCGCGGTGTAATTCTAGCTGTTGGCAAAGGCCGCATTCTAGAAAACGGTTCAGTACAACCATTGGACGTTAAAGTTGGCGACACTGTTATCTTCGCTGAAGGCTACGGCACTAAATCTGAAAAAATCGACGGCAAAGAAGTTCTGATCATGTCTGAAAACGACATCATGGCGATCGTTGAGTAATCCGACCCATAAAACTGAACTGACTGAATAAAGAATTTAAAGGAAATAAAGATGGCTGCTAAAGACGTTAAATTTGGTAACGACGCACGTATTAAAATGCTAGAAGGTGTAAACGTTCTGGCTGACGCGGTAAAAGTAACGCTAGGTCCTAAAGGCCGTAACGTTGTTTTAGACAAATCATTTGGCGCACCAACGATCACTAAAGATGGTGTTTCTGTTGCACGTGAAATCGAACTTGAAGACAAGTTCCAAAACATGGGCGCACAAATGGTGAAAGAAGTGGCTTCGCAAGCGAATGACGCAGCGGGCGACGGTACAACAACGGCGACAGTTCTTGCACAAGCAATCATCACTGAAGGCCTAAAGGCCGTTGCTGCTGGCATGAACCCAATGGATCTTAAGCGCGGTATCGACAAAGCGGTTATCGCAGCAGTTGAAGAGCTTAAAGGCCTTTCTGTTCCATGTTCTGATACTAAAGCTATCGCTCAAGTAGGTACTATCTCTGCGAACTCGGATTCGACAGTAGGTAACATCATTGCTGAAGCGATGGAAAAAGTAGGCCGTGATGGCGTAATCACAGTTGAAGAAGGCCAGGCTCTACAAGACGAGCTAGACGTAGTTGAAGGTATGCAGTTCGATCGCGGTTACCTATCTCCTTACTTCATCAATAACCAAGAAGCGGGTTCTGTTGATCTAGAAAGCCCATTCATCCTGCTTATCGACAAGAAAGTTTCGAACATCCGTGAACTTCTTCCGACTCTAGAAGCAGTAGCTAAGGCATCTCGTCCACTTCTTATCATCGCTGAAGATGTAGAAGGCGAAGCGCTTGCAACTCTCGTTGTGAACAACATGCGTGGCATCGTTAAAGTGGCTGCTGTTAAAGCACCTGGTTTCGGTGACCGTCGTAAGTCTATGCTTCAAGACATCGCTATCCTAACGGGCGGCACGGTTATCTCTGAAGAGATCGGTCTAGACCTTGAGAAAGTAACGCTAGAAGATCTAGGTCAAGCTAAGCGTATTACTATCACTAAAGAAAACTCAACCATCATTGATGGCGCGGGTGATGAAGTGATGATCCAAGGTCGCGTTTCTCAAATCCGTCAACAAATCGAAGATGCAACGTCAGATTACGACAAAGAGAAGCTTCAAGAGCGCGTAGCGAAACTAGCTGGCGGTGTTGCAGTAATCAAAGTTGGCGCTGCGACTGAAGTTGAGATGAAAGAGAAGAAAGACCGCGTAGAAGATGCACTTCACGCAACTCGCGCTGCAGTTGAAGAAGGTGTGGTTGCTGGTGGTGGTGTTGCACTTATCCGCGCTGCATCTAAAGTTGCTAACCTTGAAGGTGACAACGAAGAGCAAAACGTAGGCATCCGTGTTGCACTACGTGCAATGGAAGCGCCTATCCGTCAAATCACTAAGAACGCAGGCGACGAAGAGTCTGTGGTTGCTAACAATGTTCGTGCTGGCGAAGGTAACTACGGTTACAACGCGGCGACTGGCGAATACGGCGACATGATTGCAATGGGTATCCTAGATCCAACTAAGGTGACTCGTTCTGCATTACAATTCGCAGCATCAGTTGCTGGTCTTATGATCACAACCGAAGCGATGATTACTGACAAACCTCAAGATGCGTCTGCTGCAATGCCTGATATGGGTGGCATGGGCGGTATGGGTGGCATGGGCGGTATGATGTAAACCACTAAAGATAATTAAGTTATTAATAAACAATGACTTAATTTCACGTGGGCGCGAATGTAGACGTTGAGGGATGCCGGTTTGAAGATTCTGGCATCCCTTTTTTAATGGCAACTCTATTCTTTTTATTTTAAAAGGTTTCCGGAGTTATGTTTTGTCTTTAAAGTATGTGACAAGGTGTTCATATAAAAGAGTTAAGAGCAAAGGCAAAGGGGCTACAGTTTATTATAAGGCTGGATTGTGTTGGGAGGGGTAATAGTAGCAACCAAGCGTTGTCTGTTGGGAAGAAGCACAAAACATCTGTTGGAAGGTGTTGATTATTTGGAATAAAAAAGGATTATCACCGGCGGTATTAAGCCTTAGTACCCATAAATAATCATCGACAGGTCAATTGATGTTTATCATGGCTGGTGCGGTTGCTAGTTTTGATTTCTAGGTGTTACTTGAAGGTAAGAAGAAGGAATTGTTATTGTAAATTCAAAGGGCGAGAGTCGTGTTTGTTTTTCAAGTATTTATCGATCAGGAAAAGATGAGGGGCAAAACGAAGTATAGATTTAATTTACAGCTTCTTAGTTTAGGGTATGATTAACCTTTTTACTTCCCATAGTAATGTGTCAGGGGGATCGGCTTTGGATAAGAAAAACCAACAAATATTATCACTTCAGATCTTAAGGGGGGTAGCAGCTTGGCTTGTTGTTTATCATCACTATAGTCAAGTGTTTTTTTCTTGGGATATGTCGAAAAGTATATTTGGAGAAAGTGTAGGCTATTTCCTTATGCATTATGGAAAGCTTGGAGTTGATATATTCTTTGTTATCAGTGGTTTTATTATATTTCTAAGCGCACAGCGAATGCTAAATGCGAAAAAGTTTATAATAAATAGGTTATTACGAGTGGTTCCACCCTACTGGTTCTATACATTAGTAATGGTTATTCTTTCATTTTTTATACCAGATGCTATAACTTCAGAATGGACTGTGTCATCGCTGATAAAGTCATTACTGTTCATACACCATGAAAACCCATCCCCCTCTCTAGGAGCTTATCCATATTTAACAGTTGGTTGGACTTTGTTATTTGAAGTGTCATTCTACATAATATGCATGTCTAGTATACTAATTTTTAAGAAGTATTGGTTTATGCCTGTCGTTCTTTTGTTGTTGTTTCCTCGTCAATTATGGCCATTCGACAGCTTTAGTTTCTTCTTTGAGTCAAAGTACATTGGAGAGTTTGCTTGGGGGATTGTTATTGGGCTAGGGTATACCAAAGGGTTATTCAAGACTAATAATCTTATCTCATTGCTTTTGTTATCTTTCTCTTGTGGTTTCTTTATCTATGGTGGTGCTCAACCATATAAAATAACTGCTATTGTTTTATTGGTTATGGCGCTTCTCATGTGTAACGAGAAAGTGTTTGATAGCTATGCTTTTTTTCCGCTTAAGAAGTTAGGTGATTATTCCTACTCTACATATTTAATCCATGCAGCAATATCTGTTCCAATTTGCAGTTATATTTTTGATATTAAAGACTACCATAACAATGATCTAATATTGTTTTTTACTTATACAGTATTGACCTTGCTTCTTTCATACTTGAGTTATAGGTATATTGAAGGGCGTTTAGTTTCACTCTGTAAAAAAGTAAGCTGTGTATTTAGCGTCTTTAAAGACAAAAAGATTGAGATTAGTGGTTAAAATGTAGTCGTTCATGAACGAGGCTATATCTATATAAAAAATCGAAAACCCATCTCAGAGTATGTATTTAGATGGGTTTTTTTATAAATTTTCTCTAGTAGCTCTTTTCTAGTTTGCTTGAAATGTTAGTGACTTTGATTCGAAAAAATCATCGGTTTACATTAGAGGCACTTCATATATTAAGCGCCTTAATTAAATAGCTAGAACAATGAAAAAAAGAAGGCGATTATTCTCTTTCTCTATTCTTATCTCTTCGAAACCCATTTATCAGCACCTCGCATTCGCATCTCGTCACCCGTATCCCGCATCTGCTCTTATCTCTGCTCTTTGCTTTTCGAATCTCGTTTACTCGTATCCCGTATCTGTTTTTCCATTGCTCTTTCTGATTTACCGTCTTATATTCAACAGTACAGTTATGACATTGGTCTAACATGGATAGCTGTTGAATAAAGGATAATAAATGCTTGATTGAAAATGGATTAATCAAGTCAACAATAAGTCAGTGGAGACTCCCCAATGAAAAAACTACTTTCAGTACTTGCTGTGTCGGCAGCAGTAATGGCACCAGCGGCATTCGCTTCTTCGCCTGTTATGTTTTCAACGATCAACGGCTTCAACGCACCTGATTCAGATGCGGTTGGCGGTGTACGTTTAGCTCTGCTTCACGGACAAGTAAACGACCTTAAAGGTGTTGATCTTGCGGTCGTTGGTATGTCTGAGACGCAAACAACAACAGGTGTGAACCTGGGTATCTTCGGTGCATCAAAAGTGAATCAAGAAATGACTGGTGCTTCACTTGGTTTCTTCAACTGGAACACAGGTAAAACAACGGGTGTTAACCTTGGTGCAGTGAACATTACCAATGATGTAAAAGGCGCGAACGTGAGTTTCGTCAACTACTCAGAAGGTAACACTATGGTTGATGTTGGCGCAGCGAACCTTTCAGAAGTGTCGACGGTTCAGGTTGGTATCTTCAACAAAACCAACAAAATCGAAGGTGTACAAGTTGGCCTGATCAACTGTGCTGATAACGGTTTCTTCCCGTGCTTCCCGATTGTCAACTTTGCTAAATAAAGCGGTCGTTTAGCCTTTAGTTCTACTATTGGCGAGCGATGTTTAGTTGGCGTATTAGCTTTTATTTAGCGCATTAGCGTTTAAAAGCTAAGCCTATCAACGCCTAAACCCTTGTTTAGGCGTTATTACATTCAATTCCACAACCAAGATAAACTTCTCAAACCACCTGATAAGCATATTGTTTTATATTTCCTGTTGCAGTATTTTTACTTATAAGTACAATGTGCGATAAATTCCCAATGATGATTTATATGCTTTGATTAACCACCATACCATCGATTTTAAAAAGGCTTTTTTAAGTCTGACCGCCAGTTTTTTAGTAGTTTTGAGCTTGTTGCTCGTTGATTCAGCGGAAGAATCAGATAAACAGTATGGAATCGAAAACCAAGGCGTGACACGCTCTTTAGCGGAGCTCACACAGATCATAAATGCGCTTGAGTACAACATCACTGCGCTTTATCCACTACATGGGGATACCTACGTATTCTCGCATGACAAAAAGATTGAAGGTGAGACGTGCTACTTCACTAGTGAGGAGCAACATGCCCCTCGTTTTGATTTTATGTTCTCTGGCCCTCGCGAGATGTGTAACCCGAAATCGGACCTTTATACCGAAGCGGGTAAGCGTTTGTTTATTGCGCCTACCATGGCCTATTTCGCCAATACCATTGATACCATCTCAGCGATCTACTTCATCTCGAAAGAGAAGTTTATTATCTCTTCCCCCTCTGATATTGCCCAATATATGAAAGGTGATACGTTCGACTCTGTCGTAAATAGCCGACCATATTGGATCAATACGGTTCGCTTTGGCCTATCGCAAGGCAAAGACCAAGTGGTGTATACCGGCCAATACGATGATTATCTGACAGGTCAAAAAGTGGTGACCTTAACCAAAGGGATCTACGTTAATGGTGAGTTTAAAGGGGTATTGGGTGTCGATGGCTATGTCTCTAACCTAGTATCAAACCCTACCCATGGCTATAAAGTCACAAGTACGCGAGGCGCAAACAAATACGGCTTTATGGACTTTACCTATTCTAAGCCTCTGTATGTTGATGACATTAACACCCAGCTATATCTGAGTATTGAAGAAGATAAGAGCGAGCACTTTCTGCATGTATTGGAGATGGAGAAGATTCAGCTTTCGATACTGTTGGTTTTGTATCTGCTCTCGGTTTTATGGCTATGGCGTTTCTATACAAGACAAGAGCACCAGCGTTTAAATGCCCTAGCAATGTGCGACCCATTAACGGGCTTGCTGAATCGACGTGGCTTTGAAACCCGATTACTGGCGCAAGATGAAGAGCCGATTATTGGTGTTGGCGTGTTTGATATCGATGATTTCAAAGTCGTTAATGATCAATATGGTCATAAAGTGGGGGACGAGGTGATTTGTCATGTTGCTCAGTTGATGCTGAACAGCGTTAGACAGCAAGATATCGTGGCTCGATTTGGTGGTGAAGAGTTTGTTGTTGCGATTACGGGTGAATCATCAGAGTTGCTTTCATCGATCTTTGAGCGAATCAAAAACGACATTAGCCTACAGAGTTATCGATGCCCAACGGGTGACAAGATAAATATCTCTGTCTCTGGTGGCGCGACGCTCTACTCTTTGTACAAATTCGACAGTGTTGGGCACTTGTGGGAAAACCAGAGTATTCGCGCTTGCGACGAACAGCTCTATAAGGCAAAGGCTGCGGGCAAGAACCAGGTGTGTATTCAGGTGTATTAAGCGCTTTCGTAATAGCTTAAAGCCTAGTCGTTTGACTAGGCTTCTTTTTTGTCTAAGGAATTGTGTCTAGTAAATCTCATTCAAGAAGAGAGGTTACTTTTTCGCGCGACCTTTTCTCATCCACTTTTGGTGAACACCACGACGCAGGCTCTGGAAGCTATTTTCCACCTTGTCGACACCAAGCAGAATCACTAGCGCCATTAGCGTGATAATGACTGATTGAGAAAGGTGGCCAAGTGCGATCATCATACCTAATGCAGCGAGCACCCAGATAATCGCGGCTGACGTGACTCCATGAATCTTGCCATCCAGTGTCATCATTACCCCTGCGCCAAGGAAACCCACCCCAGTAATTATCTGCCCAAGCACACGAGCTTGATCGAGCGTATTAGGGGAAAGGCTAATCGCCATGGTGAGGAAGAAGTAGGTGCCGCTGATGATCAGAATCGATGTCCTGATCCCTACCGGTTTACCGCGTGTTTGTCGCTCTATGCCGATTAACGAACCACACAGCATGCATACTGCAAGACCTGCCCAGCTAAAGGGGGCAAGGTTGAGAGTTTGTTCTATAAATTGTGTCATATCACCCCTCCTAAAAATTTAGAATAGAGCCGAGTATGCTAATAATAGACCGGACGATCGAACAAAAACTTTTTGTCTTAACGATTGATAAAGATGACTTAAAGTCTAGCAGCCGATGTTGTTAAGGTGAAGCTAGGGGAGTTTTTCTTTTGTCGCTTCTTGATACTCAAGAAGCGACCATTGCTCGAGATAGAGTTATTCAATGTGTAGGTCGAGTGGTGTCTTGCTGCTGCGTCCGCCAATCTCTCGGGTTAACTTAGGTACTAGGTAGCCAGAAACCTCAGAGATCAAACCCTTGAAGTGGTGCTTGGCTTCTTCATCTGAAATATAGAAATGAGCAGCGCCCTGAACCTTATCAAGCACATGCATATAGTAAGGTAAAACACCGGCATCGAATAGTTTTTCGCTTAATTCTTTCAATGAGTTAGTGCTGTTGTTCACACCTTTAAGCATCACGCCTTGGTTGAGCAGAGTCGCACCAGTTAGCTTAAGCTTATGGAAGGCTTGCTTGAGCTCCAAGTTGATTTCATTGGCATGGTTAATATGGCTGACCATGACCACATTGAGATGAGTTTGCGCTAGCAATTGGCACAGTTCATCCGTTACTCGAGCGGGAATCACAACCGGTAATCGGCTATGAATTCGAACGGTTTTTACATGTGGGATCTGTTCGATAGCATTGATAAGCCACTCTAGTTCGCTGTCTTTGGCCATCAGTGGATCGCCACCCGACAAGATAACCTCGTTGATCTCTGGGTGAGCCGTCACATAGTCGAGGCTGGTTTGCCAAACAGACTTTGAGCCCTTGTTATCTTGATAAGGGAAGTGACGACGGAAGCAGTAGCGGCAGTTAATCGCACAGCCACCTTTCACTATCATCAGTGCACGATTTTTATATTTGTGCAGTAAGCCCGGGATTGCGTTCTCTTGCTCTTCCAGTGGATCGGCGGAATAGCCTTGGTGCACCTCAAACTCTTCACTTAGCGGTAAAACCTGTCTTAGCAAAGGATCGTGTGGGTTGCCTTTTTCCATTCGTTCGACAAAGCTAAGAGGTACCCGAAGTGCAAATAGCTCACGAGCAGCGAAGCCTGCTTGCCACGGTGTTGGGTCTATTTCCAATGCCTCAAGCAGTTTTGTCGGGTCAGAGATCGCATTCGATAGTTGTTTGAGCCAGTTTTGCTCAACAGATTCGACTTTTCGGGTTATGATATGCGGCATTGAAATTAACTCAAAGATGTGGAAGAGAAAATCATGGCGTCAGTAAGCACCAATGAATTCAAAGGCGGTTTAAAATTCATGTTAGATAACGAGCCTTGCTCAATTATCGACAATGAATACGTTAAGCCAGGTAAAGGCCAAGCGTTTAACCGTGTAAAACTTCGTAAACTGCTGTCAGGCAAAGTGTTAGAGAAAACATTCAAATCAGGCGAAAGCTTTGAGCTTGCAGATGTTGTTGACGTTGAACTAGGTTACCTATACAACGATGGCGAATTCTACCACTTCATGAACAACGAAACATTTGAGCAAATCGCAGCAGACGTAAAAGCAGTTGCTGACTCTGCAAAATGGTTAGTTGAAAATGACGTTTGTACTCTAACGTTGTGGAATGATAACCCTATCACAGTAACTCCACCAAACTTTGTTGAGATCGCAGTAACAGAAACCGATCCTGGCCTTAAAGGCGACACACAAGGTACTGGCGGTAAGCCTGCAACTCTAGCAACTGGCGCGGTTGTTCGCGTACCTCTATTCATCGCAATCGGTGAAGTTGTTAAAGTTGATACTCGTACTGGCGAATACGTTGGTCGTGTGAAGTAATTTGATTGTGCCCATCTTGTTTTGGATGGTTCAGTACAATGAAAAAGGTCGCTCATGAGCGACCTTTTTTGTATCTGAAGATCGGAGAAGGGCAGATGCGAGTAAACGAGATGCGAGATACGAAGAGCGGGAAGGGCAGATTCGAGTAAGCGGGATGCGGGATACGAAGAGCGGGAAGGGCAGGTTCGAGTAAACGAGATGTGAGATACGAAGAGCTTGAAGGGCAGATGAGAGTAAGCGAGATGCGGGATGCGGGATACGAAGAGCGGAAAGGGCAGATGCGCGTAAACGAGATGCGAGATACGAAAAACAAAAAAAAAGCAGAGCTGGATAACCTAGCTCTGCTTTCGCTTTTCTGCTCTTAAGCTTTTCGCATCTCGATTACTCGAATCCCGCATCTGCTTTAAGCTTTTCGCATCTCGATTACTCGAATCCCGCATCTGCTTTAAGCTTTTCGCATCTCGATTACTCGAATCCCGCATCTGCTCTTAAGCTCTTCGATACTCGATTACTCGAATCCCGCATCTGCTTTAAGCTCTTCGATACTCGTTTACTCGAATCCCGTATCTGCTTTAAGCTCTTCGATACTCGTTTACTCGAATCCCGTATCTGCTTTAAGCTCTTCGATACTCGTTTACTCGAATCCCGTATCTGCTTTAAGCTCTTCGATACTCGTTTACCCGAATCTCGAATCTGCTTTTAAGCTCTTCGCATCTCGATTACTCGAATCCCGCATCTGCTTTTAAGCTCTTCGATACTCGTTTACCCGAATCTCGAATCTGCTTTTAGATCATAAAGATGAAAATAACAGACAATGCGCTGATTAGGCCTGCAACGAAGTAGCAACCCACTTTACCCGCAACACCGACGTGGAACTTAAGGTCGTGCATGCCGTGGTGAAGACGGTGCATTGCGTGCCACATTGGCAGTGCCAGCGTACCGATGATGAATAGCGCACCGATAATGCTGGTGGCAAACTCAGACACACGCTCGTAGCTCATTGCGTCCGCATCGATGATGCCCATTGGCACTAAGATACCTAACACTAAAATCGTGATTGGTGTGATCATCGCGAACCAAGTACCGCCAGCGCCGAATAGGCCCCACCAGATTGGTTCATCAGAGCGTTTCGGATTGTGGTTAACAGGTTTTACTTTGTAATTTGTGTTCATAACGAAAGCTCCTTACACCACAACAAGAACGATTAAAGAAATAAAAGCCACCGCTGCCCACTGGGTCAGTACGATGATTCTTTTATCAACCAATTTGCCTTTAAGACGGATTGGCATTACTTGAGGCATCATGCTGAAGAAGGTCTGAGCGTGCAGCAAGCTGCCAAGCAGTGCCACGATATTAATACCGACAACAATAGGATTCGCCATGAAGCTCAACCAACCAGCCCAAGCTTCAGGGCCTTTCACTAGTGCACCCAAACCGAAGGTTAGGAACAGAGTGAATAGAATCAAAGGCAGTACAGTCGCTTCACGTAGCATGTAGAAGCGGTAGAACGGGTGGTTGCTCCACCACGTTCTCTTCATCTCACGAACATAAGGCTTACGATTGCTCATATTATGCCTCCTCTGCTGTTTTTACTTGCGATCCGTCTGGCTTGAACATCGAGATAACGAAGTCCATTGAAGACTCAACTTTACCTTGGTTCACTGCCGCTGCTGGGTCTACTTTCTTCGGACATACGTCAGAACAGTAACCTACAAACGTACAACCCCAAGCGCCGTTGTCGCCATTGATAAGCTTCATGCGTTCAGCTTTACCATTGTCACGGCTATCTAGGTTGTAGCGGTGAGCAAGAGCAAGAGCCGCAGGGCCGATGAACTCAGGGTTTAGACCGAACTGAGGACACGCTGCGTAACACAAACCACAGTTGATGCAGCCAGCGAACTGTTTGTACTTCGCCATTTGCTCTGGAGTTTGGATGTTAGTGCCGTCTTCTGGCTTACGGTCGTTACCAATGATGTAAGGCTTGATTGCTTCAAGGCGTTCGATGAACGGCGTCATGTCGACAATCAAATCTTTTTCGATTGGGAAGTTAGCCAAAGGCTCAATCTTGAAGCCATTCGGGTAGTCACGTAAGAAGCTTTTACATGCCAGTTTTGGCACGCCATCAACCATGATGCCGCAAGAACCACAAATCGCCATACGACAAGACCAACGGTAAGACAGGTCTTTATCTAGGTTATCTTTGATGTAACCGATCGCATCAAGTACTGACATGGTTTCATCAAACGGAACTTCAAAGGTTTGAAAGTGAGGTTCTGCATCGTGCTCAGGGTCATAACGCAGGATTTCAATTTTTTGGATTCGATTCGCTGACATTATGCTTGCTCCTCTTCGCTCTTCTTCGCATTCTCTTCTGCTGCTTTTTCAGCGGCAGCGGCTTTCTCAGCAGCTTCACCGTACAGACGAGCTTTAGGTTGAGATTTGGTGATCTTAACGCCGCTGTAGTCGATGGTTGGTGCTGCATCTTCGTTGTAGAAAGATAGAGAGTGTTTCAGGAAGTTCACGTCATCACGTTCTGTGCAGTTGTCGTCTAGACGTTGGTGTGCACCGCGAGACTCTTTACGAAGGATCGCTGAGTGAACCATCGCTTCTGCAACTTCAAGGCCGTAACCCACTTCGATAGCGTAAAGTAGGTCTGTGTTGAACACTTTGCCTTTGTCTTTAATGCTGATCTTCTTGTAGCGCGCTTTCAGTTCAGTGATTTTGTCGATGGTCTTTTGCATCAAGTCTTCTTGACGGTAGATACCACAACCCGCTTCCATGGTGTGACCCATTTCAGTACGGATATCAGCCCAGTTCTCATCGCCTTCTTGGTTTAGTAGACCGGCGATGCGATCTTCAACCGCTTTCACTTGCTTAGCGATAGACTCTTCATTCCAACCTTTGAATTCAGCTGCACGTTTCACAGCTTGTTCACCGGCTACGCGGCCAAATACTACGAACTCAGCCAGAGAGTTAGAACCTAGGCGGTTTGCACCGTGTAGGCCAACAGAAGCACACTCACCAACAGCAAATAGGCCTTTGATGCGAGTTTCACAAGTACCGTTAGTTTCAATGCCACCCATGGTGTAGTGAACGGTCGGACGAATTGGGATTGGCTCTTTTGCTGGGTCTACGTTTACGTACGCTTTTGCCAGCTCACAGATGAACGGTAGACGCTCTTGCAGATACTCTTCACCAAGGTGGCGAAGGTCAAGGTGAACTACATCACCAAGAGGGTGCTTGATGGTGTTGTCTTTCTGCTGTTCGTGCCAGAATGCTTGGGAAACTTTGTCACGAGGACCCAGTTCCATGTATTTGTTTTTCGGCTCGCCCACTGGAGTTTCAGGGCCCATGCCGTAATCTTGTAGGTAACGGTAGCCGTTCTTGTTGACGATGATACCGCCTTCACCACGACAACCTTCGGTCATCAAGATGCCAGTACCCGGTAGGCCTGTTGGGTGGTATTGAACGAACTCCATGTCACGTAGTGGCACACCGTGGCGATAAGCCATAGCCATACCGTCGCCGGTCACGATGCCGCCGTTGGTATTACAGTGGTAAACACGACCTGCGCCACCGGTTGCTAGAACAACCGATTTTGCTTTGATGGTAACAAGCTCACCTTCAGACATATGAATCGCGATAAGGCCTTGTACTTCGCCTTCTTCAACGATCAAATCCACCACAAAGTACTCGTCAAATCGTTTGATTTGGTCGTACTTCATCGAAGTCTGGAACAGAGTATGAAGCATGTGGAAGCCAGTTTTATCGGCTGCGAACCACGTTCTTTCTACCTTCATACCGCCGAATCGGCGTACGTTTACTTCACCGTTTTCTTTACGACTCCATGGGCAGCCCCATTGTTCCATTTGGATCATTTCGCGAGTCGCGTTTTCAACAAAGTATTCAACAACATCCTGTTCACATAGCCAGTCGCCACCGCCAACAGTATCGTTGAAGTGGTTATCTAGGCTATCTTCGTCTTTAATTACCGCTGCTGAACCGCCTTCTGCTGCTACCGTGTGCGAACGCATTGGGTAAACTTTAGAAATCAGTGCTACTTCCAAATCAGGATTAGCTTCAGCTGCTGCAATAGCTGTACGAAGACCAGCGCCGCCTGCGCCGATGACTGCGATATCTGTGGTAATTGTCTTCACAGTTATTCTCCAGTGTGATGCGGAGTATTCCGCTTGTTATTATAAAAAGCCTATTTAGAGCGCAGTAAACGGCATCAACCGATTATCATCTCTAAGCCTTAAGTGGTAGGTTCAGTGTATGAGAGGGTGTGATTTCAAATATTGATTTAATTAGGTTTTTGCTTCGGTAATGCATGTGGAGGCATAGAAATTCTAGGTTATGTGATTCTAATCACGGCAAGAGTTTGTTCGTTGCAAGAAGTAAAGAAACGTGTCGACAAATGTATCGATATTGAGTGCATTGATGTTGTTAATTGCTATTGACGTTCATCATCAATATCAGTGTGGTGGGTCGAATTTAAGAAAAGATGATTTTTGGCTAAACAAACGGTATCTTTCGATCCAGTTATTTCAGTGAGTCATTCTAAAATCATGAACCAAGCTAACTGGCAACCAGCTGCGCCGATCAAGCAGTTAAAACAACGTGCTTTACTGATTCGTCAGATCCGCGATTTCTTTTTTGAGCGTGATGTGTTGGAGGTGGATACCCCAGCCATGAGCCATGCTACTGTGACAGATGTGCACTTACATACTTTCAAAACTGAGTTTGTAGGGCCAGGGTATGCGGGGGGGCAAAAGCTGTTTTTCATGACCAGCCCTGAGTTCCATATGAAACGTCTTTTGGCGGCAGGAAGCGGCTGTATTTATCAGATAGCTAAGGCATTCCGCAACGAAGAGAACGGCCGTTACCATAACCCTGAGTTTATGATGTTGGAGTGGTATCGCGTAGGTTTCGACCACCATCAGCTGATGGATGAGATGGATGACTTGTTGCAGCTGGTGCTGAATTCTCGGGCGGCTGAACGAATGACTTACCAAAATGCGTTTCTTGACGTGCTGGGTGTATGTCCATTAGAAGGTTCAATGGAAGCGCTAAAGGTTTGTGCTGGTGCGTTAGGTCTGAGCGATATTGCTGACCCTGAACAAGACAGAGATACTTTGCTGCAGCTACTGTTTAGCATTGGTGTAGAGCCTAAAATTGGTCAAACAGTGCCAGCATTCGTTTATGATTTCCCTGCGTCTCAAGCGGCACTGGCTAAGATTAATCCAAACGACTCGCGAGTGGCTGACCGTTTTGAGGTGTACTTCAAAGGCATCGAGTTGGCAAATGGCTTCCATGAGTTAGATAACCCGCAAGAGCAGTTGCAGCGCTTTGAAGATGACAATGCTAAGCGTATCGAGATGGGCTTATCGCCTCAACCGATTGACCATCATTTGATTGAAGCGTTAAAAGCAGGCCTGCCAGACTGTGCGGGTGTTGCTTTGGGTATCGACCGGTTGATCATGCTTGCTATGGGGCATGATCATATCGATGAAGTCACGGCTTTCCCCTTCCCACGGGCTTAACATTGGTGAGTTAGCAGAAGTTAGCGAGCAGATCGATTAGCTGACAACCAGTGCCACTATCTTACTAGAATGCCAGTACCCACTACGGCAACAATGGCTCCGACCCAAGCATAGGCGTTTGGTCTCTGCTTGGTGTACAGCCATAGAATGGGCAGCAACATGATAGGTGTGGTTGAAGAGAGTAGAGCAACCATGCCGACATTTCCTTCTTGCAGTGCATATAAGATCAGCGTCATTCCCACCGCCATAGCAAGAAAACCGTTCACTGCGGTAATCGCGAATATATGACCATTCATCGGATTCAGTGCGCGTGAAAGCTTAGCGCCCGTTAAGCGAAATGCGGAGTGAGCAACAAAGGCGGTGATCATTCGAATCGCAGAGGCAGCTACGGGATCAATGTTGGTTTGCATCACGGGTTTGGCAATAATACCGCCCAATGCTTGGCAGATTGCGGCCGTGATGCCCAGAGCAACACCAATCCACACGGTGCCCTTGATGGTTTCAAGCTGGTTGTTTGCTTGGCCTCGACGACCAAAGAAGATTGCGGTTAATACGCCACTGAAAACCAAGGCCGAGCCAATTAGCTCGCCAGAGGTCATGCTTTCGCTAAACAGGAAGTAACCGAGAATCGCAGAGAATACGGCGTGACAAGAGAACAGTAAGCCAGCTTGGCGTGGGCCCATTCGGTTCAAACAGGCAAATAGGGCGGTATCACCAATGAAGATGCCAATCAGCCCTGATAGCATCATCGGTGTGACTAGATTGGCTTCGACCGTTGACCAACCTCCGGTAAACCAAGCCATACTCGATAAGATGACCGCAGTGCAGCCCATACGCCAGCGGCTATAGGCAAAAGAGCCTAAGTGTTGAGCAGGCTTTACGGACATTAGGCTTGCGATAGCCCAAAGAAAAGCAGCGGCGAGAGCCAACCATTCGAACCCCATCGATTAACAGTCCTTGTGTCTGGGATAAATTAGCTCATCAATATGCATCAAACCGAACTGAGAACAAAGCGATTCTTGATAAATGCACCGCTTTGCTCCTCAGTGATAGGTTTGCTCCAGCTATCCGTTTCGCTTGTTTGAGTCGCGAGGTTTTATACCTTGAAGCGCTCGACATCTCGACGCATCGACTCTGCTGCACTACTCATCTCATTTGAGCTATTGCGGCTGCTTTCCGCTTGTTGAGCTAGATCGTCAGAGGCATCTTTGATCCCTTGTGTATTGCGGCTGATGTCTTCGCTTACTGCTCGTTGCTCTTCGGCTGCGCTCGCTATCTGTAGTGCCATATCGTTGATTTCACTGATGGCTTGGGTGATTTTAGACAGGCTGTCGTGTGCTTGTTCTGCAAAGCCAACACTGTTTTCTGCCAGTTGAGTGCTGGTGGTCATGCTATCCACCGCATGTTCAGTATTCTTCTGTAGGGTATCGATCATCACGCGGATTTCTTCCGTCGAGCCATGCGTTCTTTGGCTTAGCACTCGAACTTCATCGGCGACAACGGCAAACCCACGACCTTGCTCGCCCGCACGTGCCGCTTCAATGGCAGCATTCAATGCCAATAGATTGGTTTGTTCAGCAATGCCTTGAATGGTGGATAGAATTTGGTTGATGCTTTGCGCGTTGTTTTCCAGCTCTCGGATAACATTGGCCGCGTCTTCTACTTGGGTCGCAAGGCTAGTGATGGCATCGCGGTTCTGTTGAATCACTTCTTGGCCGTCATTACACGCGGTTGCAGAGGCTTGAGAAGCGGATGCGGTTAATTCTGCATGGCTCGCCACTTCGGCTGCGGTAGCCGACATCTCATGAATTGCAGTCGCAATCTGGTTGATATCGTTTTGTTGATTCTCCACACGAATCGAGGATTGCGTTGCCAACTGGTTGGCTTTTTCGGCGTGGTTGTTTAAATCGTGGCTATGCTCAACGACACCTTTCAGCATGCTCTGCATTTGACTTAAGAATTGGTTCACCAGCTCAGCAAGCTTACCTATCTCATCCATGCGGGTGATATCGATTCGTTGAGTAAGGTCACCTCGACCTTGAGCAAGCTGGGTCAGCGCTTCTGACAAGGTTTGTAATGGGTAAAGCAGTCGATTGATGACCATGGTGCTAGCGATTGAAATCACGATGTACAGAATAAGTGAGGTTAGGGCGATGAATTGAATCGCATCAGTGACCGCAGAGAACGCCAGCTCTTTATCGATAACAATGCCCAGAGACCAATCGGTATTCGGCACGTTAGCAATGTAAACCAACTTATCTCCCTGACTCGGCCAAGCCAATGTGGTGATCGTTTGGTTCTGAATCAGTTGTGACACTCGGTTTGCGGTCAGCTCTGGATTTAAGCTTGTGAGTGGTTTTTGACTTAATGCTTCATCGCTGTACGCAACGATGTTGTTGTTACCATCCACCAAGAAGGCGAAGCCATCGTTATCCAGTTTTACGTTGAGAACCGTATCGATAATGCTCGTCACGGTTAAGTCCGCAGCCAGTACGCCCTGCTTTTGGCCGCTGAAGGCTTTCGCAAAGCTGATGACGATACTGCCATCGAAATCTTGATACGGTTCAGTAATGATCAGGTCTGATGCGGTATTCGCATCTTTGTACCATGGACGCGTGCGAGGGTCGTAGTCTGCTGGCCAACTTTCCGTTTTATCACCATAAGCGATCGTGCCATCGCTAAAACCCGCATAAACAGACAAGAACTGCCCGGCTTGTTTGGTGATCAATAATTCGCGGTCTGAGTTACTGTTGCTTGAAATGGTTGGCTCATTGGCCAGCATCATGTCACTGCGAGTCGAGAGCCAGTCGGCAATGTAGTTGGTCGTCCCTACACTGACATTCTTCATTTCTTGGTTGATCGCGACTTCAGTCTCTTGAGTTAGCTGGGTAACCGATATCCAAGCTTGGGTGCCACTCACGACGGCGATAATGATCGCAATGGCGATCTGAATTTTAAACTTAATAGTATGTCTCAAGGTCCATTCCTCTTTTATTAGACAAAAACCTAACTACAGTGACGTACTTGATGGTGAATTGATGTGTCTCTGATAGGCGTATAGTGCCGCTGTCTTAGGCTGAATGACTGTGTTTGAAATCATAAATTCTTAATATATTTACTCTGCTTTTTGTAAAACAGTGAAGTAAAATCACAGTTACCTGTTGATTGAAATGTTAGTTAATTGCTTGGGGTGGAGTGGTATAGATCGAAAAAAGCGCTAAATCTACATTCAGCGCTTTAGTTAGGATTAAAGGGGAACGTTAACGCTTACTAGGTGATGATAAACAGGGCGAGGTAGACCAATAGCAAGCCGACAATACCATCGGCGACTAGCTACAATACATCCCAGTTGATCAGTTTCAGACCTTCTTTACCCATGATGCCTGTCAAAGTGAAGACCGCCAGTGGAATGATAGAGACCACATAGGTGAGCTCTTTTTTAGGACGTACTACAGGACGTCGATAGACAAGTACCACATAACTGCGAGGGCGCAGGGCAAGACGAGTCGTTTCTTTGTCATCCATCACCTTGTATTTATCGGCCTCTTCTCCTTCCAATTCTGGAGCGGAGAGTTCGATAATTTTGCGTGGGGTAGATCCATCAAAGCGTAGACCAATATCGTTGACTTCATCTCCTGAGCACTGAGTTTTATTACGGTGTTTGTGTGATGGGATGGTAATACCAGTATCTTGGTCGACAGAAGTTTCTGGTTTCTTCTCAACCAAGTGCGCTTGTTGGGGGCCAATCTGGAGCTGTTTTTCAGATTGGCGATATACGTAGAAATTAGAAGTGGTGATGTTGTTTTGCCTGCAAAATTCACACGCTTTTAGTCCACTGATTTACGCATAGCTGATTCTTTGTGATACGTCTCTCTTTGTCGAAAGATCTGATCGCAGAGTCAGTTTTTCGTTCCCTTCTTTTTTATCCCGAGTTCAGGTTAACTCAACGCTCTCTATCAAGGCGGTGACCCTTCAGTTATTAGCGTTAATCTTAGTGTCATTTTATAGGCTATTTAAGTGCGCAATAAAATTAGCATTTTAATGAAAATACTTATTAATAATATGTTTACAGGCGAAAGTTGGTGTTAAAAAACACGATTTTTAGATTAATATTTTACTATTTCATACACCGATTAATACAAGGCATAAAAGCTCAGGGCTCAATGCTGTACGAGCCCCACTGATCTGCTCCAGTTAGACTGGACACCGCATTAAGCGACATATTGTTTTTCAAAGTTAACTGGACTTAGATACCCAAGGGCACTGTGCCTTCTTGTTCGATTATAATCAACTTCGATATATTCAAAAAGTGCTTGGCGCATCTCTTCTCGCGTCATTATCGGCTCGTATTGAACGGCTTCTACTTTCATTGAGTGGAAAAAGCTTTCAACACAGGCGTTATCCCAGCAATTTCCCTTCCTACTCATACTTTGTTTTAGATTATGGGCTGAGATTAAGTCTCTGTAATCTTTTGAACAATATTGGCTACCTCTATCACTATGGATAATTACCCCTTCGGGCATGCCTCTACGGAACAATGCCATTGATAGCGCATCACAGACCAGAGTCGCGGTCATTCTGGTGCTCATTGACCAACCAACTACTTGCCGTGAGTACAAGTCGATAACAACCGCCAAATACATCCAACCTTCGCTTGTCGCTAGATAGGTAATATCTCCAGCCCATTTTTGGTTTGGTGCTGTCGCATTAAAATCTTGCTCTAGCAAGTTCGGGGCAACAGGAAGCCTATGCTTGCTGTCTGTCGTACATTTAAACTTACGGGCTGCCTTCGCGACTAAGCTCTGGCGCTTCATGCTCGTGGCAATGGTTTTTACATCGTGCTTATTACCATTTGCCTCAAGTTCTTTTTGAATACGCCTTGCACCGTCGCGTTCCTTTTTATCATCAAAGACTTCTCGAACTTTGCTGTCAAGCTGCTTTCGGTGCTCGTTGCGTTGAGTGACTTTATGGCGATTATCAATCCAATAATAAAACCCACTTCGAGAAACCCCAAACACCTTAGCCATACGGACAATCCTATATTGCATAAGGTGTTCGAGCATAAACTCATAGCAATCTACTTTAGATTTTTCGCGAAGTAGGTGGCGGCCTTTTTTACGATATCTAGCTCTTCAGCTTGCTCAGCCAATAACCGTTTGAGTTTGGCATTTTCAGTGGCGAGTTCCCTTTCTCTATCGCTGATTTTCGCATCTTTTTTGACGGCTTTACGCCATCCATAAATTTGAGATTCATACAACGATAGCTGTCGTGCCGCAGCAGCGACACCGACTTTCTCTGCCAACTTAAGTGCTTCGGATTTAAATTCAGGAGCATGTTTGATTCGTGTTTTCTTAGTTGTCATTGTTCACCTCGTTAGTGATTGTACTCACTTAACTCAGTGTCCAAAACTTCTGGTGCAGATCACACATCGAAACGATGGCGATTCATGTGAACGACTTTCTTAATTGTAATGCTCTGATAGAAAATAAAAAAAATCATTATCTTTTAATCCTGTGACTGAATCCCCTTGGAGCTTTTTGGGGCAATGACGTCGGTCGAGTATGCTTTCATAAATGTATATTTAAAAATGCATCAAAGACGCTCTTGTTTTATTTGGATATGTTACCTATATTTTAGATTCACTATATTATCCACATCATTTATATATCTGAAAATATGAGAGAAATATGAGAAGAATAATATTGCTTACTAGTTTGTTTAGTGCTTCTTTATTAGCCGAAACGGTATCCCCTCAAATTTTTGTCGGTGTTAAGGGAGGGTACCAATGGGCTCTAGACAACAATTATCATCACTCAAATCCACACGGCGCCATTTTAGGCTTCTATAGTGGATTGCAGTTTACTCCATCTTGGAGTTGGGATTTAGGCTATCAACACCATGATAAACTAAAGGCGGATGCCACATCGATTACTGTTAAGACTTGGCTGATTGATAGTGCTCTTCGTTACGATTGGTATCTACAAGATAACCTAAGTGTGTATGGTAGACTGGGTGCTGCTTTTTGGAATATGGAAAAAACACAACGCTCTTTAAATAATAATGATGCTACAGGCGTATCTCCTCTTGGTGAGGTGGGGGTTAACTATCACTTTAACCCTAAGGCCCGGCTATCAACAGGCTATCAATACATTGACGGTATTGGTGATTCAAACTTGGGTCGATATGATAGTCATGCATTATTGGTCAGCCTAACCTACACGTTTGGCGATGCAAATCAACCAATGCTAGTAGAAACTGCGCCGATGAGTGCCGTTGAAGAAACCATCACTATAATCGCTTCCTCTCAACCCCAAGCTTTTTTACCCATCACTATAAATGTAACAACCGGATTTGATTCAGCAAGACTGAACCAAGAGTCTACTGAGCAATTAACTGAGGTCTCTTCAGTATTAAACTCTAACCCACAAGCTAAAGCCATTGTTGTTGGGTACACTGATTCAACAGGTCCCGCATCCTATAATCAAAAACTTTCTGAAGTTCGTGCTCAAGCGGTAGTGAGTCAACTGATTGAATTAGGAGTCAAACCGACACAACTTGAATGGAAAGGTGAAGGCGAATCTCAACCTATTGCAAACAACGATACCGCAGAGGGTCGGGCTAAAAATCGCCGAGTAGAAATCACCATTCCCAGCTTTCAGTTTCAAGAGTAGGTTTTACGATTATGAATAAATGTTTTAAAGCGATGCTTTCAATAGCAGTACTACCACTATTAAATGCATGCAACTCTGAAGGAGCATTCAGCTCTAAATCTGAGCCAACAGTTATTGAAATTGCGGTGACGCCTTCACCCGCTTTAGTACTCGAAGGGCGAACGCAGCAGTTAGTCGCGACGGCTAAATATGACAACAACACCGAAAGTGACGTCAGTGATTCCGTAACGTGGGAGGTTGTTGGAGACCCGACTATAGCGAGCGTATCCGCTTCAGGTATAATCACTGGTAACGTTTTAGGGGATACTGAGCTAACAGCCAGCAAGGATGGCATCACCAGCACCACGGTAAATGTGACAGTGTATAATTTAGCAGGACCTTATATTGATACCTTTGATACAGGTAGTGGCAAGTTATTTACCAATTCACCCTCAGTAGCCTATCTAGACAGCATTGACAATAGTGCTACTACCGATGGTACGTTTACTGAGATCGATATGGACGGCCCAGCTGGTGATTTTTACCAATTCACATGGGCTAACGTAGAGACACCGTGTAATATCTACAACACAAATAGTATTGGTGGACGAACTAACTGGCGTTTACCAAGTCGAGACGAGTTAGAAATGGAGTTATTTGATGTATACGACAATATGTTTACTGAGCGCGGTTGGCCGACCACCAGTAGATATTGGTCGACGACACCTGACGGTAGTTTCGCTTATTTT
Organism: Vibrio sp. 10N.286.45.E10; assembly: GCF_002874195.2. Lineage (NCBI taxonomy): Bacteria > Pseudomonadati > Pseudomonadota > Gammaproteobacteria > Vibrionales > Vibrionaceae > Vibrio > Vibrio sp. 10N.286.45.E10. Next base: position 43,699 of record NZ_MCWD02000003.1, on the reverse strand, counting down.
GCCGTGAGCCTTATTGATGGAGTCGTATCCGGCAACCTTCAAGGCGCCACGAACTACGTGTCCTGCGTCTCGAATCCAGAAAGTTGATCTTTTAGGCTGTAGACTTTCAAATCTAGTTTTGAAGAGCCAGAGTTATATCTGGTTCTTTTTAACTATCACTTCTCAGCTAACTCTAAAGCTGAAATAAAGATATACAACGGCTGTTTAATCCTCATATTCTCATTCATCACTTTCCAAAACGAGGCAATAAGTAATGCTCTTTTAGGACGCATTACTGGATGTCGATAGACAAGTACCACATAACTGCGAGGGCGCAGGGCAGACGAGTCGTTTCTTTGTCATCCATCACCTTGTATTTATCGGCCTCTTCTCCTTCCAATTCTGGATCAGAGAGTTCGATAATTTTGCGTGGAGCAGAACCATCAAAGCGTAGACCGAAAGTGCACACCTTTGTCGGAAATCATCACCAGCTCAAGTGCAATGATCAGTATCGAGGTGGCGAAAACCGGAACGGGTTCAAGTACCCAAAGCAGGGCAGCAAGTAGGAATATCGCTAGCAGGCGGTGTTGAATCAGCGTCAGGTCATCGATAGGTATTGAATCTATCGGCATGAATAGCACACCTAAGGGAATCGCAAAACAAATCAACAGCTTGACCAGAACGTCAATATTGAGTTTAGATATGTACAAAGACCCTATGAATAAAGCGTCTTCAAATAGAGTAAGTTATCGGGATTTTTGGTACTTGGAGGCGGGTTGGAAAATCAAAAAGTTGTTTAAGGTTTCGGCAACTGTTTTGTTTTTGGTCAATCTTTTATAGCGCTGATTTATGTATTGCTCTTTTAGGTCAGGGTTAGGGGTATTGGAAGGTTAGAGTGCTGGGTAATAAAAAGGCGCGTTATTCATTCAAATAACGCGCCTTGAAAGCTAAATGAGTTACTCAAATTATTACGCTTGGCCTGTGTTCTCTACTGAATCAACAGCTTCGGTCTCAACGTCTTTACCAGCGATGTGCGCGTAAGGCGTACCAAGAACCGTTTTCTCGCCATTTTGCATCGTGTCGTCGAACTTGATTGCATCTTTCGCAAATAAGTTGATCACGGTTGAGCCCAGTTTAAAGCGACCCATTTCTTCGCCTTTCTTCAAGATGATCGCTTTATCACCTTGTGCTGGGTAATCCCACTTGTAAACCGAGTTGCCACGAGGTGGAGTAATCGTGCCAGCCCATACTTGCTCGATGCTACCTACGATAGTCGCACCAACTAATACTTGTGCCATTGGGCCAAAGTCCGTATCAAAGATACACACTACGCGCTCGTTACGTGCGAATAGGTTTGGAACGTTCTCTGCCGTTAGCGGGTTTACAGAGAAAAGGTCACCTGGAACGTAGATCATCTGACGCAGTGTACCGTCACATGGCATGTGTACGCGGTGGTAATCACTTGGAGATAGGTAAAGCGTTGCGAATTCACCATCTTTAAACTCTTCAGCAAGACTAGCATCACCACCTAGCAGTTCACGTGCAGAGAAGTCGTGGCCTTTCGCTTGAATCAGCTGACCGTCAGTGATTGGGCCAAATTGGCTTACGCGAGCGTCAGCTGGGTGAACGATAACAGAGTCACCTTCAGCGATAGGGCGCATGCCCTCTTTCAATTCACGTACGAAGAATTCATTGAATGTTTTAAAGTGTTTTGGATCGCTATGTAGCGCTTCATTCATGTTCACTTTGTATTGTTTGATGAACCAATTGATGATCGCTGTCGTTAAGCCGCCCGCTTTAGCAGACGCCAGTTTGCCGACTAGACGAGTTAGTCCATGTTGTGGAATCCAGTACTGCAATCCAACTTTAATCTTATCCATTGTATTAATTTTCCAATGCTAATTGTGTTTCAATTAAATCTGTCGATGACGGTTTAGGGCGCGAGATGTTACTTAAATTCGCGCCAATTGTCAGTAAATGCACACATTTGTTCACAAAAACGCGATTAGAGATCGGCTTTTTTGTTGCGTGAATACTGACGGTTATCTTTGTTACTCGCCATGCTTTCAATGATGCGGTGGTAGTTGTCGAAACGTAATCGACTGATCTTGCCGTTTTCTACCGCTTCGCGCAGGATGCAGCCTGGGTCATCGTTGTGTTTACAGTCGCGGAATTTACAACCGCCAAGGTAAGGCTTGAACTCGATGAAGGCTTCCGTGATTTCATCGGCTTCTAGGTGCCATAGGCCGAATTCACGAACTCCTGGTGAATCAATCAGATCACCACCAGAAGGGAAGTGGTATAAACGAGCTGCCGTGGTGGTATGCTGGCCAAGACCTGAGTTCTCAGAGACTTCGCCTTCTTCAATGTCGAGCGTTGGCATCAATGCATTCACTAGGCTTGATTTACCCACACCTGATTGACCAACAAAGATGTTGATACGGTCTTTAAGTTCAGCTTCTAGCTCTTTGATGCCGTAGCCAGACTCTTTACTCACGAACATCACTTTGTAGCCGATCTTCTCGTACTCTTTAAGTGTTTCACGGTATTCAGCAATCTGCTCATCAGTCAGCAGGTCGACCTTATTCAGCACAACAAGCGGCGCGATGTTCACTGTTTCTGAAGCGATCAAATAGCGGTCGATAATATTAAGTGATAGCTCTGGTAGCACAGCCGATACGATAACCATTTGGTCAACGTTCGCAGCAACCGGCTTTAGGCCATCGTAGTAATCGGGGCGAGTCAGCATTGAAGTTCTCGGTTCAACCGCTTCCACAACGCCAGAAATGCCGGCCATGGATTCTAAGCCTGCGCGCCAAGTCACTCGGTCACCAGAAACTAAAGTCTCGATACTACGGCGTAAGTTACAACGATGAACTTCGTTAGTTTCAAGATCTTCGATATCGGCATGTTGGCCAAAGCGCGTAATTACGAGTCCGCTTTTGGTTCCACCAAGCATGTTCTCATCCCACTGGATAGAATCTTCTTTCTTGAGTCGCTTGTTCTGGTTGCTACGTACTCGACGTACTTGACCTTTGGTTAACTTCTTTTTTTTAGCCACAATTTTTCACTTAACACATCTAACTTGATGATTGGGGACTCAAACTGGATGTTGCTGGTACCACATGATTTCGATGGTCCTAAAGCTAGTTTGAGTATAGTTATTTGGGTATAGTACCTCTTTTACACATAAACAAATAGGCGACGCCTTATGTCCTTTAGCGATCAGAACCTTATTTGGGTTGATCTAGAGATGACAGGACTTGATCCTGAAACTCATAAAATCATTGAAATTGCTACTATCGTTACTGATAGTGAGCTTAACATCCTGGCTGAAGGACCTGTTTTGGCTATTCACCAACCTCAGAGTGAATTGGACAAGATGGACGAGTGGTGCACAACGACTCACACTGGTAGCGGTCTCGTGAAGCGAATTCAAGAAAGCACCGTTTCAGAGCAAGATGCCATCCAACAAACGATTGAGTTTCTTGAAAAATGGGTACCAAAAGGTAAGTCACCGATTTGTGGTAACAGCATTGGTCAAGACCGCCGTTTCCTATACAAGCACATGCCTGAGTTGGAAGAGTACTTCCACTACCGTTATGTTGACGTTAGCACTCTGAAAGAGCTGACTCGTCGTTGGAAACCTGAAGTGTTAGATGGTTTTTCTAAGTCGGGAAGTCACCTTGCGTTAGACGATATTCGAGAGTCGATCGCCGAGCTGCAGTACTACCGAAAAACGATTATTAACATCTAGTCGAATAAAATGATCACGTTTATCTAACTTTTCAGGGACATAAGAGCTGTTTTTTTTGCAAATCTGTGTGCTTTTACAGCAGTTGAGTAAAAAGTTTCGTAATTTTGCATTAAGGACTTGCATCACAAAAAAATGCTCTTATAATTCGCAGCCCTGAACGGCGAAAGACGTTTTCAGATTGCGATACTAGCTCAGTTGGTAGAGCGCAACCTTGCCAAGGTTGAGGTCATCGGTTCGAACCCGATGTATCGCTCCAATTTGTAGGTTACGGCGAAAGCGGTAATCGAAAGGTGAAAGACCTTTTATAATGCGATACTAGCTCAGTTGGTAGAGCGCAACCTTGCCAAGGTTGAGGTCATCGGTTCGAACCCGATGTATCGCTCCAAATTAGCCTTTTAAAGGCAAGATTCATTGACTTAAACAATGCATCCGGACGCGGGATGGAGCAGTTTGGTAGCTCGTCGGGCTCATAACCCGAAGGTCGTCGGTTCAAATCCGGCTCCCGCAACCACATTACAGTTAAGCGCTATCTGTTGCCCAAGGCGGTAAGAGCTGCCCAATGCAGTAAGAGCAGCGATTAACTAATGCGATACTAGCTCAGTTGGTAGAGCGCAACCTTGCCAAGGTTGAGGTCATCGGTTCGAACCCGATGTATCGCTCCAAATTAGCCTTTTAAAGGCAAAATTCATTGTCTTAAACGATAATGATGCGAAAAGAAAAACATCCGGACGCGGGATGGAGCAGTTTGGTAGCTCGTCGGGCTCATAACCCGAAGGTCGTCGGTTCAAATCCGGCTCCCGCAACCACATTACAGTTAAGCGCTATCTATTGCCCAAGGCAGTAAAAGCAGCGAATAACTAATGCGATACTAGCTCAGTTGGTAGAGCGCAACCTTGCCAAGGTTGAGGTCATCGGTTCGAACCCGATGTATCGCTCCAAATTCTCTCTTTTTAGAGAACAGAGTCATTAACTTAAATAATGCATCCGGACGCGGGATGGAGCAGTTTGGTAGCTCGTCGGGCTCATAACCCGAAGGTCGTCGGTTCAAATCCGGCTCCCGCAACCACATTACAGTTAAGCGCTATCTGTTGCCCAAGGCAGTAAGAGCAGCGAATAACTAATGCGATACTAGCTCAGTTGGTAGAGCGCAACCTTGCCAAGGTTGAGGTCATCGGTTCGAACCCGATGTATCGCTCCAAATTAGCCTTTTTAAGGCAAGACTCATTGACTTAAACAATGCATCCGGACGCGGGATGGAGCAGTTTGGTAGCTCGTCGGGCTCATAACCCGAAGGTCGTCGGTTCAAATCCGGCTCCCGCAACCACATTACAGTTAGGCGCTATCTTTTGCCCAAGGCAGTAAGAGCAGCGAATAACTAATGCGATACTAGCTCAGTTGGTAGAGCGCAACCTTGCCAAGGTTGAGGTCATCGGTTCGAACCCGATGTATCGCTCCAAATTAGCCTTTTAAAGGCAAGATTCATTGACTTAAACAATGCATCCGGACGCGGGATGGAGCAGTTTGGTAGCTCGTCGGGCTCATAACCCGAAGGTCGTCGGTTCAAATCCGGCTCCCGCAACCACATTACAGTTAAGCGCTATCTGTTGCCTAAGGTAGTAAGAGCAGCGATTAACTAATGCGATACTAGCTCAGTTGGTAGAGCGCAACCTTGCCAAGGTTGAGGTCATCGGTTCGAACCCGATGTATCGCTCCAAATTAGCCTTTTAAAGGCAAGATTCATTGACTTAAACAATGCATCCGGACGCGGGATGGAGCAGTTTGGTAGCTCGTCGGGCTCATAACCCGAAGGTCGTCGGTTCAAATCCGGCTCCCGCAACCACATTACAGTTAAGCGCTATCTGTTGCCCAAGGCAGTAAGAGCAGCGACTAACTAATGCGATACTAGCTCAGTTGGTAGAGCGCAACCTTGCCAAGGTTGAGGTCATCGGTTCGAACCCGATGTATCGCTCCAAATTCTCTCTCACGCTTTATGCTGAAGATGAAAATGGTTTAGTCTCATTGTCTTAAACAATGCATCCGGACGCGGGATGGAGCAGTTTGGTAGCTCGTCGGGCTCATAACCCGAAGGTCGTCGGTTCAAATCCGGCTCCCGCAACCACATTACAGTTAAGCGCTATCTGTTGCCCAAGGCAGTATGAGCAGCGAATAACTAATGCGATACTAGCTCAGTTGGTAGAGCGCAACCTTGCCAAGGTTGAGGTCATCGGTTCGAACCCGATGTATCGCTCCAGCTTTCTTCTAAAAAGCTACTAAGACTCTTTAAACCACCGTGTTTTTCTTTAGATCACAGAGTTTAAAGGCGACCTTAAAGGTCACGCTCTTTCTTTAATGCTGCGAAGCATAATCCCCCCAAAAAGCAAATAATCCTCCATCATGGTGGATATTTTTTTGTCTTAAATTTTTCTTAGCAACTGGAATGCTAGTAAACATCAGGTCTCTGAAGCAGACACTTGAGGTTTTTCACATCTATAAACAGACTTATCCACAAAATGTTAGGTGTGGATAACTTGGTTGATAAAGTTATTTCAGGCTTAATTCTCTACCTATCCCTAAAAGATCTTTCTTGTTTTCAATATATTAGATGAACTGTGGCGATCGTAACTTATTGTTTTTTATCAAGTTGGATGATTATCTTGGATTTGATAAAAGATCGTTAACTTGTTGTTTTTTGATCTTAATCATTTATCGGTACTGTGTTTAACTTTGCGCGGGTGTCGGAAGTTTACGAGAGTTCTGAATTTTTTCCACATTGCTAGAATTGAGAACAAGGTCAAACATTGTTCTAAAATTATGTGCAACGAGTTGTCTTAAATGTTGGACTGTTAGTGGGGGCTCGCCTGCCATACATTGGTATATAAAGCGTTAAGCGTCTCTTGGTAGTCCTTTCTCAACAATACGTATCAGTCTGTGCTTTTTGGTGGAGATTTTGCTGTTACTTTTTTGCACACAGTTATCTTGTTGCACGCCGCTAGCGTTAGGTAACTGTTGTAGTTGTTTATTCAAAGCCCACTCAATATGGACATCTAGCATTTCGTTTTTGCCTTGATGGGACTCCAGGGTTTCAACAATGCGTTGTTGAAATGGCGCATTGCCCATCGCAACAAAGATATTGCGCAACCACTGGGTGTGGCCGATACGTCTTATTGCGGAGCCTTCCATTTTCTTTAGGAAGGTCGCTTCGTCCCAACTTGAAAGTGCAACCAGGTCAGCCTCTTGGAAGTCTTCTCTTCGGTGAAAGTCGGTTTGTTCTGTGAGTTCGGCATGACGGTTCCATGGGCAAACTAACTGACAATCATCACAACCGTAGATACGGTTACCAATGGCGTCTCTAAACTCTTCCGGGATCACACCATCATATTCAATGGTTAAGTACGATATACATTTGCGCGCATCCACCACGCCATCATCAATAATGGCACCCGTTGGGCAAGAAGTGATACATGCGGTGCATTTGCCGCACTCATCGACACTGGGTTCATCCGTTGGAAGAGGGATGTTAACTAACAGCTCCCCGAGAAAGAACCAAGAGCCAGCGTCTTTATCAAGAATTAATGAGTGTTTACCTGTCCAACCCAACCCTGCTTTTTGAGCGAGCGGTCTTTCCAAAATAGGCGCTGAATCAACGAAAGGTCGTGAGTCTAAACCTTCGACCTCTTTTTCAATTCTTTGTCCCAGCTTTTTCAACTGGTTACGGAACAATTTGTGATAGTCGCGGCCTAAAGAATAGCGGCTGATGTAGCCTTGAGTAGTATCGCTTAGGTTAGAGGCAAACTGAGCTTCCGGTGGTAGGTAGTTCATTCGAGCGCTGATCACTCGAATTGTACCAGGGTGAAGTTCATCAGGGCGTGCACGCATCATCCCATGCCGAGCCATCCAATCCATTTCGCCGTGGTGACCCGCATCTAGCCATGCTTGAAGGGGGGCTTCGTGTTCACTTAAATCAATATCGCAGATGCCAACTTTTTGAAAGCCTAGCTCTTTTCCCCAGATTTTAATTTTTTCAGCAAGATGGTCTAGATTCATGGCTTAATTCTTATTTTCTCTGTTTTACAATTAGAGATAAGGCTAATTAAAATTAGGTTCGGCAAAAATGGGGGCGGATCTTAACGGATCTTAGTGGTGTTGACCAGAACAGACGCGTTTTGAGCAGTATTTTTCATAGAACTTACACTTGAGTGCTTGTCTCCCAAAAGCATCACGGTTTACTATTCTTGTTCTTTTGATTTTTATATAGTCAACGATCGATTTTTAGAGAACGTATTCATGAGCACGAAACAATTTACTTTGAAAGATGAACAAGCAACGATTCAATTAGGAACGGAGCTTTCTAATCTTTGCTCACAGCAGACGACGATTTATCTGCATGGTGATCTTGGCGCAGGTAAAACGACCTTCAGTCGTGGCTTTGTAAAAGCACTTGGCCATCAAGGAAATGTAAAGAGCCCAACGTATACTCTAGTCGAACCTTATCAACTTGCCGATTGGCAGGTGTACCACTTTGACCTTTATCGCCTAGCCGATCCTGAAGAGTTAGAGTTCATGGGAATTCGTGACTACTTTACTCCGGATGCTATCTGTTTGGTTGAATGGCCTGAGAAAGGTTATGGGATGCTACCAGAAGCCGATTTGGATATTGATATTCGTTACCAAGACGATCACCGTATTGTTTCTTTAACCGCTAATAGTGAATACGGACAGCGCTTACTTAGTCAGTTGGAGTTATGTTGATTTCTAAACGCCTTATTTCAGCAGTGGCCATAATGGCTGCTGTTTTTTCTATACTGTTTTCTTCACTTGTTTCTGCAAACTCACTGAAAAGTTTAAGGGTTTGGCCTTCTCCAGAAGAAACTCGTGTGGTGATCGACTTAAAATCAGAAGCGGACTTTAGCTATTTCACCCTGAGTAGCCCGAGTCGTTTAGTGGTCGATTTAAAGAACACTAATCTTGCGACTAAGTTACCGGTCGTGGTGAAAGATAGCCCTGTTCTATCTAAGATTCGTAAGAGTTCACCGCCAGACAAAAACACCTATCGCTTGGTTTTTGAATTAAAGAAGTCGTCTAAAGCAGAGTTGTTCAAACTGAGCCCGACTCCGGGTGGTCAGTATGGGCACCGTTTGGTGATCGACTTACCTCATGGTGCGGCAAGTAAAGCGACGTCGAAGCCGAGTAAACCAACGGTGAGCAAAAATATTAATCAGGTTAAACGTCAGAAAGACATTCTGATCGTGATTGACCCTGGTCACGGTGGTGAGGATCCAGGCTCTATTGGTCCAAGTCGTAAGTATGAAAAGAATGCGACTCTGAGTATTTCTCGTAAGCTTGCTGCACAGTTGAATGCGGTTCCTGGGATTAAAACTCGTATGACCCGTAACGCCGACTACTTTGTAAACCTTAACCGACGTGTCGCGATTGCTCGTGAAAACGAAGCTCATCTGTTTATCTCTATTCACGCGGATGCTTTTACGACCCCTCAACCAAGAGGTGGTTCGGTGTTTGTGTTGAATACTCGACGCGCCAATACGGAGATCTCGCGCTGGATCGAGAACAAAGAGAAACAGTCTGAATTACTCGGTGGTAGCGGTGCGGCTTTCACTGGCAATATTGATGATAAGAACGTAAACCAAACTCTGCTTGATTTGCAGTTCAGCCACTCACAGAAAGAGGGCTATAAGCTTGCAACAACCATTCTGTCTGAGATGGGTAAGGTTGCTAAGCTTCATAACAGTAAACCAATCAATACCAGTTTGGCGGTATTACGTTCACCACAGATACCATCGGTCTTGGTCGAGACGGGCTTTATTTCGAATCCGACCGAAGAGAAACTGCTCTTCCAACGTTCGCACCAAGATAAATTGGCACGAGCAGTGACCAAAGCGGTCGTTAAGTATTTGAAGGCTAACCCGCCAGAAGGGATTATCTTGTCTAACGCAACGTCATCAACCGGTAGCGTGAGCCAACATAAAGTGTCTCGTGGTGAGTCTTTATCGGTGATTGCGAGTAAATATGGCACCTCGACGCAGACCTTGATGAAACTCAACAATCTGAAATCGAGCAGCCTAGCGATCGGCCAAGTGCTTAAGATCCCAAGCAGTGCTTCAGGCTCATCATCAAGCAGCGCAGTGAAAACTAAGACCATCACTCACACGGTTAAGTCTGGAGAGTACCTAGGCAAGATAGCCAGCCGTTACAAAGTACGGGTGGCAGATATCAAACGTGAGAACCGCTTGAAGTCTGAAACCGTTAGAGTGGGTCAGAAGCTACGTATTACGGTTGAAGTGAAAGATGTCCCTCTGCGTAAACATAAAGTCGCAAGAGGTGATTATCTCGGCAAGATTGCTTCTAAGTACGGCGTGAGTGTTAACAGTATTCGCCAAGCGAATAAGCTACGATCTGACAGCCTAGCGGTGGGGCAGGTGTTGATTATTCCGCACAAGTAAGCTTTTTAACGCAGACATGTTTCCATCAATGGCAGTAAGGTAGCTATAAATATGACGATCAAAATACTGCCAGCTCGATTAGCTAACCAAATCGCAGCGGGTGAAGTGGTAGAAAGACCAGCTTCTGTTGTAAAAGAGCTGGTTGAGAACAGTTTGGATTCAGGTGCCACACGTATCGATATCGATATCGAGAAAGGTGGCGCTAAGATGATTCGCGTTCGTGACAACGGCAAGGGCATCGTTAAAGATGAGCTCGCCTTGGCGCTGAGCCGTCATGCTACCTCTAAGATCCATACCCTTGATGACCTTGAGGCGATCGTCAGCCTCGGTTTCCGTGGTGAAGCGCTGGCGAGTATTAGTTCAGTTGCGCGCTTAACCATGACTTCACGCCCTGCTACTCAAGATCAAGCTTGGGCAGCACACAGTGAAGGCCGTGATATGCAGGTGAAACTGCAGCCTGCGGCGCATCCCATTGGTACTTCGGTTGAGGTGTTGGACCTGTTCTTTAATACGCCAGCACGCCGCAAGTTTTTGCGTACTGAGAAAACCGAATTCACGCATATTGATGAACTGCTTAAACGCATCGCATTGAGTCGCTTTGATGTGACGATCAACCTCCGTCATAACGGTAAAATGATTCGTCAGTACCGCGCTGCCAAAACACAAGTTCAAGCAGAAAAGCGAATCGCAGCGGTATGTGGCAATCCTTTTGTTCGTCATATGCTTAAGATTGAGCTAGAACATCAAGGTCTAAAACTTCATGGCTGGATCACCACGCCAGAAGGAGCAAGACAACAAAGCGATCTACAATACTGCTATGTGAACGGTCGTATGATGCGCGACAAACTGATCAATCATGCGATTCGTCAAAGCTATGAGACCAGCCTACGCCCAGACCAATTTGCAACTTATGTGTTGTTCATTGAGCTAGACCCGCATCAAGTCGATGTGAATGTTCACCCTGCAAAGCATGAAGTACGTTTCCATCAAGCGCGCCTTGTGCATGACTTTATTTACCAAGCATTGAGTGACGGTTTAGCACAGAGCAAGCAGATCGATGCGGCGCCTATTAATCAATCCGCTTTCCACCAATCAGAAGCCCCTAATTATCAACAGAATAGTTCGGTGCCTGAAGTGGAAGAGACGACGAGTTTTAGCGCTTCAGTAAGCGATGCCCCAGCTCATTCGGAACAATCGCAGGTTTCTGAAAGAGTGCGACATGCGATTGAGCAGACGCCAGCCTACCCAAGAAAAGCCGAATCTGAGCAGGTTTATGATAACTCTCAGCACAGCGTTAATGATGGCGGTCAGCACTATAGCTCACCAGAAAACCGAGGTTCATCGTCTAGCAGAAGCTCTTCAACCAACTTAGATTCGTCAACTAAGATGAGTTCAGCTAGCACAGGCTCGTCGGCTCGTGAAACCAGTTTTACCGGTTCTCCTCGCCAAGAGTGGATAGAGTCTCGACCTGTTCCGAGAAAAGAAAAAGAACCCAACCAACATCATGCTGAACCCGCGCCCTCAAAGCGCGAAGTTAAGGCCTATAAAGAGCTTTTAAAAACGCCAGACTTTGATGAGCACACCGTGGATCTCACCCCTCCTCAAGAACAGGTGGCACAAACAGCGCCAACAGAAGCTAAGCCTGCCCAACAGAATCCCGTTAACTCGAAGCCAAGAGCACCTGTAACGGACTTGGGCAAAGCCGTCTCGATTGTGGAACGTCAGTATCTGGTGATGGGTAATAAGAACGGCAGTGTGTTGGTTTCTTTGGCTAAGGCTGAATTGTTGCGTGTTGTTGGTCAGCTTGATACTCGAGGGGGGGCGTTAAAAAGCCAACCACTATTGGTGCCCTTATCGATTAAGCTTGGCAGTGAGCTTGTCGAAGTTGCGAAGGCGTTGAGCCAAACACTGGCATTACTGGGGATTGAGCTTAAGGCGCGAAACAGTGAGGCGGTAATGGTAATGGGCGTACCTTCTCCTTTAAGGCAGCAAAACTTACAAATTCTGATCCCAGATCTGTTATCTTACGCGGCTTCATTAAATGCTCAGATTGTCGATAATCACTCGGCTAATGTTTCCAGTGACCTGTTGCCATCATTGGTTAACTGGATCGGGATTCAAACCGCACAAGTAAAAAGCGACTACACTTTATCTGAAGCGGTTCAACTAGTTGGGGAACTTGAACAACTTTGGCATGGTCTACTTCCATTAGATGATCCTGAGTTTGTTAATCCTATCGACTTTTCAGCGACTATAGCCGCGTTTACGGTTTAATTTTTTCGCGACGACATTTGTCTTTTTAGCTGAATACGTCGCGACACAAAGCCCTTTGCTAAAAAGCGCTAAAACAGAGAAGCAAATACAAAATATCATGACTGAAAAATTACCTTTAGCGTTGTTTTTAATGGGCCCAACGGCGTCAGGAAAAACAGATTTAGCTATCCGCTTACGTCAGAAATACCCAGTAGAGATCATCAGCGTCGATTCGGCACTTATCTACAAAGACATGGATATCGGCACCGCTAAACCGGATGCGCAAGAGCTTGCACTTGCACCTCATCGTTTGATTGATATTTTGGATCCAAGCGAAGCATATTCTGCGGCAGATTTTCGTCGTGATGCGATCAATGAAATGAATAAGATTGTAGCGGAAGGCAAAATTCCGCTACTTGTTGGTGGCACAATGCTTTACTACAAAGCATTGTTGGAAGGTTTATCGCCATTACCCGCAGCGGATCAAGAGATTCGTAAGCAGATTGAAGCGGAATCTATCGAACAAGGTTGGCAGGCATTGCACGATCAATTAAGAGAGATAGATCCCGTATCCGCTGAAAGAATACACCCAAATGATCCACAAAGGCTTTCAAGGGCATTGGAAGTTTACCGAATTTCGGGTAAAACATTAACAGAGCTAACTCAAACGAAAGGCGATAGCCTGCCATTTCGTGTAAAACAATTTGCAATAGCTCCCAAGGAAAGGAAAGAACTCCATCGCCGTATTGAGCTGCGTTTCGAGAAGATGATAGAAGCAGGATTTGAAGAGGAAATGAAGGCGTTGCACGCCAGAGAAGATCTTCATCCTGAACTGCCATCGATCCGATGCGTTGGTTATAGGCAGATGTGGGATTATTTAGACGGTAATTGTGATTTAGACGAAGCGGTTTTCCGTGGTGTTTGTGCAACCCGTCAGTTGGCCAAGCGACAAATCACCTGGTTGCGCAGTTGGGATGATTTAACTTGGTTAGATAGCGAAAACATTGATCAAGCGTTAGAAACTCTTTCAGATGCAATAGCATCTGATTAGTATTGCTGTGTATAATGTGATCGCTTTTGCGTGAATATACTCTGGAAAGGATCCGTTATTGAGGCTTTTAAAAAATCACAGCCTTTCAATAACAACGGAGTTTTTTTATTCATTTAGCTCAGATGCAAAGGCCGCACCTTTTTGTGCACCACTAGCTAAATAATTACAACAAAATACAAATAAGGAAAATAAAATGGCTAAGGGGCAATCGCTACAAGACCCATTCCTAAATGCACTCCGTCGTGAGCGCATTCCAGTCTCTATCTATCTTGTCAACGGCATTAAGCTGCAAGGTCAGATCGAGTCTTTCGATCAATTCGTGATCTTATTGAAGAACACAGTAAACCAAATGGTTTACAAGCATGCGATTTCTACTGTGGTACCTGCACGTGCAGTTAGTCACCACAGCGGCGAGCAACGCACGCCATCTGATCGTCCAGAGAAGACTGAAGATTAATCGTTCAATTGATACAGCTTACGCTGTAATAAGGAGTTGGTTGCTTGTTTGACCGTTATGAATCCGGCGAGCGAGCCGTACTTGTTCATATCAACTTCACGCAAGAGGGAGAGTGGGAAGACCTAAGTGAATGTGAAATGCTGGTCTCCTCAGCGGGGGTAGAAACGTTACAAGTGATTACTGGTAGCCGACAATCCCCACTCCCTAAATACTACGTTGGAGAAGGTAAAGCCCTAGAAATCGCACAAGCTGTTCAGCTAACCGGTGCTGAAATTGTGATTTTTAACCACTCCCTATCTCCTGCCCAAGAGCGAAACCTCGAGCAATTGTGTAAATGTCGTGTGATTGATCGCACGGGTTTGATCTTAGATATCTTTGCACAACGTGCGCGAACTCATGAAGGTAAGCTACAAGTTGAGCTCGCTCAGCTTCGTCATATCTCTACCCGATTGATTCGTGGTTGGACTCACCTTGAAAGGCAGAAAGGTGGTATTGGTCTTCGTGGTCCAGGTGAAACTCAACTGGAAACCGATCGACGTTTGTTGCGTGACCGTATAAAGGCAATACTGCGTCGTTTAGCGAAAGTCGCTAAGCAGCGTGAACAAGGACGACGTGCTCGTAATCGAGCTGAAATCCCAACAATTTCTTTGGTTGGTTATACCAACGCAGGGAAATCAACACTTTTCAATCGCATCACAAGTGCGGGTGTTTATGCGGCAGACCAACTGTTTGCAACCTTAGACCCAACACTACGTAAGATTGATTTGGCAGATGTCGGTCCTGCAATTCTCGCAGATACCGTAGGTTTTATCCGTCATCTACCACACGACTTGGTCGCTGCGTTCAAGGCAACATTACAAGAGACGCAGGAAGCTGACATTTTGTTACATGTTGTTGATGCCAGTGATGACCGTTTTCGTGAGAACATTCAGGCTGTTCATGAAGTATTAGAAGAAATCGATGCTCATGAAGTGCCAACCCTTGTAGTCATGAACAAAATTGACTGCATGGAAGACCAAAAACCTCGAATTGAAAGAGACGAAGAGGGCGCACCTCGCGCTGTTTGGGTTTCTGCAATGGAAGGAGAAGGTATTGAACTGCTGTTTGAAGCTTTAACTGAGCGTTTAGCTAGCCAGATGGTTCAATTCCGGTTGTGTATTCCACATCAACATCAGGGCCGTATTCGCAGCTTATTCTTTGAGATGAAATGTATTCAACAAGAAGAGTATGATGAAAATGGTAACTTGTTGATAGATATCCGAATGCAACAAATAGATTGGTCTAAACTTGAAAAAAGAGAAGGGGCGCTCTTAGGTGACTTTATCGTTACCAAAGAGACTGCTACAGTATAACGTCATATCAAATGATGGAGCTTTCTAATGGCGTGGAATGAGCCTGGAAATAATAACAACGGCGATAATAACGGCCGCGATAATGACCCTTGGGGTAATAAAAATAATCGCGGCGGCCGAGATCAAGGACCGCCAGATCTAGACGAAGTGTTTAGTAAACTAAGTCAAAAGTTAGGTGGCAAGTTTGGTAAAAAGGGTGGCAACGGTAACGGGCCATCTATCGGTGGTGGCGGTGCAATTGGCTTTGGTGTCATTGCCGTTATCGCGATTGCTATCTGGTTCTTCGCTGGTTTCTACACCGTTGGCGAAGCAGAAAGAGCAGTAGTACTTCGACTGGGTCAATTCGACCGTATCGAAGAACCTGGTCTTAACTGGCACCCACGCTTCATCGATGAAATCAAAGATGAGCAGCTAGTAAACGTTCAAGCGATTCGTTCTCTACGCGCGTCAGGCACCATGCTGACTAAAGACGAAAACGTTGTGACCGTTGAAATGGGTGTTCAATACCGTGTTTCTGACCCATACAAGTACTTGTATCGTGTAACTAATGCGGATGACAGTTTACGCCAAGCAACCGATTCTGCGCTTCGTGCGGTAATTGGTGACTCACTAATGGATAGTATCCTAACAAGTGGTCGTCAGCAGATTCGTCAAAGCACTCAAGAAACGTTGAACCGTATTATTGATAGCTACGACATGGGTATTCTGATTGTTGACGTGAACTTCCAGTCAGCACGTCCACCTGAGCAAGTGAAAGATGCATTTGATGATGCTATCGCGGCTCGTGAGGATGAAGAGCGTTTTGAACGTGAAGCTGAAGCTTACCGAAATGATATTCTTCCAAAAGCAACAGGTCGTGCTGAGCGTTTGAAGAAAGAAGCGGTGGGTTACTCAGAGCGCACAGTTAATGGTGCTCTAGGTCAAGTAGCTCAGTTCGAGAAACTGCTACCTGAATACCAAGCAGCTCCTGAAGTAACACGTAACCGTATGTATCTAGATACAATGGAAAAAGTGTACTCAAGCACATCGAAAGTCCTGATTGATTCTGAATCAAGCGGTAACTTGCTATACCTACCAATTGATAAGCTAGGCGCACAAGGTGGTTCTCAGTCGGGCACTCGCCCTGCAAAAGCACCATCAACTTACGATCAAATTGAATTAGAAAAACAAGCGGATCCAAAGTCTAGCACTCAAACTCGTTCAGACAGTTCACGTCAAGGGAGATACTAATAATGCGTAAATTAATGATCCCTGTATTAGTTGTGACGATTGCCCTTCTATTGATGTCACTGTTTGTGATTCAAGAAGGCGAGCGTGGCATGGTAATTCGTTTTGGTCGAGTTCTCGATGACAACGGCGTATCACGAATCTATGAACCAGGCCTGCACTTTAAGCTGCCACTGTTTGATCGCGTAAAAGTACTTGATGCTCGTATTCAAACGATGGATGGTCGTTCTGACCGTTTCGTAACGTCAGAGAAAAAAGACGTTCTAATTGATACCTACGCAAAATGGCGTATTGCTGATTTTGGACGTTTTTATCTGAGTACTGGCGGCGGCAATATCATGACGGCAGAAGCACTTCTTGAGCGTAAAGTGACAGATGTTCTTCGTTCTGAAATTGGTTCTCGTGAAATTAAGCAGATCGTGTCAGGTCCTCGTAATAAGGACATCCTGCCAGACTCTGCTGATAGCGAAGTCGTCACAACGGTAGCGGCTGCAGAAGCTCTAGAAGTTGATGGCGAACGCGATAAGATCATGGAAAACGTTTTGTCTGGAACGGCAGAAAGTGCGATGGCTGATTTAGGTGTTGAAGTTGTTGATTTCCGAATGAAGAAGATTAACCTTCCTGATGAAATCAGTGAATCTATCTACCGCCGTATGCGTGCAGAACGTGAGTCGGTTGCTCGTAGACACCGTTCACAAGGTCGTGAGAAAGCGGAAGTTATCCGTGCTCAAGCTGAGCTAGAAGTGGCAACAGTTCTTGCTGAAGCTGACCGTACAGCTCGAATCACTCGTGGTGATGCTGATGCAGAAGCTGCGAAGATCTACTCTGATGCGTTCAGCAAAGATCCTGAGTTCTACGGCTTCATGCGTTCATTGCAAGCTTATGAGACATCATTTAGCGATAAGAGCGACATTCTAGTACTGGATCCGAAGACTGACTTCTTCCAATACATGAATCAAGCAAGCGGCGCTCCAGCGAAATAAGCTGATGCGTTAGCGAATGCTTAGCTCAATAAGCAAAATGCGTTAAAACTTAAAAGGCTCCCATTATGGGAGCCTTTTTGTTTTCTATTGTTTTCAGGTCTACGATTGGGGGCGCGAGGGAAGGCGCTCAATAGCGTTCTACTTATAGAAACCTAAACCTAGCGGTAGGTCATGAAAGCGATAACCGCTCCTGCCACCACAAGACAGCCGCCAATGCGACGCAGTTGTGTGTCTGGTTGTTCGCTCAGTTGCGCGACCATGTTTCTCCAGCCATTGGGTGCAATTAAGGGGCCGAGCCCTTCAACAATAAGTACGAGCCCAATAGCGAGCCAAATTGATTGAGACATGGTTCTGCCTTTTGTCTGTAAAAAAGCAATGATATCAGTATCTTCATACATTCGCCCTCAGTTATCACTGGTTTATTTTTGTACAGCGTTAACGTTTATGGACAAAAAGTGACTGCAAGAAGTGTGATTCAGTGCTAGAATCCATTTTTAATTAGCAACAGAAATTGGAAAGATGGGAAATAACGTAGTCGTTCTAGGCACCCAATGGGGTGATGAAGGTAAAGGTAAAATCGTTGACCTTTTAACTGAAGATGCAAAATACGTGGTTCGCTACCAAGGCGGTCACAATGCAGGTCACACACTTGTAATTGACGGTGAAAAAACCGTTCTTCACTTAATTCCATCAGGTATCCTACGCAATAACGTTAAATGTGTTATTGGTAACGGTGTAGTATTATCGCCTGACGCACTTCTAAAAGAAATGAAGCCTCTTGAAGATCGCGGTATCCCAGTACGTGAGCGTCTTTTCATCTCTGAAGCTTGTCCTCTAATTCTTCCGTACCACATTGCAATCGACAACGCGCGTGAAATCGCTCGTGGCGCTAAAGCTATCGGTACAACGGGTCGTGGTATCGGTCCAGCTTACGAAGATAAAGTTGCTCGTCGCGGTCTACGCGTTGGCGACCTTTTCGATAAAGAAGCATTTGCTGAGAAGCTAAAAGAAGTTATGGAATTCCACAACTTCCAACTAGAGCACTTCTACAAAGCTGAAACAGTAAGCTACGAAGAAGTTCTTGAGCAAGCGATGAGCTACGCAGACATGTTAACTGCGATGGTTATCGACGTAACTGACGAACTAGACGCAGCACGTAAGCGCGGCGACAAGATCATGTTCGAAGGTGCTCAAGGTACGCTACTAGATATCGACCACGGTACTTACCCATACGTAACGTCTTCTAACACGACTGCTGGTGGTGTTGCTGCAGGTTCTGGTTTCGGTCCTCGTCACATCGGTTACATCCTTGGTATTACTAAGGCTTACTGTACTCGTGTTGGTTCAGGTCCATTCCCAACTGAGCTATACGATGGCCTTGAGAAGCAAGACCCAGTTGGTAAGCACCTAGGCGATGTTGGTCACGAGTTTGGCGCAACAACTGGTCGTCTACGTCGTACTGGTTGGTTCGATGCTGTTGCTATGCGTCGTGCAATCCAAATCAACTCTCTATCTGGTATGTGTCTAACTAAACTAGACGTTTTAGATGGCCTAGAAGAACTAAAAATCTGTACTGGTTACAAGATGAAAGATGGTTCTATCCTAGAGGTTTCTCCAATGGCTGCTGAGTCATTTGAAGAAGCGACGCCAATCTACGAAACCATGCCTGGTTGGTCTGAAAACACATTTGGTGCTAAATCTATCGACGCGCTTCCACAAGCTGCTCTAGATTACATTAAGCGTATCGAAGACCTAACTGGCGTTCCAATTGATATCGTATCAACTGGCCCAGATCGTAACGAAACTATCATCAAGGTTCACCCATACGGCGCGTAATGCCCGCTGAGTGATTACCACAGCATCAATATTGCTTTGACAATTAAAGTGCTTTGATAATTAAATCGTTTCTAAAAGCCGACTTTATTAAGTCGGCTTTTTTGTACCTGTAATTTGAAAACGAAGCCGTCTTTGGTGATCTTTTGAACGCCATCTGGCAAAATATTGCCCATTAGCGGCAAGTTTTGTCTAAAGCCATCAGGGTTATTGCCGATACAGATATCATGGAAAGTGAAGTTCACCCTGTTTTGTGCGTGTAGAAATCCTCTGCACCCCTCAATAGATAACTTTAGCGACAGATAATAGAGTGCAGGTATGAAGCTACGAATTGTAGCAGCTTCATTGATAATGGCGCTGAGCTCATCCTTGAGTCATGCTAATTTGGCTGATGTGGGAGAGCCCGTTCCAATATATACAGAAGCTGAACTGATTAATTTAATCGAAAATAATCAACATCTAGAGCGAGTGAAAGCTGATAAGTGCCAGTTAGTTGAAGATATCGTTGCTCGTGCAACGCGTATTAGCTTGCCTTCTTATGAGTTTTTATACGGCGATATGTTGGCTTGGGGTGTGTGTGTTCCACAAGATGTAGAGCTTGGCCTTTACTATATGGAAAACGCGGCACATCAAGGTTTACCCGCTGCATTAGAGCAGTTAGGTCGTTATTACTCTCGTGGTACTTTGGTACAACAAGACAAAGAGCGTGCGATTCCGTATCTACGTGAAGCGGCTTCGATGGGGAATCTAAGTGCGAGTATTCACTTAGCTGAACTCTTGTTACGTGACTACGGTAGTCCATTGGATTATGAAGATGCTTACCGTTGGTTGTATAACTCGGTAACGGCAGACCAAAGACAACACAGACGTATCACTGTGCTTCGTAGTGGTCTGGAACAGAGAATGCCAGACAATATTATTGCTCGAGCAAAACGTCGAGACGTGTTCTGGTAATACCGAGCAAAAAAACTGTAATGATCCCTGCACTCATTGTTACAGGAAATAAGATTTAAAAAGCCCCGCCTAATTGAATTAGTGCGGGGCTTTTTACGTTTAGATGGTCATGCTATTCGATAGCGAGCTTATTGAACAACCTCACCAGACTCAATGACCGTTTCACGAACAACCTTGGTGAAATCGAGTGCTTCTTGACGAATCTTGTCTTCGTCTACCGTTAGCATGTCGCGGTCTTGCATGATGATCTTGCCATCAACGATGGTGTGGCGAACGTTACCCGAGTTAGCAGAGTAAACTAATGCTGAGTATGGGTTGTACACTGGAACCATGTTTGGTGCCTTGGTATCGATCACTATGATGTCGGCGAGTTTGCCTGCTTCAAGAGAGCCAATCTTATCTTCCATGTGTAGCGCTTTTGCTGCGCCCATGGTCGCCATGTCGATCACTTTGATCGGCGGCATCGCAGCACGATCTTTATTAACTAGCTTGTGAACCTTAGCGACTTGGTTGAACTCATCAATCGTGCTCAGTGTGTTACCAGACATTGGGCCATCGGTACCTAAACCGATACGCACGTTCTCGTCATACATCTTAAGCGCAGGTGATACGCCTTTTGCTGACTTGATGTTAGCACTCATGTTGTGAGCTACGCCCATATCCGATTTCTTCACCAGTTCGATATCATGATCGTCTACTAGGATCATGTGTGCACCCACCAAGTTTTTGTTGAGTGCGCCAATGCTGTCCATGTATTGAACTGGAGATAAGCCACCTGAGCGTTCTGCAATTTTCTCTTCTTCACGGTGTGACTCTGCAAGGTGAATCATTACTGGAACATCTAACTCTAGAGAGAGCTTAGATATTTTCTGCAGGATCTCTGTGGTGTTGGTGTAAGGAGCATGCGGTGCAAACGCTGGTGTGATGCGTGGGTGATCTTTATATTCTTCAATGAAGTTCAACGCGTACTTAATACCTTCTTCGGCGTTAGCCGCATCGGCTACAGGGAACTTAATCACCGTTTCACCTAGGATGGCACGCATACCAATCTTATCGACGGTTTTTGCGACTTCATCTTCGAAGTAGTACATGTCGGCGTAAGTGGTCACACCGCCTTTTACCATTTCAACGTTACCTAGGTTCGCCCCAATACGTACCATGTCTCGCGATACTAGCTTTTTCTCTAGTGGGAAGATGTAGCGGTGCAGGCGATCTGGCACATCATCGGCCAACGAACGGAAAACCGTCATTGATACATGAGTATGAGTATTGATAAGACCCGGCATAACGATATCGCCATCAACGTCTAACACTTGCTTAGCTTGGTACTGCTTCTCTAGTGAAGCATCACCCACCGCAATGATTTTGTTGTCTTTGACGACAACAGTACCGCTTTCATAAACCGTTTTGTCTTGGTTCATGGTCAGAACCATGGCATCGGTAATCATCAGGTCAGCTTTTTCCATTGCCGAACTCGCAAATGGAAATAGAGCGAGGCTTGCCATTGCTGAAGCCAATAAAGTGCGTTTTAGTTTCATATCATACTCAGAACAGGAGTTGGTAAAGTGCGTGGATAATAGTGTATTTCATTCATGGCGCAAACGTTTGTTTTATCGTTTGCTTGAAATTTTGATGATAGTCCACGTCTATGAAGCGATGTTTCACAAAGTGAAAATACGTATCAATCTGAGGTTATTTGAGTGTTTTCCAAAGCATATCTGTAGCTTACCCCTAGCATCAGATATACTAGGGGTATATACCTTCCTTGCTTAAGCAGGCCCGCCTATGTCAAAAAACACACCAACGTCAGAAAACACGACAGCGACAACCACTGTTGATCCTTTTGCCGACCGAGAGTCGAAAAATTACGATAACCCAGTACCAAGCCGAGAGTTCATTATTTCGTTTCTAACAGACGCGAATATTCCGATGAACCGCAACGATCTATTCGAAGCTTTGGGTCTTGCTGGAGAGGAACAATATGAAGGGCTGCGTCGTCGTTTACGTGCAATGGAGCGTGATGGACAGCTTATCTTTACTCGTCGTCAGTGCTACGCATTGCCTGAGAAGATGGAACTGATCAAAGGCTATGTGATTGGTCATAAAGACGGTCATGGTTGGGTTCGCCCAGATGGCAGTGTGGGTAAAGACAATGATATCGTGCTGCCACATCACCAGATGAAAACCATCATGCATGGTGATTACGTATTGGTTCAGCCTACTGATAACAGTAAGCGTGGCCGTCGTGAAGGTCGCTTGGTTCGTGTGCTTGAAGAGCGTAAAACGCCACTTGTTGGTCGCTTCTTCCTAGAATACGGCCATTCTTACGTTGTTGCTGATGATTCGCGTATTAGTCACGACATCCAGATCCCAACTGAGCATAAAGGCGGTGCTCGAATGGGTAATGTGGTTGTGATTGAGATTACGGATCGCGGTGGTCGTTCTCGTAACATGATGGGTAAAGTAACCGAAGTTCTTGGTGAAAATATGGCGCCGGGTATGGAAACGCAGATTGCGATCCGTACTCATCAGATCCCACAAGAGTGGCCTGAAGCGGTAGATAAGCAAATCGAAAACCTCGGTGAGCATGTTCCTGAAGAAGCAAAAGAAGGACGTGTAGACCTGCGTAAACTGCCATTGGTTACCATTGATGGTGAAGATGCGCGTGACTTCGATGATGCGGTTTACTGTGAAGCGAAGAAAGGCGGCGGCTGGCGTCTATGGGTAGCGATTGCTGACGTAAGTTACTACGTTCGCCCAGATACCGCGCTAGACAAAGAAGCGATTAACCGTGGTAACTCGGTATACTTCCCGTCACAAGTTGTACCAATGCTGCCAGAAGTACTTTCAAATGGCTTATGTTCATTGAACCCACAAGTAGACCGTTTATGTATGGTGTGTGAGATGACTATCTCAGACAAAGGTAAGCTGTCGGGTTACAAGCACTATGAAGCAGTCATGAACTCTCATGCTCGTCTTACTTACAATAAAGTAGGCGCGATCTTAGATGGCAATGAAGAACTTCGTGAGCGTTACGAGCCAGAAGTACCGCATCTAGAAGAACTGCACAAGATGTACAAAGTTCTGAAGAAAACGCGTGATGAGCGTGGTGCGATTGAGTTTGAAACGGTAGAAACCAAATTTATCTTCAATGCGGATCGTAAGATCGACCGCATTGAACCGGTAATCCGTAACGATGCACACAAGATCATCGAAGAGTGTATGATTCTGGCGAACATCGCATCGGCATCTTACGTAGAGAAAGCGAAAGAGCCTGCTCTGTACCGTGTTCACGAAACTCCGGGCGAAGAGCGCCTAATGGGCTTCAAGAGCTTCTTAAGTGAATTAGGTTTAACACTGGAAGGTGGTCTGTCGCCATCACCTGTAGACTATGCACAATTGATGCAACAGATTAACGAACGTGAAGACCGTGAATTAATCCAAACCATGCTACTTCGTTCAATGAAGCAAGCGGTCTACAACGCGGATAACGCGGGTCACTTTGGCTTAGCCCTTAAACGCTATGCTCACTTTACCTCGCCGATTCGTCGTTACCCTGACTTGCTATTGCACCGTGCGATTAAGTACCTTATTGCGAAAGAAGGCGGTCGTAACAGCGAACGTTGGACGCCAACCGGTGGTTACCACTACACTTTCGATGATATGGACTTCTACGGCGAGCAGTGTTCAATGACTGAGCGTCGTGCTGATGACGCAACGCGTGAAGTAAACGACTGGTTGAAGTGTGAATACATGCAAGACCATGTCGGTGAAGTGATGGATGGTGTAATTGCCAACGTGACTGGCTTCGGCTTCTTTGTTCGTCTAACTGAACTGCACATCGATGGCTTGGTACATATCTCAGCGCTAGCGAACGATTACTACCAATTTGATGCTGTTGGTCAGCGTCTCGTGGGTGAAAGCTCTGGTAATATCTACCGCTTGGGTGATTCGGTTAAAGTGAAAGTTTCTGCGGTTAACTTAGAAACTCGCCAAATCGACTTTGACTTAGAAGACACTGATCGTCAGCCGCGTGGTAAAGGCAAAACAGCCAAGAAGCGTGCAGCCGAAGCGATGAAAAAGGCGAAAAGCAAGAAGCGCTCAGCAGTGAAGAGTAATAAGCCAGGTGTATCAGCGAAGCCTATGGTTGAGCCAACTAAGCGACCTGACGGAAGCAGCGAAGGCCCGGCTAAGAAGAAAAAGCCAGCGAATAAAACCGGTGCTGCTAAAGCTCGCGCTAAGAAAAAGCGTGCTGCAAGCCGTAAGCCAAAGGCTGATAAGTCTTAAGACTGATAAATCTTAAGATTAATAAGGCGCTCTGCTAATCAGGTTTAGCGCCTAACTGATTTAATACGAAATGACTTTAATGCGAGAGTATCAGGCGCAAGACGCATACTCTCGAAATAAACAATACAGAGATGAATGCGTCGGGTTTGATGTCATTCTTCTCTGAGCAATAAGAGTAAGTTGAGACAATGAGTAACGAATTTATTTACGGTATTCACGCGGTGAAAGCCGTACTAGAAAAAGATCCTGCACGTTTTATCGAAGCGTATGTACTGAAAGGTCGCCAAGACGAGCGTCTTCTTCCATTACTGAACCAACTGCAACAGTTTGGTGTGTCGATTCAACAGATGGGTCGTAAGCCGCTGGATGAAAAAGCACAAGGTGCGAATCACCAAGGCCTTATTGCTAAGGTGAAGCCTGCTAAGCAGCTTAATGAAACTCACCTAGACGATATCCTAGCGCAGCACGAACAGCCTTTGCTGTTGGTTCTAGATGGCGTAACAGACCCTCACAACCTAGGAGCTTGTCTACGTAACGCGGATGCCGCAGGTGTTGCTGCGGTTATCGTACCGAAAGATCGCTCTTCGCCGTTAACAGCAACGGTAAGCAAGGTTGCGTGTGGCGCAGCGGAAACAGTTCCTCTTGTGCGTGTAACCAACCTAGCTCGCACAATGCGAGCACTGCAAGAGCAGGGCGTATGGTTTGTGGGCACGGCAGGTGAAGCAACGCATGATATCTACCAAGCGAAACTAACAGGCCCACTTGCGGTTGTGATGGGTGCAGAAGGTGACGGTATGCGTCGTCTAACTCGTGAAACCTGTGATGATCTGATTAAGATCCCAATGGCAGGTAGCGTATCAAGTCTGAACGTTTCGGTAGCTTCTGGTATTTGTTTGTTTGAAGCGGTACGTCAGCGCTTAGCTCAATAGCGTTAAGCTGAGTCAAAAGGAAAAACGACTTTAAGTCTATGAATTGATTAACGCCTACCACTTGCTGGTGGGCGTTTGTTTTTAGGCTGCTACGAAAGAACGGGTTGGTTTGTCAGATGGCAAGGGGTTGTTGCTCTTTCGTGGTTGAATTTTGTTCGAGATAAAATCGTTTTAGGCGCGGCGAAGAGTATGTAGCCTAGTCATTCTAAGCAAATATTCTTCAACAAAGCATAAAACGATTTTAGCCGAACCCTTCGGGCAGCCTTTGTGGTTCATTTCTACTGCGTTATCGGCTTTTTATGTAGGCTAGCTACACGTCAAAGCCTCTGTCTTGTATAAATTTCCCACAAAGAGCTGCAAAAGCCAGCTCGAAAGATTAACAGCCCCTAAATGGCGAAAGAAAAACTGTTTCATTATTCGCCAAATATCACTTGCCAATACAGGGTTCTTTCTATAATATTTGCCGTCCTTAAAACTCGGTCATTTATCTTTAGTTCCTTGCTTCCTCTGGACGACCGGGCCACTCGTGGAAGCTAATAATCCGTAAGGAGCAACCAAATGCGTCATTACGAAATCGTATTCATGGTTCACCCTGATCAAAGCGAGCAAGTTGCTGGCATGATCGAGCGTTACACTGGTTCTATCACTGAAGCTGGCGGTACTATCCACCGTCTAGAAGACTGGGGTCGTCGTCAAATGGCTTACCCAATCAACAAGCTTCACAAAGCTCACTACGTTCTTATGAACGTTGAAGCTGGTCAAGAAGTGATTGACGAGCTAGAAACTGCTTTCCGTTTCAACGATGCAGTTCTACGTAACATGATCATGCGCACTAAAGGCGCTGTGACTGAGCAATCTATTATGCTTAAGCAAAAAGAAGAGCGTGCAGAGCGTGCTCCTCGTCGCGAAGAGCGTACAGAAGCTAAACCAGAAGCAGCTGCTGAGTAATTCTTTTTTGGCTTAACGCCTTAAAAAATTCTCAACTTGTTTTAGGTCGTTGATAGTTATTTCGATAATTGTGAAAGACCGCTTTACTAAATTTAAGATCAGGAGATAGCCCATGGCTCGTTTCTTCCGTCGTCGTAAATTCTGCCGTTTCACTGCAGAAGGCGTACAAGAGATTGACTACAAAGACGTAGCAACTCTTAAAAACTACATCACTGAAGCTGGTAAAATCGTACCTAGCCGTATCACTGGTACAAGCGCTAAGTACCAGCGTCAACTAGCTCGCGCTATCAAGCGTTCTCGTTACCTAGCTCTACTACCGTACACTGACAAGCATCAGTAATCGGTAATAGTTAATAATAGTTTAAGAGGACTAAGATAATGCAAGTTATTCTACTTGATAAGATCGGTAACCTAGGTGGCCTTGGCGACCAAGTAAACGTTAAATCTGGTTACGCTCGTAACTTCCTTATCCCACAGGGTAAAGCAGTTATGGCAACTAAAGACAACGTTGCTATGTTCGAAACTCGTCGTGCTGAACTAGAAGCTAAAGTTGCTGAGCAACTAGCTGCTGCTGAAGCTCGTGCAGAGAGCGTTAACACTCTAGAAGGCGTTACAATCGCTTCTAAAGCTGGTGACGAAGGTAAACTATTCGGTTCTATCGGTACTCGTGACATCGCTGACGCTATTACAGCGGCAGGTGTTGCAGTAGCTAAGAGCGAAGTACGCCTACCTGAAGGCGCTCTACGTAACATCGGCGAATTCGAAGTAAGCATCCAACTTCACTCTGAAGTTTTTGCTACTGCGAAAATCGCTATCGTTGCAGCTGAGTAATTTCAGTACCAAGACGAATTCTTTCTTTTGAAAGTTTTAAACACCAGCCTCGGCTGGTGTTTTTTTATGTCTGGAATATAGGAAAGTACAAGGAAGGGTTGTGGTAAGTAAAAAGCTTACCGTGATCCATAAGCTGTTATTGCTGAACTGGTCGTTCTCAAGGTTAGAAGTGATCTTAAGATTAGAATTGGAATAGCAGGTTTATAGATAGAACAGAGTCTTCTTTGCTTAATCCTTCAGGCACTTTATCGTGGTATTGGCGAGAGTGAGCGATCTTCAGCGCGATATTGTCAGTAATATCATTGATGGCTTCGAGTTCGGTATCAAACTTTAGGTTACTGTGGCCAGACACTAATGTCACATCCGCTTTTAGCTGCAGATTCTTCAATACCTGCCAAGACGTATTCACGTTGCCACGAAAAATCGCTTCTTCAACAATCTCTGGGAAGATGATGTCATCATCGTCTAGCTCATCGAGATTCGGCTCTTGGTAACGAAAACCCGGACCGACTTCGACTTCCAATACAAACTCTTCTGTATTTGAAAACTGGTAACCCAGACCGCTCGAAACAGTGTAGTCCTTAAAGTAGGCGCTGTATCGTGAATCGACACCTTTGAAACTGCCGTAAAGGTAGGTTTTAGGGCTTAACTTGTAGTCACTTTGAGCCGAGTAAGTCGATTGCCTTTTATCTTCTTCGCCATCTTTGTAGAGGTTGTAGTATTTCCATTCACCACTGGTTCTATGACGGCCAGCCGTGTACTCACCGTTAAGGCGTGCGTTAAGCGATCGTGAATCAGAATTACCAGTATGCGACTGATATCCAAATTCGACTTCCGTTTTTAGCGGGCTCGGCAGCTCTGTATCACTTGTATCACTCGGTGCGATATCCATATCTTTTTCTTCAGGTGCTGGTGCAACGACGATCGGCTCAGCAGTAGGTTCTGGAACTACTATAGAGTCGAGAATTGCATCAACAGAGGCTTTAGCATCATCAGCTAAGGCCAACGGAGCGCTCAGGAGACCAGTGCTTAGAAGACCAGTGCTCAGAGCCAATAATTTGGACACGCATACCTCTAGTTATACAGTGAGTGAATGGCAGGATCGTAATGCTACCCTTGGTTAATTCCGTCAGCAATAGGTAAATTCTTCCTGAAGAATAAAACAAACTCATAGGATCGGATTACAAACGGATGTTCTTGGGTATAATGAACGATCATTATTAGTTATTGAGTGTAGTCATAGTGGATACCAAAAGTCAGAAATCAGCCAACGATCAGGTGGACGCCATCAAGGTCCCGCCACATTCATTAGAAGCTGAGCAATCTGTTATTGGCGGTTTGTTATTGGATAACGAACGCTGGGATACGGTTGCCGAAAAGGTTGTGGCCAAAGACTTTTATAGCCGTCCTCACCGTCTGATCTTTGAAGCGGTAAAGGATATCCTTGAAGAGAGCTCTCCTCTGGATCTTATTACACTCTCTGAACATTTAGAGCTGCGTGAGCAACTTGAAGAAGTGGGTGGCTTTGCTTACCTAGCTGACTTAGCGAAAAACACCCCAAGTGCGGCAAACATCAATGCGTATGCGGATATCGTGGCGCAACGTGCACTCGTTCGTAGCCTGATCGGGGTGGCGAATGAGATTGCGGATTCTGGTTATGACCCACAAGGTCGTACATCGGAAGAGCTGGTTGATCTTGCTGAAAGTAAAGTCTTCGCGATAGCCGAAGGCCGTGCAAGTGAAAACGAAGGTCCGCAAAACGTTGATAGTATTCTAGAAAAGACGCTAGAGCGTATCGAGATCCTATACAAAACGCCACAAGATGGTGTGACAGGTGTCGATACCGGTTTCAACGACCTCAATAAAAAGACTGCTGGCCTACAAGGTTCTGACTTAATTATTGTTGCTGCTCGTCCATCGATGGGTAAAACCACGTTTGCGATGAACTTGTGTGAAAACGCAGCGATGAAGCAAGACAAACCTGTTTTAATCTTCTCGCTAGAGATGCCAGCCGAACAGCTGATGATGCGTATGCTTGCGTCACTTTCTCGCGTAGACCAAACCAAGATTCGTACTGGTCAGTTAGACGATGAAGATTGGGCTCGTATCTCGTCGAGCATGGGTATTCTTATGGATAAGAAGAATATGTATATCGATGACAGCTCGGGTCTAACGCCAACAGAAGTACGTTCTCGTGCTCGACGTATTGCTCGTGAACACGATGGTATCTCTATGATCATGATAGATTACCTTCAATTAATGCGTGTACCTTCGTTATCTGATAACCGTACTCTTGAAATCGCCGAGATTTCTCGCTCATTGAAAGCGCTGGCAAAAGAGCTCAACGTTCCGGTTGTAGCACTTTCTCAGCTTAACCGTTCCCTAGAGCAACGTGCTGATAAGCGCCCAGTAAACTCGGACTTGCGTGAATCAGGTTCGATTGAGCAAGATGCCGATTTGATCATGTTCATCTATCGTGATGAGGTTTATAACCCAGACAGCTCACTGAAAGGTATTGCTGAGATCATCCTTGGTAAGCAGCGTAACGGTCCTATCGGTTCGGTTCGTTTGACATTCCAAGGTCAACACTCCCGATTTGATAACTATGCAGGTCCTGCATTTGATGATGAGTAATCGCTAATGACTTACATGAAAGCGGCGACGGCGAGCATTGATTTAAACGCGCTCGAACATAACCTGAACCAGATAAAGTCGAAGGCTCCTCAGTGCAAGGTAATGTCTGTTGTAAAAGCCAATGGTTACGGACATGGCTTACTGCATATCGCCAAGCATTCAAAAAGCTCTGATGCTTTTGGTGTGGCGCGTATTGAAGAAGCGTTACAACTGCGTGCTGGTGGCATTGTTAAACCTATTTTGTTGCTGGAAGGGTTTTACTCTTCGGGCGATTTACCCATCTTGGTGACCAATAACATTCAAACGGTAGTGCATTGTGAAGAGCAATTAAGCGCGCTAGAGGATGCGGATTTGGAAACCCCCGTTGTGGTATGGCTAAAAGTCGATAGTGGTATGCATCGATTAGGTGTTCGCCCTGAGCAATACCAAAACTTTGTTGAGCGTTTGCATCAATGTGCAAACGTAGCTAAACCTCTGCGTTACATGAGCCATTTCGGTTGTGCTGATGAACTAGATAGAACCACCACCGTTGAACAGACTGAGCTTTTCTTGTCTCTTACCGAAGGTTGTGAAGGTGAGCGTTCACTTGCTGCTTCTGCGGGTTTACTCGCTTGGCCTGACAGCCACCTTGATTGGGTTCGCCCAGGAATCATCTCTTACGGTGTATCTCCGTTTGTGGATAAATCAGCGCAAGAGCTTGGCTTTTTGCCAGTGATGACTTTGACCTCACACCTGATAGCGGTTCGCGATGTGAAATCCGGTGAAAGTGTTGGTTATGGCGGAAACTGGACCAGTGAACGTGATACCAAGGTTGGAGTTATCGCGATTGGTTACGGTGATGGCTATCCTCGTACAGCACCTAACGGCACACCAGTGTTCGTTAACGGTCGAAAAGTACCGATCGCAGGACGAGTATCGATGGATATGCTAACGGTTGACCTAGGCCCTGATGCGGCTGATAAAGTCGGTGATGAGGCGACGCTATGGGGTAAAGACTTACCTTCAGAAGAAGTGGCGGAACATATTGGCACTATCGCTTACGAGTTGGTTACGAAACTGACTTCGCGTGTTGCGATGGAGTATGTGAAGTAATCATGGATCTTATAAAGTAAATGATGTTCAAGCGAACGACTCGACACTTAGTGATGTCAGTGATGGCGCTACTTGGTGTCAGCTTTTCTTCCTCTGCTTTGAGTGAAGAAAAAGATTCAGCCTTTGTCCCTTTCTACTTCAGCACCGAAACAATGGGTAACACCTTTGGGGTTGCGGGTGTCGCAAAGGGTGTTTGGCAACCTCAAGCCGCTCTGTTTGGTATGGCACTTTATTCAGATAAAGATAGCTACGTCGGTTTCTTATCAGCCTTTAATTTTGCATTGTCTGAGAGCGTACTGTTCAGCACTCAGATGTATCAAGCTCGCTTCAACGACAACCCGTATTACATTGGCTCTCAAGGCGATAATGATTCATCCATTGATGACAAAACCATTGCCGATGGCTTAGAAGAAAACTATCAGTTTGAGTTTAAGTACCTGCTGCCTTGGGGCAATGTTGCAGAATATGGCTTGTTAGGGGGATTTCAACCGATCAAAGACGTGAGCCTTGCTTCGCCCGTTGAGTCGGGTGTCAGCTCGATTGTCTTTACACCTTTTTATACTTCCCGAGAGTTAGAAGGCTTAAACAATTCTGAAGAGGCGACGGGCTTTAGTTTGGCGTTTGATTGGGATAACCGTGATAGCACACGTAACCCAACCAAGGGCTCTCATACTAACTTAGAATTCACCACCGGAGCAGAAAGCTGGTCTAATGATGACTTGTGGCTCAAGTGGACCTTCCAAAATAGTCAGTACTTTGCTTTAGGTCCTTTAGGGGACTTATTCGATCAACAAGTTTTAGCATTCGATTTCTATACGGCTGACACGCCTACATGGGATAACTGCTCTGGGCAAGATTGTGCTCGTCCACCGGAGACCGAGCAAGCTCGATTAGGTGGCTTGTATCGATTACGAGGTTATACCGGAGGCCGTTATCACGGTCGCTCTGCAGTGCATTACTCTGCAGAGTATCGAGTGCTTCCTGACTGGCAACCTTTGGGCGATATCCCACTGATTAACTACTACGACTTGCCTTGGTGGCAATGGGTAGCGTTTGCTGAAGTAGGGCGTGTTGCCGATGAGTACGACATTAAAACACTGCATACAGACATGAAGTGGAGCTTAGGTGGCGCAGTTCGTTTCCAAGTGGAAGGCATTGTTGTTCGTGCTGAATTAGCGCGAGGTGGTGATGAAGGGACCTTTAGGGTCATGATAAATCAGCCCTTCTAAAGCTTTCGGCCTACAGTAGGCCAAATACTATTTTTATAAGAGTGGTTGTGGAAACGCACCACTCTTTTTTATTAACAAGATATTGTTTTTATTAAGGAGATCTTGTTTTCAAGCAGTCTACTCACCTTGCATCGTAGCAATCACAGTTCGGCTTCCACCACAATCCCGGTGCTCTCCTAAGTAAATGCCCTGCCATGTTCCTAAAGCTAAACGACCATTGCTAATTGGTATTGTCACACTGGTGCCAAGTGTCGATGCTTTAATGTGGGCAGGCATGTCATCATCACCTTCATAGGTGTGTCTGTAGTAGGGCGCTCGCTCTGGGATAAACTTATTGAAGTGCGACTCCATATCGGTACGGACGGTAGGATCTGCGTTTTCATTTAATGTGATGCTGGCAGAGGTATGTTGGATAAAAAGATGTAATAAACCAACAGATAGAGAATTGATATCGTGTATCTGTTGTTCAATTTCATCAGTAATGAGATGAAATCCACGCTTTCGTGCATTTAGGTGTATAGTCTTCTGAATCCACATACGCCATCCTTTATAATGTATTTGGAAAAAAAGTGGTTTAACGCTATCTTTTGAACTTGAATTTATCAGGTATCGCTCACATTTAATTATGTTAGAGCTAGAGTCTGTACCGATTCTTCTGTCAGGAAATCTAATCCTGATTTATCTCAAGGTACAGCTCTTCATATGCGGCATAATACGTCGTGAAAAAAAATTACAAAGAATCTTTCAGTGGTGGCGCGGTTTGGTCATCACAGAAAAATATAAACTTTCGCCTAATCGGGGGTTCTATTCATCACCTAGGTGACGTTTAGAATAAAACCTACAGTAACATCGGGATAGATACCATGTTGAAAAATATCAACCCAACGCATACACAAGCGTGGAAAGCTCTAACGGCACATTTTGAGTCTGCTCAAGATATGGATATGAAAGAGCTGTTTGCTCAAGATGCAAAGCGTTTCGAGAGCTTTTCTACTCGTTTCGGTTCTGACATCTTAGTCGATTACTCTAAGAACCTTATCGATGCTGAAACTATGCAGCACCTATTTGCTCTTGCGAACGAGACTGAAGTTAAGTCTGCAATTGAAGCAATGTTCGGTGGTGATGCAATCAACAAGACTGAAGGTCGTTCAGTACTTCACACAGCTCTACGTAACCGTAGCGACAACCCAGTAATGGTTGATGGCAAAGACGTAATGCCAGCAGTGAACGCAGTACTAGCAAAAATGGAACTGTTCACGCACCGCATCGTTTCTGGTGAGTGGAAAGGTTACACAGGTAAAGAGATCACTGATGTAGTTAACATCGGTATCGGCGGTTCGGACCTTGGTCCATACATGGTGACTGAAGCTCTAACGCCATATAAAACTCGTCTAAACATGCACTTCGTTTCTAACGTAGATGGCACTCACATCGTTGAGACACTTAAGCCTCTGAACCCAGAAACAACGCTATTCTTAGTGGCATCTAAAACATTCACTACTCAAGAAACAATGACTAACGCACACTCTGCACGTGATTGGTTCTTGGCTGAAGCGGGTGACAACGCACACGTAGCTAAACACTTCGCAGCACTATCAACTAATGCAACTGCAGTTGCTGAGTTTGGTATCGATACTGACAACATGTTCGAATTCTGGGACTGGGTTGGTGGCCGTTACTCACTATGGTCTGCGATCGGTCTTTCTATTTCTCTTTCTGTTGGCTTCGATAACTTCGTTGAGCTACTAGAAGGTGCTCACGAGATGGATAACCACTTTGCTTCAACTGAGTTTGAAAGCAACATTCCAGTCATCCTTGCGCTTATCGGTATTTGGTACAACAACTTCCACGGCGCTGAGTCAGAAGCAATTCTACCTTACGATCAATACATGCACCGTTTTGCTGCTTACTTCCAGCAAGGTAACATGGAATCAAACGGTAAGTTTGTAGACCGTGAAGGTAACCCGGTAGAGTACCAAACTGGTCCTATCATCTGGGGTGAACCTGGTACAAACGGCCAGCACGCTTTCTACCAACTGATTCACCAAGGCACTAAGCTGATCCCATCAGACTTCATCGCGCCTGCTATCAGCCACAACCCAGCATCTGATCACCACCAGAAGCTAATGTCTAACTTCTTTGCTCAAACTGAAGCTCTAGCTTTCGGTAAGACAAAAGAGGCTGTAGAAGCTGAATTCCTAGCTGCGGGCAAAACAGCTGAAGAAGTTGCTGAGCTAGTACCTTTCAAAGTGTTTGAAGGTAACCGCCCAACGAACTCAATTCTTGTTAAGCAAATCAACCCTCGCTCTTTAGGTAACCTAATCGCGATGTACGAGCACAAGATCTTTGTTCAAGGTGTTATCTGGAACATCTTCAGCTTCGACCAATGGGGTGTAGAACTTGGTAAGCAACTAGCAAACCAAATTCTTCCAGAGCTTGCTGATGATGCTCAAGTAACATCTCACGACAGCTCAACGAACGGTCTAATCAACGCATTTAAAGCGCTTAAAGCTTAATTGAGTCGATAGCATCCAAAAAACGCCAACCTTCGGGTTGGCGTTTTTGTATCTGTAGAGCAAGCAATGGTTAAATCGCAGGTAATAAAAAAGGCTGGCATTATGCCAACCTTCTTTGATACTCAGTACTGCTAGAAATAAACAGCTGTTATTCGAAACAGATCTCGATGAAAGCATTACCCCATTGAGATGAAAAAGGCATGATGATGATTGCCCCATCACACTTGTGACGAATCGTATGACCTTTACCGGAAACCACGATTGGCGTTGCCATATCGAAGTCAAAACCGCTTTCCGCAAGAATACGTTTTGCACCGCCAGTCACCATGTTAGTGATTTCACCCACCATATCGGTCACTTCTTCGTTGAGGCCGTTTGGTCGTTCACCGAGCATGTTTTCCATGATTTCGAGAGCGAGACCTTCATCAAAGGTGATCGACATAGAGCCACGAGATTGTGTACCCACCATACCAATTAGGCCGGATACATCGCCACGAGCGATTTCATCTTTCTTAACTCTTGGTTTTTGTGGCTTCAATTCTAGAGAAGCCATCGTTTTTAGTACGTTCATCAAAGAAGCTAAAAACGGGTTTACAAATTCAGCGCGCATAATGTTCTTCTATAATCTTATTCTTTCATCTCGGAGGAGCAAGATTGGCAAATGCCATGCGATTCAATGACATGATTAGTCAATTGAAAGCCATGCTTCTCAGCGTTACTGGCGAGTAGGGTGACAAGCGCATCGTCTTGCAGTTCGATCACAGTGCCACATTTATCGCAGATCAGTAGTTGGGAGAAATGTTTGTTGGCATTGCAAGAACAGCAGCATATGAAGCTATTGGTTGACTCAACTCGGTGAATGAAACCTTGCTCTAACAAGAAATCTAAAGCGCGATAAACCGTAGGAGGCTTGGCTTGTGGTTCACTGACTTTCAACTGCTCTAACAATTCATAAGCACTAGAGGCTTTTTTATTAGAGAGAATGAGCTCAAACACTCGCTTTCTCTGAGGCGTCAATCTAACGCCTCGCGATGCGCATATCCCTTCAACTTGCTCTATTAATGTGTGGTCCAAATTTTTCACCATTCAATCGGCCATCCCTAATTAAACCCTATTTCTAGGTTACTACGTTTTGGGGGCCAATGATTTCTATTAAAGTCAGGTACAGAGCGTATTGTGACCCACGACTTTGAATAAGACAAGGTAACTCAAAATGACAGTGTGACTCAAGGCATAACTGATTAATGAGGCTGAATTAGAGATCTGGTGAATAGGTTTATAAAAAAGTGTGAGGCAAAGTTCATATAGCACAAACAGGGCATAGCATTTACAATAGCCGACCTTGCTTTTGCTGGGTATTCCAGCATATTTTTTTGACTCGCTACTAGGGTACTTTGCCATGACACATTCATGTAGGTTGTCTGTCGCTCCAATGCTCGATTGGACTGACCGCCACTGTCGTTACTTTCACCGTTTGCTTTCTCAGCAGACTCTTCTGTACACGGAAATGGTAACAACGGGCGCGATCTTACATGGTAAGGGCGACTTTCTAGAATATAACGAGCAAGAGCATCCTCTTGCTCTTCAACTCGGCGGTTCTAATCCGGTTGATCTGGCTGCTTGTGCCAAACTGGCTGGTGAACGTGGTTATGATGAAGTAAACCTTAACGTCGGTTGCCCTTCAGACCGAGTTCAGAATGGTCGCTTTGGTGCGTGCCTAATGGCTGAGCCTGAGCTGGTGGCAGATTGTGTTTCAGCGATGAAAGAAGTCACTGATATTCCAATTACCGTGAAAACGCGTATCGGTATCGATGACCAAGACTCTTATGAGTTTCTAACTAAGTTTGTTTCGACGGTTTCTGAAAAAGGTGGCTGTGAGCAATTTACTATCCATGCGCGTAAAGCGTGGTTGAGTGGCCTGAGTCCGAAAGAGAACCGTGAGATCCCACCTCTAGATTATGATCGTGCATATCAAATCAAGAAAGATTTCTCTGATCTGGTGATTGCCGTGAATGGTGGCATTACTACTCTTGAGCAAACTAAAGAGCACTTACAACACCTTGATGGCGTGATGATTGGTCGTGAGGCTTACCATAGCCCATTTATCTTGGCTGAAGTCGATCAGCAGATCTTTGGTTTAGACTCGCCAATCAAGAAGCGCTCACAAGTGGTTGAAGAAATGTACCCGTACATCGAACGTGAACTTTCAAATGGCGCAAGCTTAGGACATATCTCTCGTCATATGCTTGGTTTGTTCCAAAGCATGCCTGGTGCAAGACAATGGCGTCGCTACATCAGTGAAAACGCACATAAGAAAGGTGCAGGTATCGAAGTGATGCAAACAGCATTGGCTAAGATCCCTAAAGAGCTAAATGTCTAACCTCCCTCTAAGTTAAAAACCTTAAGGTTAAATTCGCCATTAGAGGCTAAATTTACCACTACAAGTTTCCGAAAAGCTACGCATGAAGATGTGTGGCTTTTTATTTATCTGATAAATAAGGATTTTCTTGGGTTGGCATACTTGGTATGGAAGCTGCAATGTTAGAAAGTAGGAAAGATAGGTCATTAACTCATTAGGGAGACCATTATGTTTGAATTAATCTTTGTTCTTATTTTCGTTGCAACTCTGCTTGTCACAGGTATCACGTTTATGACGATATTGGCCGCAACCGGAGTAGCGTTATTAGTCATGTTGGTCTTAGGTATGATGGGCGTTGTGTTTAAGTTACTGCCTTGGTTGATCGTGATTGCAATCGGTGTGTGGTTTTTCAAAAACTTTGTACACAGTTCTAACCAGAGACGTTACTAAGGTCATAGTGCCGTCAAATCTTTACTCGTCAGCGGTTTATCGTTTTAGAATTTAAGATGTGTGGTAGAATTTTCCCCAATAATCTATGAATGTGCATACAATTAGCACTACGATATGGAATTGGAGCTATCTCAAATGAATAAAATGCCATTAATTGCTTTAGTGGGAATGCTATCTTTAAGTTCAGCAGTGTCTGCTGCTGAAGAGTTTTCTTACACGGCTAAAGTCGGTGCTGATATGTGGTGGGGAAGTACAAAGTTAAACGAAGTTAGACAAGATGACGAT
The DNA here is from genome assembly GCF_002874195.2 of Vibrio sp. 10N.286.45.E10. Classification (NCBI taxonomy): domain Bacteria; kingdom Pseudomonadati; phylum Pseudomonadota; class Gammaproteobacteria; order Vibrionales; family Vibrionaceae; genus Vibrio; species Vibrio sp. 10N.286.45.E10. The sequence continues at coordinate 5,835 of NZ_MCWD02000003.1, read as the reverse complement.
TCTAACTCACCTTCGTTGTATTTCGCATTTGAGCATAATGCCCCAGTGCTCCCAAATGCTAGCTTCCGTTATACCTCTGTTGATGCGGACTCGTTGGCTTTTGATAAGTACGATTATACGTTTTACTACACACTGCTAGAGCACAAGTTGATGAACTTCGATGCTGGTGTGACGTTTACTCAGTACTCGAACTCTAATTATATCGAACCAAAAACGACGGGTGCGAAAACATCAACGTTTGATGAATTCACGTGGAGCTTCTACGGTAACGCAGAGATCAATGTGCCGGACACCAACTTCGATATCATTGGTACGATGGAGTTCGGTGATAGCAGTGGTATTAAGAGCACTGACTTGATGGCGGGTGTTCAGTACCGAATCCCTGTATCAGAATCTGAAATTGCCCTGCGTGGTGGTTACCGTGTTATCGACCTAGATTCGGATGAGTTCTTTAGCTCGGAACTAGGTAAGAGCTTTGTCATGGTCGATGGTTGGTTTGCTGGTGCTGAAGTGCGCTTCTAGGCCATATAAAGCAAATTTAGAACGAATTTTAAGAACGCCACTTTATTAAGTGGCGTTTTTTTATATCTATTGATTATATCTTTCTGGAATTAGTTAGCACATTCATCACTTTCGACCATCCTTAATACAAAGAGCTAATTAGCGTCTATTCTTAGAAGGTCTATGTTGTGAGGTCAAAGCAAGGGATGGAATATGACACTCAATGAATTACGAAATTTATATAGAGAAAACTTGTTAGTTGAAGCCATCATAGAGCCCTCAATTCAAGAAGGGTCTTGGGTTGTGGAGTTTCGCCATATGGGAGGTGGCTTTGTTCTGCTTACTGATGTTCATGGTGAAGAATGTCATTACGCGGATTTAGACCTAGCATCTAAGTCAGCAATGGCGGTTGGCTTTCAGCAAGTACGCATTGAAGACCAGTAAGGCAATTTACGTTTCAATCGGTTTTTACTTCCAAAAAGTTATAAAACATACTTTTCTATTCTTTCTTGTTATTAAAAGGAGTGGTTAATCTATCGTCACGCAATGATTAGGGATGTCGTGACCATGTCTTTAAATAAGAAAGAGTCTTCACAAAATAATAATGCACAGTCTGGGGCTAATGAGTTACCTGGGCTAGCAGCACCACTTAATGACCAACAATTGGGTCATCTTCAGCAAACTGTTTCTGAACTGTCTTCACAGCAACTGGCGTGGGTCAGTGGTTATCTTTGGGGAGTGAGCCAAGCTCAGCCTGTCGGTGCTGCTGCGCCAATCGCTCAAGCGGCCGCTGCATTAGCGGCTAAGCCTGCGGGTAAGCTCAGCATTATCTTCGCTTCTCAAACGGGTAATGCAAAAGGCGTCGCTGAATCGCTAGAGGCAGAAGCCAAAGCCTTAGGAATCGCGGTCGAGCTTTTCGATGCGAGTGATTATAAAGGTAAGAACTTAGCCAAAGAGACACACGTCATTTTCGTCGCTTCAACCAATGGTGAGGGCGAAGCCCCTGATAACGCTATTGAGTTGCATGAATTCCTTCAATCGAAGAAAGCGCCAAAATTATCGAATCTACAATACGGTGTGATTGGTTTAGGTGACTCCAGCTATGAGTTCTTCTGCCAAACGGCTAAAGATTTCGATAACTTCCTCGCTAAGCTTGGTGCTAAATCGTTTGTCGATCGCCTTGATTGTGATGTTGATTACGAAGAGTCAGCAACGGAATGGCGCGCTAAAGCATTAGAGCAAGTAAAAGAGACGCTATCGACAGGCACTGAAGCCGATGTGGTTCAATTACCTGTAGGTCAAGCGGCTGCTGGTCATTCGCAATACACCAAACAAAACCCATACACAGCGACACTATTAACCAGCCAAAAGATCACGGGTCGTGACTCGGGTAAAGATGTTCGTCATATCGAGATTGATCTTGATGAGTCGGGTATTACTTACCAACCGGGTGATGCACTGGGTGTGTGGTATGAAAACAGTTCAGAACTCGCGAATCAGATCCTTTCTAAGGTTGGGTTATCTGGCATCGAAAGTGTCGATGTCGATGGTGACAATCTATCTATCCATAGTGCGCTAGTGAGTAAATTTGAGATTACCACTTCAAACCCTCAGCTTGTGACCAAGTTTGCTGAGTTATCTGGCAGCAAGAAGTTAATCAAGTTGGTGGAAGATAAAGACAAGCTTCGTGAATACGCGGGCAATACTCAGATCGTTGACGTACTAGCAGAGAAGAAAACCAAGCTATCGGCTGATGAGTTAATTGGCCTGTTACGTAAGCTGACTCCGCGCCTCTATTCTATTGCATCAAGCCAAGCGGAAGTGGATGAAGAAGTTCACTTAACGGTTGGTCTGGTTGAATACCAAAAAGGTGAAGAGTCTCGTTTAGGTGGAGCATCAAGCTTCTTGGCTCAGCGCCTTGAAGAAGGTGGCGAAGTGAAGGTGTTTGTAGAGAACAACAATAACTTCAAGCTACCACAAGACGACAATACACCAATCATCATGGTCGGCCCGGGTACAGGTATCGCTCCTTTCCGCAGTTTCGTTCAAGAGCGTGAAAACAATGATGCTGAAGGCAAAAGCTGGTTGTTCTTCGGTGACCGTACCTTTACTCAAGATTTCTTATACCAAGTTGAATGGCAGAAGTACCTTAAGTCTGGCGCGCTAACTAAGCTAGATGTTGCCTTTAGCCGTGACCAAAAAGAAAAGGTTTATGTTCAGGATCGTTTAATCGAACAAGCAGAGCCGGTTTGGCAATGGCTCCAAGAGGGCGCGTACCTTTATGTTTGTGGCGATGCGACTCGAATGGCGAAAGATGTCCATGAAGCGTTAGTTACTATTGCGGAAAAACATGGCAATCAGAGCCGCGAACAAGCTGAACAATATATTAATGATTTACGTAAAGCGAAACGTTACCAAAGGGATGTCTACTAATGAGCAAGCAAGTAATAGAGCAAGAAGTGCTAGGTCAAGTACTTGGACCTTTGGCTGACAATGAACGTCTTAAGCGTGAAAGTAATAACCTACGCGGTACGATTGAACAAGATCTCCAAGATCGAATAACTGGTGGCTTTACTGCTGATAACTTTCAGTTGATTCGTTTCCACGGTATGTATCAACAAGACGACCGTGATATTCGCAACGAACGTACCAAGCAAAAGCTCGAACCGTTACATAACGTAATGCTGCGTGCTCGTATGCCTGGTGGCATCATTACCCCTAAGCAGTGGTTGGCGATTGATAAGTTCGCAGACGAAAGTACCTCTTACGGTTCAATTCGTCTAACAACTCGTCAAACGTTTCAGTTCCACGGTGTCTTGAAGCCGAACATTAAGTTGATGCACCAAACGCTAAATAACATTGGCATTGATTCAATTGCGACAGCGGGTGATGTAAACCGAAATGTTCTGTGTACGACAAACCCGGTTGAGTCTGAGCTTCACCAAGAAGCTTATGAGTGGGCGAAAAAGATCAGTGAACATCTATTACCGAAGACTCGTGCTTATGCAGAAATCTGGTTAGATGGTGAAAAACTAGAAACAACGGATGAAGAACCTATCCTTGGTAGCAACTACCTACCGCGTAAGTTCAAGACGACGGTTGTCATTCCTCCGCAAAATGATGTGGACGTCCATGCTAACGATCTTAACTTTGTTGCTATTGCTGAAGACGGAAAGTTGGTGGGCTTTAACGTGTTAGTCGGTGGCGGTCTTGCTATGACACATGGTGATACCTCTACTTATGCACGTAAAGCTGACGACTTTGGTTTTGTGCCATTAGATAAAACGTTAGATGTAGCAGCGGCGGTGGTAACGACTCAGCGTGACTGGGGTAACCGTTCAAACCGTAAGAATGCAAAAACCAAATACACGCTAGACCGTGTTGGTATTGATGTATTCAAAGCAGAAGTAGAAAAGCGTGCAGGCGTAGAATTTTCTGAAAGCCGACCTTATGAGTTTACTGGCCGTGGTGATCGCATTGGTTGGGCGGAAGGCATTGATGGTAAGCACCACTTGGCGTTATTCATCGAGAATGGTCGTTTACTTGATTTTCCGGGTAAAGCTCTGAAAACAGGTGTTGCTGAAATAGCGAAGATCCACAAAGGTGACTTCCGCATGACTGCAAACCAAAACCTAATTGTTGCGGGTGTGTCGACGAGTCAAAAGGCCAAGATTGAAAAACTGGCGCGTCAATATGGCTTGATGGACGATGCTGTTTCAGAGCAACGTAAAAACTCAATGGCGTGTGTGGCTTTCCCAACATGTCCTTTAGCAATGGCAGAAGCTGAGCGTTTTCTTCCTGAGTTTGTAACGGATGTTGAAGACATTCTGAAAAAACATGGATTACCAGAAGAAGATAACATCATCCTTCGAATCACAGGTTGTCCAAACGGTTGTGGTCGTGCAATGTTGGCTGAACTTGGTTTAGTGGGTAAGGCTCCGGGGCGTTACAACATGCACCTAGGTGGCAACAAGGCCGGAACTCGTATCCCTAAGATGTATAAAGAGAACATCACATCAGCTCAGACCTTAGAAGAGATTGATGCGCTGGTGGGACGTTGGGCTACAGAACGCAACGACAATGAAGGGTTCGGTGATTTTACAATCCGAGCTGGCATCATCGAAGAGGTGATCATTTCCAAGAGGGATCTGCATGCATAATTCTGTCGCTTCAAAATTGAAGTTAGCAGAGCTACTCGCATTGACTAAGACGGAGCAAATACTTCGTCTTGGGCAAATTAATGCTGAGTTAGAACAGCTAACAGTATTAGAAAGAGTTAAATGGGCATTAGAAAACTTGGAAGGATCACATGTTGTGTCTTCAAGTTTCGGCATTCAAGCCGCGTTAATGCTGCACTTAGTGACTCAAGCAAAACCAGATATTCCGGTTATTCTGACGGACACAGGGTATCTATTTCCTGAAACATATCGCTTTATCGATGAGTTAAGTAAGAAGTTGACTCTAAACCTTCAAGTCTTTCGTGCCCAACAGAGCCCTAATTGGCAAGAAGCGCAATATGGAAAACTTTGGGAGCAAGGTATAGAAGGGATAGAGAAGTACAACAAGCTTAATAAAGTTGAACCGATGAGAAGAGCGCTAGATGAGCTCGAGGCTGGGACATGGTTTTCCGGTTTAAGAAGAGAGCAATCTCAATCGCGTGCAAACTTGCCAATCTTATCTATTCAAAATGGTGTGTTTAAATTTTTGCCGGTAATCGATTGGACGAATAAAGATGTTCACTATTACCTAGAAGAGCATGGTCTCGGTTATCACCCGCTTCGAGAGCAGGGTTACCTTTCTGTTGGAGATACACATACAACTAAGAAGTGGGAACCGGGTATGACTGAAGAAGAAACTCGTTTTAATGGGCTGAAACGCGAATGTGGTCTCCATGAAGATGATGGAGAGCAATATGGCTCTGGGATTTAGACTCATTGTTATTTAAAAAGCTGCCATAAGGCAGCCTTTTTTGTTTCTAGGGGATAAAATTAGAGCGATTGTGGGTAAGTCTGTGGTTATTGTGTAGTTACTTTGTAGTTAAAGTTGAATAAATAAGGCTTTGAGTGTTTATTCGTCATGTAATCGTTATTTTTGCATTTTTCTTTAATAAACACTTGCCAATGTGATGAACATCTCTATAATGCCGCCTCACTGACACGGCAGACGCCACAAGGCTTCAGCGCAGAATGTTAGTTAGGCAACTAGCTTTAAGCGATTATTCGCTCCTACTTTTAGAAAGTAGAAATTAATTTTCAAAAGTGTTTGACACTGAGAATTAAATCGCTAGAATGGCCGCCTCTTCCGAAGTGATGCAAGTCACAACGAAGAGAAGCT